>JAECRT010000068.1 GCA_016000085.1 Sphingomonadaceae bacterium
ATCAGAAACTGTTTCATGTGACCCTTGTCCCTTTTTCAAGAGTGGCGCGTGGCGCCTTGATGTTTTTGCTCTTTCAAGCCGGAGCCATGCTGTGATGGCTTCTGGCGAACGCCCTGTGATGCTCTGTTTGCACTTTTGTTACAATGCAGCACCCGGACTGTCACATACCTCTCCTGCCACGCGTCGTTACGCTTTTGACTGACCGGTCATTGGGATTAAATTATTATATTTTAATGACTTTTCCTGACCTCCACCAAACTGTTTAACGGTGGTGCAATTTTGCAACGCAACAGGAATTTTTGTGCAACGCACGCAAGTGCCATGAAAAAGGGCCGGTGATTGCTCACCGGCCCCTATCAAATTCGGGATATCGCTGTGCGGTCAGGCGGCGTCTTCGGCCCGCTTGCCCTTTTCGCTGAACACGCGAATCGGTTCCTTCGAACCCATGACGACATCCTTATCGACCACCACTTCGCCTACGCCCTGCATCGAGGGCAGGTCGAACATGGTGTCGAGCAGGATCGCTTCCAGAATGGAACGCAGGCCACGCGCGCCGGTCTTGCGCTCGATCGCACGCTTCGCGATGGCGACGAGCGCATCGTCGGTGAAGCTGAGATCGACATTTTCCATGTCGAACAGCTTGCCATATTGCTTGACCAGCGCGTTTTTCGGTTCGCCCAGAATCTTGACCAGCGCCGAAACGTCGAGATCTTCCAACGTGGCGATGACGGGAAGACGGCCGACAAATTCAGGGATCAGGCCGAATTTGAGTAGATCTTCCGGTTCGCTCTGACGCAGCAATTCGCCGGTCTTGCGCTCTTCAGGGGCTGCGACATATGCGCCGAAACCGATCGATTTGGCTTCCAGACGGTCGCCGATGATCTTTTCCAGGCCCGCAAATGCACCGCCGCAGATGAACAGGATGTTGGTCGTGTCGACCTGCAAAAACTCCTGCTGCGGATGCTTGCGGCCACCCTGCGGCGGAACCGACGCCGTCGTGCCTTCCATCAGCTTGAGCAGCGCCTGCTGCACGCCTTCGCCCGACACGTCGCGAGTGATCGACGGGTTCTCGGCCTTGCGGCTGATCTTGTCGATTTCGTCGATATAGACGATGCCGCGCTGCGCCTTCTCGACATTATAGTCGGAAGCCTGGAGCAGCTTGAGGATGATATTTTCGACATCCTCGCCGACATAGCCCGCTTCGGTCAGGGTCGTCGCATCGGCCATGGTGAAGGGCACGTCGAACGTCTTGGCCAGCGTCTGCGCCAGCAATGTCTTGCCACAGCCGGTAGGGCCGACGAGCAGGATGTTCGACTTGGCCAGTTCCACCTCGCCCGGCTTGGACCCGTGGTTGAGGCGCTTGTAATGATTGTGGACGGCGACCGACAGGACGCGCTTCGCCCGGTTCTGGCCGATGACATAATCGTCGAGCACATCGCAGATTTCCTGCGGGGTCGGCACGCCGCCATCCTTCTTGCCGACGAGACCGCCCTTGGTCTCCTCCCGGATGATGTCGTTGCACAGTTCCACGCATTCATCACAGATGAACACGGTCGGCCCCGCGATCAGCTTACGCACCTCATGCTGCGATTTGCCGCAGAAGGAGCAGTAAAGCGTACTTTTGGAATCGGAGCCGGTAAGCTTAGTCATTCGCCATTCTTTCTTCCCCGTCGGTTCAGCGGCCAGCAGGTCCGCTTCGATCAGGGATATTCTGGTCCAAACGCCATTCTAGCCCGTGGCGCGCCGGTTCCACAAGAGGGGAAAATGGCGCGCCCCGGTAAAGATTGGCTTTAAGCGTCGGCCGCATCCGGCAACGCCGGCCGCCGATCGAACACTTCGTCGACCAGACCGAAGGCCTTAGCCTCGTCCGCTTCGAGAAAAGTGTCGCGGTCCATCGCCCGTTCGATCTCTTCCAGCGACTTGCCGGTATAGTCGACATACAGGTCGTTGAGGCGGCGGCGAATACGCAGGATTTCCTTGGCCTGGATCTCGATATCGCTGGCCATGCCCTGTGCGCCGCCGGACGGCTGATGGATCATGATCCGCGAATTGGACAGCGCGATACGCTTGCCCGGTTCACCCGCCGCGAGCAGGAAACTGCCCATCGATGCGGCCTGGCCGATGCACACGGTGCCGACCTGGGGACGGATATATTTCATCGTGTCATGGATCGCCATGCCTGCCGTCACCACGCCGCCGGGCGAGTTGATGTACATCCAGATGTCCTTCTTCGGATTTTCCGATTCGAGGAACAGGAGCTGAGCGACGATCAGGGAGGCCATATGATCCTCGACCTGGCCGGTCAGGAAAATGATCCGCTCGCGCAGCAGGCGCGAGAAAATGTCGAAGCTGCGTTCGCCCCGGTTCGACTGCTCGATAACGATAGGAACCAGCGCAGCCATGGGATCGTGCATGATATTGGTCATTGTGCTCTTTCGGTCAGGTGCTTTTGCCCACCCCTACATCGGCACAAAAGGCAAATGGTTCAAGGGGGGCCGATACTTCAGTCTAGGCGGGCGAAGTCCGATGGCGCGCGAAATGTGAGATAGGCGAGCCGTCGCACTTCGCGACGCCCGCGCACCACCGTATCCAGGATCAGCCCGCACATGCCCGACAGGGTGGCGAGAATCATCAGCCCTGTAACGAGAATCGCAGTAGGAAAACGCGGCACCAGCCCGGTCTGGACGAAGGTGACGATCAACGGCGCAGCAAGGCCGAGCGCCAGCGCGGCAAGGAAGGCCGCGATGATGCCGAAAAAGAGGATCGGCCGCTCGACACGGTATAGCGTCATGATCGTGCGCAGGATGCGCCATCCGTCGCGATAGGTGCTCAACTTGCTGACCGAGCCTTCGGGGCGCGCGCCATATGCCGTCACGACTTCGGCAACCGGCATCGCCAGTTCCAGCGCGTGGACGCTCATTTCCGTCTCGATCTCGAACCCGGCGGACAGCACGGGGAAACTCTTGACGAAGCGGCGGGAAAAAACCCGATAGCCCGACAGAATGTCGGTGAAGCTGCGACCGAATAATTGTTTGAGCAGGCCCGTCAGCACGGCATTGCCCAAGCGATGACCACGCCGATAGGCTTCCTCGACTTCCGACTTGCGGCTGCCGACGACCATGTCGAGATTATCCTCCAGCATGGCGGCGACCATCGTCGGTGCGGCCGCGGCCTCATAGGTCGCGTCGCCATCGGCCATGATATAGATGTCCGCGTCGACATCGGCGAACATGCGGCGAACCACATGACCCTTGCCCTGCTGGCTGACGCGGCGGACGATCGCCCCCGCCCCGGCCGCCAGTTCGCGGCTGCCATCGTTCGAATTATTGTCGAAAACATAGATGTCAGCGTGGGGTAGCGCGCGTCGGAAGTCCGCCACGGTCTGCACGATCGCGCCCGCCTCATTATAGCAGGGCAGGATCACTGCGATGCGCGGAGCCGCGGCGGCGGTTTCGCTGTTCACTGCGGGAAATTCCTTCATCGATCCCAAAACCCCTGCCCATTTCGCGCGCACATCCATGGGCGTTCATCATTAATATTTCATCTGCCATGCCGGTCCCGAAATGAAAAGCGCCCGCGCTTCGCTGGGGAAGCCGGGCGCTGTTCATTCACGGACCGAAGGCCTTATTCCGCTTTGGCGGCAGCCTTTTTGGGAGCGGCCTTCTTCTTGGGCTTCTCCTCGGCGGCGGCGTCTTCAGCCACGGCTTCGTCCTTCTTGGCGGCGGCCTTCTTGGGCGCAGCCTTCTTGGCCGGCGCCTCAGCGTCGGCGTCTACCGCAGCGGCATCGTCTTCGGCAGCAGGCTCTTCCGCCTTCTTCTTGGGCGCAGCCTTCTTGGCCTTGGGCTTTTCGTCATGGTCATGGCCACAGCCCGGACCGTGAACATGGGGCTTGAGATCACCGTCTTCCGCTTCGATCGCGGCTTCCAGTTCCTCACGGCTCACGGCGCGGTCGGTGACTTCGGCCTTGTCGAACAGGAAGTCGACGACCTTGTCTTCATAGAGGGGCGCGCGCAGCTGAGCGGCGGCCATCGGGTCCTGACGGACATACTGCACGAAGCGCTCGCGGTCCTGCGGGCCGTACTGCTGCGCAGCCTGCATGATAAGGCGGTTCATTTCCTGATCGGAGACGGTCACGCCATTGGCCTGGCCGATTTCCGACAGCAGGAGACCCAAGCGGACGCGCCGAACGGCGATGCCGCGATAGTCTTCCTTCTCGGCTTCCATTTCAGCCAGCGCGGCGGCCGGATCTTCCTCATGGGTCGCTTCATGCTGAAGCTGCTGCCAGATCTGGTTGAACTCGGCTTCCACCATGCTGGGCGGCACGTCGAAATCATGGGCGGCAGCCAGCTGGTCGAGCAGCTTGCGCTTCATGTGCGTACGGGTAAGGCCGTTATGCTCCTGCTCGATCTGGCCCTTGAGCAGATCCTTGAGCTGCTCAAGCCCTTCCAGACCAAGCGACTTGGCGAAATCATCGTCCAGCTTGGGCTTGTCGGCGTTCAGGATCGACTTCACCTTGATGTCGAAGGTGGCGAGCTTGCCGGCCAGATGGGCCGCGCCATAATCTTCGGGGAAGGTCACTTCGATGACCTTCTCGTCACCCTTCTTCGCGCCGCCAAGCTGCTCTTCGAAGCCGGGGATGAACTGCCCGGCGCCAATCGTCAGCTTGATATCTTCGGCCGCGCCGCCTTCAAAGGCTTCACCGTCAACCTTGCCCAGGAAATCGATGGTCAGCGTGTCGCCGTCCTGCGCCGCATGGTCATCGGCATGTTCTTCAAGCGCGCCCTGCTGGGTCGCGATGCGGCCAGCGGCTTCGTCGACCTGGCTTTCGGCGACTTCAACGGTCAGCCGTTCCAGCTTCAGGCCATCGACGCTGGGCGCCGCGATTTCAGGCAGCACTTCCAGAGCGACCTTGATCTCGGCGTCCTTGCCGAATTCGAAGCCTTCGTCCAGCTCAACAGCAGGCTGCATCGCGGGACGCAGCTTCTGGTCGGCGATCAGCTTCTGAATGCTTTCCTGAATCGAATTGTTGAGCGCGTCGCGCTGAAGCGACTCACCGTGCATTTTCTTGACGAGATTGGCCGGCACCTTGCCGGGGCGGAAGCCGGGCATGCGCACCTGCGGGGCGATCGCCAGCACTTCCTTCTCGACGCGGGCGTCGATATCCTTCGCCGTGATGGTTACGGTGTAGGCGCGCTTAAGGCCCTCGTTCAACGTCTCGACAGTCTGCATCTCTTCTCTCAAACGCTTTCTTCAGCTGAATTTCGGTGGCGTGCCGCAGGCGGCGCAACTGGTGCGGGCGAAGGGACTCGAACCCCCACATCTTGCGATACCAGAACCTAAATCTGGCGCGTCTACCAGTTTCGCCACGCCCGCATCGGTCGCCGGTCGGCGCGGCATAGAGAAAAGCGCGGGAAGAGGCAAGGGATAGTGGAACAGGCGCGTGGAACCGGTCCCGATGGTCGCGCGTAGCCCTATTGTCCCTATATCAAGGAGCCCCAGATGGCCACCCAACCACATCCCAGCCCCGATGGCATGCCGCCGCCCGACATCATCGAACCACAATCGCCCGACGAAGCGCCACCGCCCGCCGCCCCGAACGAACTGCCCATGACAGAGCCTGACGAGATCACGCCCGTCGGCCCAGACTATGATCAACCGGATCGCGCACCGGCGGAAATTCCACCCGACTGAGCAACGAAAATATGTGAACAGCGACATATCCACAACAAATATGCCGATCGGCGGAACATTTTAGCCGATCGGTAAAATTTGACCGATGGTTGGCTGGACAGACCCCTGCAACCATGGTTCAACTGTTACAAATAAAAGAAATCGGAGAGGCGCGGCTGACAAAAACAGGGGGTCAACGTGCATCGGGTTCGCGCTAAGCTGGAATGGTTCAAAACCGTCATCCTGCCACAGGAAGCGGCCCTGCGCGGTCGTCTTCGCCGCATATTACCATCTACCCATGAACTGGACGACATGGTCGCCGAAGTTCTCACTCGCGCCTATGCGACGGAGAATTGGGAAAATGTGACGACGGGCCGGGCCTATCTGTTCACCATCGCCCGTAACCTCGTCATCGACAATGCCCGCCGCAACAAGGTGGTTAGCTTCGAGACGATCGCCGACCTGGAATTGCTGGGGGGCGAAAATAATATCGAGGCCCAGCTTTATGCCCGCGAGGCGCTGCGTCAGGTCGAGGTAATCGTCGAATCATTGCCTACCCAGTGCCGTCGGGTATTTATTCTTCGCCGCATTCACGAAAAATCGATGCTGGAAATAGCGGAGGAAATGTCTCTGTCCGTTTCTACTGTTGAAAAACATCTGGCCAAAGCAATCGCAATAGTTATGCGAGCCTGGGCAGAACGTGAGGAAACGGACTTCGAACGTGCAGGCGTCGGGACCAAGTTCAAGTTGCAGGGACGCGATAGAAGCGGAAGCCGCGCGCCTGCTGGTCAGGCTTAACAGCAGCCCCACGCCTGAAGAAGAAGCCGCATTCTGCCAGTGGATAGAAGCGGACCCGCGGCACGCTGTGGCCTTTGCCCGTGCCGAAGCGGCATGGGAAGCCACCGAACGGCTCAAGAGCGCAGCAGCAGACGTCACCCTGCCCCCGATGGCGGCGATCGTCAGCGAGGCACAGCAGCGCCGCCTGTCCCGCAACATCATGATCGCCGCCGCCGTTTCCGTCCTGCTGTTCATCGTCGCGGCCATCGTGACAGTTCGCACCTTCAGCGGAGTCGATCGCTACGAAACCGGGATCGGCGAGATTCGCGACATTGCGCTGGACGACGGCTCATCCCTGCATCTCAACAGCGACAGCGAAGCCGAAGTCCGCTTCACCGCCAATGGCCGCAAGGTGCGGATCATCCGGGGGGAAGCCTCTTTCGACGTCGCGCACGATACACGGCGCCCCTTCGATGTCGAAGCGCGATCCGCCGTCATCCGCGCGGTCGGCACCGCCTTCAACGTGCGGATGCGCCCGTCCCTCGTCGAACTGACCGTCACCAATGGCGCTGTCACTGTTCGTTCGGGCGACCATGTCGGGCAACGGGTCAGCGCGGGGAGCGGCGCGGTGATCCAGCCGCGCAGCATTGCGCTTACCAAGCTTGGCCCTCGACTGATCAACCAGCGCACCGCCTGGCGCGAACAGATGGTCGAACTGGATGGCGAAACGATCGAGCAGGCAACGGACGAGTTCAACCGGTATCGCACCGCGCCGATCCTGATCGGCGACAACCGCGTGTCGGCGCTGCGCATCGGCGGACGTTTTCGCATCACCGACAGCCGGGAATTTCTCTCCGCCCTGCAAATGAGCCTGCCCGTGCGCGCTGTCGCTGGCGAGGATGGGTCGGTGATGCTGCTCTATCGGGATGAAGGCCCCGTTGCGCCGGATAGCGGATCGGTCGAATGAAGCCGTTAGCCCAGCAATTCGCGCACCATCTCCGGCACCAGTTCGCTCGCCGGACCGAGCCGCGTTTCCTCGAAATAAGCGCTGCCCGCTGATGGATCGAGATTAAGCTCCAGCGTGCGCGCGCCAGCATGCCGCGCGGTCTGGACAAAGCCCGCCGCCGGATAGACCGCGCCCGACGTGCCGATCGACACGAACAGGTCGGCACGGCACAGCGCCGCGTCGATGCGCTCCATGTCATAGGGCATTTCGCCGAAGAACACGATGTCGGGCCGCAATCGTGGCTGGCCGCAGCCAGTGCAGACCGACGCAGGCGGCAAAGGGGCGGTCCAAGCCTCTGCCTTTCCGCAGGCGGCGCATAAGGCAGATTGCAGTTCGCCATGCATATGCAGAAGCCGTTGGGCGCCGGCCCGCTCGTGCAGATCATCGACATTCTGCGTCACGATCAGCAGATCGCCACCCCATGCCGCATCCAGCGCAGCGAGCGCCTGATGCGCGGGATTGGGGGCGACCTCCGCCAGCCTGGCGCGCCGTTCGTCATAGAAACGGTGCACCAGCACCGGATTGCGCGCGAGCGCTTCGGGTGTGCAGACATCCTCGACCCGATGTCCTTCCCACAGCCCGTCCGGCCCACGAAAGGTAGCCAAGCCACTTTCCGCCGAAATGCCCGCACCGGTCAGGATGACGATATTGTTGATGTCTGCGTTCATGGGCAAAGCCTAGCCCAGCGGCGCAGTGTCGGCCAGATGATATGGATCAGCCCGCCAGCTTGCGCGCCCGCTCCCGCCATGCCTCGGCCAGCACGGGCATCTGCGCCAGCGCGCGTACCGCATCGGGATCGGCCTTGTGCCCGCCACCGATCAACAGACGAAAGACGCGCGCGATGCTCCAGTCGGGCAATGGGCGGTCGAGCAACGCCATGCGTGTTCCCGCCTCCGCTTCGCCTTCCCGAATAACCCGAAAATAGATGCCGCAACGGCCGGTTTTGACGATCGTCGCCATCACGTCCCGCGCGCCGAAACGATGATCGAGCTTCCAGCAAGGCTGGCGGCCGTGGCTGACCTCGACAATGGCGCTGCCCAGCGAGAAGCGGTCGCCCAGGCAAATCTCCGTCTCCGTCATTCCGCGCGATGCGATATTCTCGCCAAAGGCGCCGGGCGCATCGAGCAGGGCATGGCCGGGCTTGCGTTCCCGCCACCAGCCATAATGATCCCATGGATAGAGATGGATCGCCTTGTCCCAACCGCCATGATGAATGCGATCGGCGACGTCATTGCCCGCGAAACCATCCCATCCTATCCGTACAGGCCCCTGCACGGGGCGTTTGGCGATGGCGCTATATTCGTTGCCGCGAAAGGGAACGGGCATGCCGACCAGCAGCGCGTCGATAGTCAGGAAATCGCTGTCCATGGCTTTCCATGCCATAGTCGCACGACCGGCGCGATGGCCAGTCAGCGCACAGCGGCGTTATCACGCGCTGATTTCCGACGCCAGCTTGAGCACCTTGGCGCCATTGTCGGTTTGAATGAGATAGGCCGGATTGTGCGGCGATCCGTTGCGGCGCACCAGCGCACCCTCGATCGTGCGTTCGACGGGACGATCAAATCGTTCCGCGACATGTCCCCGGCCGACACCCTGCCCCCAGTTCCACCTGACCCGCGATCCGTTGTGAAAAGTCTTGGTCATCGGGGCATCCTCTCTTTCTTGGCGCAGCCGCGTCGGCCGGTATCCGATGCCTGCGAAGAGCATAATTCCCAACGGCTTAACCGGTTCCCTTGGGTTTTCGCTTCTTCTGGGCTAAGGGGCGGCGATGGATGCAACCGGCCTTCGTATCGCCCTGTTCAGCGGCAACTATAATTATGTGCGCGATGGCGCGAACCAGGCGCTCAATCGCTTCGTTGGCTATTTGCTGCGACAAGGGGCGGAGGTTCGCGTCTATTCGCCCACCACCGATTCGCCCGCTTTCGAGCCTGCCGGCGACCTGGTGAGCACGCCATCCTTCCCCGTGCCGGGGCGCAAGGAATATCGCGTGCCGTACCGGATGTCGGCGCATGTTCGCCGCGATCTCAAGCGGTTCCGCCCCAATCTCGTCCATGTCGCCAGCCCTGACCCCTTGGGGCATCGCGCCGTCAGCTGGGCGCGGGCGAACGGGCTGCCAGCGGTGGCATCGGTCCACACTCGCTTCGAAACCTATCCGCGCTATTACGGCCTGGCTTTTCTGGAACCGCTGATCCTGTCCATGCTGCGGCGCTTTTATCGCCGCTGCGATGCCATCGTCGCGCCATCCGAATCGATGGCGCAACTGCTGCGCGAACAGCGGATGAGCTATGATGTCGGTATCTGGACCCGTGGGATCGACCGGGAAATTTTCAACCCCGGCCGCCGTGACCTGGACTGGCGCCGCGCGATCGGGATCGGCGACGATGCGCCCGCGATCGGATTTGTCGGGCGATTGGTGATGGAAAAGGGGCTGGACGTCTTTTCCGACGCGATCGACCAGCTTGTCGCACGACAGGTCCAGCATAAGGTGCTGGTGGTGGGTGAAGGTCCGGCGCGCGAATGGTTTCAGAACCGCCTGCCCAATGCGGTCTTTACCGGATTTCAGGCCGGACCGGACCTGGGCCGTGCAGTGGCCAGCATGGATGTGCTGTTCAATCCTTCCGTCACCGAAACCTTCGGCAATGTGACGCTGGAGGCGATGGCATGCGGCCTGCCGACCGTAGCGGCGCGAGCGACCGGCAGCGAAAGCCTGGTTACCGAAGGCATCACCGGCCGGCTGATTCGGCCCGGCGCGATCGGTGATTTTGCCGATGCGCTGCAATATTATTGCGAGAACAGCGCGGCGCGCGACACGGCCGGTCGGGCCGCCCAGGCGCGCGCGGAACGCAATGGCTGGGATCATGTCAATCAGGCGCTGGTCGATACCTATCTGCGCGTCATTCGCCAGCGCGCGCAGGGCATGGTGTTGCGCGCCAGCCCGGTTCCCTGAACGCCCTGTCCATCCTATATCACCGTCGATGACCGATCTATTCGCGCCCGACGACCTGCCCGCTGCCGATGACATGGCGGACACTGCCCCACTGGCCGACCGGCTGCGCCCGCGCACGCTGGAGCAGGTTGTTGGGCAGGAACATCTGACCGGGCCTGAAGGCGCGATTGGCCGCATGGTGGCGGCCGGCCGCCTGTCGTCGATCATATTGTGGGGACCACCGGGCACCGGCAAGACGACGATCGCGCGCCTGCTTGCAGATGCCGTGGGGATGCGGTTCGAGCCGATCTCGGCGGTTTTCTCCGGAGTCGCCGACCTCAAGAAAGTGTTTGCCGCCGCGCGCGACCATGGACGACGCGGCGACAAGACCTTGCTCTTCGTCGACGAGATCCATCGCTTCAATCGCGCGCAGCAGGACAGCTTCCTGCCCTTTGTCGAGGACGGGACGGTGACGCTGGTCGGGGCGACCACGGAAAATCCCAGCTTCGAGCTGAACGCGGCGCTTCTGTCCCGCGCGCAGGTGCTGATCCTCCGGCGGCTGGACGCAGGCGCGCTGGAACAGTTGCTGGACCGGGGAGAAATGCTGACCGGACGCCCGCTGCCGCTGGACGCTGCCGCGCGCGAAGCGCTGGTGGCAAGCGCCGATGGCGACGGACGCTTCCTGCTCAACCAGGTCGAAACCCTATATTCGATCGCCCTACCCCAGCCGCTCGACCCGGCGGGCCTGTCAGCCCTGCTGCACCGCCGCGTCGCGGTGTATGACAAGGATCGGGAGGGGCATTATAATCTGATCTCCGCCCTGCATAAATCATTGCGCGGGTCCGATCCGCAGGCGGCGCTCTATTATCTCGCGCGGATGCTGACGGCGGGGGAGCAACCGCTCTATCTGTTGCGCCGACTTGTCCGTTTTGCTGCGGAAGATATCGGCCTGGCCGACCCGCAGGCGTTGGTCCAATGTCTCGCGGCCAAGGAGGCATATGATTTCCTAGGCAGTCCCGAAGGCGAGATCGCCATCGTGCAAGCCTGTCTCTATTGCGCAACCGCGCCCAAATCCAACGCGGCCTATGCGGCGATGAAAGACGCGTTCAGGACGGCGCGCGACACCGGGTCGCTGATGCCGCCGCAAAATATCCTGAACGCCCCCACCAAGCTGATGAAGCAGGTCGGCTATGGCAAGGGCTATCAATATGATCCCGATACCGCCGACGGCTTTTCGGGCGCCAACTACTGGCCCGAAGAGATGGACCCGCAAATTTTTTACGCGCCGACCGATCGCGGTTTCGAAGCTCGCATCGCTGAGCGCATCGCCCATTGGGACCGGCTGCGGAGCGAACGGCAAAAGGGATGAAGCCGTTCGATCAGTTCGCGGTGATCGACTGGTCGGGCGAAGCGGTCGCCCGGCCCAAGGGGCTGGCGCTGGCCTGTGCGGAACGCGGCACCCACGCGCCGACGCTGCTCGCGCCGACAGGCGGATGGAGCCGACAGGGGCTGACCGACTGGATGCGCGACCATGCGCTAGCCCGAACCCGCCTGTTGATTGGCATGGATCTGTCCCCCGCCTTGCCCTTCCTCGACCGGGGCAGCTATTTCCCCGGCTGGGCGCAATCGCCCGGTGAGGCCACCGCCCTGTGGGCGCTGGTCGATCAACTCGCTTCCGCCGACGATCATCTTTCGGTCAGGAACGTGCTGACCCATTGCGAGGTGAAACGGCATTTCCGCCAGCACGGCAATTGCGGCGATCTATTCCCCAGCGGTCGGGGCCGGTTACGCCGTTGTGAGGAGGGGCAGGCGGCGATGGGCCTGTCACCCTATAGCTGTTTCAATCTGGTCGGCGCGGCACAGGTTGGTAAATCCAGCCTGACCGGCATGCGTACCCTGCACCAATTGCGGGGGATGGTGCCGGTATGGCCATTCGATCCGATACCGGACGAAGGGCCGCTGATCGTCGAAATCTATACCTCGCTCGCCGCGCGGGCTGCGCTTTTGCCCAAGGGGCGATCGAAGATGCGCGACGGGGCAGCGCTCGATTCGGCGCTGGCGGCCTTGGGAGCCGATCCGCATTCTCCCCTGCCGCGCTATAGCGACCATGCCACCGACGCCATTTTGACGACCGCATGGCTGCGCAAAGTCGCCGATGACGCCCGCCTCTGGTCTCCACCTGGCCTTAGCGTGCAAATTGCCGCAACGGAGGGCTGGACGTTCGGCGTCATCTGATAGTAAGGGCGTGTCGCCCCAGGGCGCGCCGGATTAGCACAGTGG
>JAECRT010000009.1 GCA_016000085.1 Sphingomonadaceae bacterium
ATTATGCGTGGGTGCCAGCAGTCAGCTATGTGGTGGGCATGCCGCTTTTCGTGGTCGGCGTAATGTCCAGCAGCGTGACCTTCGCCTTCGCCCTGTTCCTGATTCCTCAAGCTTTGGTCTATGTCTGGCTCGGCCCGGTGCTGACCGCCGTTCAGCATCTCGTCCCTGCCCATATGCGGGCCAGTGCGGCCGCGAGTTTCCTGCTCATCAACAATCTGGTGGGCCTGGGCCTGGGTTCATGGAGTGTCGGCGCTCTGTCGGACGCATTGACCCCGACCTACGGGGTGGAGGCCCTGCGCTATGCCATCGTCGCGGCACTGGGCTTTTACCTGCTGGCAGGCTTGTTCATGGCGCTCGGCGGAAAGGCGCTACGCAAGGATTGGGTTACGGCCTGACTTGACGCTATTGAGGTTCTCGCCACCCGCTCCACACGGCATCTGATATCTGGACTTCGCGCGCCACATGAAAAGCTGGCTAGCGTTTCGGCGCAGTGGAAGCGACAGACCGAACGGCAGAATGGCGATGGGACTAGCAGATCATGACTATAAAATGGCGCCCTTTCAGGCCGCTATTTCCCGGCACGGTTATGTTTGATCGCTTGTTGGCCTGTGTCGGTGCGGCGATAGGAATTGGATTGACCGTACTGATCTGTGCCCGGTTTCCGGTTGCGGTCAGCGCCTTGCCGCTCATCGTCGCGCCGATTGGCGCGTCAGCAGTTTTGGTCTTCGCCGTTCCGGCCAGTCCGCTCGCGCAACCATGGCCTGTCGTCGGCGGGAACATCATTTCCACGCTGGTGGGAGTGGCCTGCGCGCGGCTGATCCCGGACGTTGCCTGCGCAGCGGGCGTCGCCGTAGGCGCTGCGATACTGGTGATGTATCTGCTGCGGTGCTTGCATCCGCCGGGCGGCGCGGCGGCGCTGACGGCCGTGATCGGTGGCCCGGCGATTCATGCCGCAGGCTATGCCTTCGCTTTTATCCCCGTTGGCATAAACTCAATCGCCATCGCCTTGCTGGCCATGGTCTTTCATCGCTGCTCTGGCCATTCCTACCCACACCGCCCATCCATCAAGCCCGCTGATCTGGAAGCGGCGCATGTGGCGGCGGGCATCCTTACGGAAGATATCGACAGCGCTTTGGCGGACTTGCCGGACAGTTTCGATATCAGTCGGGACGATCTGGACATCCTTCTGACCAAAGCGGAATTACACGCGATTGCGCGACGGGCGCGCCGCTAACCGATGCCGACGTTTTGTGGTCACGCAAGCGTCGTACGCAGCGCATGTTCCGAGGTTGGCTCACGGACGCGCCCCAGTTCGTCGAGCGTTGCGAGCGCCATAGCGCGATAGGCGGGCAAGAGATCCGGGCAATCCTGTTCCAGGGCGGTGAGATGTGTGGCGACCGTCTCATTATCTCCCCGGAGCAGCGGGCCGGAGAGAGCTGCCATGCCGCGATCCAGACTATTATCCAGCGCCGCCCGCACCAACGGCGCCAGCAGCGCGGCAGGTTCGTTAGCGCCTGCGCTTGCCAGCGCGCGGCATGAACTGGCGATCAACGTGACCAGATGATTGGCGGCGTGACAAAGAGCGGCGTGGTAAAGTGCGCGACGATCTTCGCTGATTTCGACCGGAATACCGCCCAACAATGTCACGATGGCGCAGGCCTGTGCATTTGCCTGATCGGTCGATCCAGTCACGGCGAACCGGGCATCGACCATGTGCCGAACCTCTTTCGTCGGGTCGCCCGTAAAAGTCATGGCAGGATGGATCGCCGCAGTTGTGAAGCCAGCGGCGCGCAGTGGCTCCAATATGGCGACACCGCTGCGCCCGCTGACGTGAAAGACGAAAGAGGATGGGATGCCGGTCGCGGCCGCCGCCAGTTCAGCGGTGACATTTTCGAGCGCGTCGTCCGAAACGGCCAGAATGATCAAATCGCAATTCGCCGCGATATCCGCCAATCCCGCCGCTGCGTGTGCGCGGCCGATGGATATCACAGCATCTTGGCATCTTGCTGGGTTCCGTCCCCAAATGCCGACAGGTTCGGCGGAATGCCCGGCGAGTGCATGCCCGATTGCGCATGCCACTCGCCCGGTGCCGACTATTCCGATATGGCGATACGTCATGGAGCCAGGCATATCCCGCTCCTTATCCGTTAAGATACGGATCGCCTCATCAGCCTGTCGAGCCGTTCGGTAAAGGCGCGCGCGTCGGTGGGCTGTTCTCCATCGGCGATGCGTGCCTGATCCAGCAACAGATGCGCCAGATCGGATTTCAGTCCGTCAGCGTCATCGGCAGCCGCCAGCGCCTGAATCAGTTCGTGCCCGGAATTGATCTCCAGTACGGGCAGGGCTGCCTGCGGAAGCTGACCTGCGCTGGCGAGCAGCTTTTCCAGTTGCCGGTCCATGCCGCTTTCCGGTGCAACGAGGCATACGGCGCTGGTGGTCAGCCGTTCTGAGGCCCGTACATCGGAAACAGCGCCTGCCAACGTCTCCCTCGCGAAGGTCAGGAAGCTGTCCACGGCCTCCGTTTCGGGCTGGGTCGGCTTTTCGATCCCTTCTGCCAGCGGTATGAGGCTCAGGTCAGCGCCACCCTGTGTCACCGACTTGAAGGGCTTGCCTTCATAATCGACGCCGACCGTGGTCCAGAAATTGTCGACCTGATCGGGCAACAACAGCACCTCGATCCCGCGCGCGCGGAAGCCTTCGATCTGGGGGGAGGTGGCAAGCCGATCCAAGTCGCTGCCGGTCGCGTAATAGATGGCGGTCTGATTGTCCTTCAAGTCCGCGACATAGTCCTTGAGCGAGCGCCAGCCATTCTGCGATGTGGTGCTCTTGAAGCGCGCAAGCCCGAGCAGCGTCTCGCGGCGCTCGAAATCCTCGTACAGGCCTTCTTTCAGGACGGACCCGAAATTCTCCCAGATACGGATATAGGCTTCGGCATCGCCGTCGGAGAGCTTTTGCAACTCCGTGAGGAGGCGACCGGTTACGCCCTTCTGGATGGCGGCCAGCACGGGGCTGTCCTGAATCATCTCCCGTGACATGTTGAGCGGCAGATCGGACGAGTCCACCAGGCCACGCACGAAACGCAGATAGCGCGGCAAAATCTGCGCCTCGTCGGTGATGAATACGCGGCGTACATAGAGCTTGATGTGCCCCTTGCGGTCCGGGTCGAACAGGTCAAACGGCTTGGTTTCGGGGATGAAGGTCAGGACCGAATATTCATACCGCCCTTCGGCCCGGTAGTGGATCGTGTGGGCGGGCTGGTCATATTGCCCAGCGACGCTGCGATAGAAGTCGGCATAATCCTCTTCGCTGATTTCCGATCGGGGTTTGAGCCACAGCGCGGCGCCGTCGGCAATGTCGACGCCGTCCGCATCCGGCTTTTCGAACAGCGTGATCGGCACGGGAACGTGGCCCGATTGCGCCTTGACGATGCGTTCGACGGTAAAGCGTTCGGCATAGGATTTGGCGTCGTCCATGAGATGCATGACGACGCGCGTTCCCCGCGCGGGCGCGTCGCTCAGGTCGACCGCCGCGATCGTGTAGGTGCCAAGCCCGTCCGATGTCCAACTCGCTGCCGCCTCGGTGCCTGCGCGACGCGAGAAGACCTCGACCTGGTTCGCCACCATGAAGGCGGAATAGAAGCCGACACCGAACTGGCCGATCAACTGCGACCCTTCCTTGCCTGCTTCGGCCGCGAGCCTTTCCATGAACGCTTTGGTACCCGAGCGTGCAATGGTGCCCAGTGTCTCGCCCATATCGGCGGCGGTCATGCCGATGCCGTTATCCTCGATCGTCAGACGGCCCTGATCTGCGTCGAGAATGATGCTGATTCGGGGCTGCGGATCGTCGCCCAGCAGCGATGGCGTGGCGATCGCTTCATAACGCAGCTTCTCGCAGGCGTCGGCGGCGTTGGAAATCAGTTCGCGCAGGAATACGTCGCGGTCGGAATAGACCGAATGCACCATCATGTGCAGCAGCTTTGAAACGTCGGCTTCGAAGGCGTGGGTTTCGGGGGCTGCGGCGGTATCTGTCGTCATGATGCTATTTCCAGTGAAACATTGAATCAGGAGGGAGATGGCGGGAGCCGATCGATTTTGCAAGATTGCAGGATGTAATCCGGCCAGCGGAAATCACGTCCCGCATGGGCATCGGGTGCCGCTCAATCCCGACTTCCTGCGATCAAGTTACCCCACGCGGCATATTTTGGGCATCGGTTGATGCAGATCAGGGCTCTCATGCCCGATCATGGTCATCCTTGCATCCGGCTCATCTTAGCCGCTAGGCGGGTGCTGCATTGTTTTTCACGCGGGATTCCCATGGCATTGGAAAAGACAGATTTGGCAGAGCGCGTCCGCTCACGCGCGACCTTGTGGTCGTCGTTGGGATTGACCCTTGGCCTGGCTTTTTTCCTGATCAGCGGGTCGATCGCTTATCTGAACATCAAGAGCCTGCGGACAAGTGAAGAAGCCATTCGGCATACCCATGCCGTCCTCATCGCGCTGGATGACCTGCTTTCGACAGCGCAGGATGCCGAAACCGGCCAGCGCGGCTATCTGTTGACTGGCAGCGCAGGCTATCTCGAACCCTATGCCAGCGCGGTCGCGCGCCTGACGTCGCACCTCAAGACGGTTGAGTCGCTCACCCTGGATAATCCGACCCAGCAAACCAATCTTGTCGCGCTCAAACGACATGTCGACGCCAAGCTGGCGGAGCTTCGCGAAACGATCGACGTGCGCCGTACCAAAGGGTTCGATGCGGCGCTTGCACTGGTGACGACCAATCGCGGCAAGATAGAGATGGACGCCATCCGGTCGGAGCTCAATGGGATGGCTCAGGAAGAGATGCGTCTTCGTGCGCTTCGCATGGACGACATGGCGGCAGCTTCGGGAGCGGCGATCACTAGCGGGGTGGTCTCCAGCCTGTTGGGTGTGGCCCTGACCATCGCCATATTCATTCTGGTGCAACGAAATAACCGTGCCCGCGTGCGGCAGCAATGGCTACAGCAGGGAGAGCTTGGCCTTACCCAGGCGATGCGCGGCGACAGGACCGTCGAGGAACTGGCCGAAGCTATATTGGCTTTCCTGGCATCGCACACAGGATCTCGTGGAGGGGTGCTGTTCAAGGGCGAAGGCGGGCTGTTCAAGCGAGCGGCCACGCTCGGCGTGCCGTCCGACGCCGATGTGCCCACGAGTTTCAGCGTGAAGGAAGGACTGTTGGGCCAGGTGGCCGCCGAAGGCCGTGCCATGGTCCTGAATGATGTGCCTGATGGCTATTTGACGATCGGATCGGCCATGGGGCGGGATAGGCCTCGTCATCTCGTCATCGTGTCGGCGAAAGCCGATGAAATCGTCAATGCGGTCATCGAACTGGGCTTTTTCGATCGCGTCGATCAGGACATCCTCGATCTGCTGGATCAGGTGTCGCCATCAATCGGCATTGCGCTGCGGTCTGCACGCTTCCGCGCAAGGCTTCAGGATGCGCTGGAGGAAACTCAACGGCAGGCTGGAGAGTTGCAGGCGCAAAGCGAGGAATTGCGGGTTTCCAACGAGGAACTGGAAGAGCAGGGCCGTGCGCTCAAGGAATCGCAGGTTCGGCTGGAGCAACAGCAAGTCGAGCTGGAGCAGACCAACAGCCAGCTGGAGGAACAGGCCCAGACGCTGGAAGGCCAGCGTGACGAACTGGAGCGCGCCGGAGGCGCCTTGCAGGTCAAGGCGCGGGAATTGGAACAAGCCAGCCAGTATAAGTCGGACTTCCTCGCCAATATGTCGCATGAACTGCGTACGCCACTGAATTCGCTGTTGATCCTGTCCAAGCTGCTGGGGGACAATCCTGACGGGAACCTGTCCCATGACCAGATCAAATTTGCCAGGACGATCGAATCCTCTGGCAATGATCTGCTGACGCTGATCAACGATATTCTCGACCTGTCGAAGATCGAGGCCGGGCATATCCAGATTCAGCCCGAACCTGTCGCCGTGCAGCGGCTCGTCGGTGATCTCCGCCAGTTGTTCCAGCCCCTCGCGGACGACCGAGGACTGGCGTTCGACATCATGGTTGCGCAAGATTGCCCTCGCGTGATCGAGACCGACCGGATGCGGATCGAACAGATCCTCAAAAACCTTCTGTCCAACGCCTTCAAGTTCACCGAGCGCGGCAGCGTGCAGATCGATGTTTCGTATGTCGAGGGAGAAAGGCTGGCGTTCGCCGTAACCGACACGGGTATCGGTATGTCGTCCGAGCAGCAGGGGCATATCTTCGAAGCCTTCCACCAGGCGGATGGCACCATCAGCCGCCGTTATGGCGGAACCGGCCTTGGGCTGTCGATCTCGCGCGAGCTGGCCCGTCTGCTCGGCGGTCGGATCAGCCTGTCGAGCGAGCAGGGCAAGGGCAGCAGTTTCACGCTGGTCGTGCCGGTCGCCTATGATCCGGCCAATGTCGCTTCCCCCGAAATCCGGCAGCCATCCTCCGTTGCGGCGATGGCGACAGCCCCCGCCACTATGATTGCCCCCGCGCCGCCCAAGAGCATGCCTACGCCGTCGCAATGGACCATAGAGGATGATCGCGGTTCGTTGGCGGAAGGCCGCCGCCTGCTGCTGGTCATCGAAGATGACGAGGTGTTCGCGTCGGTCGTGTGCGACCTGTCCCGCGATATGGGGTTTCAGTGCATCGTCGCGGGGACCGCTGAGGAGGCCGTTCGGCTGGCGAAGGAGTTCATGCCGAGCGCCGTCGTTCTCGACCTGGGTTTGCCGGACCAATCGGGCCTGACTGTGCTCGACCGGCTGAAGCATGACGAGGCGACGCGCCATATCCCCATTCACGTTATCTCGGCCGCAGACCATAGTCAGGCCGCCCTGTCGCTCGGTGCGGTCGGCTATCTGGTCAAGCCGGTGAAGCATGAACAGCTGACGCAAGTGCTGGAAAGCCTCACCGCCAAACTTGCGACCCGTATGCGTCGCGTGCTGATCGTCGAGGACGATCCGGTGCAGCGGGATGCGGTGGGCAAGCTGCTGCTGTCGGAGGATGTCGAGACGGTCGGTGTGGGTACGGCGGCCGAATGCCTGGAACAGCTGCGCCAACAGACGTTCGACTGCATGGTGCTGGACCTGTCGTTGCCGGACACATCGGGTTTCTCGCTATTGGAAACATTGAGTGCGGAGGGGGACCATGGGTTCCCGCCGGTTATTGTCTATACCGGCCATGATCTGTCGCCCGACGACGAACAGCGGCTGCGGCGCTATTCCAGTTCGATCATCATCAAAGGGGCCAAATCGCCAGAGCGGTTGCTGGACGAGGTTTCCCTGTTCCTGCACCAGGTCGTGTCGGAATTGCCGCCTGAACAGCGCAAGATGATCCAGAAGGCGCGCCATCGCGATGCCGCGCTGGAGGGCCGACGCATCCTCATCGTCGAAGATGATGTCCGCAACGTCTATTCGTTGACCAGCGTGCTGGAACCGCGCGGCGCGATGGTCCAGATTGCACGCAATGGACAGGAAGCGATCGATGCGCTGGTGGCGGCAGGGGACGATCCTGCCCGCACCATCGATCTGGTGTTGATGGACGTGATGATGCCGGTGAAGGACGGGATGGCCGCTACGCGCGAAATCCGCAGCGATCCGCGCTGGACGGCGCTGCCAATCCTGATGCTGACCGCCAAGGCCATGCCCGACGACCAGCAGCGCTGTCTGGAAGCGGGCGCCAATGACTATATGGCCAAGCCTATCGACGTCGACAAACTGCTCTCGCTCGTGCGCGTATGGATGCCGCGATAATGCAGGACGACATCAAGCAACACGGGGTCGAGGATATTGAAATCCAGCTTTTGCTGGAGGCGCTGTATCAGCGTTATCATTATGATTTCCGCCATTATGCCCGCGCATCCATCAAGCGGCGGCTGATTCAGGCGCGCGGGCAACTGGGTTTCGCCAGCTTTTCGGCCATGCAGGAAGGGCTGTTGCACGATCCCTCCACCTTGCCGCGCCTGCTGAACTATCTGACCGTGCAGGTGAGCGAGATGTTCCGCGATCCCGATTATTTCAGGGCGCTACGGGAAAAGGTGATCCCGCATCTGCGCACCTATCCCTCGCTCAAAATATGGGTCGCGGGATGCAGCAACGGGGAGGAGCTGTATTCGCTCGCCATCCTGTTTCGCGAGGAAGGGCTGGAGCAGCGGACGATATTCTACGCCACCGACATCAATCCTGATGCGTTGCGGGCAGCAGAAGCAGGGGTCTATCCGCTCGATCAGATCAGGAAGTTCACCGAAAGTCACCAGAGATCCGGCGCTCGCTCGTCGCTTTCGGATTATTATACGGCGGATTATGGTCGGGCGGTATTCGACAAGAGCCTAAGATCGCGGGTCGTCTTTTCGGATCATAGCTTGGTCACCGATGCGGCCTTTGGCGAAATGCACCTGATTTCGTGCCGTAACGTTCTCATCTATTTCGATCGCGATTTACAGGATAGGGCGCTCGGCCTGTTTCGCGATTCTCTCGCGCGGAAAGGGTTTCTGGGCCTGGGATCGAAGGAAAGCTTGCGTTTTTCCCAGCATGCCCCGTCCTTCTCGGACTTCGTCCGCGAAGAAAAAATCTATCAGAGGCAGGATTCATGACGGACCAGCCCATCAAGGCGATCGCGATCGGCGCATCGGCGGGTGCGGTGCAGGCGCTGTTGAAGATCTTGCCCGCCCTGCCGGAGGGTTATCCTCTCCCTGTGCTGATCGTCGTGCATGTGCCGCCCGATCGCCGTAATGCGCTCGTGTCACTGTTTCAGACCAAGTGCGTGCTGCCGGTCAAGGAGGCCGAAGACAAGGAACGGATCATCGGCGGGACTATCTACTTCGCGCCATCGGACTATCATCTCCTGGTGGAGGCCGATGGTTCGTTTGCCCTGTCGTTGGACGAAGCGGTGAATCATAGCCGGCCAGCGATCGACGTGCTGTTGGAAACAGCGGCCGATGCCTATGGCCCCGCGCTGGTGGGAATCGTCCTGACCGGTGCCAATCATGATGGCGCGGTGGGCCTGCGGGCAGTCGCCGACGGCGGAGGCATGGCGATCGTGGAGGATCCAACGGTAGCGCAGGTGCCGACCATGCCGGCGGCGGCCCTTGCGGCCTGCCCGTCCGCACGCCCGATGACCCTGGACGATATTATATTCACCCTTTCCAAAATGGCGACGACATGACGAGCGTGACAGAACCCATCAAATGCCTGTTGGTCGATGACCTTGATGAAAATCTGCTGGCGCTGGAGGCGCTGTTGCAACGTGATGGCCTGGTCTGTTTGAAGGCGCGATCGGGCGAGGAGGCGCTGGAGCTGCTGCTTGTGCATGATGTCGCCCTGGCCCTGCTTGATGTTCAGATGCCGGGCATGGACGGGTTTGAGCTTGCCGAGTTCATGCGGGGCAATGAGCGGACTGGCCATATCCCGATCATTTTCCTGACGGCGGGCAGCGCCGACCTGCAACGCCGGTTCAGGGGATATGAAGCCGGAGCGGTGGATTTCATCCAGAAGCCCATCGAGGCTGACATATTGCGGTCCAAGGCCGATATCTTTTTCGATCTCTACGCACAGCGACGGCAGGTCGTAGCGCAACGGGACGAATTGGCTGTGCTGGCCATCGCTCTCCAGGCGGCGGATCGTCACAAGAATGAATTTCTGGCGATTCTGGGGCATGAATTGCGCAACCCGATCATGGCGCTGGGCGCTGGCCTGCACTTGCTGGAACGGCGCGAGGGCACAGAGGCCGCGCGGGATATTCGCGGACGGATGGACCGGCATGTCCGCCATCTATACCGACTGATCGAGGATCTGCTCGACATTGCGCGCATCGATCAGGGAAAAATTTCCCTGAGAAAAGAGAGGATTTCTCTCCAGGAGGTGCTCGATTTTGCCGTGGAGGCCAGCCAGATCCATATCGAAGCGTCAAGCCATCAGCTCGTACTCGACATCCAGCCTGAGCCGATCTGGCTGCAGGCGGACTACGCGCGGATCGCCCAGATCGTGAGCAATCTGCTCAACAATGCCGCGAAATATACCCCGCCGGGCGGCGAGGTTCGGCTATCCGCCAGATGTATCGACGATTGGGTGGAAATTGAGGTTGCTGACACGGGGGTGGGTATTCCGGTCGACATGCAGGCCAAAATTTTCGATTTGTTTACGCAGGTGAACAGCTCTTCGGGCAAGGTCCAGGATGGCCTGGGCATCGGGCTTGCACTCGTCAGGCAACTGGTCGAACTGCATGACGGGGCCATTTCTCTTATTGGCAGCATGCCAGGCCAGGGAAGCACATTCCAGGTCCGCCTGCCGGTAAACAATGCATCGGCGGGCTGAGACATGGTCCGCCTGCAACGACGCCTGACCGAAAGAAGCAACTGCTGTGATTTATGGCAAGCTGATGTAAGGGATATGGCCCAAGCGAGTGACGCATCGCTTGCCCAATCAAAAGGATAGCCGAGCCTCATGCTTCTTTCTAGGACTTATAGCGTCTCGATCGGTCGAGAATGGCAAGCGCTGTATGAAGCGATCTGGCGCCCTGAGATCTTCCCGCTCTGGGCGTCCGGGCTAACGGAATCCCATCTGCGGCAAGAGGGGGATCATTGGCTGGCGGACGGCGCTGACGGACCTGTTACGATCCGCTTCACGCCCCACAACGCCTATGGCGTGATGGATCATGTCGTCGATATCGGTGGTGGCAAGGAAATCCATGTTCCCATGCGCGTCATTCGCAATGGCGAAGGCGCAGAAGTCATGCTGACGCTGTTCCGACAGCCGGAAATGACCGATGAGATTTTCGCACAGGATAGCAAATGGATCACCCGTGACCTGCGTCGGCTCAAGGAATATGCCACGCGATAAGCGCTATTCGTAACGTTCCGTCACACTCCGACGAACGCGGGCACGGGGCGGACTGGCGAGCGCGCATTGACGCTGGCGACGGGAAGCGGAAGGCCCTGCAGAATGCGGGTTGTGCTATGCACCCGGGCGGCAGAGTCGCCTCACACTTGGTTTCAGGACCCCAATGAAAATATCGAGACTGTTCGGTTCTTCCATCCACGACATGGCTATCGACCTTGGCACCGTGAATACCGTTGTCCATGTTCGCGATCGAGGGATCGTGCTGAATGAGCCGTCGGTCATCGCGATCGAGACGATCAAGGGGGTCCGGCGGGTCAAGGTTGTCGGTAACGAGGCCAAGCTCATGATGGGCAAGACGCCAGCAAACATTCAGGCCATTCGTCCGTTGCGCGACGGGGTCATCGCCGACATCGATGTCGCCGAACAGATGATCAAGCATTTCATGGCCAAGGCGATTGGGGGCACGGGCTGGTTCAACCGCAGGCACGAAGTCGTGATCTGCGTGCCGACGGGATCGACCATGGTCGAACGTCGGGCGCTGAGAGTAGCGGCGATGAATGCCGGGGCATCCAATGTGCAGTTGATCGAGGAGCCGATGGCCGCCGCGATCGGTGCCGGCCTTCCTGTTACGGAGCCGCGTGGCGCGATGATCGTCGATATTGGCGGGGGGACGACAGAGGTTGCCGTCCTGTCGTTGCAAGGCATTGCTTACAGCAATTCGGTGCGAGTGGGTGGCGACAAGCTGGACGACGCGATCGCCTCGCATATCCGACGTCACCATAATCTGATGATCGGGGAGGCCACCGCCGAGCGGGTCAAACATGCCATAGGCGCCGCCACTCCGCCCGATGGTGAGGGACGGCTTCTGCGCGTCAAGGGCCGGGATCTGGTCAACGGTCGGCCAGCGGAGATCGGCATCAGCGAAGCGGAGATCGCCGATGCGCTGAGTGAAGCTGTGGGGCAGATCAAGGCTGCGGTGATGTCGGCGCTCGAACAGACCGCGCCGGAATTGTCGGCCGACATCATCGATGAAGGCATCACATTGACCGGTGGTGGCGCCTTACTCAGCCGGTTCGACGAAGCGCTGGCGGACGCCACCGGCTTGCCCGTGAAGGTGGCAGACGACGCGCTTATTTGTGTGGCGATGGGCGCTGGAAAGGCATTGGAGGATTCGGCTTACGCAGGCGTTCTATCGGCCGCCTAACCCTTGAATGCGCGATTGATCGCCTGGCGATCACGCGCAGTCGGTGGGGAGTTTCGGGGAGAAAATGCCGCTGATGGCATGATCTCCCGCACTCTGTTCAGCCCTTCCGCTTCTTGCGCGCGGCGTAACGCGCGTCCCGGGCGGCCTTCAATTCTTCCGCTGTCGGCGGTGGGGGCGGAGCGATGTTGGAAGCGGCCTTTGCCTCTTCGGCTTTGCGCTGCTTCTCGATTTTCGCTTCTTCGCGCAACTGGCGCTTTTCGGCTTCCTTGGCTTGCCGGGCGGCCTCCCGCTCGGCGCGCGCTGCCAATTCGGCTTCGGTCGGGGCAGGTTTTGCACGAAGTTTCTGAAGCGCGCGTTCCTTCGCCACTAAAGCTGCGGCGGTGCGCTCCTGGAAACTGGGCGCCTTGTAGGCTGTCATAAGAATCTCGAACCTTTTTGTCGTGTATCAAGGACGTGGGCCAATTGCGGCTCGTCCTGGCTGACGCAAAGCGCGAAAAAGACAAAGGCGGCACGAAGATGCCAATATCCGTCACAGGCAACGTCAGCCGGCTTCATATAGTTTGAAACGTGCAGATAGCAAAGATTGATGTCGATGGCGAAGATCTGATGGTCCTGTGCGACGTCCCGCCACTTAGATGGCCACAACGCCCCTGCAGCGCCATCCCATTGATCGAAGTTATGGACAATGCCAATTGTGGAACATAATAAGAACATATGGCGCAACTCTCGATCCCTGAAAAGCTGTCAATCCTGGCCGATGCGGCAAAATATGATGCCAGTTGCGCGTCGTCGGGCGCGATCAAGCGGGACAGCCGGGGAGGCAAGGGGATCGGGTCGACCGATGGCGGGATGGGCATTTGTCACGCCTACGCCCCTGACGGGCGCTGCATCAGCTTGCTCAAGATCTTGCTGACCAATAGCTGCGTATATGACTGTCATTATTGCATCAACCGAGCCAGCTCGAATGTCCGACGTGCGCGATTTACGGCGCGGGAAGTCGCAGATCTGACGCTGTCTTTCTATCGCCGCAATTATATCGAGGGCCTGTTTCTCTCATCCGGTATCATCCGTTCGCCCGATTATACGATGGAACAGATCGTCGAGGTTGCCCGTATTTTGCGCGAGGAGCATGATTTTCGGGGCTATATTCACCTCAAGACGATACCCGATGCCGATCCCGCCCTGGTGCAGGCGGCCGGTCTCCATGCCGATCGCATTTCCATCAATGTCGAATTGCCAACAAGCGCCGGATTGGCCAAATTCGCTCCGGAAAAGGATGCCGGGCAAATCGACCGCGCCATGTCAGGCATGAAGGCTGCGATCGAGGATGGGCAGGATGCGCGGCGGCGCTACCGTCATGCGCCACGATTTGCACCATCGGGCCAGTCGACTCAAATGATTGTCGGAGCGGACGATGCGACGGACAGCCAGATCGTCGCCCGCGCCGGGACATTATATGATCGCCATGCGCTGCGCCGCGTCTATTATTCCGCTTTCTCCCCCATCCCCGACGCCAGCGCCATATTGCCGCTGCAACGCCCGCCATTGATGCGGGAACATCGGCTATATCAGTCCGATTGGTTGATCCGCTTTTATGGCTATTCGCCGCTGGAAGTGGCGCAGGCGGCCGATGAAAAGGGCATGTTGCCGCTGGACATCGACCCAAAACTGGCTTTCGCCTTGCGTCAGCGGGGACTGTTTCCGGTCGATATTAATCGAGCGCCCCGCGAAATGCTGTTGCGCGTGCCGGGCCTCGGCACGCGAGCGGTTGATCGCATCCTGTCCACACGGCGCTGGCGCAGGTTGCGGATAGAGGACGTTGCCCGCCTGACCAGCTCGATCGCGAAAGTCCGACCTTTCATCAGCGCACAGGGCTGGCAGCCGGTCGCCATGGGCGATCGCGCGGACCTGAGCGCATGGGTCAAGCCAAAGGTCCGGCAGCTCGAATTGTTCGGGGGGTGACTGCGTGCATGTCTTCGACCTTGCAGCGCCGGATGATTTCGATGGCTGGCGTGACCATGCACGGGGCTTGGCGCTCGCCGCCATTCCGCCCGAGAAGGTGTCGTGGCGAGTGGCGGGTGAGGGGGGCGATCTTTTTGGTCAGAGCGGCTCGCAGGCAAATAGGGCGGGGTATCAGCCCCTTTCCGTACCACGCGCTTTTATCGATCTGGCCCGCAGCGCCATTTGTCATAGCGATCCAGAGCGTTTCGCGTTGCTCTATGGCTTATTGCTGCGGGTGTGCGCTACACCGGCCATTCTGACCGACAAGGCCGATCCGCTGATCCGCAGGGTCGAAGCGTTGGCAAAAGCGGTTCGGCGGGACTTACACAAGATGCACGCCTTTGTTCGCTTTCGAGAAGTCGAGGGTGCAGGCGAGGGCATGCGCTTCGTAGCGTGGTTTGAGCCTGACCATCATATCGTCCGGGCTGCGTCGGGCTTCTTCGTCGATCGCTTCACGACGATGGACTGGTCTATCCTGACGCCCGATCTGTCGATCCATTGGGATGGGGCACGGTTGCGCGAAAGCCCTGGCGCCACGCGCGCCCTCGCGCCATCGGGGGATCCGGTTGAGGACATATGGAAGCGCTATTATGCCGCCATTTTCAATCCTGCCCGCCTCAAGGTGAAGGCCATGATGAAGGAAATGCCGCGTAAATATTGGGCGAACATGCCCGAAACCGCCCTGATCGGCTCTTTGATTGCTGGCGCGCGCAATCGAGAGGTCGCGATGGTTGAGCAGTCGCAAAAATGGCTTCCCGATGGTCAGGAGGAAGGGCTTTCAACGCACGCTATCTGGTCCGACCTGCGGAAAGAGGCTGCCGCTTGTACGCGGTGCGTCCTGCATCATTGCGCCACGCAAACGGTCTTTGGCGAAGGTCCGGTCGATGCGCGGTTGATGTTTGTGGGCGAACAGCCGGGCGACCAGGAGGATCTGGCGGGCCGCGCTTTTGTGGGGCCAGCGGGGCAGCTTTTAGACCGGGCGCTGGCGGATGCCGGCATCGATCGCACGCATGCTTATGTCACCAATGCGGTCAAGCATTTCAAATTCGAGCAGCGAGGCAAAACACGCCTGCATGCCCGGCCCAATGCCGGGGAAATCCGGCATTGCCGCTGGTGGCTGGATCGGGAAAGAGCGCTGATCAAGCCAAGCCTGACGGTTGCTCTGGGCGCTACAGCCGCTCATGCGCTGATGGGGCGCGCACTGTCCGTTTCTTCCGTGCGCGGAACTGCGCAGATGGCGATGGATGGCGGCGAAACATGGGTGACGGTGCACCCCAGCTTCCTGCTTCGCGTGACTGAAAATAAGGAAGCGGAATATAGGCGCTTCGTCGATGACCTGCGCGTTATCGCCCGGCGACTTGAGGCATTGGCATAGCGCCTTACCGGCGCGCTTCGAAAATCGAGATGCGCCGCGGTTGCTTCAAGGTGACTGTGGCGCCGAGTTCGCGTTGCAACATCGCCAGCATCCAGTTGCGATGCCGTGCCAGATAATCCGCAAAACCGTCCGGTTTGGCGGGATCGAAGATTGGCACCTGCCAGTCGGCATTCGGTTCGCTATAAGGAGTAGTGGGTTGACCAACACCGTCATCGGGCAGGTCGAGATGACGGCCGATATAGCTGTTACCCTTGAAGCGGATATATGCGGCCGGTGAAAAGCCTCCATTGATCAGATAATCCGGTCCATTGCGGCCAACTTCGCTGCCATAGCGCGCCGTTCCGGCAACCTTGAAGATGTTATCTGTGATCCGTACATCGCGTGCCCAGCCATTCCATTCGGTCGTCACAACCATCTGCACATCCATGGCCTTGCCGACATGGATGACATTTTTCTCGATCAGGGCGTCGGACACATTGCCAGACAATTGAAATATCCGGCTCGCGTCGTTGCGGCTGACGTTGAAGCGCGCGACCGTCCCGCGATTGCCCAGATTATCCTTGTCATTGCGCTTGGGCGAGCAAATGAGCAGAAATCCGCCCGCATTGTCATGGCTATAATTATAGAGGAACGTCGTCCGGCGAGAATTGAAGTCGGAATCGAAGCCCTGCCCGTCATAACGGGTTCGTGTGTAGGCCGCTTCGTTCAACTGGATCAGGCTGTTGTCGGTGCTCCATTGCCAGATGCCAGCATTGTAACCCGGCGCACGGCTGCCTGCGCGATAGACGATATTATGTTCGATCAGCGCGCCGTCCGTGCCGCGCGGGACGATACCGTCTCCGCCGATATCATCGAGATAATTGTCGCGAATGATCACATCGTCGCTGGGGAACCAGTCGAGAAAGGTCACGCGGTCGCTGATGCCGGCAATGCCCGATCGGTCGACCCGCCATACGATGTTGCGTTCGATAATGAGGTCATGGAAGCGCGTGGCGCGGCGCTGGCCGGTGGCGCGAAACACGATGCCGCCATTGTCCTTGCGATCGTTCAGGCCGCGCACATCGTGAATATACATGTCGCTGATGCGGATGCCGCGCGTCACGCCTCGATTTTCCGCGGACACCAGCACGCCAAAACGCTGGGCTGGCTGGGGGCTGTCGTTCGTCACCTCCAGGCCGCTGATGGTGACATATTCCGCGTTGATGACCGCCACGCCATGGGGGGAAACGCCCCCGGCGTCGATACGCGGCCTTGGGCCGATCCCGCTCACGCCCACCATGATCGGCGCGTCGGCCTTGCCGGATCGTGTTATGGTCAATGGCTCTTTCCATACCGATCCCGCCGCCAGCAGCACCCGGTCGCCCGGCTGGAGCGCCACGTCCCGGATGCGCGCGATCGACCGCCAGGGTTGGGCCTGCGACGTTCCGCTGAAGCGATCATCGCCGCTGATGGAGTTGAGATAGTAGGTTTCGGCATGGGCCGACGCGACGGATGCCGCAGACAGGATGAGAAACAGGCAGGATTTGTGGAATATATTCAGCAAATTGCCTTCTCTCCTGGCGATCGTCCAACCTCCACATTCATAACCTCATGTGCCTGAACAGCATGTTAAGCGCATGTGCCTGCTAGGGATTTCCACAAGGCCGCGCAGCGCATCGATTGCGATCAGCTAAGTGCGTGCCTTGGTCTTTCAGCCGCCCTTGGGCAGGAAGAGATCCTCGTAGAAGCCGACGGTCTTCACGGTGACGGTCACGGGCGTGTCGCCCTTGTTGCGGAAATACCAACCATGGGTGCCATCGAAGGGCGCGGTGAAATCACCCTGGCCGCCGGTCATTTTCAGTTCTTTCCAATAGTTCGTAAAAGACCCGTCCGTGGCATTGCTCTTTTCACCATGCATTTCAGCCTTTACCGGGCCGTCTTTCGATTTCCATGTGAAGATGAAGCTGTCGCCTGTGGCCATATGGGCCTTCACTTCCTGCCCGCTGTGCGGCGCCAGCGTGATGGTCATTTCGTCCTGACGCCAGGCTGTCGATCGCGCAATGTCCGCCTTGGTGGGCATCACCTGTTCCGTGGGTTTCGTCGATGGCACTGCGGTGGCGGGTGCAGCGTCCTTGCTTGCGTTCGCAACCATGCCGTTCAGACCCAGTGCCGTGCCGACGCCGGTAGGGTCGATACCATATTCGGCGGGCAGGACGAACAGCGTCAGGATGGCGATCGCCGCTATTGCCGCGCCGCCTGTGGCCTTGGCCAGCGCAGAAGCCGAAGGCTTGATGCTGGCGGACGTGGCGGCAATGCTCTGTGTGTTCATGTCACGCCCCTTGAGTGAAGTAGCCGGCCAACTGATAGCCGATGAGGACGAAGCCGGCCGTCATCAGCGCGGCATTGGCGAGGATGCCGCTGCGGCGGAAGCTGTCGCTCATGCGCCACAGGTTCATCAGCAGCAGGATAACGGTCAGCGCCATGAACTGGCCCATTTCGACGCCGATATTGAAGCTGATCAGGTTGGGGATCATGCCGTCCTTTGCCAACGTCAGTTCCTGTAGCTTGGTGGCAAGGCCGAAGCCGTGGAAGAAGCCAAAGATCAGCACGGCGGCTTTGGGATTGGGCGACACCCCAAACCATGTGCGGAAGCCATCCAGATTGTCGATCGCCTTATAGACCACCGACAGGCCGATGATCGCGTCGATGATGAACGGATTGGCGCGCATGTCGAAGATCACGCCGAGCAGCAAAGTCGTGCTGTGACCGATGGCGAACAGCGTCACATACGCGCCGATATCCTTCAGTCGATAGAGGAAGAAGACCACGCCCGCCAGAAACAGCAGGTGGTCGTAGCCCGTGACCATATGTTTGGCCCCCAGATAGATATAGGGGATGATGTTGACCCCTGACGCGCCTTCGATGAAGGCCCGGTCATTCTCATTCACGCCATGCGCCCAGAGCGTCGCACTCATGCAGGCGAGGACCAGCGCCAGAAGCAGCAGCGCGACCCGCCGCACCCTGGGGCGTAGGAGCAGGGAAAGGGTCGCGCTGTGCATGTTGGCCCTTACTTGGTCTGGAAGGTGGCGAAGATTTTCACGCCGCTCTTGTCGATCAACGCGACAACCAGCTTGGCGCCCTTAACGGGCTTGAAGCCCGGCGCTGACAGTTTGTTGACGCCTGTCGCCTTGAGGGGAACTGCGGTCTTCTTGCCCGCTACGGTCTGGGTCAGCTTGGCCGTGAAGTCGGCAGCCGCGACCGGTTCATCCTCTTCGCTAAGGTAAACGTCCACGCCTTTGGGACCGGACACCAGTTCCAACATGGTTTCGCCGGACATTTGCACCATGCCACCATGGTGCGGGTTCATGCTCCCATGGGCGAAGACGGGCACGGCCAGCGTCAACGCGGAGGCTGTCAGGCCAAGGTTCAACATGTTGAATTTCATCAAATACTCCTGATTTACTTTAGGGGCGCGGAAGGTTGCCTATTCGGGCAGATGGGGAAGGATGAAGGAAAGCGAGGCAGGATATTCCTCATGATGGACCTTCTTGTCGGTCGTCGGGAGGGCGTAGATCGCGATGATTATGTTGATGCCCTGATTGCGCCATGTGATGGTTGCGGTGCCGTCAGCCGCAGCCTAGGCAGGGGGCCTCGTCGGGATCGTTGACATAATCCTGCATGACCGCCGCCAGTACAAAGCGTTGCTGCGAACAGGCCGGACAGTTTCATGGCTAAGCTCCATTTGCACGGGCGGACCTGTGCTACAGGCTATGCTTCGGTCCGGCGGGTAGGTTCTAAATTGACGCATCCCGGGAGCGGAATACGTCGAATGCGCCATGGCTGAGCAGTGGCGCTGTGATGCAGCGGCGGTCGTCATCCTCACCATGGGATAAACCGCTTTGCCCGGCCACTTCGCCACTATAGGCTGAACCTCATAAATAAGAGGGGGATGGTCGGGGGTATGACAGCGTGGATTGCGGGCGCGTTGGCCCTGACGGCGCTGGGCCATGCTAATGCAGAGGCGCGCCCGGTAACGGACTGCCCGTTGCGCGACACGCCTTTTTCGATCGACTCGCCGCTCGTCGACCTGCTGCTCAGCCCGGCGGCCAAGGGTGTGCTGGAAACGCAGGCGCCTGATATTTTCAAAGCATTGCCGCCGCGCTTCTTTTCGACGCAGGCACCGACATTTGCCGCGATCCTGACAGTGCGCGAACTGGCGGGAATGAAGCAGATGGCGGCAGACATGGTGGCCAGCACCGATGCCGCACTGCGTGTCCTGCCGGTGACGGTGGCGGACAAGGCGGCACGCTGCGCACGCTATGACAATGACCGGCCCAGTCTGACCCTGCCCAAGGGCAAGCCGCGGCTGTTGCTGTTCGAGAAGATGACCGGCTATCGCGATGGCCCGTCGGTTGAAGCGGCGCGGGCGGCATTTGAGGCGATGGCGCGGCGCAAGGGATGGGCGTTGGTCGTCACGGACAAGGGAGGGGTGATGACCCCCGCCATGCTGCGGCGGTTCGACGCGGTCATATGGAATAATGTCAGCGGCGACGTACTGACCCTGTCGCAACGCAAGGCGTTCCGCAATTATGTCGAGGGCGGCGGCGCTTTCATTGGCGTGCATGGGTCAGCGGGCGATCCGGCCAGCTTTTGGGACTGGTATAGCGATACGCTGATCGGTGCGCGTTTTGCCGGGCATCCCATGAATCCGCAATTTCAGGATGCGCGGGTCAAGGTGGAAGGTGGTGCGCATCCCGTCGCACAGGGATTGCCGAACGAGTGGGTGATGAACGACGAATGGTACTCGTTCAAAACCAACCCTCGCGCGACGGGCGCGACGATCATCGCGACGCTGGACGAAAAAAGCTATAAGCCCATGGGTATGGCAGGCCAGACCCTGATAATGGGCGACCATCCGATCGCATGGACCCGCTGTATCGGCAAAGGGCGGATGGTCTATGCGGGGATCGGGCATCGGCCCGAAACCTATGCCGATCCACACTATGTCCGCATGCTCGAAAATGCGGTGGCATGGGTCGGAACGAAACAGCCCTGCCGCTAGGGTCTTGCCGCCTATATCGTTCGAGGTGCATTGCCCATGCCGTGCAGGCAGGATAGGCGAATGACTTCAGCCAGACCTTTGACGAGATCCGCGCGCCATGACCACACCTGTCGAACCGCAGCTCCATTATATCGCCTATGACGACTTTCTGGCCGATGTCAGGAAGGTGGCGCTGAAGATTGATAGCGAAGCATGGAAGCCGGATTTTGTGATCGGGATCGGCCGGGGCGGACTGGTGCCGGCCGTCTATATTTCGCATCAACTCGACCTGCCGATGCTTTCGATCGATCATTCGTCAAAAGTACATGATTTTGCAGACGAACTGTTGGCGAAGGTGGCGACGAAAAGCGCGGCCGGCATCCGGCTGCTCTTTGTCGACGACATCAACGACAGCGGTGGAACCATAGTCTATATCCGGCAGTTGCTGGCCGACAATGGTTGCGACCCCGCCAATCTGCGCTTTGCAGTCATCATCAACAACAGTCGTTCCAAGGCCCATGTCGAATATTGGACGCAGACGATCGACCGCGCCGAAGACAAGCGCTGGTTTGTCTTCCCATGGGAAGCGGTCGCGTCCGGCGGTGCGATCGTGGCAGAGGCGATTTCCGTTCCCGAACGTCTGGCGTGACGGCGGCACAAGACGCGGTTCAGCTATGGTCCGCGAGCCAGGCGTCGAGCCGCTTGAGATGAACCGTGATCGCATCTTTTGGCAGGAATGACCCGGTGAAGCTGTTGCGGGCGAGCGTCGCCAATTGTGGCCGGTCGAGATGGCAAGCCAGGGCGATGGCGCGGTAATTTTCCGCAATGTAACCACCAAAATAGGCCGGATCGTCGGAGTTGATCGTGGCGTGCAGGCCCAGTGCCAGCATGTGGTCGATGGGGTGATCGGCCAGCGTATCGACCACGCAGAGTTTGAGGTTGGACAGCGAGCAGACGGTCAGCGTCATGGCTTCATCTACCAATCGTTTCACTAGCGCATCATCTTCCAGCGCACGATTGCCATGGTCGATGCGGTCGACCTGCAACAGGTCGAGCGCCTGCCAGACATAATCCGGCGGCCCTTCCTCGCCAGCATGTGCGACGAGGCGCAGGCCATGCCGGGCGGCGGCGGCGAAGACGCGCGCGAATTTTTTGGGCGGATGGCCCATTTCCGAGGAATCCAGACCCACCGCTGCGATCCGATCCAGCCAGGGTTGGGCGGCGGCGAGCGTCTCGAAGGCGTCTTCCTCACTGAGATGGCGGAGGAAAGACAGGATGAGGGCGCTGGTCATTCCGTGCGTCCCCTGTGCCTGCGCCATGGCGGACAACAATCCCTCGATCACATCGGCAAAGGGAATGCCGCGCATGGTGTGTGTCTGGGGATCGAACATGATTTCGGCGTGGACAACGCCATCGGCGGCGACCCGGTCGAAATAGGCCATGGCGAGGTCGTGAAAATCCTGCCGCGTACGCAGCACATCGGCGCCCGCATAATAGATGTCGAGGAAATCCTGAAGATTGCCAAAGGCATAGGCGGCGCGGACATCCTCGACCGAGGCATAGGGGATGGCGACCCCATTGCGGCGCGCGAACGCGAACATCTGTTCGGGTTCCAGGCTGCCTTCAATATGCAGGTGCAGTTCGGCCTTGGGCAAGCCGCGGATGAAGGCATCGAGATCGATCATGCGCGCGCGCCGATCGCCGCGATCCAGTGGGGCAGTTCGGCCAGGCGGGTCAATTGACGGAAATGCCGATGATCGGACGGGGATGGTGCATGTTCGTGCATCCACGCGCCTTCCTGCGGAATATAGGCGGCCCAAGCGCCCGCCTCCAGCGCGGGGCGAATGTCGGATCGCATGGAATCTCCGGCCATGATCGCTTCGCCAGCCGCCACGCCATATTGTTTGAAAATGCGGGCGAAGGTGGCGGGCGTCTTGTCGCTGACGATTTCGATGCCGCTGAACAGGTCGCCCAGCCCGGATGCCGCCAGCTTGCTTTCCTGATGGAGCAGGTCGCCCTTCGTCACCAGCACCAGCCGCCCCTGACCGGCGAGTTCGGCCAGCGTATCCTGTACGTCGTCGAACAGTTCGACCGGGTGCGCCAGCAATTTCCGGCCCGCTGCCAATATGTCCGACACCAGCGATTTGGAGAGCGCGTCACCCGCCAGTTCCACCGCCGTTTCGATCATCGACAGGGTAAAGCCTTTGGCGCCGTAACCATACAATCTGAGATTGCGCGCTTCGCAGGCGTTGAGCAGGTCGCGTGCGACATGCGCATCGGCAAAGGGCTGCAACATGCCCAGCAATGCATCTTCCGCGAGATTGAAGTGCCGCATATTGTGCCAAAGCGTGTCGTCGGCATCGAGGCAGATCAATTGGATGCTCATAAGCCTTGTCCTTGTCCCGCAGGCACTCCCCTGAATATAAGTTTTGTTGGACGCCCGGTCATCGGGCATGATGGGGTACTACTCCCGCCCGCCGGGATGATGGATGCGTTATAGCGGGCGCATCCCTTCCGCTATCCGCGCGGCGGCCGGTTGCCAGTCGATGCCATGGGCCTGCGCCCATGCCGTGTCGTAATAGGTGCCGCCATAACGGTCGCCACTATCGCATAGAAGGGTGACGATGCTGCCGCTGCGCCCTTCGTGGGCCATTTCGTCGGCGATCTGGAGACAGGCCCAGATATTGGTGCCGGTCGATCCACCCACGCGTCGCCCCAATATGCCGGTCAGCGCGTGCATCGCGCCGATGGATTGCGCATCCTCCACCGGGATCATCCGGTCGATGATCGAGCGGATGAAGCTGGGTTCGACGCGCGGACGGCCAATACCTTCGATCCGCGATGCGCATCCTTCGGGCAGGGTGGTGATGGCCGGATCGGCATGATGGCGGTGAAACACGGAGTTGACCGGATCTGCCACGCACAGTCCGGTCGCGTGCCGCTGATAGCGTATGAAGCGCCCGATTGTGGCGGACGTGCCGCCTGTACCCGCGCCGCACACGATCCAGGTCGGGACGGGATGCTCCTCCTGCGCCATCTGGGCAAAGATGGACTGGGCGATATTGTTGTTGCCGCGCCAGTCGGTCGCCCGTTCGGCATAGGTGAACTGATCGAGATAATGGCCGCCGGTTTCCGCCGCCAACCCGTGCGCCACATCATAGACGGTGCGCGGATCGTCCACCTTGTGAATTTCGCCGCCATAGAAGCGGATCGCCTCCAGCTTGGGCGCGGCGGTAGAGGCTGGCACCACGGCGATGAAACGCAGCCCCAGCATTCGGGCGAAATAGGCCTCGGATACGGCGGTCGACCCCGACGATGCTTCGATCACGGTGGTCTGTGGCCCGATCCATTCGTTGCACAGCGCATAGAGGAACAGCGACCGCGCGAGCCGGTGCTTGAGGCTGCCGGTCGGGTGCGAGCTTTCATCTTTGAGATACAAAGTGATGCCCGGATGCCGGGGCAGCGGAAGTCGGATCAGGTGCGTGTCGGCGGACCGGTTATAGTCCGCCTCGATCCGCCGGATTGCCTCCGCCAGCCAGCCGCGCCTGTCCTCTATGGTCAAGCCGCCAGCCCCAGCGACCGCAACAGCGCTGCCGAATCCGGCTCACGTCCCCGGAACGCCACGAAATTGTCGAGCGCCGGGCGCGATCCGCCGCGTGCCAGCACATGGTCACGGAACAGGCCGCCCAACGCCGCGCGGTCCGCCCGTTCGTCGGCAAACGCCTCGAACGCATCGGCCGATAGGCGCTCGGCCCACAAATAGCTGTAATAGCCCGCCGCATAGCCGCCCGCGAAAATATGGCTGAAGGCATGAGCGAAGCGATGCCATGCGGGCGGGTGGATCACCGCCACTTCAGCGCGCACGGCGGACAGCACCTGCTGTACATCCGGCCCGTTCGTCTGTGCCGCTGCGCGATGCAGGCGCAGGTCGAACAGCGCGAACTCCACCTGCCGCAGCAGCGCCACCGCGCCCATGAAGCGCCGCGCCGCCAGCATCCGCGCGATTGTCGCCTCGTCCAGCGGGGCGCCGCTATCCTCGTGCGCCGACACCCGGCGCAGCATCGCGGGTTCCCAGGCGAAATTCTCCATGAACTGGCTGGGCAGTTCCACCGCGTCCCATTCCACACCTGCGATGCCGCCGACCGAGGGCAGGTCCACCTGCGTCAGCAGATGATGCAGGCAATGGCCCATTTCGTGGAACAGCGTGACCATGTCGTTATGGGTGAGATGCGCAGGCTTGCCCGCGCTGCCGCTCGCGAAATTGCAGACCAGATAGGCGATCGGGATCTGGCTTTCGTCCGCTTCACGCAGGCGAGGGCGGCACACATCCATCCACGCCCCGCCGCGCTTGGCCGCACGCGCGAACATATCGCAATACAACGCCGCGACGGGCGCATCATCGCCGGGGCGATGCACGGTGAAATAGCGGACATCGGGATGCCAGACCGGCGCGCCGTCCGCCGCGCGGATCTCCACGCCATATAGGTCGGTTACCAGCGCAAACATGCCGTCCAATATGCGGGCGAGCGGCAGGTGGGCGCGAATTTCCGCTTCGTCGACTGCATGGACGGCGCGGCGCATCTGTTCGGTCGCATAGCCGACGTCCCACGGTTCGATGCTCTCGATGCCCAAATGATCGCGTGCGAACGCGGCCAGTTCGGCCAGTTCCTGTTCCGCACGTGGCCGGGCGCGGCGAGCCAGGTCGGCCAGGAAGGCGTCGACTTCCTCTCCATTGCGCGCCATCTTGGTGGACAGCGACAAAGCGACCGCATCGGCATGGCCCAGCAGCCGTGCCGCATCCTGCCGCAGTGCCAGCAGTTGCGCGATCCGTTCGCCATTGTCGAACTGGCCGGCCTGTGGTCCCTCATCCGATGCACGGGTGCCATAGGCTTCATAGACGGTGCGGCGGAGGTCGCGATCCGCCGCAAAGCCGGTGATGGCCCGCACCGATGGCGCATGCAGGTCGATCAGCCAGCCGTCCAGCCCCTTTGCCTGCGCGGTGCGCGCCATGGCGTCGCGGTCGCTCTGTGGCACGCCATCAAGCCGCGCTGTGTCGGTGATGTGCAGCGTCCATGCTTCGGTCGCATCCATCACGGCGTTGGCGAACTCCGTGGCCAGCCGTCCCTGTTCCACGCTGTTGGTGGCAAAGGCCGTCCGGTCCGGCTCATCGAGCGCCACGCCTGACAGCTCGAAACCCTGCAAGGTCAGCGCCAGCGCGCGCGCCTCCGCTTCGCTCAGCCCATCGGTCGGGATTGTGGCGAGCGCATCATAGAGCGCGCGATCCTGTCCGACTTCCGCAAAATAGGTGTCGATCAGCGGCTGCGCCTTGCCATGGGCGGCGCGCAATTCCGGGCTGTTCGCGACGCCGGTCAGGTGGCCGACCGTCTGCCATGCGCGCGACAGGGCTGCGTCGGCGCTTTCCTTGGCAAGGAATACGTCGGCAAAACCCCGCGCCGCCGCACATCGGCGCATCGCCGCGCGGTGGGTGGCGATCGCCGATTCGACGGCGGGCAGGACATGGTCGGGGCGAATGTCGGCGAAGCGGGGGTGCAGCCGGGCGTCGAGCAGGGGATTGATGTCAGTCATGCCTGCTTCCTGACACAGGCCCGGCGATTATCCAAGATACAGGTTCAGATCGGCCAGCCATCCTGCCGATAGGCGGAATCCCAAAACATCCATTCAAAGCGTGTGGCCATGCGGAACGCACGCGCCATCGCATCGCGCGTGGCCGGTGTGGCGGCTGCGGCGGCGTCATCCACCAGCGCGCGGACCCGGTCGGTCGCTTCGCCAAAGGCTGGCGCGGCATAGGTCTCGATCCATGGGGCATAGGGGTTCGGGCTGGCGGCGCGTGGCTTGATGGCGCAGCCGACCTCCCAATAGACCCAGAAGCAGGGCAATATGCCCGCGATCAGTTCCTCATAGCTGCGCGTGGCGGCCAGGCTGGCGAGATAGCTGGTATAGCCCAAACAGGTCGGGCTGGGTTCGATCGCTTCGGCCATTCCCGCGCTGACGCCGAACTGCGCGAAAAAGGCCTGATGCAGCCCTTCCTCTACGACCACGGCGACCTTGGCGCCGTCGGAAAATTCCATCCGGCCTGCCGCTGTTGGCGCGCGCGCCGCCGCGATCGCCAGCACGCGGGCATATTCGGCGAGATAATGGCTGTCCTGCACGATATAATGCTGGAACGCAGGCTGGGGCAGGGTGCCGTTCGCCAGTTCGGTCAGGAAGGGATGGGCCAGGATCGCCTGCCGCAGCGGGGCAACATCTTCCCATATCTCCGCGCAAAAGCTCATCGCCGTGCCTCCTGTCAGAATGTCATGCGGGCGCTGGCGCCGAACTGGCGGCCCGCATTGATGGTGAAACTATCGAACGGACCATTGGGACCAAGGCCCAGCAGCAGCGGCAATTGCTGCTGCCCAAAGGCTGAGATCGCCCAGCGCTTGTCGAGCAGGTTCTTCGCCCAGACATCGAACGTCCATGCGCCGTGGCTGACCCCAATCCGCCCGTCGACCGACGCATAGCCGGGCGAGTGGAGGATATTGTCGATCTCGAAGTCCACGCGGGAGACATAGGCGACGCTCAGCCGCGCATCGACCTTTGCCGGTCCCGCCGCGCCCTGCCAGCCTATGCCGCCGTTCAGCGTCCAGTCGGGCGCGTTGGGTGTGCGCTGGCCGCTCATGTCGAGGATCGCGGGTTCGCCCGTTTCCGGGGTCGGATTGGGGGTTAGATAATGGCCAGTGCGGCTGTGGGTCCAGGCGATGCCGCCATCGGCGCGGAATCCCGCGCCCAGCGCGACATCGGCGGATGCTTCCAGTCCATGCACTTTTACCTTGGGGACCGACAGCACCACCGAATTGCCCAGGAACACGGTGTTTTGGAAATTGCGATAATCGGTGACGAAGCCCGCGATCGACGCCCGCACCGCGCCATCTGCGCTCTGGGCCTTGACGCCCGCTTCGACCGATTTGGTGGTTTCGCCGGGGAAGACCGCCTGCCACACATCGGCCGGGCCGGGCAGGGGATTGAAGCCGCCCGCCTTGAAGCCCACCGCGCCGGTCACATAGGCGGTCAGCTGGTCGCTCGGCCGCCATGCGAGCGACAATTTGGGCTGCCATTTGTCGAAGGTCCGCGCCCGCTGCGCCACCAAGGCGGCGCTGGTCACGCCAACCGTATCTTCCTTGCGGCGATCCCGGTCGTAACGCAGCGCCGCGGTCAATTCGACCTGCGGCGCGATATCATAGCTTGCCTGCCCGAATAAGCCGATCTGGTTCGACCGGGTTTCCGCGCGCAGCGCTTCGCTGCCAAACAGCAAAGGTCCAAAATCGTCGGTGCGGTCGCGCTCCAGCCGCTGGAAAAAGACGCCCATATGCCAGCGCAGCGGCCCGTCGCCGCGCGATGTCAGGCGTAATTCGCTGGTCCATGCCTGAATATCAACGGGTTGGGATATGGGTTGAATACCATTAGGGAACAGCGGCAGGCCGCCCAGCGTGATCGGCGTATCGTTACGGAAATCCAGTTCCTCAACGAAATCCTTGTGATAGTTGTCATAGCCACCAGTCCAACTGAGCAGCAGCGCGTCGCCCAGTTCCTGTTCGTAGGTCGCCTGAGCGCCCCACCATTGGCGGTCCGCGCGCCCTTCGAAATCGCCGAAAGGATTGGTCAGCGCGTTGCCCGACAAGCGCCCGCCGTAGAGCCCAGTGACATTGCCCGACGAGATATAGGCCGCGCCGCCTTCTTCATCGGCCCAGCCGAGGCGCAGCTTGAGCGTCGCGGTTTCGGTCAGCGCGACCTTGGCCTTGAGGCGCAGGTTGCGGCTGATCTGGCCGTCGACCTTCTTGTCGAGAAACGTGTTGCGGATGAAGCCGTCGCTGTTGCGGTAGGAGCCCGCCAGGCGCAGCTGTACCCGGTCGGACAGGGGCGCGTTCACCACGCCGTCGGCGGTCCATGTAAAGCCGTTGCCGATGCCGACCGCCGCTTCGCCGCCCCAGTCCGGGCCGGGATCGTTGGTGACCATATTGATCGCGCCGCCCGACGCCGAACGGCCGAACAGCGCACCTTGCGGCCCCTTCAATATTTCGACACGGGCCACGTCATAGGGGCGCAGCGTGAACAATTCGCTATCCGCCAGCGCCAGCCCGTCGACGATATAGGCTATAGACGGCGACTGGTTGCGGTTGGTCGATACGCCTCGCACCGAAATCAGGTTAGTGCCGGGGTCTTGATCGTGGATCATGAAGATGCCCGGCGTCGCCGCGATGAAATCCTCGACCGTGGTCAGCTTGCGCGCGGCGATGGCGGCGGGGCCATAGACCGCGATCGTGTCCGGTACGCGGATTTCCGCTTCCACCCGGCCGCGCGCCGTCACGATGATGCGATCGGCATCCTGTTGGGCATGGGCCGCGCTGGCCAACAGCAGCGACAGGGTGAAAAAGCAGGTAGATGCAATGATGGCGTTACGACGCATGGCCCTATTCCTCCGCCGGTATGAGCCGGATCAGGTTCGCGGGTTTGCGGACTGAGGCGCCCCTTGCGCCCGATCCGCGTCTCAGCCCTGACAGCGCCAGGACACCCCGTGGGTGAATGAAGGAACAGCGCCTATGCCGCGAAACGCGCGGCGTCAACATCAACGCACGAAGGGGTCGATCGTCCTGATCGTGCCATCGGCATTATAATGTAGTTCCGTCGCCTTGACGTTGCGCAGCCGCGTCTGCCCGGAAAGCTGGCTGTCGGCATAGAAAAGCCACCAGCGGCCGTCCTTTTCGACGATCGAATGGTGCGTGGTCCAGCCTTCCACCGGCTCCAGTATTCGGCCGCGATAGGTGAACGGGCCATAGGGCGAACTGCCAGTGGCATAGGCCAGGAAATGCGTGTCCCCGGTCGAGTAGCTGAAATAATATTGGCCCTTGTAACGGTGCATCCAGGCCGCTTCGAAGAAACGCCGGTCATGATCGCCGCCCAGCAGGGGCTTGCCCTGTTCATCCAATATCTGGATCGGGCGGGGCGTTTCGGCAAATTCGGTCATGTCGCCCGTCATCTTCGCGACGCGCGGCATGAGGGCAGGCTTGTCGTCGGCCATCAGGTCGGTCTTGGACCCATTGGGATTATAGCGGCCGTCGATATTGCGTTGAAGCTGGCCGCCCCATATGCCGCCGAAATACATGTAGCTTTCGCCATCCTGGTCGGTGAAGACGGACGGGTCGATCGAATAGCTGCCCTTGATCGGTTCGGGCCGCGCCTTGAATGGACCCATCGGATTGCTTGATGTCGCAACGCCGATGCGGAAGGCGCCGCTGCGGTCCTTGGCCGGGAAATAAAGATAATAGGTGCCGTCCTTATGCGCGGCGTCGGGCGCCCACATCTGCTTGTCGGCCCATGGCACGTCCTTCACGTCTAGCGCGACCGGGCCAAGCGTAACCGGACCACCGACGCGGTCCATCGACAGGATGCGATAGTCGCGCATTTCGAAATGGCTGCCCAGATCATCCTCCGGCGTCGGGCCGTCAATGTCGTGGCTGGGATAGACATAGATTTTGCCGTTCCACACATGAGCGGACGGATCGGCGGTATAGATTTCGCTGACCAGCGGCTGCGACAGATAGCGGCGTGAGGCTTTATCGGTAGTCGCGGTAGGAGAGGCGTGTTGGCATCCTGCGGTCAACGCCAGCAGGGCAAGGGGCAACGTCCTGATGATGGGCAGTTGCATGGGCATGATGATCCTCTCCATTGTCCTTGTTTCAGACAAGGTAGCGCTATCATTTTTTGAAAGCAATCATGCTTTCACGGTTGTCGCGTGATGGGCCGCGCTTCATTCCGGTCGCTGGTGGTGCGGTGGGACGGCATCGGATTGACGCCGGATCAAACGATAGTCGAGTTTCTTGTGACGCGGCGGAGCATCGGCATCGGCCTGTGCGCCGCCACGGATCGCGGTAGCAAGCAGGGCCATAGCTTCCCGGCTCATGTCGCGGATCGGCTGGTGAATGGTTGTCAGGCTGGGCCAGATCGCGGATGCCAGCGGCGCATCGTCAAACCCGCATACGGTCAGTTCGGCCGGAACATTGAGTTGCCGCTGATGCGCGATGGTGATGGCGGCGACCGCCATATCGTCATTACAGGCGAAAATCGCAGTCGGCCGGATCGCCAGCGATAGCAATTGTTCGGCCGCCTCCAGCCCCGATCGATAACTGAAATCTCCCTGCACGATCCATTCGTCGGCAATGGACAGCCCATGATCCGCCATCGCCTGACGATAGCCCTCGAACCGCCGCGCGCTCGCACGGTGCTGAATATTGCCCTGGATGAAGGCGATGCGCCGATGCCCCAGATCGATCAGGTGGCGCGTCATGTCCTGCGCGGCATGGCGATCGTCGATAGCGACCGCCATCAGGCTGGCATGCTGGTTGTCGGGGGCGATGGCCACGGCCGGAATGGCATGGCGCGCGAGCGCTTCGTTGAGTTCGGCCCAGTCACACAGCGGCGGCGGCACAATAACGCCGGATACGCGTGCCTGGGAAATTTGCGCGATGATATCTTCGGCCGACGCATCGGGGGCGCATTGTTCGACCATCAGATGAAAATGATGGCCCGCCGCCTCATCCAGCGCGCCGAGCAGCAATTCGCCCAGATAGGCGGACGTGGTGGTGTTGCGATATAGCAAGGCCACGCGCCGGTCATCGCTGCCCGCCAGCGCGCGTGCTGCGGCGTTGGGCGCATAGTTGAGTTCGGCGACCGCTTTTTCGACCTTGGCGCGGGTCTGCGGACTGACCCAGCTTTGCTTGTTGACCACGCGCGACACGGTCATGAGCGATACGCCAGCGCGGGCGGCCACATCGCGAATGGTGGGGAGCTTGCGGTCGTTCATGGCCTGCGCGACGGGACGCGGGCGAGCGACAGGAAGCAGCGCCCTGTCATGGGCGGCTGGTGTAGCTGATCGGCAGAAGGGTGCATGGGCGGGAGGTTGGCCCCAGAAAGAGATCGCAAGCAATGTGTGCGAGGCATATGCCGCATCCTGTTGTTGTCAAGCAATCAAGCCTTTCGCCCGACTCGTTTGCGGCCCCCTACCCTTGATGTGGTCACCCGCCCTGTGCGAAGGAACCCACCGTAGCGGCGACAGGCTGGAGACAAGATATGACGGAAAGCGCCACGATAAGGGAGGGCATGCGCCGGATCGAAGGTGGCCGTTTCCACATGGGGTCGGAACGCTTCTATCCCGAAGAACGTCCCGTGCGCGAAGTGCAGGTCGACAGCTTCTGGATCGACGAAGTGCCGGTTACCAATGCGGCGTTCGCTCGGTTCGTCGAGGCGACAGGCTATCGTACTTTCGCGGAAATCGCGCCGGACCCGCGCGATTATCCCGGCATGTCTCCCGATCTGGCGCAACCGGGTTCGCTCTTGTTTGAACGGACGCGCGGTCCGGTGGATCTGCGCGATTTCAGTCAGTGGTGGGCGTTTCGGCCGGGTACAGACTGGCGGCATCCCTGGGGACCGGAAAGCGGGATCGACGGGCTGGAGGATCATCCCGTCGTGCATGTCGCCTGGGGCGATGTGCTGGCCTATGCGCATTGGGCGGGCAAGGATCTGCCGACCGAGGCGGAATGGGAATTTGCCGCGCGTGGCGGACTTGACCGGGCGGAATTTGCGTGGGGCGATGAACTCGCGCCCGGCGGGGCGATGCTCGCTAATTATTGGCAGGGTGTCTTTCCCTACGACAATCAACTGCTCGACGGGTGGGAGCGGACGTCCCCGGTGCGCAGCTACCCGGCCAATGGCCATGGCCTGTACGATATGGTCGGCAATATATGGGAATGGACCAGCGACTGGTGGAGCCTGCCGACGGTCCATAAGAAGCCGTTCAAGGATGCTTGTTGCGTTCCGGCCAATCCGCGCGGCGGCAAGGAGCGTCATAGCATTGACCCGGCAGATGCGCTGGGGCGGATCGGGCGCAAGGTTCTAAAGGGTGGATCGCATCTATGTGCGCCCAGTTATTGCCAGCGCTACCGCCCGGCGGCCCGTCATGCGCAGGCGATCGACAGTTCGACCAGCCATATCGGCTTCCGCTGCATCGTGCGGGTGGACCCAGCTGGCAAATGACGCCGGGCAATGCCCGGCGCCTGCCCACACGGCATAACGGCGCCCCGCCAAAGCGGGGCGCGCGTTGATCAGCCGTTCAGCAGATCCTTGACTGCCTTCGCCGGGGCGAAAGTCAGCTTCTTGGACGCTGCGATCTGGATGGTTTCACCAGTCGAGGGGTTCCGGCCTTCGCGGGCTGGGCTGTCCTTGACCTTGAACTTGCCAAAGCCGTTCAGCGAGATTTCATCGCCCTTCGACGCGGCTGCGGCAATGTTGGTGAACAGGGCGTCGACAGCCTTCTTGGCGTCGGCCTTCGTCACACCCAGATCCGTGGCCAGGGCCTCGGCAAGATCGCTATTGTTCATGAACTTCTCCCGGTTTGTGGATGATGGCAGGCTGCATAGCCGCAATTGCGGGCGGTTCACAACAGGCTGTGACGCCCAAACGCTGAAATAACGGGGTTAATACACCTCTCGACCGCTTTGAGTTCCCTTTCAGGCGTATCACTCGGCCAATTGTATGGGCGACAGGGCAGCGAATTGCCCCAAAATCAAAGACGGGCGGCGTGCCAACGTAGATGATCCTCCATGAAGGTCGAGATGCAATAATAGCTATGGTCATAGCCATCGCGCAGGCGCAGCGTCAGCGGAATATCCGCCGCCAGGCACGCCGCGCGCAGCAGATCGGGCCGCAATTCCTTCTCCAGAAAGGGGTCGGCGCCGCCCTGATCGATCAGTATCGCGTCGATTCGCGCGCCATCCTCGATCAGTGCCACCGCGTCATGGCGGCGCCATACGGCGTTATCCTGCCCCAGATAACCGCCCAGCGCCTTTTGCCCCCATGGCACCTGCGATGGCGCGACGATCGGGGCGAAGGCCGAGACGGCCTTGAAACGATCGGGAAAGGTCAGCCCGATCGTCAGCGCCCCGTGGCCGCCCATCGAATGACCCATGATCGACTGGCGATCCATGTCGGCAGGGAATTGGGCAGCGATCAACGTGGGCAGTTCGTCGGTGATGTAGGACCACATGCGGTAATGCGTCGCGAAGGGCGGCTGCGTGGCGTCGACATAGAAGCCCGCGCCCAAACCAAAATCATAGGCGCCGTCAGGATCGTCGGCCACGCCCTCACCCCGTGGCGAGGTGTCCGGCGCGACGAAGATCAGCCCCAGTTCCGCACAGGCGCGGCGGAACTCGCCCTTTTCCGTGACATTGGCATGGGTGCAGGTCAGCCCCGACAGATACCAGACCACCGGCAGCTTTGCGCCCGGCGCATGGGGCGGGACATAGACCGAGAAGGTCATGTCCGTTCCCGTGGCCGTGGAGGCATGGCGATAAACGCCTTGCACACCATCATGGGCGTGGTTGGTGGATAGGGTTTCCATCGATCAGAACACCACGACGGAACGGATGCTTTCGCCCGCGTGCATAAGGTCGAAGCCCTTGTTGATCTCCTCCAGGGTCAGCACATGGGTAATCATCGGGTCGATCTCGATCTTGCCGTTCATGTACCAGTCGACGATCTTGGGCACGTCGGTACGCCCGCGCGCGCCGCCAAAGGCGCTGCCCTGCCAGACGCGGCCAATGACGAGCTGGAAGGGGCGGGTAGAGATTTCCTTGCCCGCCTCGGCCACGCCGATCACCGTCGATACGCCCCAGCCGCGATGGCAGGCTTCCAACGCCTGGCGCATGACATTGGTGTTGCCGGTGCAGTCGAACGTATAATCCGCGCCGCCATCGGTCAGCGCGACGAGATGCTGGACGATGTCGCCCTCGATCTGCGTGGGGTTGACGAAATGGGTCATGCCAAAGCGACGGCCCCATTCTTCACGATCCGGGTTGATATCAACGCCCACGATCTTGTCCGCGCCGACCATCCGCGCGCCTTGCAGCACGTTGAGGCCGATGCCTCCCAGGCCAAAGACGATGACGTTGGAACCGGGCGTCACCTTCGCGCTGTTCACGACCGCGCCGACGCCCGTGGTCACGCCGCAACCGATGTAGCAGCTCTTGTCGAACGGCGCGTCTTCCCGGATTTTGGCCACCGCGATTTCGGGCAATACGGTGAAGTTGGAGAAGGTCGAGCAGCCCATATAATGAAAGATCGGCTGGCCCTTGTAGGAAAAGCGGGTCGTGCCGTCGGGCATCAATCCCTGGCCCTGCGTCGCGCGGATCGCGGTGCACAGGTTGGTCTTGCCGCTGAGGCAGCTTTTGCACTGGCGGCATTCGGGCGTGTAAAGCGGGATGACATGATCGCCCGGCTTGACCGAGGTTACGCCGGGGCCGACTTCACGCACGATGCCCGCGCCTTCATGCCCCAATATGCTGGGGAAGATGCCCTCGCTGTCGAAACCGTCGAGCGTGTAGGCGTCGGTATGGCATATGCCCGTCGCCATGATTTCGACCAGAACCTCGCCCGCTTTTGGGCCTTCCAGATCGACTTCCACGATCTCAAGGGGCTTCTTCGCTTCAAAGGCAACGGCGGCGCGGGTCTTCATGAAAACTCTCCCAAAAAGGCGTGTCTGCACCTAGCGCCGGTGGGACGACGGGATAAAGAGGCATTTCGGTAAATATTTCGCCATTGCTTGACCATCGCGTGGTAAGTTCGGGGCGAGGATCAATGCCCGCCCGATGCAGGGCGCTTCACCTTGCGGATCTGGCGGATGCCCAGCCATACCGTCACGATGATCGCCGGGATCAACGCGATGTCGACCCAGCTGGGCAGGTGCGCGCCCTGATGCTCCAGCGCTTCTTTCAGGTGATGCCACAGCCCCAGCGCATAATAGCTGACCGCCACCACCGACAGGCCCTCGACGGTATGCTGCAACCGCAATTGCAGCCCGGTGCGACGGTCCATCGACGCCAGAAGGTCGCGATTGCGTCGGGCGAGCGCGGTATCGACCCGCGTGCGGAGCATCGCACTGGTCCAGGCCGTGCGCTGCGACAGATCCTCCAGCCGCCGGGTGAAGGCGTCGCAGGTCCGCATCGCAGGCAGCAGGCGTCGTTCGGTAAAATCGTCGAGCGACCCATAGCCGCGCACCGGCGCTACCCGCAACGCGCGCAGGCGGTCCCGGCATATGTCGGCATAGGCCTGCGTCGCGCTCATGCGATAGCGGGTATGCGCCACGATCTGCGCCAGTTCCGCGCTGAGCGCAGACAACGCCTCCAGCACTGTGTCGGCATCGGCGTCCGCTTCCGCCACGCGCGCAGTGATCGCAGTCAGGCGCTGCTCCAGCGCCGTCAGCACCGGCGTCGCCCGCTGCGCTTCGGGCAGGCCCAGCAGGGCGATCTTGCGATAATTTCCCAGTTCCTGAAGCCGCTGGACCAATTGCGCCATCTCCGCGCCCTGCAAGCCCCTGTCCTGCACCAGCAACCGGCCAAAACCGTCGTCATGCAGGCGAAAGTCACTCCAGATGCGGGCAAGGCCATCGGCCACGTCGGAAATGACGAGGTCATCTTGTCCGAAATGGGTCGCGATCATCGCTTCGTCGGCGGTGTCGGTGACCAGTGCTATCTGGGTCGAACGGATGACGCGGCCGGGCAGCGCACCGATCCATTCCGCCGTCAGGGCGAAGGGAGACAGGTCGAATGGCTGCCCCACGCCCGGCGCCAGGAAGCTGTATGTCATGAATTCGCTATGCCGTTCCCATGTAAATGCCAGCGCGCCGATGCGGCAGGCGAGGAAGCGGTCATGGGCGCCCAGCACCGCGCCATGGGGGGCGAGCAAGGCGGCCAGCGCGATCAGGCTGTCGGCCGCTTCGGCTTCATCGACCAGCAGCACATATTGCAGCACTCGCGCCGGCGCGTCGAGACGCGGCATCTTGCGCACATGCATCTCGCGCGACAGCGACCCGCGCAGGGGATGGCTGCGCTCGCGCAATTCGGCGAAAGGATCGTTCATCTCTTCCTGCTCCCCTGACCCGTCGCGCCATTTAGTCCGACAAATAGGAGGTGCGCAAGTCCGGTGACCTAAAGGCCCAGAGGGTCAGGTTTGCCGTTCTTCATAAAGTTCGATCGGTAAGCCATCGGGATCATTGAAAAATGTGAAGCGCTGTCCGGTATAGTCATCCACCCGGATCGGCTCGCATGACACACCATGACGGGCCAGCCGTGCGACTTCAGCATCAATGTCGGCGACGACGAACGACAAATGCCGCAACCCGCATGCTTCGGGCCGGGAAGGCCGGGACGGTGGATCAGGAAAGGAAAACAGCTCGATCCGGGCATTGCCCGCGTCGAGATCGCATTTCCACGAATCCCGCGCTTCCCGATACACTTCGTGCAGCACCGGGAAGCCCAGGATTTCGGCATAGAAGTGCCGCGAGCGCGCATAGTCCGATCCGATGATCGCAATATGGTGAACGCCGCGCAGCCCCATGGTTCAGCGTTCGATCTGGCTCACGTCGCGCACTGCGCCCTTGGCTGCGTTGGTGGTCATCGCGGCATAGGCGCGCAGGGCGGGGGACACTTCGCGCTTGCGGCCGAACGGCTTCCACGCCTTCGCGCCCATGGCTTCCATCTCGGCCCGGCGCTCGGCCAGCAGGGCATCATCCAGGTCGACCTTGATGACGCGGGCGGGAATGTCGATGACGATCGGGTCGCCGGTCTGCACCAGCGCGATCAGGCCACCTTCCGCTGCTTCGGGCGAGACATGCCCGATCGACAGGCCCGACGTGCCGCCAGAGAAACGCCCGTCGGTGATGAGCGCGCACGCCTTGCCCAGCCCCTTGGACTTGAGATAGCTGGTCGGATAGAGCATTTCCTGCATCCCCGGCCCACCCTTTGGCCCTTCATAGCGGATGACGACGACGTCCTTTTCCTTGACCTCGTTGCCCAAGATCCCTGCGACGGCCGCGTCCTGGCTTTCGTAGACCCGCGCGGTGCCGTGAAAGACGAGGATGCTCTCGTCCACGCCCGCCGTCTTCACGATGCAGCCTTCTGGCGCGAGGTTGCCGAACAGCACGGCGAGGCCACCATCCTTGGAAAAGGCATGTTCGGCCGACCGGATCACGCCATTCTCCCGGTCGGTGTCCAGTTCTTCCCACCGTTCCGACTGGCTGAACGCCGTCTGCGTCGGTACGCCGCCGGGGGCCGCGCGGTAGAAGTTGCGCACTTCCTCGCTATTGGTGCGGCCAATGTCCCAGCGCGCGAGCGCCGCCGCCATGGTCGGCGCGTGGACGGTCGGCAGGCTCGAATCGATCAGGCCAGCGCGTTCCAGTTCGCCCAAAATCGCCATGATGCCGCCCGCGCGGTGGACGTCCTCCATATGGACGTCGTTCTTGGCAGGCGCGACCTTGCACAGGCACGGCACGCGGCGGGACAGCCGGTCGATATCCGCCATGGTAAACTCGATCCCGCCTTCATAGGCGGCGGCGAGCAGGTGCAGCACCGTGTTGGAAGACCCCCCCATGGCGATGTCCAGGCTCATCGCATTCTCGAACGCGGCGAAATTGGCGATGTTGCGCGGCAAGACGCTTTCGTCATCCTGCTCATAATAGCGCTTCGTGATGTCGACGATGACATGCCCCGCTTCGCGGAACAGGCGTTCGCGATCGGCGTGGGTGGCCAGCGTCGACCCATTGCCCGGCAACGAAAGCCCCAGCGCCTCGGTCAGGCAATTCATCGAATTGGCCGTGAACATGCCCGAACAACTGCCACAGGTGGGGCAGGCGGACCGTTCGATCGTCTCCACTTCCTCGTCGGTATAGCTTTCGTCGGCAGCGACGACCATCGCGTCGACCAGATCGAGCGCGACCTTCTTACCGCGCACATTGGCCTTGCCCGCTTCCATCGGCCCGCCCGACACGAACACGACCGGGATGTTCAGCCGCATCGCGGCCATCAACATGCCCGGCGTGATCTTGTCGCAGTTGGAGATGCACACGATCGCGTCGGCGCAATGGGCGTTGACCATATATTCGACGCTATCGGCGATCAGGTCGCGGCTGGGCAACGAATAGAGCATGCCGCCATGGCCCATGGCGATGCCGTCATCGACCGCGATCGTATTGAATTCCTTGGCGACGCCGCCCGCCGACTCGATCTCGCGCGCGACCAATTGGCCCAGATCCTTCAGATGGACATGGCCCGGCACGAACTGGGTGAAGCTGTTGGCGATCGCGATGATCGGCTTGCCGAAATCCTCGTCCTTCATCCCCGTCGCGCGCCACAGGCCGCGCGCACCGGCCATATTACGGCCATGGGTGGTGGTTCTGGAACGATAGGCAGGCATGGGTCTGGTCCTTCAGGCGATCTTCGCGGTCCCTCTACAGCCGAGGACCGTGCTGTGAAACATATTATTCCTCTCCGGTGCCCTTGTCAGGCTTTTGACGTTGCCGAGATGTCATCAGGGGCCATTTTCTTGCGAGGTGCGCAATCAGGCGCGCGGCGCTAGTCCGCCAATCAATATCGCGATCAGGCTGTCGGCTACCTGAGCGGGCGTCATCGGCCCATCCGGCGCGTGCCAGCGCGCGGGCCAGTTGAGCGCGCCGGCCAGCGCGAAGCTGGCGAAGCGGACATCGACCGGCGCGATTGATCCGTCCGCCACGCCTTCCCCGATCAAGTCGCGCACGAACAGGTCGATCTCGCGCTTGCGGGCGCGAAAGCGCGTGGCACTGTCCATCGACAACACTTCCTCATTGGTGCGGATCACGCAGCGGCCGAAATCGTCCATGTTGATCTGCGCATAGAGCAGTAGAAAATAACGTAGTCGATCCAGCCCCTTGCCGGGCTGCGCACGGGTGGCGTCGGCTGCGTCGCGGAGCATTTCCAGCCCGCGATTGACGCATTCGACCAGCACCTGCTCCTTATTGCCCAGATAATGATAGATGGTCGGTTTGCTGACACCCAGGCTTGCGGCGACATCATCGAGCGAGGTCGCATGATAGCCGCGCGCATTGAACATGCGCACCGCTGCGCGCAGCACGGCTTCCCGCTTTTCTTCGCGGTCCCGCACCCGCTCGTCGCGCGTGCGAAAGGGGGATGGCGCTTCGGCACTGGCCAGTTTCGGCAACATAATCTCCTTGCCTGTCCTTCTTGACAAGAAACCCGCCAATAATCAATATACCCGTGAGTATAGAAAATACGAGTGAGTACCATGCTGACCGATATTCAGACCGCCATCCGCGATACGGTGCGCGCTTTCGCGCAGGAAGCGATCCGTCCGCACAGCGCACGTTTCGAGTCGGAGGGGGGCTATCCGCCCGCCTTGTTTCAGGACATGGCCGGGTTGGGCCTGTGGGGCATGACCGCGCCCGAAGCTTTCGGCGGGGCGGAAGCCGACGCCGTATCCTATGCGCTGGCCCTGATGGAAATCGCGGCGGCCGATGGCGCGCTTTCCACCATCGTATCGATCCAGAACTCGATCCTCGTTTCCGGCCTGCTCAAGGATGGCAACGCAGCGCAGCAGGCGCGCTTCCTGCCGGACCTGATCGGCGGCCGCACCATTGGCGCTTTCGCCTTGACCGAAGCCGACGCGGGGTCGGACGCATCAGCCGTGCGCACCCGCGCGATCAAGGTGGATGGCGGCTGGCGGATCACCGGGGCCAAGCAATTCATCACTTCGGGCAAAATCGCAGGCGTCGTCATGATCGTGGCGGTGACGGATCCGGACGCAGGCAAGAAAGGCCTGTCGGTGTTTATCGTCCCCACCGACCGGCCCGGCTACAGCGTTGACAAGGTCGAACATAAGTTGGGGCAGGGGGCGTCCGACACCTGCGCGCTGCGCTTTGACGACATGTTCGTGGAGGACGATCTGCTGATCGGGCAACCGGGGCAGGGCTACCGCATCGCGCTCGCCAATCTGGAAACTGGCCGCATCGGCATCGCCGCGCAATGTGTCGGCATGGCCCAGGCAGCGCTAGAAATTGCAGTAGCTTATGCCAAAGATCGCAGAAGTTTTGGCAAGGCCATCATGGAGCATCAGGCAGTGGGTTTCCGCCTCGCCGACCTCGCTACCCGACTGGAAGCGGCGCGGCAGCTTGTCCTGCATGCCGCACGGGTGAAGGATGCAGGCGCGCCCTGTCTGACCGAAGCGTCCATGGCCAAGCTGTTCGCGTCCGAAGCGGCCGAAGCGATCGTGTCGGGCGCGCTCCAGACGCTGGGCGGCTATGGCTATCTGGAAGAATATGGCGTCGCCAAAATCTATCGCGATGTCCGCGTGTGCCAGATTTACGAAGGCACGTCGGACATCCAGCGCATGGTCATCGCGCGCAGTCTTTGAAGGAGAAAATCGATGCAGGACGATCCGGTAGTCATCGCCAGCTATGCCCGCACCCCTATGGGCGGGTTTCAGGGCGCACTTTCCCCACTTAAGGCCACGGAACTGGGCGCAGCGGCGGTGAAAGCCGCTGTCGAACGCGCGGGTGTCGCGACCGACGCCATCGATCGCATCTATATGGGTTGCGTCCTGCCGGCCGGCTTGGGGCAAGCGCCCGCGCGGCAAGCGGCGCTTGGGGCGGGCCTCGGCTTGAACACCGAGGCCACGACCGTCAACAAAATGTGCGGATCGGGCATGCAGGCGGCGATCATGGCGCATGAAGCGCTGGCTTCCGGCGCGGTCGATATCGTCATCGCGGGCGGCATGGAAAGCATGACGAACGCGCCCTATGCGCTGCCCAAGCATCGCGGCGGCGCACGGATCGGCCATGACCGCATCATCGACACGATGATGATGGATGGGCTGGAAGACGCCTATGAACCGGGCAAGGCAATGGGCGTCTTTGCCGAAGAAGCGGTGCGCGACTATCAATTCACCCGCGCGGAACAGGACGATTATGCCATCCGTTCGTTGGAGCGCGCCAACGCGGCGATTAACGGTGGCGCGTTCGTGCGCGAAATCACGCCCGTCACGGTCAAGGGCCGGGGGGGCGACACGCTGATCGACACCGACGAACAGCCGGGCAAGGCGCGCCCGGACAAGATCCCGACCCTCAAGCCCGCTTTCGTCAAGGATGGCACCATCACCGCCGCCAACGCGTCGTCCATCTCCGATGGCGCGGCCGCGCTGGTGATGACACGCGCAAGCGTCGCGAAGAAACTGGGAATGACCATGGTGGCCAAGGTCGTCGCCTTCGCCGCCCACGCCCATGAACCCGCGAAGTTCACCACCGCGCCGGTCCCCGCCATGCGCAAACTGTTGGAAAAGGCAGGCTGGTCGGTCGAGGATGTCGATCTATTCGAAGTCAACGAAGCTTTTGCCGTCGTCGCGATGATCGCCGCCAAGGAACTGGGCATTCCGGCGGAGAAGCTCAACGTCAACGGCGGCGCCACCGCGTTGGGCCATCCGATCGGCGCATCGGGCGCGCGCATCCTGGCGACGCTGATCGGCGCGCTCGAAACGCGGGGCCTCAAGCGCGGCGTCGCCAGCCTCTGCATCGGCGGTGGCGAAGCGACGGCGATGGCGGTCGAACTGATCTGAATTGCAAAGAGGGTAAGGGCATATGAATATCAACGGGTTGGCCGCCATTGTTACCGGCGGTGCTTCGGGTTTGGGCAAGGCGACAGCGACGATGCTGGCCGCGCAGGGCGCAAAGGTTGCGATCTTCGATCTGAACGAGGACGCAGGCAAGGCAGCAGCCGCCGAGATTGGCGGTCTTTATGTCGGCGTCAACGTCGCTGATGACGCAAGCGTGACGGCGGGCCTGGATGCGGCGGAGGCAGCGCACGGCGTCGCCCGCATCCTCGTCAACTGCGCGGGCATCGCGCCGGCCGTAAAGACGGTGGGCAAGGAAAATGTCCCTCACCCGCTCGATACGTTCGCCAAGACCGTGACGGTGAACCTGATTGGCACCTTCAACGTCATTTCCAAGTTTTCCGCTCGCCTCTCTGCTGCCGACGAGATTGACGGGGAGCGTGGCGTCATCGTCAACACCGCGTCCGTCGCGGCCTATGACGGCCAGATCGGTCAGGCTGCCTATTCCGCGTCAAAGGGCGGAGTCGTCGGCATGACCCTGCCGATCGCCCGCGACCTTGCCCAGCACAAGATCCGCGTGATGACCGTTGCGCCGGGCATCTTCCTGACCCCCATGCTGGAGGCTTTTCCACAGACCGTGCAAGACGCATTGGGTGCGCAGGTGCCGCACCCCAGCCGTCTGGGCAAGCCCGCCGAATATGCGCAACTGGTGGAATCGATCATCCGCAATCCGATGCTGAACGGCGAGGTTATCCGACTCGACGGCGCGATCCGCATGGCGCCGCGATAACCCGGATCGACCTGTTCGACGCAGCGTAAAGTTCAACCGTCGCGTTCGTCGATGATGATCGCCCCGAAAGGCGGCAGCGCATCGATAGTGGCTCCATTGACGCACAGGCTTGCCGTTCCCGCGGTAGGCGCGTCAATGGGCCACTCCCTGTCGGTCGCGCCCAGGTTGAAGACGCAGAGCATCGACTGTGCGTCGGTATGGCGGCGGAAGACGAGGCAGCTTGCGTCGGCAATCAGGATCTCCAGCGATCCATGCCGTAGCGCCGGAGTCCTTTTGCGCAGGGCAAGCATGGCGCGGGTGAAGTGCAGCAGCGATTGCGGGTCGGCCTGCTGCGCGTCGACGGCGCGGGCGATATTATCCTCACCGATCGGCAGCCAGGGTTCGCCGCTGCTGAAGCCCGCCTGTGCCGCTGTCACGGACCAGGGCAGCGGTGTGCGCGCGCCGTCGCGGGACAATGTCAGCGGCCAGTTGGCGATCGCTTCGGGATCTTGAAGACGCTCGAAGGGAATGTCGACCTGGGTAATGCCCAGTTCCTCGCCCTGATACAGGATGGCGTTGCCGCGCAACGCCATCAGCAGCGTGACTTTCAGGCGCGCAAAAGCGGCTTGATATTCGGGCGCGCACCAGCGGGACAAGGCGCGGGGCGCATCGTGATTTTCAAATGCCCAGCTTGGCCAACCCATGCCCGGTTTGTCCGGCCAGCGCGCGACCGTTTCGGCAACCAGAGCCGGGGTCAGCGCGTCGGTGTAGAGAAAATTGAAGCCATAGGCGCTGTTGAGCCGACGATTACCCGCCGTATAAGCCTTCATTTCCTGCTCGGCCAGGGCGCCGCCCACCTCCGCCACGGTGAAGATCGCGCCATATTCGTCGCATAACGTACGGATGCGCTCGACGAACGGCACGACATCGGGGTGCGACTGGCTATACCGCTTGATCTGATAATCGAATGGGCGGGTGCGCAGGCTGCCATCGTCGGGTGCGGGCGGATTATCGCGAAATTGCGGATCGTGCATCGCGTGGTTGAGCGCGTCGAGCCGGAAGCCGTCGACACCCCGGTCGAGCCAGAAGCGCATAGCGGCAAGCAGCGCATCCTGTACCGCCGGATTGTGGACGTTCAGCTGGGGCTGGCTGGCGAGGAACTGGTGCATATAATATTGGCCGCGCCGGGCGTCCCAGGTCCAGGCGGGGCCACCGAACACCGATTGCCAGTTGCAGGGCGGGGTGCCATCCGCCTTGGGATCGGCCCAGACATACCAGTCTGCCTTGTCATTGTTGCGGCTCTGTCGGCTTTGCGCGAACCAGTCATGCAGGTCGGAGCTATGGGCGTAGACTTGATCGATCGTTACCTTGAGACCCAGGGCGTGGGCGCGTGCGACCAAGGCGTCGAAATCCGCCAGCGTTCCGAATATCGGGTCGACATCGCAATAGTCCGCAATGTCGTAACCGAAATCCCGCATGGGCGAGGTGAAGAAGGGGGAAATCCAGATGGCGTCCGCGCCAAGGTCGGCAATATGATCGAGCCGATCGGTAATCCCCCGGAGGTCGCCGATGCCATCGCCATTGCTGTCCTGAAAGCTGCGGGGATAGATTTGGTAGATGACCGCGCCCTTCCACCAGGGGAGGGTATCGGCTGGCAGTTGAGCGGGCATGGCGCATTCCGGTTCAGGGACTGGGACAATCAGGATAGCGGGAACATGGCCGAGCGCCAGCAGCTCTTGGCGATACCGAACGGTAAACGCGCCGGAGAGGCTTTTATGATGCTGACGGGGGTGATTCGGGAGCACGACGCGGATTTTTGGTAGCGAATGTCTGGCCGTTTCCCTTACGGAATAGGTTGCATTTCGCCATGGATGCAAATTTTGCAACCGCGAACATATTTTCGCAATTGCAGCATTGTCGCATTCAGGTGAAAAGAAACTCGCCTTTCAGGCATCCTCTCCTAAAACTTTCATGGGCTGGTCTTCGGATCGGCCCTTTTTTTGTCCGTCGAAAGTTGCTGTTCCGCGCTTGGTTCAGGTCCGGACAGCCAGCCGACGTCCGATTCGAGATAGGCTTCCAGTTCGCGCCAATGCCGGTCCCAGCCCGGACCGCGCCGCGACACCGGCACTTCCTGTTCCACCATTATGCGCGCACGGGTGACCGGATTGGACGGCCTCTGTTCGATCCTGGTCAGGATTTCGCGCACCTTTTGCGGCTGTTCATCGCTCATCCTGATACTCCTGCTCATCCGCCCACGCCTTTGCGCGCAACGCAGCGCGATGCAATCCCTGTGTCGCGGCCAGCAGGGGTTCCAGCGCGAATCCCGGTGTGTATCATTGTCTAATTGTCATGTTTCCGTCATAAGGCCCCATGACATTGCCCTCCGGCCCATCCGCCCCGCCAGTCGATCGCATTCAGCAAAATTTGCTTGCCGCATCGGAACGTCGCCTTCTCAACTGGATGTGCGCGCGTATGCCGCGCTGGGTAACGCCCGATCTTTTGACCGCGCTGGGCATGGTCGGCGCCTTTGCCATCTTCGCGGGCTACGCCGCCAGCGGCCTGCATGTCGGATGGTTGTGGCTGTCGATCGCAGGCTATGCTGTGCAATGGTTCGGCGATTCGATGGATGGCAGTCTGGCCCGATTCCGCCATATCGAGCGCCCTTCCTATGGCTATTTCATCGACCATAGCTGCGATGGCCTCGCCACGCTGCTGATCCTCGCGGGGATGGGGGCCAGCCCCTATATCCGCATGGACGTGGCGCTGGTCGCGCTCGCGGGCTATCTGCTGTTGTCGATCCACGCCTATCTGGCAGCGCGGGTCGTGGGCGAATTCAAGCTGTCCTACCTGGCAGCCGGGCCGACCGAATTGCGGCTGATGCTGATCGGCCTGACCCTGGCGATGATGATGCTGGGCTATGCGCCCGGTATTTTCGGCCCAATTTCAGGCTTTGACCTGTTCGTCGGGATTGTGGGCGGGATATTGGTGCTGCTGTTCGTGATCCAGACGCTGTCCACAGCCAAGCGACTGGCGGCGGTCGACAGCCGACGCAAATGACAGTGCGGCAATAGGTTCAGTTAAGGGTGGGTTGTTTTTCATCCGGATGCTGTGCGGCTTTGCGCGCGCAGCATTGCAGCATCAGATCGTTCAGGCGCATCTCGTCCTGCGCCCCCGACATGAATGCCAGGCAAATCCAATCCAGACACCTTGCCAGCAACAGCATGGTTCCCTCTCCATATTCTTATCCCCCGAATATAACAGATTCGCGGCGGGAAAGAAGAGGGATGTATCTGGCCGCACGGATCCCGATTGCGGACAGAATGGTCCTACTGATCGGCGGCAATGACCCGGTAGAGCAGAATGCGGTTGCTCACTAGCGCCAGATCCGTGGCGATCGCGGACTGGCGCGCACTATAGAGGGTGCGCTGGCTGGTCAGCGCGGTGAGGAACGTGTCGATCCCGGCGCGGTACCGCTGTTCGGCCAGATCATAGGTGCGCTGACTGGCGGCGACCAGTCGCTGCTGCGCGGCCTGTTGCGCGTCGATCGTGCCTGCGCGGGCCAGCCCGTCGGCCACTTCGCGAAAGGCGGTTTGCACCGCCTTTTCATATTGCGCCAGGTACAGGTCGCGCTGTGCCTTGCTATAGTCGAGATTACCGCGCGCGGCGCCGCCGAAGATTGGGAGGGTGGCGGAAGGATTGACCGACCAGGCGAAGGCGTTGCCGGTAAAGAGCGAGGACAAGGCCGAACTGGCGACACCGATCGCCGACGTCAGGCTGATCTTCGGGAACATCGCCGCGCGCGCCGCGCCGATATCGGCGTTGGCGGCTTTGAGTTGATGTTCCGCCTGCAACACGTCGGGCCGCTGAAGCAAGATGTCGGATGAAAGCGCGGCAGGAACTCTGGCCACGCCTGCCATCACGCTATCGAGCGAAACAGGCAGCAGCGCCTCTTCAACCGGCGCGCCTGCCAACAGGTTGAGCGCGTTACGGTCCTGCGCCACCTGCGTCACATTGGCGGCGACGTCGGACGCGGCCTGCTCCACGATGGTTTCGGCCTGATAGACATCGAGTTTGCCTGACAGCCCCGCCCCGTTGAGCGAACGGGTCAGCGCCAGCGTGCGTTCGGCGCTGGCCAGCGTTTGGCGCGACAGTGCCAGCAATTGCTGGTCGGCGGCCAGCGTCGCATAGGCGGTGGCCGTTTCCGCGATCAGGGAAATACGGGTCGCCCGTGTGCCTTCTTCGGTCGCGAGATAGGTTTCTAGCGCCGATTCACTCAGGTTGCGCAGGCGTCCGAACAGGTCGATCTCGAACGCGCTAAAGCCGACATCGGCGCTATAGCTATTTTGCCGGGCGTCATTCTGGCGCACGAAGCCAGCAGCCGCGTCGCCAGTGACGGTCGGCAACTGGGCCGCGCGCTGCACCCGATACTGGGCACGGGCCGACTGCACATTGGCGAGCGCGGCGCGCAGGTCGCGATTATTGGCCAACGCGCGCTCGATGACGGTGGTCAGCCGTTGGTCGACGATAAGCTGCGTCCAGGGCAGGCCCGCCGCTACGCCGGGCTGCACGGCGGCATAGGCTTCGCCGCTGGGCAGGGTGGCGGGGACGGGCGGCAAGGGCCGTACATAGACCGGGGCCATATTGCATCCGGCGAGCGCAAGCGCCGTGGTCAGGGTCAGGAGTGCGCGGGTCATGCGGGAACTCCTGCCTGCGGCGCGGGCGGCATTGCGGTGCCATTGCCTTCTTTGTCGCTGCCAAACAGCCGGGCGATGGTGATGAAGAAGAGCGGCACATAGAAGATCGCCAAGACCGTCGCGGTGATCATGCCGCCGACCACCGCCGTACCGATCGCGACCCGGCTCTGCGCGCCCGCGCCGGTAGCGATGGCGAGCGGAATGACACCCGCGACGAAGGCGAGCGATGTCATCAGGATAGGGCGGAAACGCAGGCGCGCCGCCTCCAGCGCCGAAGCCATGGCGTCCTTGCCATCGCGATGCGCCAGTTCGGCAAATTCGACGATCAGGATGGCGTTCTTGGCCGCCAGCCCCATGGTCGTGAGCAGCCCGACCTGAAAATAGATGTTGTTTTCAAGACCGCGCGCCCACACCGCGATCACGGCGCCGATCAGGCCGAGCGGAATGACGAGCAGCACCGCGAGCGGGATGGACCAGCTTTCATAGAGCGCCGCGAGGCACAGAAACACGACCAGCACCGACAGGGCGTAGAGCAAGGGCGCCTGCCCCCCGGACAGTTGCTCCTGATAGGACAGGCCGCTCCATGCATAGCTGGTGCCGGCGGGAAGCTGTTTCTGCAAGGCTACGATCCGGTCCATCGCTTCACCCGAACTTGCGCCGACGCCGGCCTGCCCCTGAATTTCATAGGCCGACTGGCCATTGAAGCGCGCCAGACTGGTCGGTCCCATCGCCCAGTGGCTGGTCGCAAAGGCGGAAAAGGGCACCATTTCGCCCGTCGAGGCCGACCGCACCATCCAGTTGTCGAGGTCGGAGGGCAGCGCGCGATAGGGGGCATCGGCCTGCATATAGACGCGCTTCACCCGGCCGCGATCGACGAAATCATTGACATAGGTGCTGCCCCAGGCGGAACTGAGCACGGCGTCGACGCTGCTTTGGGTCAGGCCCAGCACGGCGAGTTTTTCCGAGTCGATATCGACCTTGAGCTGCGGCGTATCTTCCAGCGTGGCGGCGCGGACCCCTGCGAGCATCGGGTCTTTCTGTGCGGCGGTGAGCAACTGATTGCGCAACGCCAGGAAGCGATCGCGCGGCAGGCCGCCGCTATTGAGCAGTTCGAAGGTGAAGCCATTGGACTGGCCAAGGCCGCGTATCGACGGCGGCGTCATCGCCAGCACCTTGGCGTCGCGGATGGCGGCCAATTGCTTGTTCGCGCGCATCGCAATGGCGCCGGCCGTGTTCGCCGTGCCCTTGCGCGCATCCCACGGGGCCAGATTGATGAAGCCCTGCGCGGTATTCTCACCCTGGCCCGCAAAGCTGAAGCCCGACATGATGAAGGCGAAGGAGACATTATCCTTTTCGTCGCTCATGAAATAATTCTGGACTTTTTCGGTCGCGGCGGCGGTGCGACTGGACTTTGCGCCAGCGGGCAGAGTGAGTTGCACCATGACCTGACCCTGATCCTCGACCGGCAGGAAACTGGACGGCAGGCGCACGAACAGCAGCGCCAGCACGGCCAGGATGACGACATAGCCGCCCCAGAACAGCGCCCGACGGCCAACCATCTGTTCGGTGCGGCGCATATAGCCGTTGGTCAGCCGTTCGAACCAGCGATTGAACTTGCCCGCCAGCCCCTGGGTCCGGCGATCCTCATGCACGGGTTTGAGGATCGTGGCGCACAAAGCGGGGGACAGGATCAGCGCGACCAGCACCGACAGCAGCATTGAGGAGACGATAGTGATGGAGAATTGGCGATAGATGACGCCGGTCGATCCACCGAAAAAGGCCATCGGCAGCAACACGGCGGACAGGACGAGGGCGATGCCGACCAGCGCGCTGCCGATTTCTTCCATCGACTTGATCGTCGCGTCGCGCGGGGAAAGCCCTTCTTCCTCCATCAGGCGCTCGACATTTTCGACCACGACAATGGCGTCATCGACCAGCAGGCCGATCGACAGGACCATGCCGAACAGGGTGAGCGTATTGATCGAGTAGCCAAACAGCGCCAGCACGCCGAACGTGCCCAACAGCACCACCGGCACTGCGATCGCCGGGATCAGCGTTGCGCGCCAGCTTTGCAGGAAGACGAACATCACCACGACGACCAGCAGCACCGCTTCGATCAGGGTCTGAATGACTTCATCGACCGACAATTTGATGAAAGGCGTGGTGTCGCGCGGGAAATTGACCTTGTAGCCATGGGGCAGATTGGCGGAGAGTTCCGCCACCTTCGCCTTGACCATTTCGGCGGTCTTAAGCGCATCGGCGCCCGGCGCAAGTTGCAGCGCCATGCCCGACGCGGGATGACCGTTCAGCCGCGCCGAGGTGGTATAGCTTTCATTGCCCAGTTCAACCCGCGCCACGTCGGACAGATGGATCACCGATCCGTCGCTCTGCGTCTTGACGATGATGGCACGGAACTGGTCGGGCGTCTGGAGTCGGGCGCGCGAGGTGACGGTGGCGTTGATCTGCTGGCCGGCGGGCGCGGGATCGGCGCCGATCTGTCCGGCCGACACTTCGACATTCTGGGCGGCAATGGCGCTCTGGACGTCGGATGGCATCAGTTTGACGGCGGCGAGCTTGTAGGGGTCGAGCCAGACGCGCATCGCATATTGCGACCCGAAAATCTGGGTTGCGCCGATGCCGTTGATGCGGGCGATCGGGTCTTGAAAATTATTGACCAGATAGTCCGCGATGTCCGACTGCGACGCGGTGTCGCTATTGTCATAGAGGCCCACGACCATCAGGAAGTCGTTTTGGGACTTGGTGACGGTCAGCCCCTGTTGCTGCACCGGGTTGGGCAGGCGGCTGAGCGCCTGCTGCACCTTGTTCTGAACCTGCACCTGCGCGGTGTCGGGATCAGTGCCCTTCTGGAAGGTGACGGTGATCCGCGACTGGCCGGTCGCCGACGACGAGGAAGAGAAATACATCAGGCCGTCGATGCCGGTCAGCTGTTGTTCGATGACCTGGGTGACGCTGGTTTCGACGGTTTCGGCTGACGCGCCGGGATAGTTGGCGCTGATCCCTACGGACGGAGGCGCAATGTCGGGATATTGGGCGATGGGGAGCGATAACATCGACCCCAGTCCTGCCAGCATGATGCCGATGGCGATGACCCAGGCGAAGATCGGCCGTTCGATGAAATAGCGGCTCAACACGGCCCGGCTCCTACTTCGCGGCCGAAATGGCGACGGGCTTCACGACATCGTCGGGCAGCACCTTGTCCGTGCCTTCGACGATCAGTCGGTCGCCGACCTTGAGGCCCGCAGTAATCAGCCATTTGTCGCCGATCGCCTGACCCGCCGTGACGACGCGGCGCTCAACCTTGTTCGCCTTGTTCACGACCAGCGCGGTCGCATTGCCCTTGGGATCGCGACTAATCCCCTGTTGTGGTACCAATATGGCGCCCGGAACGATGGATTGCGGCGCAACGACGCGCACGAACATGCCGGGCATCAACAGGCCGTCGGGATTGGGGAAGCGGGCACGCAGCGTCACCGTGCCGCTGTTGACGTCGACGATCGGTTCGGCGAATTCGATCCGCCCCTCCTGCGGATAGTCGCTGCCATCATCCAGTTTCAGCTTGATGGTGGCGCTGGCGGGCAGGGTCGTGCCTGCCGCCAGTGAACGGCGCAGCGCGAGCAGTTGTGCGCTGGATTGGGTCACATCGACATAAATCGGGTCGAGTTGCTGGATGGTGGTCAGTGGATCGGTCTGGCTGGCGGTCACCAGCGCGCCTGGCGTAAACAGCGACCGACCGATGCGCCCGCTGATGGGCGCGCGGACCAGCGTGAATTCCAGATTGACGTTCATCGTCTGAAGGGTGGCGCGCGCCTGTTGCACGGAGGCAGCCGCTTGCCGCGCGGTGGCGGTCACATCGTCGCGGTCCTGCGCGCTGATCGCTTCGCTGTCGGCCAGCGTGCCATAGCGGCGCGCCTTCGCCTGCGCGGCCATCTGTGTCGCTTGGGCGCTGGCGAGCGTAGCGAGCGCTTCGTCCCGTGATGCGCGATAGAGGCGCTGGTCGATCTGGTAGAGGGGCTGTCCTGCGCTGACCATCGCGCCTTCGGTGAACAGACGCTTTTGAATGACGCCGGCCACCTGGGGCCGTACTTCGGACATCATCGTGGAAACGGTACGCCCCGGCAACTCGCTCGCTACCGTCACATTCTGAGCGGTCAGCGTCACTACGCCCACTTCCACCGGCCCCTTTTGCGGCGGCTGCGGCTGGCCACAGGCGGCCATCAGGATGCAGAGCGCCAGCGGCGTGGTGCGAAGGCTACGAAACATGGTCAGGCGCGTTTCCTTGTTAACCAGGCGGAGCCTCACGATACCCATCGGCGCATGGGGCCGAAACGGCCGGGCGCACGCGGGGGAGGGGGAGGGAGCGTGCGCTGACGGCGGCACTGGCCGAACCGACATAGGGCATCGCGAGAACTCCGCATGGCGTCGGCGGGGGCTGCCGACATCGCCCTCTTCGGGAATTTGTGCGTTACGTCATAGTGGAATTTATTTTCCGAACGGATCGGACTGTTGCGGTGCAACGCGATTGCGTATCGCTTTGTAACGCCCTGTAACATAGCGGTGGAAAGCGCAGACTTGTTCTTCGTTGCGCGCTAGGAAATGGCTATGATCGAACTTTCCCCCTCGCGTCCCGCCACTGTGCTCGTGGTCGATGACGATGCGGATATCCGTGACCTGATCGTTGGCCAATTGCGCCAGGAAAATTATCGCCTTCTGGGCGCGGACAGCCTGACCCAGTTGCGTCAGACTCTGCGCGACGAACCCGTCGATCTGATCGTACTGGACCTCAACCTGCCCGATGGCGATGGCCTTTCGCTGTGCCGCGAGTTGCGGAGCGAGGGATCGGACATCCAGATCATCATGGTCACGGCGCGGGGCAGCGCGATCGACCGGGTACTAGGGCTGGAACTGGGCGCGGACGATTATTTGACCAAGCCGTTCGAACCACGCGAATTGCTGGTGCGCATCCGCAACCTGTTGCGGCGGGGGCGGAGCGAACCGGCTGCGGCGCGTGCGGGCGCGGCGCGCTATGCCTGTTTCGGCCCGTGGCGGCTTGATCTGGTGCAGCGGCGGCTGGTCGCGCCGGACGAGCGGCTGGTCATGTTGTCGTCGGCGGAATATCGGCTACTGTGCCGCTTCATCGAGGAGCCCAATGTCGTGCTGGCGCGCGAAACGCTGTTGCCTGAGAGACGCGCCACGGCGGCCTTCGATCGGTCGATCGATTTGCAGGTCAGCCGGTTGCGGCAGAAGCTGAGCGCGATCGAGGGTGGGGGCGAATTGATCCTGACCGTGCGTGGGGAAGGCTATGTGCTGGCCAGCGGCGTGGATTATTCATGATCGTGCACCCGATCGCGCGGGTGCGCGCCTTTTTTGGATCGATGGCCGGGCAGATTTTCGTTATCCTGACGCTGGGCATGTCGGTCGCCGCGATCATCGCTTTGCTGGTCGCGGAACAGACCCGCCGCCATGATTTCGAGCGGGTGAGGCGATCGCGCGTGGTGGCGAGCGCGGTCGATATTGCCGATCGTCTGCGCCGTGATCCGCGACGGATCGAAGGGATGATGGCGACCCATAGTATCATGGGCGCGTCCCCTGCGCCCGCCGGTGTCGCAATCAGCGAACCCGATGCGGAACTGGAAACGACACTTGCCGCCCGCTTCGGACCACAATCGCAACCCGAAGCAGGGCAGGTGCCGATCGGCCTGTGCTTTCCCGGCAATTTCGCAGCCAAGGATCGCGCGGCGGGCCTGATCGATGCGCCGCGTCCAGATTGTTGGGTCGTGCGTTTTACCGACAGCCACGGCGAACGACGGGCGCTAGCGCTCAGCTTCCCGCGCCTCGCCAAGCCACCGGCGATCATCTATAATCCCTTTTACCTGCTGGTCATCATCATCGCGTCCGCGGGCCTCGCTATCCTCGTCGCTCGCTTTGTGTCGAAACCGTTGCGGCGGCTGGAACGGGCGGCGGAGGCCTTTTCCGTGTCGCTCGACCCCGAAGAAATACCCGAACGCGGGCCGGAGGAAGTACGCGCCGCCCTGTCCACCTTCAACCTGATGCAGCGCCGCGCCCGCGCCGGTTTCGCCGAGCGCACGCAGCTGCTGGCCGCGATCAGCCATGACCTTCAGACGCCTTTGACCCGAATGCGGCTGCGGCTGGAACTGATCGACAATGTGGAGCTGCGCGGGCGGCTATTGCAAGATCTTCAGGCGATGCAGACGCTTGTGCGCGAAGGGCTGGACCTGGCCAGCAGCACCGAGGCGCGGGAAGAATGGTCGGCGCTGGACATCGACTCGCTGCTCGCAAGCATGGCCGAAGATGCCGAGGAACTGGGCGCGCCGGTGCGTTTCACAACCGGCTGCGGCGGTACGGTGCGGGTCAAGCTCAATGCGCTCACTCGCTGCATCGCCAATCTGGTCGATAATGCGGTAAGATATGGCGGTAGCGCGGACATTGGGTGCGTGCGAGCGAACGGACGTGTGTTGATCCATGTGCGCGACCGGGGGCCGGGCATCCCGGTCGAGCAGCTTGACCAGATGTTCGAGCCGTTCACGCGCGGGCCCAGCAGTCAGCCGGGCGGGCGGCATGGAACGGGCATTGGACTGACCATCGTCCGATCGCTGGCGATGAGTTTCGAGGCGTCGGTAAGGCTGCGTAACGCCGACGACGGCGGGCTAATCGCGACGATCGATATGAAAGCCTAGAGCATCGTGCGCAAAGTCATGCGCAGAGGGTGATTACCGAACTTTCCAGTTTTCCGGCATTGCACAGTTGAGACGGTGAAACTGGCGTCGAGCAGGCTTATTGCACAGTCGCTTATGTCGAGCAGCAACTAGAGCGCTCCGAATAAAACGACAAACATATGTCAAACATACGCCGAATTTCGAAAACGCTCTCGAATTGATATGGCTGACCCATCTAATTGGGCGTCCTCATGATTCGTCCTGGCTACCGATTGGCGGTGGTCAAGGTGCGGATGGGGGACTTATGAACAAAGCGAATTTCATACCAGTTATTGGCCTATTGGCTTTTGCGTTGCCCGCCCACGCTCAGTCGAGCGAGCAATCCGTAGAAGTCGAAACGCCCCCTGCCTTGGTTGTCAACGGCGCGGCCACGCTCGCCTCCGACTATCGTTTCCGAGGCATATCGCAGACGAATAAGGCAATGGCTGTTCAGGGCGGACTGACCGTTTCCCATGAAAGCGGACTTTATATAGGCTCCTGGGCTTCCAACCTTTCGGGCTGGGGTACTTTCGGCGGCGCCAACATGGAACTCGATCTGATCGGCGGCTACAAGGCGCAGCTATCGGACAACACCACGATCGACGTTGGCCTGACCTGGTACATGTACCCCAGCGGCGCGGACAAGACCGACTTTGCCGAACCCTATGTCAAGCTGTCCGGCACGACTGGCGCCGCGACACTGACGGCAGGCGCTGCCTATGCACCCAAGCAGCAGGCGCTGGGCCGCTGGTACTTCACCGGCCTGGACGCGGCCGCAGGTGCCTATAGCGACCCGGGCGACAAAGAGGATAATCTTTACCTCTGGGGCGACGCAGCCATTGCCATTACCGATACGCCGATCACCGCAAAGGCTCATATCGGCCATAGCTGGGGCAATGAGGGCCTTGGTCCCAACGCCACCAGCGTCACACCGACAGGCCGTTATTGGGATTGGTCGCTGGGCGCGGACGCTACCTGGAGCAACCTGACCTTCAACATCAGCTACGTCGATACCGATATTTCGGTTCGCAAGGCGGCCTATCTCCAGCCCAGCTTCAGCAAAGGCCAAGATGGCTCCGGGTCGATCGCGGATGGCACGGTCATCATGTCGCTGACGGCGGCATTCTAGGAAGGAACGACGATGCAGGATCTATTGTGGATCGCAATCTTGTTCGGGCTGCTGGCAATGACGCTCGCCTATGTCCGGCTGTGCGACAATGCGTGAGGTGAGACGATGACAATCGACCTTTGGCTCGCCGCGCTCACTGCGTTCAGTCTCCTCTGCTATCTCGTGGCGGTGCTCATCCGTCCCGAACGCTTCTAGGAAGGAGCGCTTCCATGACACTTCAGGGATGGATCCTCATCGTCGCCTTCACGGGCATTCTTCTCGCGCTGACCAAGCCGGTCGGCCTATGGTTGTTCGCGCTCTATGAGGGACGCCGAACACCCCTTCACGCGGTTCTCGGCCCCGTCGAAACGGGCTTCTACAAACTGGCCGGCATTGACCCCAACGCCGAACAAAGCTGGCGCCGCTACGCGGTCCACATGGTCAACTTCAACTTCGCCTTGCTGCTATTCACCTATGCGGTGCTCCGACTTCAGGGCGTTCTTCCCGGCAATCCCCAGGGACTTGCTGGAGTGGGCGAGCATCTGTCGTTCAACACCGCGATCAGCTTCACTGCCAACACCAACTGGCAAAGCTATGGTGGTGAATCGACCATGTCCAACCTCAGCCAGATGCTGGGGCTGACCATTCACAACTTCCTGTCTGCGGCGACCGGCATTGCGCTTGCCTTCGCATTGTTCCGAGGGTTCGCCCGACGTTCCGCGGCAACGATCGGTAACTTCTGGGCCGATGCCACGCGCATCACCCTTTACCTGCTGCTGCCGATTTGCGTCGCGCTGACGATCTTCTACATCGCCAGCGGCGTGCCGCAGACGCTGGGCGGAGTGGTTGATGTCTCCACGCTCGAAGGCGCGAAACAGTCGATCCTGCTTGGTCCCGTGGCCAGCCAGGAAGCGATCAAGATGCTCGGCACCAATGGGGGCGGTTTCTTCAACGCCAACAGCGCGCATCCCTTCGAAAATCCTACTGCGCTCACCAATCTGGTGCAGATGCTTTCGATCTTCCTGATCGGCTTTGGCTTGACCTGGTGCTTCGGCAAGGCTGTCGGCAATACCCGACAGGGCTGGGCGATCCTTTCCGCGATGCTCATCCTGTTCCTTGTCGGGGTCACGATTACCTACTGGCAGGAAGCGGCAGGCAACCCCATCCTGCATGAACTCGGCGTCAGCGGCGGTAACATGGAAGGCAAGGAGGTGCGCTTTGGCATCGCTGCGTCAGCCCTCTTCTCTATTGTCACAACCGCTGCTTCGTGCGGCGCGGTCAATGCCATGCATGACAGCTTCACCGCACTGGGCGGCATGATCCCGCTGTTCAACATGCAACTGGGCGAAGTCGTGGTCGGCGGCGTGGGCGCGGGCATCTATGGCTTCCTGCTGTTCGCCATCCTGGCGGTCTTCGTTGCCGGGCTGATGGTGGGGCGCACGCCGGAATATGTCGGCAAGAAGATTGAGGCGAAGGAGGTCAAGCTCGCGGTTCTCGCCATCGCGGTGCTGCCGCTCATCATCCTGGGCTTCACCAGCCTGTCGTCGGTGGCGGAAGCCGGGCTGGCGGGTCCGTTGAACAAAGGGCCGCACGGCTTCTCAGAGATTCTCTACGCCTTCACCTCCGCTGTAGCGAACAACGGCTCGGCCTTTGCGGGTCTGACCGCCAACACGCCCTGGTACAATGCGCTGTTGGGGGTGGCGATGTGGCTCGGCCGCTTCTTCATCATCGTGCCGATGCTGGCGATCGCAGGCAGCCTGGCGGCGAAAAAGTACACGCCCGAAAGCGCAGGATCTTTCCCGACGACCGGCGGCCTTTGGGTCGGTCTGCTCGTGGGCATCATCCTGATCCTGGGCGGCCTGACATTCCTGCCAAGCCTCGCGCTTGGTCCCATCGCCGATCATCTTGCGATGATCCGCGGGCAACTCTTCTAAGCGAGGGGCCGACATGGCACGCGCAGATAGTAAATCACTGTTCACGGCAGAGTTGATCGTTCCAGCGATCGGCGACGCTTTCCGCAAACTCAATCCCGGGGAACTGATCCGCAACCCGGTGATGTTCACGACTGCGGTCGTGGCGACCCTGCTTACCATCCTGCTCGTCATCGGGCAGGACGGGCTGGCCACAGGCTTCAAGCTGCAACTGGTCATCTGGCTCTGGCTGACCGTGCTGTTTGGCACATTTGCCGAAGCGCTGGCTGAAGGCCGCGGTAAGGCGCAGGCCGCATCGCTTCGCGCCACCAAAGCCGACCTGACGGCCAAGCGCCTGAAGGGTGACGGGCGCGAGGTCGAGGACGTTCCTGCAAGTGCGCTCAAAATGGGTGACATCGTGCTGGTCCAGACCGGCGACCTCATCCCCTCCGATGGGGAGGTCGTGTCCGGCGTCGCGTCGGTCAACGAAGCGGCCATCACTGGCGAATCCGCGCCGGTGATCCGTGAAGCGGGCGGCGACCGCTCCGCCGTGACCGCCGGTACACGAGTTATCTCGGACGAGATCCGGGTCCGCGTCACGGTCAATCCGGGGCAGGGCTTCCTCGACCGGATGATCGCACTGGTCGAAGGCGCCGAACGGCAGAAGACTCCGAACGAAATTGCGCTGACGCTGCTGCTGGTGGGCCTCACCATCATCTTCCTGATTGCCGTGGGCACCATTCCGGGGTTTGCCACTTACGCTGGCGGTTCAATTCCAATCTCGATCCTCGCAACCTTGCTCATCACATTGATCCCGACGACGATCGCCGCGCTGCTCTCTGCAATCGGCATCGCCGGTATGGACCGCCTGGTGCGATTTAACGTGCTTGCCAAATCCGGGCGAGCGGTCGAAGCGGCTGGTGACATCGACGTGCTGCTACTCGACAAGACCGGCACGATCACGGTCGGTGACCGCCAGGCCAGCGAATTTCGCGCGATTGGCGGCGTGCCTGTGGGCGCACTTGCCGAAGCGGCGCTGCTTGCCAGTCTGGCGGACGAAACTCCGGAAGGTCGTTCGATCGTCGTCCTCGCGCGCGATCAGTTCAGTGTCGTGACGCACAGTTTGCCATCGGACGCCGAGGTCATCCCTTTCACCGCGCAGACTCGCATCTCAGGCGTGAAGACGGGCGCGGCGGTCATCCAGAAAGGTGCGGTGGATTCGATCTTCAAGGCCAACCCCGGTCTTGGCGAGACAGCCGCAGCCACCGAGCTGCGTCGCATCACTGACGAGATCGCACGCAGCGGCGGCACGCCACTTGCCGTCGCCGTCAACGGCAAGTTGCTCGGCGCGATCTTCCTGAAAGATATCGTCAAGGCCGGTATCCGCGAGCGGTTTGGTGAGCTGCGGCAAATGGGCATCCGCACGGTGATGATTACCGGCGACAATCCTTTGACCGCTGCTGCGATCGCTGCCGAAGCGGGAGTGGACGATTTCCTCGCCCAGGCAACGCCCGAGGACAAGCTGGAGCTGATCCGCAAGGAACAGCAGGGCGGGCGATTGGTCGCCATGTGCGGTGACGGCACCAACGATGCGCCAGCGCTGGCACAGGCGGATGTCGGCGTCGCGATGAACACGGGTACGCAAGCGGCGCGTGAAGCGGGTAACATGGTCGATCTGGACAGCGATCCGACCAAGTTGATCGAGATCGTCGGCCTGGGCAAACAGCTGCTGATGACCCGCGGGGCGCTGACAACCTTTTCGGTGGCGAACGATGTCGCCAAATATTTTGCGATCATCCCCGCTATGTTTGTGGTGCTCTATCCGGGTTTGGGCGTGCTCAACATCATGGGGCTGACCTCGCCGGAGAGCGCGATCCTGTCGGCGATCATCTTCAATGCGCTCATTATCCCGCTGCTGGTGCCGCTCGCGCTCAGGGGCGTGGCTTACAAGCCGATGGGCGCCGGATCGCTGCTGGCCCGCAACCTCGCGGTCTATGGCCTTGGTGGTCTTATCGCCCCGTTCATCGGCATCAAACTTATCGACTTGGCCGTTGGCGGCCTTGGTCTCGCCTGAGGAGTGGCAAACATGGGCAATGACTTCACATCTTCCCTGCGACCAGCGATCGTCATGACGATCCTGTTCGCTATCCTGCTCGGCATCCTCTATCCTCTGGCTATGACAGGCATCGGACAGGCGATCTTCCCTTCCCAGGCAAATGGCAGCCTGGTTCGCGATCAACGCGGCACCGTGATCGGTTCTACGGTCGTCGGTCAGGCATTCACGTCGGACCGTTATTTCCAGACCCGGCCCTCAGCTGCGGGCAAGGGCTATGACGGGTTGGCGTCGTCCGGCTCGAACCTTGGCCCCACGGCCCAGGCGCTCGTCGATCGCGTTAAGCCGGATGTTGAAAAGCGCCATGCGGAAGGCGCCACCGGGGTTTTGCCTGCGGACCTGGTGACGGCCAGCGGTTCGGGACTCGATCCCGATTTATCGCCTGAAGCCGCTTTCGCGCAGGTGGCGCGCATTGCACATATTCGCGGCATGCCTGATGTGCAGGTGCGCGCGCTCGTTTCGACCCATGTCGATCATCCTCTCCTTGGTTTCTTGGGCGAAGATCGCGTGAATGTTCTTGCGCTTAACCAGGCTCTGGATCGTGCTGGGACACGCAGGCGTCAGTGAGACCGGAGGACGACACACGTCCCGATCCCGAAGCTCTCCTGCGGCAGGCAACGCAGGAGGGCCGGGGCCGCTTCAAGATTTTCCTGGGCGCGGCGCCGGGCGTCGGAAAAACCTATGAGATGCTGACCGATGGCGCGGCTCGTCGTCGCGATGGGGCTGATGTCGTCATTGGAGTCGTCGAAACGCATGGCCGGGTGGAAACGGAAGCCCTGATGCGAGGCTATGAAGTGATACCGAGACGCTCGGCGCCCTATGAAGGCCATATCCTGCATGAGATGGACCTTGATGCCATTCTCGAACGTGCGCCCCGACTGGTCCTCGTCGACGAACTCGCGCATACCAACGCACCGGGTAGCCGCCATCCCAAGCGCTATCAGGATGTCGAGGAACTGCTGGCTGCGGGAATCGATGTCTATTCGACGCTCAACATACAGCATATCGAAAGCCTGAACGACATCGTCGCATCGTTCACGCACGTCCGAGTGCGCGAGACCGTTCCCGACAATATCCTGGACATGGCAGACATTGAGGTCGTCGATATCCCTCCTGACGAGCTTATCGAGCGCTTGAGGGCTGGCAAAGTCTATCTGCCGCGCGAAGCCACCCGCGCGCTGTCGCATTTCTTTTCCAAATCGAACCTCTCCGCGCTTCGTGAATTGGCGTTGCGCCGAGCGGCGCAAGCGGTCGATGCCCAGATGCTTGACCATATCCGCGGACTCGGCGTGGGCGGCACATGGGCAGGAAGTGACCGGATCGTCGTAGCCGTGAGCGAATTGCCCGGCGCCGATGGGCTGGTGCGAGCCGCCAAACGCATTGCTGATGCCCTCCACGCCCCCTGGACCGCCGTTTACATCGAGACGCCGCGCGCCCAGACATTTGGTGAGGCCGAGCACCGTCGGCTTGCCTCTGTCATGACCCTTGCGACCCAACTTGGCGCAGTGGTGGCTACGGCGCCTGCATCATCCGTTGTTGCTGGTCTCAAGGCTTTTCTGGCTGACGCCCGCGCGACCCAACTCATCGTGGGCAAATCACGGCGCTCGCGCCTGTTCGAATTTCGCCACGGATCGGTGGTCGATCGTCTGGTGCGCGAGACTCCTGGCGTCGCCATGCATGTGCTGCCGCTCCAAACCTTATCAGGTCGACGCATGCGCCTCCCCGTTTTGAAAGGCACCTGGGGATCACGCAGCGGCTATATTTGGACGACCATGATGATCACGGGCATCACCGCGATCGCTAGCACGCTGTTCCACATTCTGAATCTCGGCAATGTGGCGTTGTTGTATCTGTTGCCGGTGATGGCCGCGGCCACATTATTTGGCCTTCGGACCGGAATCTTCGCCGGTATCGCGTCCAGTCTTGCCTATAATTTCGTTTTCCTGCCACCGACCGGCACATTGACGGTCAACAATCCCGAAAATGTCATCTCGATGCTTGTCCTGCTAGGCGTGGCGTTTGTTACGAGCCAGTTGACTGCCCGCGTACGTGCCCAAGCTGATATGGCCGCAGCAAGCGCGCGCACGAATGCCGCGCTTGCTGGGTTCCTTCGGCGGCTGACGCCGTTGAACGATCCACTCGACCTTGGCCGCGCCATTTGTGAGGACGTCGCCCGCCTGTTCGATTTGCGTACGGTGCTGCTGATGCCAGATGGTAGCGGTCTGTCCTTCCAGGCGGCCAGCGGCCCCAAATATGATCTCGAAACGATGGAATTGGCAGCCGCGCAATGGGCCTTCGACACGGGCGCGCCGGCGGGCAGAAGCTCGGGCACATTAACGGCGTCGGACTGGTATTTTCATCCGCTGCGTGCGGGTGACAAGACGCAGGGCGTGCTCGGCCTGGCCAGCGAAGATGGCGGCGATCCGCTAAGGCCGGACCAGTTGCCCCTACTAACCAGTCTGGTCGATCAGGCTGCGCTGGCGCTGGAGCGTCTCAGGCTTGAAGAAGAAATGCGCGATGTCGATGTCGTTCGAACCCGCGACCGGCTGCGCGCTGCGCTACTCTCTTCCGTCAGTCATGACTTGCGCACACCGTTGACCGCAGTCATGGCCGCCGCCGCCGAACTCCATCATGGTGTGACCCCGGACTTGATTTCCACGATCGAATCCGAAGCGGCGCGCCTCAATCGCTTTGTTGCCAACCTGCTCGACATGGCGCGAGTCGAAGCGGGGGCGCTCAACCTGAAAGTGGAAGCCGTCGACCTGGCTGATGCAGTCGCTGGGGCAGCACATGATGCGCGGCGCGCCCTCGAAGGACATGCGCTCGATCTCAGGGTTCCGCCAGACTTGCCTTTCGTGCGTGTCGATCAGCAGCTCCTGCATCATTGTCTTTTGAACCTGCTCGACAATGCCGGTCGCTATGCCGACCCCGGAACGCCCATCATTATCGCAGGTACGCATAGCTATGGCATGCTCAAATTGTCTGTCCTCGATGAGGGGCCGGGCCTCCCACCCGGCCGTGAGGCGGAGGTGTTCGAGACATTCCGCCGGATGGAAGGCTCCGATCGCGCGGTCGGCGGAACCGGACTTGGTCTGGCCATAGTCAAAGCCTTTTCCGAAGCAATGGGCATGAGCGTCGAGGCCAGTAACCGGCCCGACATGAGCGGAGCCTGTTTCAGCCTGTGCTTTCCTTCCACACTCATTGTCCGCGATGCTGCGCAGGGAGCCGATTTGTGATGTCCGCCAAGATACTCATTGTCGATGATGAACTGTCGATCCGGCGCCTGTTGCGCAACACGCTCGAACGCGCCGGTCATCAAGTTATCGAAGCCGTGGACGGGGCGAGCGCCCTTGCCAAGGCGGCTGACGAGCGGCCAAATGCCGTGCTGCTCGATCTTGGTCTTCCCGACCGGGATGGGCTGGAGCTTGTGCCGCTCATCAAGAAGCTGGGCGACACGATCATTCTCGTGGTTTCGGCACGCGACGCCACCGACCAAAAAGTCGCTGCGCTCGACCTGGGCGCGGAAGATTATGTTACCAAGCCCTTCGACGGAGAAGAGTTGCTCGCACGCCTGCGCGTTGCGCTGCGTCACCGCGGGATTTCCGAGACAGCACCCAAGATCGTCCGCAAGGGCAATTTGGAGGTCGATCTAGATCAGCGGATCGCCCGGCGAGATGGCGTTGAAGCGCACCTGACCCGAAAGGAACATGATGTCCTTGCAATCCTGGCAGCCAGTGCCGGCCGGGTAGTTACGCACCAGCGCATTCTGGCTGCGGTATGGGGCGGCGGGGAGGACTCGCGGGTGGAGTATCTCCGCATCGTCATCCGTAATCTTCGTCAGAAACTGGAGGCGCCGGGCGCCATCGGCAGCGTCATCGCGAACGAACTCGGCGTCGGTTACCGCCTGCTGACAGATGGTTGACCTGAAAGGTATGCAAGACGAGCCGAACAAACACTATGCAAAGACTATGCAGGGGGCGAAATTCGATCTCGAATTGATATACCAGACCCCATAAATAGATCGCCACATCAGGATTTGTGGCAATGGGACACTGGCATCAAGACTGGAAGACAGACATCGCACTGCGTGCAGGTGGTGCGGTGTCGTGCGGGATATCTTACCTCGCGATCTGGGCGCTCGTCGGTTTGCGTCTTGGCGACGGCCAGCTGCCCGATGGCGTCCTTCCGTTCGTCCTCGCTGCGGCCGGGTTCCTATGTGTGAGCGTAGGCTCCGCGCTTTTGGCCCTTGGCCATCACATTTTCGACGAGGTCGAGATCAGCCAACGCTGGCAAAGCGCGTCGATCGTCGATGACCACGCGGCATTGACCGACACCGTCGTGCGCTTTGATGCTCAAGGCGAAGGGCATGTTCCTTACTTCAAGATCAATCAGGGCAATGTGCGTGAAGTCGATTCCCTTCGCTGCGCCTGAAGGCGCGGCATCTATCCTCATCTTGGCTAAAGACGCTGCTGGATGCTGGCTCGTGCGGAAAGGGCTGGGCCGTCCGCTACAACCAAGAAATAGCGAAGGGGTCGCCGCTCCATAATCTCACCCGCTGTTTTTACAACACTGGTTGCCATTGCCCTATGTTTTACCTATGACGTCCGTTGCAATAGTGATCTGCTGGAACCCGGTCATGCGTCCCGAACCTTATCGATCAGGATACCCGATGACACTGTCCCCTGACGTGCCCCAAGCCGCGCTCTTCGAACCGCTCAGCTTCGCTCGGGGGCCAGCCATGAAGAACCGCTTCCTGCTGTCGCCGATGACGAACCAACAAAGCCATGCGGATGGGCGCATGTCTGACGAAGAGTTCACTTGGTTGACGAAGCGCGCGACGGGCGGCTTTGGCCTTGTCATGACCGCTGCCGCCCATGTGCAGTCGGCGGGCCAGGGCTTTCCCGGTCAAATTGGCATCTTTGGTGACGAGCATCTTGAGGGGCTTACTCGACTGGCGGCCGGGATCAGGGCGCAAGGCGCGCTGAGCGCGGTGCAATTGCATCATGCGGGAAATCGCGCGCCCAAGGAACTGGTTGGGGTGCCGGTCTGCCCTTCGGACGATCCCAGAACAGGTGCGCGCGGGTTGAGCCAAAGCGAGGTCGAACAGCTTCGCGACGACTTCATCGCCGGGGCATGGCGCGCGGAAAAGGCGGGTTTTGATGGAGTGGAGGTACATGGTGCGCATGGCTATATCTTGGCCGAGTTCTTGTCCGCTGCGGTGAACAGGCGCGACGATCGCTACGGCGGCAGCCTGGAGAATCGGGCACGTCTCCTGTTTGAAATCATTGATGGCGTTCGAGCGGAATGTCGCCCCGATTTCCAGATCGGCTTGCGCCTCTCTCCTGAGCGTTACAGTCAGAATCTCGCGGAGATCCGAGACGTGTCGGCGGAACTGTTGCGACAGGGCCAGATCGATTATCTGGACCTGTCACTCTGGGATGTGACCAAGGAACCGGAAGACCCGGCTTTCAAGGGCACGACCCTGATGAGCCATTTTACCAGCCTGCCACGCGGCATCGTGCGACTGGGGGCGGCCGGAAAGGTGATGGACGCGCGCGCCGCACTCCATGTCATCGAAGCTGGCTGTGATTTTGTCGCCATCGGGCGCGCTGCCATATTGCGCCATAACTTCCCTGAACTCGTCCGGCGCGACCCCCGCTATGACTCGCCGTCCCTGCCGGTAGCGGTCGGCCACCTGCTCGAAGAAGGGCTAAGCGAACCCTTCATCACCTATCTGCGTAGCTGGCCGGATTTTGTGGCGGATTAAGATATCGCCGTTTGCGTCCTAAAGGCCGCCTCAACCGGGTATGACCTCGGCAAGCGGATCAACGAAGCTGAAAAAAAGCCCCGCCTCCTTTTGGGAGGCAGGGCATAGGTCATGCGCCGGGAGGACGGCGCGGTTAGAGATGTTTAGAATTTCGCGCCGAGGGTGATGCCATAGGTGCGCGGTTCGGCGAAATAGCCTCCAGCAAAGCCCAATGCACCGAAATCGACGCCGCGCACAAAATCCTTGGAATTTGTAAGGTTCTTCACCCACAGCCGCACTTCGCCTTCGCCGCCACCCATCGGGATGCCGTCAATGCCCAGTTGCGCATCCACAGTATCGCGATCGCTGCCCTTGAGTTCTTCGTTGAATGGCGTCGAATTGAGGCTGGAGAAACTATATTTGCCATCCTCATGCGTATAGGCAATCCGGCCCACCAGGCGCGCATTGCCCCAGTTCAACGGGAACTGAGCATTGAATGCCGCATTGGCCGTCAAGGGCGATGTATAGCCCGGTGTCACGATCGAGGCGATGTTGACCGGCGGCGCGCCTGGGGTTGTGGACTGGCCCGCCAGAAACTCCTTATATTTGATATCGACATAGCCCAGATTGCCGTCGATCGAGAAATTGTCGGTCAGTATTGCCTGCATGTCCATTTCGACGCCGGTATAGTTGACCTTTCCGGCATTGCCGATCCGCGTGGCAAAGGTGCCGGGAGGGGCATCGGTCCGCGGTATATTGACTGCCAGATCCTTATAGATGTTGTGATAAGCGGCAACATTGAAGCGCAGGCGGCGATCGAATAGTTCAGTTTTCAATCCGACTTCATAGGAAGTAATGATTTCCGGCTTGAAGTTGGGCAACTGGTTCGTGCCCGGTATAACGGGATCCTGCGAGTTGAAGCCGCCGGACCGATAACCCGTCGCGGCGCGTGCGTAGAAATTGATGCCATCGGCCACATCGTAGCCGGCCATCAGGTTCCAGGTGAATTTCTGGAAGTGGGCACTACCCGATTCAGGCACAACCAGCGGCGCAGCACCATTTTGCAGGCGGAGCATCCGCTTGCTGTCCCACGTATAGCGCCCACCCGCTGTCAGGCGAAGGCCGCTGTCATGGCCACCGGGGTAAAAGGTGAATTGCCCATAGACAGCTGTGCTTTCAGCGGTCGAGGTATAATCGAGTATCGCCCGCGTCTGTACCATGCGGTAGCGAGCCGGATTGGCAGCGGCGAAGGATGGCCCCAGAGCGCCGAAATTGGCCAGGAAAATACTGTTGGTGTCGAGGATGAAGCCGCTGTTCTGGGGATTATATTCCGATCCTTTTTCCCAGAAATAAAATCCGCCGACGACCCAGTCGAGCATTTCGCCACCGCCGGAAAACTCGAGTTCCTGGCTGAATTGCTTGTGCCGACGACGATTATTCGTGTCGAACAGATCCTGAACGATGGTTGGAACCGCGCTAGCGGCGATGAACGGCCGGGCGGCTGCAGGAATAGTGGGAATGAATTGTAGCAGTGACGCGGGCATGCCGTTGAACAGCGATGCGTTGGAAAAGGCTGCTCCACGGAAACTGCCGATGCCGTCGAGATCGGAATTGCTGTCGCTGTTCCAGAAACGATAACCTGTGGTCGACTTGACCTTGAAAATGTCGAAATCGTTTTCGACCTGCACGTTATGACCCCAGGTCTTATCGCGGGCATAGCTCAGGATATTGTTGCACACACTGTGCCGATAGGTCCGGGTGGGTGCGGCCAGTGCCGCACAGTCGGGATTGAGGAAGGTGGCGGACGCCAGATACTGTGCGACCGGGGCCTGTTGAACCACTGTGATCGGCGTGCCATCCACCATCATCGGCGGACGCAAAGCGCCGTTGGAAGTATTGGTCAACTGGAAGGGCTGTGGCGTTCCCGTAATCTTGCTCCAGTCGAAAATATACTGGATGCTGCCCGTTCCGCCTAGCTCCGCGCGCGCTGCAGCACGAAAGGAGTCCGATTTCCGCGCGCCGGGATCTTTGGAGTCCTTGGGCTGCAATATATTGTCGACAAACCCATCCCGCTGACGATGGCTGTATGAAAAACTGGTGGCGATCCCGGCGATTTCGCCCGGATCGAGCATGATCCTTCCGTTCCACGCGCCGAAATTCCCATAGCCCGCTTCCGCCTTCAACCGGAATGTCGAGCTAGGTGCCCGCGAAATGAAGTGGATGGCGCCACCTGTGGTATTGCGACCGAATAGCGTGCCCTGCGGCCCGCGAAGAACCTCGACGCGCTCGACATCCATGACGTCCAGACCGGCTGCGCCTGACCGGGCGATATACACGCCATCGACATAGAGGCCATTGGCGGAATCAACGCCAAAACTCTCGCTCCCGCCATTCGAAATGCCGCGAATGGAGAAGACCGCGGCGCTGTTGCTGGTCGTGCCCGGCACAATGGTGACATTGGGTGCCAAGCCGCTCAGATCACGAGAATCCTTAATTCCCAGCTGCTCTATCTTCTCGGAACCGATGGCGCTGATGGAGATTGGCACGTCCTGCAAATTCTGCGCGCGCTTTTGTGCGGTTACAACGATCTCATCCAGGCCGGACTGCGCTGTGGCAGGGGTCTGCTGCGCCATGGCCTGCGTTGCAAGCGCCAGACCGCTCGCGCTAAGCAACAACTGCAGTGCGCCATGTAGGTAGCTTTTCGGCATCTTTTCTCTCCCCGATTTATTATCTGATGGAAAATGTCATATGCGGATATAAAGTCAATTATAAATACGCAAAATTGAGATTATTTTGCCAACACAAGTGCATTTAGTGATAATTTGGCGTATAAAAATCCGCTAATATCCGCACTTTGCTGTCGTCAGGCGGGCATGTAGAGTTGCGCGGCTTTGCCCCCATCGACGGGCAGGGCTGTCCCCGTGATGTAGCTGGACGCATCCGACAACATGAAGGCGATGGCCTGTGCCAGTTCATCTGGCTGGCCGCCGCGCCCCATGGGAATGGCATCGGTTGTACGGGCTGCGATATCGGGCGCGCGCGCCGTGAACTCCTCAGTCCCAGCGGTCTGGACTTGCCCGGGGATGATGGCGTTCACCCGAATGCCCAGCGGCGCGCCTTCCATAGCGGCGACGGCGGTGAAATGTATCAGCGCGGCCTTGGATGCTGAATAGCTCGCCATGTTGACGGTGGCGCGAATGCCGCAGGTGGAGGCGATATTGACGATCGCGCCTTTGCCCGCCGCCGCCATGATTTTCATCGCCGCCTTGGTGCTGACGAAAACGGCGTCGGCGTTGACCGCAAAATCCTTGCGCCAGTGGGTCAACGTCAATTTGCTGATCGGTGCGTAATGAGTCGACATGGCATTGTTGACCAGCATGTCCAGCCGACCATATTTTTCGGCGACGGTGTCGATCATGGCGGTCAGAGCGGCGTCATCGGCGACATCAAGCTGGATTGCCTCGACTCGGCCGCCTTCTGATTGGATGGTGTCCCGTGCGCGGTCGAGCAACGCCTGGCGGCGACCGCAGATGACAACCTGGGCGCCGCGTCGCGCCAACAGGGCGGCCGTGGCAAGCCCGATGCCATCGCTTCCGCCCGTGATGATGGCGACGCGGCCTGCAAAGTCCTCAGTCATGTGCGGAACCTCTCCATGTGGTCAAAACCGCCTCATCCCTTGCTGTCGATGTTGGGCGGCGCCTTGGTGTGTAGAATTCGTCAAAACGCGTAATTTGTAAATTAAAAAAATCCGAATATCTACGCATCATGCTATTTGCAGCCCGTTCTTATGGCTCCTTATAGCAGTAGATATGGGGCGCGTGAGTCTGAAACAAAATGCAGTAATATACTGAAAATAGATGAATTTGTCCCGAAACGCCGGAGCTTGAAATTGTAAAAAGCACCCAGCGGCAGTGTGCGGAAAATTATTCTTCTTGAATTACGCGATTGTAGGAATAAACTGGCCGCCAAGCACAACGAGGCTAAGAATCGAGGGAAGTGGGATGTCTGGATCGAGGGTGGCTTTAGTCACCGGAGCCAGCCGAGGAGCGGGGCGCGGCATTGCGCTGGGCTTTGGGGAGCTAGGCTACACCGTCTATGTGACCGGCAGAACCATCCAGCCTGGCAGTGCGCGGGGCTGGGATGGTTCCGTTCTGCCTGGAACCGTGGCGGAAACCGCGGCCGCGATCGACGCTGCCGGGGGCAAGGGCATAGCAGTGGTTTGCGATCATGGCGACGATGCGCAGGTGGCCGCGCTGTTCGACAGGATACAGGCGGAGGCAGGGCGGCTGGATGTTCTGGTCAACAACGCGACCTTCATCCATGATCAGCTGATCGTGAAAATGCCCTTTTGGAAGAAGGATCTGGATGCGGTTGGCATCCTCGATGTCGGGCTGCGTTCGGCCTATGTGGCTAGCTGGCACGCGGCACGGATGATGGTGCCGCATGGGCGGGGCGTCATTGCCTTCGGTTCCTCCTTTGGTGGATCCTGCTATATGCATGGACCGGCCTATGGCGCGCAGAAAGCAGGTGTCGACAAATTCGCCCACGACATGGAGCATGATCTGCGCGGAACGGGTGTAATTGCCGTGTCGATCTGGATGGGGCCGCTGGTGACGGAGCGATCGTTGATCGCGCGGGAAACGCATCCGGAGCAATATGACGGTTTTATTGAAAGCGCGGAAAATCCACAATTCACCGCGCATATCATCGACGCCATCGACCGTGCGCCGAACCGTGACGAATTATCGGGCCAGACTGTGATCGGCGCAGAAATTGCGCGGACACTGGGCGTGTCGGATCGGGGGAAAGAACGGCCCTCCTATCGTGAAATACTGGGCAGTCCCCGGCCCAAAAATCCCGCAGCTGTTTATTGATCCGAGGGTGGCATGAGCAAGATCGATCCCATTTTCGCGGCTGTCACGGCGCCGGGTACGCCCTTTGAGATTAAAGAGCAGGATGGGTTGCGCTTCTTCGCTAGCGCGCCGTCCGATCTCAATCAGCTGATCGAGAGCGCGCGCCGTTTTAACGACCAGGTTTGCGTCGTCGATTTCGACGGGTCGCAGGGTGAACGACGACTGAGCTTCGCGGACATGTTCGCATGGCGGGACCGGCTGACGGGCCATCTGAATATTCGGCGCGGCGACCGCGTCGCCATTGCCATGCGCAACCGTGCGGAATGGATCGTGGCGTTCCTGTCCGTAATCAAGCTGGGAGGGGTCGCCGTTCTTCTCAACAGTCGTGGCTCTTGCGCTGAACTGCTCGCGATGGTGGAGGAGGCGACCCCTGCATTGGTGCTTGCCGATGGCGATCGCGCCATGTTGCTGCGCGACGCAGGCTATGAGGGCCGCCTGCTGGACCTGACCCAGCCGTTGGAGGATGTCGGCACGGCACCCGATGACGGTCTGACCGCCGGACCTGCCGACCCTTGCGCCATTCTTTTCACCTCCGGCACGACCGGGCGAGTCAAAGGCGCGCTTCTGTCGCATCGCAGCCTGATTACCGGTTTGTTGAGCACGCAGCTCACCGGATCGATGGTGCTGCACAATATGGCGCAGGAATATGGCATGTCGGCCCAAGAGCTGGCGAAGCAGATGCCAGCGCAGGCCATTTTGCTCGTCTCTCCGCTTTTTCATATTTCGGGGCTCGGATCGGGCTTTCTTGCGCCTTTTCTGTCGGGCGGGAAGACCGTCATCATGCGCCGTTGGCATGCGGCGGAGGCGGTGGGTCTGATCGAAAGCGAAAAGGTGACGCAGCTTGCGACCGTCCCGACCATGCTCTGGGATCTCGTGAACCGAGCGCGGTTGACCGACGCGAACCTCAGTTCGTTGCGCAATATCGGTTCGGGCGGGCAGGCGTTGCCGCTCAACCTGTTGGAAGAGGTGCGGGCGCTATGCCCTCATGCGCTCATGGGGGTCGGTTATGGTATGACCGAGACATCGGGCGCCATTGCGCAGGCGGTAGGCGCGGATTTCCTGCGTGCCCGGACATCGGCGGGCCGCGTGCTGCCACTGGTCGACCTGCGGATCGAGGCCCCGGACGGCACAATCTGCGGCCCCGGCGCGACCGGCGAGATCGTCGTGCGCAGCGCGGTGGTCATGACCGGCTATTGGAACCGTCCGGAAGAGACGGCGAAGGTCTTTACCCCGGACGGTTGGCTGCGCACCGGCGATATCGGTTATCAGGACGAGGAAGGCTATATCTTCATCGTCGACCGGGCGAAGGATATGGTGATTTCCGGTGGCGAAAACATCTATTGCGCCGAAGTCGAACGGGTGTTGAGCGAAATGCCGCAGATCACCGAATGCGCGACGTTCGGCATTGCGGACGAGCGGCTGGGCGAATTGCTGGTCGCCGTCGTGCAGGCTGATGGTCTGGATGAACGCAGTATCATTGACTGGGTCGCCGGGCGGCTGGCCTCTTACAAGGCGCCCGCCCATGTCGCTTTTTCGCGCGTGCCGCTGCCGCGGAACGCTGTCGAAAAAATCGATAAAATCGCGCTGCGTGCGCTGTGGCCGCAACTGGCCGGAAACAACTGACAGGAGAGCTTTCCATGGGAATGCCCAAGGATATCAAGATCATCGACTGTATGCTGGGTATTCCAGAGGCGGAGGACCGTTCCGAATGGTTCGCACCCTTTCGCCCGCTGATCAAGGATCAACAGACGCTCGAACAGTTTGCGATGCCCGCGCAATATATGTTCAAGGATATTCCAGAGACGGGCAATGTCGACGATTTCGTGAGCTGGACCGTTGAACAGATGGACCAGCATAATGTCGACAAAGCGCTGGTCGGCTGGAATGGCAATGCGACGTCCTACCGCGCCAAAGAGATGTTCGGCGACCGTTTCTTCTTCGATCTGCCATGCAATCCCAACAACGGCATGGAAGAAGTGCGCCGGATCAAGCGTATTCATGCCGAAGTGGGCCTGTCGGCGATCAGCGTCTTTCCGGCGGGCACATTGCCGCAGGTAGCGATCAACCATAAATATATGTTCCCGCTCTATACCTGTGCGGCGGAACTGGGCCTGCCCATCCTGCTGAACGCCGGTATTCCCGGTCCGCGTATCCCGATGGAAACGCAGAAGGTCGAACATCTCGACGAAGTCTGCTGGTATTTCCCTGATCTCAAAGTCGTTATGCGTCATGGGGCCGAACCGTGGGAAGCGCTGGCCGTCAAGCTGATGCTGAAATGGCCAAATCTCTATTATTCGACTAGCGCCTTTGCACCGAGACATTACCCCAAGGCGATCATAGATTACGCCAATACGCGCGGTGCCGACAAAATAATCTATGCGGGCTATTTTCCCATGGGCCTCAGCCTGGAGCGTATATTCAGCGACATGCAGAATGTGCCGTTCAAGGATGACGTCTGGCCGAAATTCCTGCGTGAAAACGCCATCAAGGTCTTTGACCTCAAATAATGTGACGGAGGATTCCATGTTTACCGTTGATACTGATGTCGCCACCGACGCGCGCACTCCCCCCGTTGCCGTCTGGCAGATCCTTGAAAAGCTGCGCGGCCAGGATCTGGCCGATTGGCGGTTGGCAGAGGTAAAGGGCCGCGCGTCCATTGAGGAACGCAATCTGAATATCGGTATCCCCTTTGGGTGGTATCCGGTGTTGCTCTCGTCCGAACTGGCGGTGGGCGAGGTCAAGCCCCTGCGCTATTTCTCCAAGGATTTGGCGATCTGGCGGGGCGAAGATGGCAAGGTTCGCATGCTCGACGCTTATTGCAAACATCTGGGTGCGCATATGGGCCATGGCGGCAAGGTGCACGGTAACCTGCTGGAATGCCCGTTCCATGCCTGGCGCTATGATGGCGAAGAGGCTGTGGTTAAGGACATCCCCTATGCCCGCAACATCCCGCCGCAGGTGAAGCGCAAATGCACGCGCAACTGGCACATGACCGAAGAAAACCGTTTCATTTGGGCGTGGTATCACCCGGAGGATGCCGATCCGCTGTTCGATGTCGCCGTGCTGCCCGAAGCGACCGACCCTGAATGGACCGATTATGACGTCCATGAGTGGAATGTTTGGGGTTCGATCCAGAACATGGCGGAAAATGGTGTCGATGTGGCGCACTTCCGCTTCATCCACGGTACCGCGAATGTACCGCTGGGCGAACTGCGCTGGAGTGAATGGGGTCGGGGCGCTGACGTCAAGGCGAAGATGGGCACCCCCTGGGGTGAAGTCGATGGCTGCATCAGCTATGATACGATGGGGCCGGGACAAAGCTGGACCCGCTTTACGGGCATTTCCGAGACGCTGCTGGTCGCCTGTTTGGCGCCGGTTGAATTGGACCATGTCCATGTGCGCTTCTGCTTTACCCAGCCCAAGGCTCAGGCCGAAGGCGAGCGGGCAGGCGTTGCCAGGGCGATCATCCGCGATATCTGCAAACAGTTCGATCAGGACAAGGTGGTTTGGGATCGCCAGAAGTTCGAACCCAATCCGATCATCTGCGACGGTGACGGTCCGATCCCGCAATTCCGCAAATATTATTCGCGCTATTACGTGCAGGATTGAGGGGCGTGACAATGAAAGAAGACGCTGGCATCACTCGCCGCGAAATGGTGGCAGGCGCGACGGCACTGATGGGCATGGCAAGTGCATCATCGAACGCCGTCGCGGCGACGGGTAGTCACCCGCTCGATAGCCATGACGCCACGGGTTTGGCCGAACTGGTCCGTAAAAAGCAGGTGTCGGCGAGCGAATTGCTGGAGGGGGCCATTGGCCGCGCCGAGACTCTCAATCCACGCTTCAACTTCATTGCCCAGAAACATTATGATTATGGCCGCGCGGCGATCGCCAGAGGACTGCCGCAAGGGCCGTTCAGCGGCGTGCCGTGGCTGCTCAAGGATCTCAACACCTATGTTGCGGGTCTTCCGACCGAAAATGGCAGCCGTTTCTTCAAGGGCTATAAACCCGAAGTGACGTCGGAACTGGTCAAGCGGATCGAAAAGGCCGGCTTTGTCATTTTCGGCAAGACGACGGTGCCGGAATTGGGCCTAACAGGCACGACCGAAAACAAGCTGACCGGCGACACGCGCAATCCGTGGAACCCCGCCCACATCACTGGCGGATCGTCTGGCGGCGCGGCGGCGGCGGTGGCGGCGGGCGTGTTGCCCGCTGCCCATGCAACCGACGGGGGCGGCTCGATCCGCATTCCGGCATCCTGTTGCGGCCTGTTCGGACTGAAACCCAGCCGGGGTCGCGTACCGATGGGGCCGCCGCGTACCGAAGGCTGGGGTGGCCTCTCCGTCCATCACGCCATCACCCGCAGCGTCCGGGATTCTGCGGCTATCCTTGATGCTACGCAGGGGCCAGAGCCGGGTGGTCGCTATGCCGCGCCTACCCCGGTTGAAAGCTTCCTGTCGCAAGTCGGCAAGGCGCCGGGCCGTTTGCGGATCGCGTTGATGCTGAACGCACCGGCGGGTTCACCGGTCGATCCGCAATGTATCGAGGCCGCGCGTAAAGCCGCGCGTCTTTGCGAGAGCTTGGGGCATCATGTCGAGGAGGCGGCTCCCAAGCTGGACATGGCGGCGATCGGCGCGGCCAGTTTCGTGCTGATCGGTTCTTCGGTGGCGGCCGATATGTTGGATCGCGCCAAGGCTACCGGCGTTGCCATCAGCCCGGATGTGCTGGAGCCGATCACGCTGGGCTTCGTGGGTTATGGGCAGAAGACGAGCGGAATGGATTTTGCGCGGGCGAACAATGCGCTTCAGGCCGCAGCCATCACCATGGCGCAGTTCATGGCCAGTTATGACGTCATCTTGTCCCCAACCCTGGCGGCGCCGCCGCTGGAACTGGGCCAGATCAACCTGTCGCCGGATGTTGATTTCATGGCTTGGGGCAAGCGCACCGGTGCGTTCTCGCCCTTCGCCCAAATTGCCAACCTGACCGGACAACCTGCCATGTCGGTGCCGCTGGCGATGTCGTCCGACGGACTGCCCATCGGCGTCATGTTCATGGGCCGCTATGGGGATGAGGCGTTGTTGTTTCGGCTCGCCGGGCAACTTGAAACCGCCATGCCCTGGAAGAACCGACGTCCAGCGATTTGATCGTTCTGAGAAATAGAGTTTGGAGAGAATGATGCGCGGATTGGCAGGAAAAGCCGGAATTGTTGCGGGCGGCGGTCGAGGCATCGGCGCGGCAACGGCCCGTAGACTGGCCTCCGAGGGCGCCCTGGTCGTGATCGGCGATATCGTGGGCGAGTGGGCGACCGAAACCGCCCGCGCGATCCGCGAAGAGGGCGGCAAGGCGATCGGCGTGCCACTGGACGGTACCAAAGCCGCGTCACAGGCCGCCATTGTCGAGGCTGCTTTGTCAGAATTTGGTCGGCTCGACTTCTACCATTCCAACCTCGCGGGCGGCACGCAAGGCGATATAGACATACTCAATTGCAGCGAGGAAGTGCTCGATCGCTCCTTCGCCATCAATGCCAAAAGCCATTTCCTCGCGACCCAGGCGGCCTTGCCCGTGTTGCTCGAACGGGGCGGCGGGTCGATGATCTATACGTCCTCGGGCGCGGCGATTTCCGGCAATCCGCTACAGGTCGCCTATCCCATGACCAAGAATGCGCTCCATGCGCTGGTTCGCCATGTGGCGCGGAAATTCGGTAAGCAGGGCATCCGTGCCAACGGCATTTGCCCAGGCGTCGTGTTGACCGAAGCAGTAGCCGAGCATCTGACCGAGGAATATGTCAAGGCCATGCTGGACAATCTGCCGCACCCGCGGCTGGGCAAGCCCGACGATATTGCTGGCGCGGTCGCTTTCCTCGCCTCCGATGATGGCGAATGGGTCAACGGCCAATTATGGCACGTCAATGGCGGTTCGCTGTTGCGGGATTGAAAGATGGATATGCCAGCTGCTTCCAATAACGAGCGTATTTCCAATCCCTGGGTCGTATTGGCAACGCTGCTGCTGATCTACATCGTAAACTATGCCGACCGCTATCTGATCACGGGGCTGATTGGTCCGATCAAGGCCGAATTTGGCATTGGGGACGCGATGGTCGGCATGTTGATGGGGCCAGCCTTTGTCATCCTCTACGTCGTCCTGGGCGTGCCGTTCGCACGGCTGGCGGATCGCACCTCGCGTGTCCAGATCATCGCCGCAGGCTGCGTGTTGTGGAGCGGCGCGACCATCGCCACGGGGCTTGCCAACGGTCCGGTCAGCCTGACGCTTGCGCGGATCGCCGTGGGTGTGGGGGAGGCGGCCTTCGTCGCGCCGGCTTATTCATTGCTTTCCGATTATTTCCGACCGGAACGGCGCGGCCTGGCCTTCGCGATCCTTGGTCTTGCGGCATATGTCGGGCAGATCGGGGGGCAGGCGGGTGGACCGGCCATCGCGGCATATCATGACTGGCGCATGGCCTTTTACAGCATGGGGGCCGCAGGCTTGCTCCTTGGCCTCAGCGCTCTGCTGCTGATCCGGGAACCGCGACGCGGCGGAGCCGGGCAACAGGGCGAGGCTATGCCTTTTGGTCAGTTGGTAGGATGCCTGATCCGCAGTCCCGCCTATTGTTTCATGATGTTCGCCTTTGGCTTTGGCGTGTTGTCGGGCGTGTCTTTTGGCTATTGGGGGCCGGAACTTTTCACGCGTGCCTTCAGTCTCGATCCTGTGGCGGTGAAAACGACCTTCGCCCTCAACTTTGGCCTGTCGGGGCTGGTGGGTATGCTGCTTTTTGGCGCGCTGTCCGACCGCATGGCGCGGCGAAGCATGATCTGGCCGTCGCGTCTGTCGGCCATTGCCCTTGGCGCTGCGACCTGTGCCATCCTGTTCGCGACATGGGCGGGCAGCTTCGATCAGGCCCGCCTCGCTGCGATTCCTGCCGGACTTCTGGGCGGGGGATGGTCGGTCGGCTTCCTTGCAACCTTGCAATATATGCTACCCTCGCGCATCCGCGCCGCATCGACGGCTTTGTTTCTGGCGGTGACCACTTTGCTGGGCTTCTTCGTGGGGCCATGGGCCACGGGCGCGCTCAGCCAGATGATGGGCCACGACGCGACATCGCTTCGTATGGCGCTGACATGCGTCATTCCTTTCGGCTTTCTGGCCGCGCTGCTTGGCTGGGCGGCCGCCGGGCGTGTCGAACGGGATAGGGCGGCGTTGCATGACGCGCTTTCGAATCGACCTGTCGACCCTTTGCTGGCAAGGCCCGCAACAGAAAGGGGTTAGCGCACGATTATGAGTGAGACGTTCGCGTTCGACGAAACTGACCGCAAGATTGTCGAACAGTTGCGGCTGAATGGCCGGGCAACCAATCAACAGATCGCGCAATCCCTCAATCTGATTGCCTCCACCGTCTCCGCGCGTATCCGCCGGATGGAGGAAGCGAGCCTGTTACGCGTAGTTGCCGTGTCCGATTTCGCCGTCCATGGCTATAATGTGCTCATCCACCTGGCGGTGGAGGTCAATGGTCGTCCCGCGCTGGAAGTCGCGGAAGAACTGGCGACCTTTCCAGAAGTCTTCGCCGCGCATCTTGTCACTGGCCGCTATGAAATCAGCTTGTTGCTGACGCTTCGGGACATGGATGAACTCTCTCCGCTGGTCACAAACCAATTATCCCAGGTACGTGGCGTGTGGGCGATGACACCCGCGATCGGTCTCGATATCATCAAATATGGCCTCGATACCGCACCGATCAGCAGCAGAAGGCTCGCATGAACAGGCCGGACCTGGATGAACTGGACCACCAGTTGATCGGCATATTGGCGCAGGACGCCCGCGTGTCCAACCGCAAGATTGCGAGCGACCTCGGCGTTAATGAGGGCACCGTCCGCGGCCGGATCAAGCGGCTGCAAGAGGAGCGTTTGATCGCCTTTACCGCGCTGACAGGCCTGAAGCTGGAAAAGGCTACCAATATCGGCTTTATCGCCGTGCAGGCCGATATGAGCCGGGCCCGTGAAATCGCGCGAGACATCGCGCATATGCCGCTGGTCAAGGCCGTGATGATCACGCTGGGGCCGTTCAACATCATGGCCACCTGCCTCTATGATGATCTCGACACGCTACACAGGTTAGCGTCGGGTCGGATATTGACGATGGAGGGTGTGCATCATGTCGAAACCTCACTTGCGGTCAGGACGGTAAAATTCAGCAATCGGGTGGTCCGGATCACCGAATTGCCTGGCGATACCGTGGAATGAGGCGGAGCAAGAGCTAGGGCTTGCACTCAAACATTGCTGGTACATTCGGAATTTTATATTAAAAATTTTCCGCAAATCGATGCTTGAAACTCTGTTTCACATGATATAGCACAATGTAAAGCGGGTCGATGCGGCGTAAGGCGAGCTCGAACTGGCAGCGGCAGGAGGGATGGACGGGTCCAAAGGGCTGTCCTTCTTTGTCCGAGCAAGATGCATGACGGTGCGCCGGACGCGCTTCCAATAGGAATTTTGAGGGCGACCTGAGATGGAATTCGCATTTACCGACGAACAGCAGATGATCGCAGAGACGGCCCAGGCTTTCTTTGCGGAAAATGCAACCAGCGATCGTACGCGCAAAGCTATGGCGGGCGACGGGATTGACCGGGCGCTATGGCAAGGTTTTTGTCAGGAGTTGGCCCTGTCTGGCATTGGCCTGCCGGAAAGCTCGGGCGGCGCGGGGCTGGGTTTCGTCGAACTGGCGATCATAGCGGAATCTGCGGGCGCTCAGGTCGCGGCGCTACCGATGCTGGGGAGTCTGGTGCAGGCCGGCCAAGCTATTGCCGCGGGCGGCAGCGATGCCCAGCGGGGGGAATGGCTTCCGGACCTGATCTCAGGTGAACGGATCGCCGGCTATTTCCACGATGCCACGCTACAGGCCAGCGGCGACCGGTTGACGGGCGGCTCGCGTTTCGTCACGCATGGCAGCAGCGCGGACCTCTTTGTCGTCACGGACATGCAGCAGGTCTGGATCGTTCGTGCCGATGCGCCGGGCGTCACGGTCACCGCGCAGACCAGCATGGATCAGACGCGCCCCTTCGCCCATGTCGCATTGATGGACGTGCCGGGCGAACGGCTTTCCGATCCGGGCGCTGCGTTAGTCGCCGCTCACCAAGCCGCCTTCATCGCCGTGGCGGCCGAGGCTTTGGGTGGAGCCCAAGCCTGCCTCGACCGCACCGTGGCCTATTCGAAGGAGCGCGTCCAATTCGGTCGTCAGATCGGGTCCTTCCAGGCTTATAAGCATCGCCTTGCTGACATGATGATCGAGATCGAGCAGGCTCGGTCGGCGGTCTATTGGGCGGCCTGCGCCGTGGACGAAGGATCGGACGAAGCGGCCATGGCGATCCATGCCGCCAAATCCTTCGCCGCCGACGCCTATTTCCGCTGCGCTGGCGACATGATCCAGTTGCATGGCGGCATCGGCTTCACCTGGGAGCATGACGCACACATCTTCTTCAAACGCGCCCGCTCGCTTCAGGCCATGCTTGGCAGCGGCAACTGGCACCGCGAAAAAATTGCCACGATGATTCTGGGGGAAGCAGCATGAAACTCGGTTTTTCTCCCCAAGACGAACTTTTCCGTCAGGAATGCGCTGACTGGCTCAATGGCCAGATGGCAGGCGAATTTCGTGACATCAAGAATGTGACCAAGCTGACCGGCAACCCGGAGCGGCGCAAGGAATGGGAACAGCAGCTGGGCGCGCACCGCTGGTCCTGTATCGGTTGGCCAACGATATGGGGCGGCCGGGACGCGACGCTGGCGCAGCAGGTGATTTTCGCTGAGGAATATGCTCGTGCGGGCGTGCCGGGCCGTGTGAACCATATCGGCATCGAACTGGCTGGGCCGACGATCCTGACCTTCGGTACGGAAGAGCAGAAGCAACGCTTCCTGCCGGACATCGCCGCTGGCAAGACCATTTTCTGCCAGGGTTTTTCTGAACCCAATGCCGGATCGGACCTTGCCAGCGTCCGCACCAAGGCGCGGCTGGATGGCGGCGACTGGGTCGTCAACGGCCAGAAAATCTGGACCAGCATGGCGCATATTGCCGACTGGATCTTCGTCATCACCCGTACGCAGGAAGGTTCGCAGGGCCCCAAGGGCCTTACCTTCCTGATGATGCCGATCGACCAGCCCGGCATTGATATTCGCGGCATCCGCCAGATCAATGGGGACGCGGAGTTTAACGAGACCTTCTTCACCGATGCACGCTGCCCTGCGGACAGCCTGATCGGTGCCGTGGGCGACGGATGGCGCATCGCGATGGGCCTGCTCGCCTTTGAGCGCGGCGTATCGACGCTCGGCCAGCAAATGGCTTTCCGCAATGAACTGGACGAGATTATTGCGACGGCCAAAGCCAATGGTGCGGCCAATGATCCGCTGATCCGCCAGCGCCTCGCCAAGGCGGAAATCGGCCTGCGGTTGATGCGGTATGGCGCGCTCCGCATGTTGTCGCAAACCGATCATGCGAAGATCGATGGCGCGGCGTTGACCTACAAGATTCAGTGGGCAAGCTGGCGTCGCAGCCTTGGTGAACTGGCGATGGATGTGCTGGGGCAGGGCGGCGAGATCAGCGATCATGCGGAATATGAATGGGACACGCTGCCCAATCTCTTCCTTTTCTCACGCGCCGATACCATCTATGGCGGCACCAATCAGATCCAGCGCAACCTCATCGCCGAGCGTGGCTTGGGCCTGCCGCGCGAACCAAGGGGGATGTCCTGAGTGCCGGATGACGAAGATCCGTTTGAACGTCTGAAAAATCTGCCGCCGCGCGGGCATCACGCCCTGTTGGGTATCTATTCGGTCGATGACGGACCCGACTGGGTGGAACTGGCCTGCCCCTTTGCGCCCGGCTTTATGATGGATCCGGAAACAGAACTGGTATCGTCCGGGCCGGTCGTATCGCTGGTCGACGCGGCGGCGGGCGCAGCGATCATCGCGCGGACCAGACAGTGGCTTCCGATGGCGACGCTCGATTTACATATAGACTATCTGCGGCCGGCGAAGGCCGGGCAGACCCTGCACGCGCGCGCCACCTGTTATCATGTGACACGCAAGGTCGCCTTCACTCGATGCGATGTACATGACGGCGATGCGGCCAGCCCGATTGCCTTCGCGACCGCCAGCTTCTTCTTCACGGATGAGTCATGATTGCTCGGACCCCTTACGCGCAGATGCTTGGCATTCAGGGCATGACCGCAGAGCCGGGCACTGTCGAGCTGATGATGCCCGCTACACCACAATTGGAGGGAAGAACGGGCTTTCTCTATGGTGGGGTAATCGCCAGCCTGCTGGAACTCGCCTGTTTGGAGGCGCTGGCATTGGGACCGATCGAAACCGTTCGCCGGCCCAAGCCCATCAACATGTCTTTCGATTTTCTGCGTGGTGGGTTGATGGTCGACAGCTATGCGCAGGCGCGGCTCAGTCGCATCGGTCGCCGTGTCGTGAATGCGGACGCCATTTGCTGGCAGACGGATCGCGAAAAGCCCATCGCTACCGGACGGATGCACTTGCTGCTGGATTAGGATGGCCGGTGGTTGCGGGATGCGGAAGCGCGAGATCACTCTCGGCGGACGGCAATCCTGCGGTGTACGATAGGCGTTCTTGACTATTCCGAAGCTTCAAGTTTCGAAATCACTGTCCGTGGTGCGTAGCAGCGTGACCAGTTCGACCTGCCGATGTGTGCCCGTTTTGGCAAAGATTGCACGCAGATGCGACCGGGTCGTATTATAGGCGATGCCGAGCACGCTCGCAGCGTCGGCAAGCGATAGGCCTTCCACCAGTTGCACGGCGAGCGCGGCTTCGGCCTTCGTCAGTTGGAAACGGTCCCGCAGGCTATCGCGTGATGGGCCGGGGGGACGAGTGGGGTCCACGAGGAACAACGCCAGCCACGCGCCGTCGCCATAGGCCGAAGAGGGGACAGCGCGTGCCCGGCCATGCAACAGCGGTCCATCTGGCGCGGTGATTTCGAACAGGCTCTCCTCACCGGCGGGAGGCGGATTGATCAGCAAGCGGTTGATGATAGTGGTCGCTGTCTGGGTGCGCAGTTCCAACCCCCCGCTCCGCTCTGCGATAACGCTGCCATTCTCCAGCATCTGCGCGGCGACCGCATTGCGGCGCATGATCCGCCCGTCCCGATCCAGAATAAGCGTTGCGACCGCCAGGTCGGCCATAGCGCTGCTGAACAACTGGCTTTCGGCTTGAGTGGTCGTGAGACGCGCATGCAGGCCAAGCGCGATGCGCAAATGAGGAATGAGGCGGGTGAGCAGCGCCTTCTCGTCATCACCGAAATCATCGCAACTTTGATCGCGGGTGAGGCGCAGGCGGACGGATGTGTCAGGCGGGCGTTGCAGGTCAATGCCCAATATCTGCCCGGTTCGTCCAACATCCATCCAGTCGCGGAACCGTGCGGGAACATGATTCACGAAATCGCTGAAGGACACGACTTGGCCTTCGGGCAGTCCGACGAAGGGGTCGGCCTCTGATATCTGCCAATATGCCAGTGTCCGCTCAGGGTCGGCACCGGGCGTGATATGGGCGTCAATGCTGGCACAACCGCGCCCGATGAGGAGTGTCGCAAAATTTGTGTTGGTCGCGGCGGCGAGCGCACGCAAGAAATCCTCCCACGGGGGTGAGCGGGTCAGTCCGCCATAGAGGGCTTCGAGCAGATCGGCGAAGGCGGGATCATCGGTCATGAAGGATGGCCTTTGAAAACCCGCCGATGCGGTGCCGGACGCCATGCAACCGGCACCGCTCGATTGCGCGCCAGATTAGTGGCGATAGGCCAGCGTGATGCTGTATCTGCGCGGCGGCGAATAATAGGCCTCCGTAAAGCCGAAGCTGGTCGAGGCATCATAGCCCGCCGTGATGATGCGGCGATCGGTGATATTGTCGACGCCCGCCCGCACCGACAGGCCGCTGTCCGCAAAGCGGAGTTCCGCGCTTGCGTTGAGGATGGCGTGATCGGGCTGCCGCAGCAGTGGCGTGTTTTCCGCATCGACATAGACTTCGGTCTTGTAGGCTACATCAAGGCGGAAAACACCTTCAATCGTCTCGCTCAGCGGCGCCTGATACACCGCGCTGGCATTGGCGGTGATGTCCGGCGCCTGCTTCAGCTTCCGGTTGCTCACATCCGTTGGCACACCGTTGATGATTGAAACATAGTTCAGATATTTGGCGTCGAGCAGGCCGAGCGCGCTGTTCAGCGTGAAGCGCGGCGTCACGCGGATATTACCTTCCAGTTCGATACCCTGGATGCGCGATCGTCCGGCATTTTCGTTACGAACAACGAGGAGGCCGGTCGATGGACTGACGGTCGAGACGAGGATTTGCTGATCCCGATATTCATTTCGGAAAACGGCGAGGTTGATCGTCGCAATTCGTCCGAAGCCGGCTTTTATACCTGCTTCATAAGCGGTCAGATGCTCCGGATCATAAGAGCCGATTTCTTCCAGCGACGTTGGACGGCCGTTAAACCCGCCGGACCGGAAGCCCTTCGAGAAGGACGCATAGGTCATCAGGTTGGGCTGAACTTTGTATGACAGCGATGCGCGCGGCGTGAAGGCGTCCCAGCTTTTTTCAAGACTGTAACTGGGCGTTCCGGCCAGCAGCGGTTCACCCGAATAGATGCGGGTGGCAGATTGCGAGAATTTCTTCTTCTCCCAAGTGTAGCGTGCGCCCAATTCCAGCGACAGGCCTTTGACCAGTTCGTAATTGCCATTGGCGAACAGTGCCAGATTGTCGGTCCGTTGGCGGTTACGGAAGTCTATATTCAGATCGAGCGAGGATGCGGGAATAAATACACCCGGACCAGCGGGGAAGGGATCAAGTCCCGCTGCAACCAGCGCAGGATAAAGGCCGTCGGCCACGACTAACCGGGTGTTATCGGACGTTTTTTCCCGATAGGCGAAGGCGCCCAACAACAGGGAGCCACGCCCGCCCAGATCAAGCGCCAGTTGCAGCTCCTGGCTAATCTGTCGCGCCTTTTCATCATGGATATCGCCAGCATAATTGACCGCTGCCGATGCATCACCGTCGCGGCCGAACAGCGCATCGACGTAGCGATAGGCTGTGATCGACTTCAGCGTCGCTGCGCCCAGATCTGCTGTCAGCGTCAGTGATGTGTTGAACGCGTCGGTCTGGTCCTTGTTAAGTTCGGGCGTGCTGTCCGTACGGTCGATGTCGCCCGGTACGGTGCAACAGGGGGTTAGGAAGGTTGATTGCAGGATCGAGAAGAAGGTTGGCGTGAAGGCGATCATGCTGTGCGGCGCGCTATGCTGGCGGCGGCGCAGACCATCGGCCTGCAACAGGGCGTCCAGTCCGTCGCCGTCATAATGCAGCGCCAGCTTGCCCGCGATGACATTGCGATTGCCCAAATTCTTGCCCGACGGGATCTTCTGCCACCCCTCGCCAAATTCGCCCAGCGCCGCAACGCCCAGCGACCAACGGTCCGACAATGGTGTTTCGGTGTAGACGCGTCCGCGCACCGTGTTGAACGATCCATAGCGGAGGTCGGCTTCGATCTTCTGCTGTTGCCCTGGCACGGCGGACACGATGTTGATCGCGCCGCCCACTGTGTTCTTGCCGAACAAAGTGCCCTGCGGCCCGCGTAACACCTCGATCCGATCAATGCCCAGCAATTCGGTCGTCGCGCCGAAGGTTCGGGCGACATAGACGCCGTCAATATACACGCCGACCGCCGGGTCGGACGTGATGATGAAGTCGTTTTCACCCACGCCGCGAATGAAGGGCGCGATGCCGCCGCTGTTGCCGCCCTGGCCGGGCGTGAATTGGATGTTCGGCGCGATCTGGCTGATCTGGGTTACATTGTCTAGGCCACGGCTGTTGAGCGAGGAGGCATCGACGGCGCTGACCGCGATGGGCACATCCTGCAACCGCTCTTCGCGACGGCGTGCGGTGACGATGATGTCGCTGCCGTCGGACAGGGCGGCCGAGGGCGAGGCCGGCAGGCCGCTTGTCTGGCTCTGGGCGAGCGCAAGGTTCGATGTCGTCAATAGGACAAGCGAAGTGACGGCAAATGGCAAACGGGACATGGGTTCCCCCCTTTTGATTGTTTTTAACTATTGGACCGGGCGGTCGACATCCCCATGCCGATCGCTGCCGCCCCTTGGGTTATCGTCTGTCAGACGGTTTCCCACTCGATCAGATGGCTGATGTCGGTGCGATCCTCGCGCTTGCGACCGGCGGTGGCCAGATGGTGGCATGTGATCTGTGCGTCGGCGGCCAGTGGCCGGACCATCTCGAACACCCTGTCATATTCGGTGCGGGCTATTTTCCACACACCCCCCTCGCGGCGATACTGATCGCGGTAGATGGCGCTGCCGATAGTATGGAGATTGAGTTCGAGATTGATGAAGATATCCTCCAGATACCAAATGCCCTCGGCGCTATCCTCACCTGTCAGGGTGATTTCGGGCATATGGCCATGATGCATGGCAACCGCATCCGAATTGAAGCTGTTGACCAGAAAATCGAGGAAGTTCTCGCGCCCTTCGACGCGCACGCGGTAGTTGCCGCCGCGATAGTCCACGCCGATGTCGTCGGTGAACATGTCGGCGAGCAGTGTCATATCCGCCGTATCGATGCCCCGGAAATAGCGATGCTTGAGGGTTCGAATATCCTCCATGTCGCTCAACTGCTGCAAGGTGTAAGCCATCCGCTCTCTCCTACTATAACGCAATATGCTATTTTTTATTTGTTATATATCGATTCTGCGTAACAATCTAGACGATTTGCCGCATTTATGGCTGGAAAATGAAAGGATAAAGTGAGTAAGGGCTTCCTTGTCGCCACGGCTACGGTGCGGCACAACGATAGCAGGACGAATGGGCCTGACGCATGTCATGCGAGGAAAGGATCGGTAGAGTGGGCGAAACGGGTCAGGGGAAAATCGCCATAGTGACCGGCGGGACGCGGGGCATTGGCGCCGCGATCGTGCGCCGTCTGCTGGCGGAAGGCTATGGGGTTGCCACTTGTGGTCGGACGCCACCAGAACAGCCGATCGCGATTGACGGACGGACAGCGGAATTCGAAGCCTGCGACATTCGTGACCCCGCAGCCGTCGCTACCTGGGTAGAGGCGCTGGTGGCCCGTCACGGTCGCATCGATTTGGTCGTCAACAATGCGGGCGGATCGCCGCAGGCAGAGGCCGCGACCGCCAGTCCCCGCTTTTCTGAACGTATCCTGCAACTCAACCTGCTGGCGCCGCTGCATGTATCGCAAGCGGCCTATCCGCATCTCAAGGCTTCCGGTGGGTCCATCGTCAACATTGCGAGCGTATCGGGGGCGCGCCCGTCGCCCGATACCGCCATTTACGGCGCGGCCAAGGCAGGGCTGCTCAGCCTGACCACCAGCCTGGCGCAGGAATGGGGACCGCAGGTGCGGGTCAACGCAATCATCGTCGGGCTGATTGAGACGGAGACGGCGGAAATGACCTATGGCAGCGCGGAAGCACAGGCGCGCATTGCCGCGTCCCTGCCGCTGGGCCGCATGGGCCGCGGGAGCGATATTGCCGATGCGGTGACGTTTTTGGGCTCGCCTGCCGCCGCCTATATCAGCGGCGCGCGGTTGGAGGTGCATGGCGGCGGGGAACGGCCGCTCTTCCTGGAGATTGTGAAGGCGGAAGCAGAAGCCGCCCAGTCATGAATTGGTAGGCGATGGCGGGGTGTCCCGCCATCGCCTAAACGGGTCAGGCGCCCAGCAACGCGCGGGTCTGATCGTTGAGTTCTGGCATGGCCTGTTTCTGGAACAGGCCAATGCGACCGGCCAGCGCCTGCTCGGTCATCTCCGGCTGGCTGGAAATCCAGAATTTGCGCGCGGCCATGCCTTCGACGAAGATGCGGCAGCCTTCGTCCAGATCCATGCCGTAATTGGCCATCATGTCCGCCATGATGGCGCGATGGTTTGCCGCGCCTTCCGGTTCGCCCTTGCCGGCCTCGGCGTCGAAGATGCTGGTCTTGAGCATCCCGGGAATGATCGAGCAGACGTTGATCGGCGCCTTGGCGACCTGCATTTCCAGATAGAGGCATTCGCTGAACGACTGGATGGCGTGCTTGCTCATGATATAGGCGGTCTGCGTCGGCATGATGCCGAAGGAGCCGATGGAAGCGAGATTGGCGACCCATGCTTCCTCACCCACCCGCAGCATATGCGGCACGAAGGCGCGCACGCCATGGACAACACCGTGGATGTTGACGTTGAGCGTCGTTTCCCACCGAGCGGTCGGGATTTCCCAGCTATAGCCGATGGTTTCGATGCCGGCATTGTTGACCAGCAGGCGCACCGCACCATGGCGGTCGAACACGTCCTGCGCCAGTGCGTCAAGGGCTTCCGGCTTTGACACATCGATCTGGATCGCCTCGGCCTTGCCGCCTGCCGCGACGATGTGCGCCGCGACCTTTTCTGCTTTCGCCCCGTCAATGTCGGTGACGATAACGGTCATGCCGATCTGACCGCAGCGGCGGGCTATCCCCATGCCGATGCCCGCGCCCGCGCCGGTGATGACGGCGACGCCCCCTGAAAAAACCTTCTCTTCCTCAGTCATGATTGCTTGGCTTTCGTGATGGATGTTGAGGAGTTGGGATCAGATCGACGACAATGATGCAGGCGCGGCAGGCAGATAGTGATGATAATAGCCAGCCGCCCAACCGCCATCGACGGCCAGTTCCGCGCCGCAAACATAGCTGGCATCGTCGGAGCAGAGGAACAGGCTGGCGGCGGCGATTTCCTGTGGTTCGCCAATGCGCTGGAGCGGAACCCGCTCATAGCCCACATTCTTCGCCTCGCCTTCCAACGCCTGTGGATTGCCCATGATGGTGTTGACCCCGCCGGGATGCACCGAATTGACCCGCACGCCTTGATGTCCGAATTCCAGGGCCGCCGTCTTGGTGAGGCCGCGCACGGCCCATTTGGAACTGCTGTAAAGCGCGAGTGAATTGGCGCCCCGCAGGCCGTCCACGGATGAAATGTTGACGATCGCCCCGCGCCCAGCCGCGCACATGGCGCCGCCCACATGTTTGAGGCCAAGCATCGTGCCCTTGACGTTGATCCCCAACACCCGGTCGATCTGCTCGACGGTCAGCGCGATGATTGGCGCAAAGGCGACGATTGCCGCGTTGTTGACTAAGGTGTCGATCCGCCCATGTCGTGCCATGACGGCGTCCACCAGCGCGGTCCAACTGCCCTCATCTGCAACGTCCAAGTGTTGGAACATCGCAGCATCGCCCAGATCGGCGGCCAATGCCTGACCCTCGGCGTCCAGCACGTCGGCGATGACGATTTTCGCACCTTCGCGGGCGAACAGGCGTACCGTGGCTTCCCCCATGCCACGCGCGCCGCCGGTGATGATGGCGACCTTGTCCTGCAATCTTCCGGCCATGATAGTCTGCATCCTTTGTTTAATGTTACGGAATGAAGGACTTGAACGTCGCCCGGGGCACGTCCGAAATGTAGAGCGCGGATTCGTCCATCGATCCTTGAGTAAGGGCGCTTTCAGGCGTCCTGTCCTTGTCGGTCGCGCGATAGCCTTGCATCACCCTGCCAAGTCCGCGCCAATGAGGATGAAGTCAAAATTCCCTGTCATAGCTTCTCCCCACGCGCAGCGCTGATCTGTCGGCATTGGCAGATATAATCAAAATTGGCATCATGCGGACTGCATTATACAATAATCTACGCAGGTAAAAAGCATTCGTCCAGCCATAGGCGAATAAGGCGTCGCTATCTATCTAGATTTAACATGTAAGCATATTCGCCGCGCACGGAAAAAAGTCCGAGGTTCCTACAGGGTGCGGGCTGGCCCGCTTGTCAGGCATTGATAGGGGAAAGCCATTCCCGAACGACGTTCTTCAACAGCTTGCCATTGGCGTTGCGGGGCAGGGGGCCATCCACGATATAAACATGGTCCGGGACTTTATAGTCGGACAGCTGCTGTGCGCAGAAGTCCCGCAACTCTGCATCCTCGACCTTGCTGCGCGCGACGATGAATGCCTCGACACGTTCGCCAAGCACCGGACAGGGGCGGCCTATTACTACCGCCTCTGCCACGGCTTCGTGAGCCATCAGTATATTTTCGACCTCGATCGAATAGATTTTGAAACCGCCCCGATTAATCATGTCCTTCATTCGGTCCAGCACACAGATATAGCCCTCTGCATCCATTGTG
>JAECRT010000069.1 GCA_016000085.1 Sphingomonadaceae bacterium
GATTTCCTGAACATTTTTTCTCAACCCTCCTACACACTTACGAACGCCTCGATTTTCTGGACCCCCGACAGCCAGGCCTGGAAGGCGAGCTTGTGGGTTACCAATCTGACTAACGAAAAAGTCTTCCAGACTATTCGCCCGGGTGCCTTCAGTACCGACGGTTTCTACGAACAACCGCGTAAAATAGGTGCTTCGTTCGAGGTTCGATTCTGACATTGCGAAATAACGAGAATGTTTGACAGGCGCGGTTGATCCTAGCGTTGAGCAACATCGATCGTGAAAAGATTTGAGAGCGCTTTAACAGCCTGGTGACTCCGTGACGAAGAGCGGGCGATCAGAGCACCCGCTCTTCTCCATTGAGCAAGAGTAATTATGTCGCGATCTGTCAGCGATCTTTGGCCAACCCTGCTACCAGTTTTAGGGGTTTAGCAGATAGGGCTATTCAGGCTACCTCAACTCGATTTCGGAAGCGAGAAGGCCGAGGCGAAGCAAGGTCAAGTGCCGCCGGGCTAAAAGATGCGTAGTAACAGCAATAGAACCACGGTCGATCGGACGACGTAATCCCGCCGTCATTTCGAAGGAAAATTAATAGGGATGATGAACTAGTTCAAACATGTTAATCGACATTTCTTATCGAAAGAATATTACCTTGAGCGAGACGGCAGATCCTGAGGTTTCCGGTCAGAAACTAATGTTGAGATCCGGTATTGTTTACGCAACTTTGGCCTATCTGATCTACGGAGCCATGCCGTTTTACATGAAGCAATTGCAGGCAGTGCCGCCGATTCAGATCATGGCACATCGTGTCCTATGGTCGGTTTTTCTTTTAGCAATTATCGTCAGCGTGCTCGGGCGATGGACCTCGCTACGCCGGACGATTGATATGCGTCTGGTCGGGTTGTTTGCTGCGACTGCGGCGCTCATTGGAGTGAACTGGCTCGTGTATATTTGGGCCGTTCTGAACGATCGTATACTCGAGACCAGTCTCGGTTTTTTCATAACTCCTTTGATAACCGTGGTTCTTGGCGTCGTGGCGCTGGGCGAACGCTTGACGCGGCTTCAAACATTTGCCGTCGGCCTGGCTACTGTGGGTGTAGTCGCCCTTGCTTTTGGAAAAGGCCCCAACAGCTTGTGGATCGCGATGGTTCTGGCATTTACATTCAGCACCGCTGGCTTGATCCGAAAGGTTGCTCCTTTGGATCCGCTTTGCGGCCTTCTGATCGAAACATCTCTCATGGCACCGCTAGCGATGGCGTGGCTATTTCTAAGTTCCCAAAACGGGATACCGGTGTTTGGCGGCGACACATCTACCAACGTACTATTGATTTTTACTGGATTCGTAACGGCGGTACCGCTGCTGCTTTTCTCAGTCGCAGCCAAACAGATGCCATATTCGCTTGCAGGCCAATTCCAGTACATTGGCCCGTCGCTCCAGTTCCTGCAGGCCGTCCTCTTATTCCATGAACCTTTCGGTCTTTTGCACCTGTTCACGTTCGGATCCATCTGGTCGGGATTGATCTTCTTCGCTGTGGACGCTGTGCGTGAACAAAGAGCATCCCGATTTTGAAATTGCTATGGGAACGTCGATTGTAATAGCGCTGTCGACCCCAACCGTGCCTAGGTCTTCTGCTAGATTATATACTTTGTACCTTGTTCTGAAGTGCCCTATCAAAGTAGCGAAAAAGTAGTTCATGGGAGGAATGAATATGAAACTGGTTCGGTACACTGCGAACGGAATTACCAGGTTGGGCAAAGTCGTGGGCACCAATGTTGTCGATCTAAGTGCGATAGCGCCGCATGGCTCAATGCGGCAGTTGCTGAACGATCTGCCCGAGATCCGCGGCTCAATTGAAGCGGCAGATGAACCGGCGCTCCCGCTGGAGAGCGTCATTCTCGAAGCCCCAATCACCGATCCGCAGAAGTTTCTGGCGATCGGTATGAACTATCAAGCGCATGCGCAAGAGGCGATCGCAGCTGGCATACCCGTGCCAACAAGCCAGCTGTGGTTTAACAAGCAGGTGTCGTGCATCACTGGCCCAGCATCACCGATCGTTTATCCGGCTGTTTCGAATGCGTTGGACTATGAGGCCGAGCTTGCGGTAGTGATCGGCAAGCGTTGCCGCAATGTGCTGCCAGAAGATGCACGTTCAGTGATCGCTGGCTACACCGTCGCCAATGATGTCTCGGCACGCGACTGGCAACACCGCACACCCACTTTCACGCTCGGTAAGTCGTTTGACACGCATGGCCCAATCGGTCCGTGGATCATAACCGACGACGAAATCCTTGATCCACACGCACTAACGCTCCGCCTCACGGTCAATGGTGAAGAGCGGCAGTCTACCCTGACCGGCGACATGATCTACAACATTTACGATCAGATCGCTTATCTGTCGCAGGTAATGACTCTAGAACCCGGTGACATCCTATCGACGGGCACGCCATCGGGTGTAGGCGCGGCAACTAATGGCCTGCTCAAAGTGGGCGATGTGGTCCGCGTTGAGGTGTCAGACGTTGGGGTGATCGAAAATACGATCGTCAGCGACGGCTGATCGTTTCTTTCTGCTTCACCTACCCAGTCGATCAGCTTTCCGAGTTCGTCCAGCGATGATGGAACCCCTAGTGCGCCCAGCAAAGCCAACCTGCTCCTGAACAATCGAACCGTGGGCCACGTCCAACCCTCCTCTAGGGAACTTCGATTGAAATAGCGCTGTCTACCCCAACCGTGCGCAGGTGGGCACCTCCAAAAACCCTCGCATTTGATCGCCTGATCTGCTTCATTGGGTCTGACAGGAGGCAGAGATGCGTCATGCCCAACTTGAACAGTGCTTTTGGAAAAGGCATTTTTGTTCAATGACATGCACGCACCGGCGCGAGTGTTACCACTACATTTTTGGGTTTGGTTGAGCTTGCGGAGGCTCAGGTTCGCGGCGGCAGTTCGCTGATATTGGCCGGCAGCGCGATGCCGGTTGCCTTGAAGACATTCCCCACCTGGCCCGAAACGTGGGTGCGGGTGGTAATGACCTTGCCGTCCTTTTCGATGGTGGCTTCCTGAAGGCGATCGAGATCGTTGAGGAGCGGCTGCCATTCGGGCTGCAAGCCCTTTTCCTGACACAAGCGGGTCAGTTCCTTGGCCAGCGTCAGAGCGAGGAACGAGACAAACACATGGCCGCGGATAGCGGCATCGGACTGATGGAAGATGGGGTGACTACACGAAAGTAACGTATCTGCACGCTAAGGGCGAACGGATAGCGAACGTCACGCGGCGAGCAGGGAACTGACGGCGCGCAGCGGTCGCAGGGCATCCGGATCGGGCCGATCTTCCACATTCCAGCTATAGTCTCCGGTCAGCGAGATATGCTCCCAGCCCAATGGCGCGATGTGGCGCGCGATCTCCTCGGGAGTGCCCACGTCAGCCAGCGCCATTTCGAGATAGCGGGTGTTCCACAGGATGATGGCGGCGACGAGCAGGTTGAGGCCGGATGCGCGATAGGTCGTAAGCGCCGACGGAACGTGGCCTTGTCGGCATCACCGAAATAGGAAAGCTTGCAGCCTTTAAGGAGGCGGGAGCATGGACAGTGAGCAGTCAAACGAGCCTCGTATGAGCGGTCGCGGGGATGGCGGAGCGCTTGTACAGGTGGAGCGGCGTCGGAACTGGAGCGACGAGGAGAAGCTGGCGATCCTGAAGGAGACGACGGTGCCGGGCGTTGTCATATCGGCCGTAGCGCGGCGGCATGGGATAGGCACGGGTCAGCTGTACACTTGGCGCAAGCAACTGCTCCGCGGAGCGATGGCAGGCTTCGTGCCTGTCGAACTGGCAGCATCATCGCCGTCGGCCAAAGCCCGAGAAGCTGGGCGGATCGAGGTTCGAGGGCGGTGCGGCCTGACGGTGTCGGTGGATGGCGAAGTTGATCGGGCCGCCCTGAAACAGGTGCTCGATGTCTTGCGGGAGCTGGATCATTGAGCCTGGCGCTCCCGCCTTCGACGAAGATCTACCTGTCCCTGCCACCGTGCGACATGCGCAACTATGCGCTGACCATGATTATGCGGAGTCGGCGAGTTTCCAGCCAAGATTCGGGTATCTTTTCCATCGGTTAGATCGAGCCAGGTCGTCACCGATCACCGCATAACTATGATCCCTTGCGATGTCGAACATCACAAGGAGAGTAAAAATGTGCGAGGAAGACCATTGTCGCTGGTTTCTTGATCCTGGTTCGCTGGCACCGTGGATCGACCGGTTTGGTGCAGAACTTGCTGACCGCCGCTATTCACGACTGACGATCTCAGGCTACACCGACGCAGCCCGGCACTTTGCTGCCTGGGTCAACAGCACATCGACGCCGATCCAGATGGTCGATGCCGATTTGCTTCGGCGTTTCGCCGACCATCGTTGCGAGTGCCCCGGCGGGCGGCGATGGTCGCGCATCTCGCCCAAGTATTTCCGGCGCGCCAAGCGCTTCTATACCTTCTTGCAGGATATTGCCGTTGCGCCGGCACCCGCCTCGCTGCCCTTGGCTCCGGTCCATCCCTTGCTTGATGACTATCAGCGATGGTTGCGCATTCATCGCGGCCTTTCGGAACGGACGATCGCTCGCCATCGTCGTCTCCTGACCAACCTGCTGCCGACGCTCGGCGAGGCGACCCGCGACTATAACGCAGGGCTGATCCGCAGCGTGGTACGGGAGTGGCGAGAGCGAACGGGTCCTGCGGACCTCAGAACGATAACCAGTGCGTTGCGTAGCTATTTGCGCTTCCTGGCCGCCGCCGGTCTCTGCCGGCCCAACCTTGATCATGCCATCTCGCCCGTTGTGCAATGGCGGCTTTCGTCGTTGCCGCGATATCTGTCGGCTAACGATGTCGAACGTGTCGTCGCTTCATGCGATCAGTTCTCCAACGGACGGCTCCGCGACCGGGCCATCCTGCTTCTTCTGGCGCGCCTGGGCCTTCGGGCTGGTGATGTCACCGCGCTGAAGCTTCAGGATCTCGATTGGGCAACCGGCATGCTGCAGGTGAGCGGCAAGGCCCGGCGCCAAGTGCGTTTGCCGCTTCCGCAGGACGTTGGCGATGCCGTTCTGGCCTATATCGAGCAGGAACGGCCTCGTGTCGGAGAGGAGACCGTTTTCCTAACGATGATTGCCCCATACAAGCCGTTCGCGATCTCAAGCTCTATCTCGACCATTGTCGCCCGTGCCCTGCAGCGGGCAGGGATTACGGATGCCCCTTCGAGGGGAGCGAGCCTGCTTCGTCATTCCGCTGCAACCTCCATGCTGCGGTCCGGTGCCACGCTCGAGGCGGTGGGCACGGTGTTGCGACACCGCTCACTCGATATGACCGCGCACTACGCGAAGGTGGATATCGCCATGCTTGAGCGGATCGCTCAGCCCTGGCCAGGAGATTTGACATGCTGAGCAAGCTCCTCGCCGATCACACTGCGCTCCAACAGGCCCTCGGCTTTAAGTTTCGAACACCGGGCATTCTTCTGCGCAACTTCGTCGCATATGCCGAGGAGCGGGGCGACCGCCATATCATGCAAGCGCGCGTACAGGAGTGGGCGCTTCTTGCGCCGTCTCCGGAGCAACGTCGGAACCGCCTGCTGGCGGTACGTCGTTTCGCGATCGCGCTGCATGCGGAAGATCCGCTCAACGACGTTCCACCCGCTGATCTTTTCGGGCGGGCGGGACATAGGCGGCGCACTCCCTTTATCTACAGCCAAGCTGATATCCGTCGTTTGATCGATGGCGCATTGTCGCTCGGACCGATTGGATCGATCAGGCCACGCACATACAGCACCCTGTTTGGACTGATCGCGGCAACCGGCATGCGCGTTTCGGAGTCGATCTCCCTTCGCCTTGTTGATGTCACCGATGACGGGCTGATCATTGCCCAGACCAAGTTCAAGAAGAGCAGGCTGTTACCTCTTCATTCTACGACGAGACGAGCCCTGGATATTTATTTGGCGGAGCGTCTGACGGCACCGACACAGAGCGACGCATTGTTCATTTCGCATCAGGGTACGCCGCTCGCCTATCCAACGGTGATAACGGCATTTCTGCAGATCGCCCGCGCGACTGGCTTACGTGGAGAGCCGGGATCACGAGGAGCGAGGATTCACGACCTTCGTCACACCTTCGCGGTTCGTTCCCTTGAGCGATGCGCACACGACGGACAAGCGGTTGCTCGCCATATCATCGCTCTCAGCACCTATCTTGGGCACGCCCACGTCACCGATACCTACTGGTATTTACAGGCAACGCCTGAGTTGATGGTGCACGTGGCGGCGGCCGGCGAGTCTCTGCATCGGGGAGAACTGGCATGACGATGCTCGCGCCCCCACTGACGGCCTTCCTGCGCGAGCACCTGCCGCGCGAACGGCGCGCCAGCATCCACACCTGCGATGCCTATGCTTACAGTTTCCAGTTGTTGGTGGCATTTGCCGCCTGCCGACTGCGCAAGCGACCCTGCCTGCTTCAGATCGAGGATCTTGATGTCCCAACGATTCTGGCCTTTCTCGAGCACGTCGAACAGAACCGCGGCAACAAGGCCCGCTCTCGCAACGCACGACTGGCGGCAGTTAAGTCGTTCTTCCGATATCTTGAGCACCGCGAACCAGCTGTTCTCGACCAGGCTCTTCGCGTTCACGCCATCCCGATGAAGAAGGTGGACGAGACACTCGTCTCGTCACTGACGCGGCTTGAGGTGCAGGCGTTGCTCGATACTCCCGATCGACGAACCGCCTTTGGCATACGCGATCGCGCCATGCTGCATCTGGCATTCGCCGGCGGATTGCGCGTTTCCGAGCTTGTCGGCCTCGATATAAAGCAGTTCGACGGGCGGTCCCCGGCCAGCATTCATGTCATGGGCAAAGGCCGACGAGAACGCGTGCTGCCACTTTGGCAGGAGACGGTAGCCGCCATTCGCGCCTGGATCGCCGTTAGGCCCGTCGGTGGCGACACCGCGCTGTTCTTGAACAACGCCGGTCGGACGATGACCCGCTCGGGGTTCGAGTATATCCTCGCTAAGCATGCGGTCGAGGCATCGCATCGCGTCCCATCGCTTGCTACCAAGACAATATCGCCGCACGTTCTGCGGCATAGCTGCGCCATGCACATGCTTCAGGCGACGCGGGATATCCGCAAGGTAGCGCTTTGGCTTGGCCACGCCACACTCCAGAGCACCGAAATCTATCTTCGGGCCGATCCAGCCGAAAAACTCGAGATGCTCGGTGCCCTTGCGCCTCTCGGTATCAAGCCCGGCAAGTTCCGGCCGCCTGATAAGCTGATTCTGATGCTTGGCTCGCGCTAGTCGACGTTAGTTATGCGGAGTTGATATGGGCAAAGCCAAGCACATTTACGTGCCCCATACGCGCCGACTCCGCATAATCATGGTCAGCGCATAGTTGCGCTTATGTGGAGCTCCACATAAGCGCAAGGGGTTTGACGGACTGTCAGCGCAGGTGCGCAATATTCTTCAGCTCGATCCCTTCTCGGGGGCGGTGTTCCTGTTCCGCGGGAAGAGGGGCGACAGGCTGAAGGCCTTGGTCTGGGACGGCTCAGGGCTATGCCTGTATGCGAAGCGTCTTGAGCGCGGAAAGTTTGTTTGGCCACGTGCCCATGAGGGTGCGCTGCGGCTGTCGGCAGCCCAGCTTGCGATGTTGCTCGAAGGCCTGAACTGGAAGCAGGCAATCGTCCACGACGAGGTCATCGCGCCGAGCCTCGCATAGTGAAAAAGATCAGGGAAACCGCCATTTTATGTAGGCTTTGCCGTCGGCTTCCGCTATTATCGGCATCATGCGGTTCGCCCTTGATCGCCTTCCCACAGACCCAGTTCTCCTGCAGAAAATGCTGCTGGAGATGGCCAATGTCATGGAGCAGGAACGGGCCGAACTGACGGCGGCGCAAGCCACGGTCAAAGCCCAGACCTTGCGGATCGAAAAGCTCGAGCATCGTGTCGCGCGGCTGCTGCGCGTCCAGTTCGGCCGCAGCTCCGAGAAAATGGATATCGCCCAGCTGCGGCTGATGTTCGAGGAGGTCGAGGCACCGGAACCCGCCAACAATGAGGTGCCGGCGCCGCCTGTGGCGAAATCGGCTCGCAAACCCGGCGGCCGCGTTCCGCTTCCTGCGCACTTCCCGCGTCAGACAATCGATCATCAGCCCAGCCCGTGCAGTGGCGGTTGTAACGGACCCTCAGTCCAGATCGACGAGGCCGTCACTGAGGTTCTCGATTATGTCCCGGCGCGCTTCCGCGTCATCCGCCATGTCCGGCCCAGGCTGGTGTGCCGGTCCTGCGAGCAAATCCGCCAGGCGCCCGCTGTCGATCTGCCCCTGCCCAAGGTGATGGCGAGCAGCGCCTTGCTGGCTCACCTTATCGTCAATCGCTTTGTCGATCATCAGCCCTGGCACCGGCAGTCGGTGATCTTCCGACGGGTGGGGCTTCATATCGATCGGGATGTGATGAGCCGTTGGGCACGGAAACTGGCATGGCTGCTCGCGCCACTGGGCGAGCGACTGTTCGCCTATATCCGGGAAGCCGCCAAGATCCACGGTGACGACACGCCGGTCACCTTGCTGGGCAATGGCGACGGCAGTCGGACCGGGCACTTCTGGGTATATCTGCGTGATGACCGCTCCAGCGGCGACATGAGCCCGCCTGCCGTGGTCTTCCGCTTCAGCGCCGGTCGTGGCGGAGCGCATCCGGCAGAACATCTCGCCGACTATCGGGGGTATCTACAGGCAGACGGCTTTGCCGGGTACAACGCGCTTTACCGCGACCCCAGGACCAAGGCGCCCAAGGATATCGTCGAAGTGGGATGCTGGAGCCACGCACGCCGGAAATTTACCGACATCCTGGAGAAAAGTCCGTCACCGATTGCGGCAGAGGCGGTCGTGCGGATCGCCGAGCTCTTCGCTGCGCGGCGACTGACAGGATGCGAGCGTAGCGACAATCAAGGGGTCTTCCGCATCTTTGGTGCAAGTTGAGGGATTCACATGGGAATCGGGTGAGGGCATAGAGTGGGGATTACGGTCAGCGATGGTATTTGCTCGTGGTCCAGACATTTTCGGTTTCTCCCGTTCCTGCAGGTTTGACGATTGTCAGTCGCGACGAAACAACGGACGGGAGGCTCCATTTGGATGTGAGGCCAGTTCAGCGTTCCTCCTCGTGCCCCGATTGCGGACGGCACTCGAGCGGCGTGCATAGCCATTACCAGCGACATCTCGCCGATTTGCCTTGGCATGGACGGATTGTGGCGATGCGCCTGACGGCGCGACGCTTTCGCTGCAGGACGCCTGATTGCAAAATGCAGATATTTACGGAGCGATTGCCCGGGGTCGCCGCTTGGAGGGCGCAACGCTCCGATCGGCTCGCAGAGAGCCAGCGCGCTATAGCTCTTGTAGCGGGCGGCGAGCCAGGATCCCGCCTCGCCCATAGGTTGGCGATGCCGGTCAGCGGCGATACATTGCTGAGGATGATCCGGTCGGCGCCCGTGCCGGGTTTCGTTGCCCCCACGATCGTGGGCATCGACGATTGGGCGTGGCGGCGCGGACAGCGCTATGGAACAATCATCTGCGACCTGGAGCGAAATCGCGTTCTTGATCTGCTGCCCGATCGCAATGCAGATAGCGTGGCCGATTGGCTGAAGCGCTGGCCAGGGATCAAGATTGTCGCGCGTGATCGCGCTGGAGTTTACGCCCATGGAGCAAGGCGCGGGGCGCCAGGAGCCATGCAAGTGGCCGATCGCTGGCACCTGCTCAGTGGCCTGGGTGAGGCACTGCGCCAGGCAGTTAGTCGCCACCGAAGCGCGGTGTCCGCGGCAACGAAAATCATGGCATCCGCGCAGGGAGCGCAAGCCAACCCTGCACCGACATCCCCCGGTCTCACCAAGTTACGGGCCGATCGGAAGGCCGGTCGACGCGAACGCTGGGAGGAAATTTGCCAGCTCGACAAGCTGGGACATCCCACGTCGAGCATCGCCGAACTGGTCGGCGTAACTCAACGCACGGTCCAACGCTGGATAGCTGGCGGCGGCGAACCCGAGCATGTGCGTCCCCATATACAGTCCCATCTTCTGGGCCCTTTCGAAGAATGGCTCGAAGCCCGATGGCGTTCGGGACACCAGGTCGGCCAACAGCTGTGGCGGGAACTGAAAGAACTCGGCTACAAAGGGAGCCGGAACACCGTTGCACGATGAGCGGCCAAGCGGCGCACCCGCGACGATGCGCAGGCACCAGAACCGCAGGGGCAGCGGTCAGCCTGGAAGGCCCCATCGCGCCGCAGCTGCGCCTGGCACATGGGCCAGGCTCCCGATCAGATCGATGCCGAACATACGCTGTTCCTCGACCACCTGTATGCGCAAGCACCGCAACTTCGTGAGGCGGCCGACCTGGCTGTTCAGTTTGTCACGCTTCTTGGCGGCAACGACGTAACCGCGCTCGACAAATGGCTCGAACAGGCAGCGGGCAGTGAACTTGGCAGCTTTGCGAGCGGCATCACACGGGACATTGATGCAGTCAGGGGCGCGATCACGACCCGTTGGACGACGAGCCCGGTCGAAGGTCAGATCAGTAGAGTCAAAGCCATAAAGCGGCAGATGTACGGACGAGCAAACTACCAACTCCTGCGACAGCGAGTGTTGCTGGCCGCCTGATCAGCGATCAGGTCTCCAAAGGCTTCCTCGAGCAGACTGCACCAAAGATGCGGAAGACCCCCAGATCGTCGCGCTATACTTCGCCATCGAGCGCGATATCAAGGGTGCGCCACCCGATGAGCGAAGACGCATCCGCCAGATCAAGGCGGTGCCGAAGCTGGAGGCATTGCGCGTCTGGCTCGAAACCCAGAACCGAGGCCTGTCGTCTGACAGCAATCTGGCGCGTGCGTGTCGCTATCCGCTCAATCGCTGGCAGGCTATGGTCCGCTACTGTGATGACGGTCGGCTCGAGATCAGCAACAATCTGGTGGAAAATGCCCTGCGCGGGGTCGCGCTCGGGCGCCGGAACTGGATGTTCGTCGGCTCCATGAAGGGGGGAGAAGCCGCCGCGCTCTTCTACGCCCTGGCCGGTACATGTCGGCTCAACGGCGTCGAGCCCGAGGCATGGTTCACCGACGTCATCGAACGCATCGGTGATCACCCGATCAATCGGATCGATGACTTTTTGCCGTGGAAATGGCAGGCATCGAGGCTGACCAACGATCTGGAGAAGGCTGCGTGAGCAACGGCACTGTCGTGCGGATGAAGATTACGCTGGACGATGTCACGCCGGCCGTCAGCCGAACGCTGGAGGTGCCCCTCAATATCCGGCTCGACCGTCTGCACACCGTCATCCAGACCGCCTTCTCGTGGACGGACTCTCACCTGTGGGAAATGAGCTTCGGGCAGACCGGCTTTGGCATCCCTGATCCCGAATATGGCTTCGACGGACCTCTTGACGCCCGTAAGGCCACTCTCGCCCAGGTCCTGGCGGATACGAGGCGCAAGACCTTCCGATATCTCTACGACTTTGGCGATGCCTGGGAGCATAGCGTCAAGATCGAGCGCATCAGCCCGGCCAGCCCGCACCTGACATATCCGCTCATCTGTAGCGCGACGATTACGGAGTCCGGTCGGCGTCAATTTTGATGGCC
>JAECRT010000070.1 GCA_016000085.1 Sphingomonadaceae bacterium
GTTGGCGGGAATGTCGCCCCTATCCCCCAACAATGTCAGCGCGTCGGCATCCAGCACCATGGCATCACCTGCGTTCATCGCCGCATCGAGCCGTGCCCGCGCAGCCTCGCCCCGTCCAAGGCCCGGCCCGATGAGCACTGCCGCCATGCGCGGGTCGGATAGCATATCGACCAATGTGGCCGGTGTGTCGGCATGTTGATGGACGATGGCGTGGACGCTCGCTGCCTCTCCCGCCTTTGCCGCGAGCAGGCGGACCATCCCGGCACCCGACCGGGCTGCCGCCACGCTCGCGAGCAAGGCAGCGCCCGGCATTGCGCCACCAACGACCGCCACCATTCCCCGACTATATTTATGGGCGTCCATTACAGGCACATGCAGTCGGGGCGGCGGCAGGCGATGGATAGTATCGGATGCCGTTATGCCGATATCTGCGTAGTGCAGCCTTTTGATCCTGCCCGCCGCCGGATGGAGCAGATGCGCCGGCTTCCATGCCCCCAGTGCGATGCAGATGTCGAAGACCGGGACTGCCGACAGCAGCGCGCCGCTGTCGGTGTCCACACCGCTCGGCAGGTCGATGGCGTAGCTATGGGATGCGTCATCGACCAAGGCGCACAATCGCGCGGCGATGGCCGGGTCCAGCCCGCGCGATAGTCCCGTTCCGAACAGCGCATCGACCAACTGGGTTGCAGGCGCTGCATCCACCAACGGCTCGACCGGTCCATCCCAGCCTGCCCGCGCCGTGCGGGCAGATGGCGTCATGCTATCGCCCAGCGCCGCCACACGCACCGCCACGCCGCGCGCCTTCAGCAGCCGGGCGATCACATAACCGTCACCACCATTATTGCCCGGCCCGCACAGGATGAGCGCATCCTGCCGCCCACCCACGCGCCAGATGATCTCGGCGGCTGCCGCACCCGCGCGCTCCATCAGGGCATATTCGTCCATGCCGGCATCGAACACCGCCTGTTCCGCCGCACGCATCTGCACAGCGGTCAGGATCGATATGGGGGTCATCGCCCGCCCGCGCTCGCAATCTGCACTGGCAACCGGTAGCGATCGCCACCGACACGCATTTCAATCCGGCCTGTGTCCACGATCTGGAGTTTGGCCTGCTCCGCGCCGTCCGCCGTTTCCAATCCACGGCCATCGTCCAACACACGGAAGCGGCGGAACCCATCGTCAGGATGGCGGATCGTCAACATCTTGCCCGCCCGTTCTACCGGGCAGTCATGCGCCCATTCGGCGCCCGCGCCAATCGCGCAGTCCGCCTTGCCGTCATCGGATGACGCCTGTTCGGGCGACCCGGCCTGACCATTGGCTGGCGCGGGCGCTTTGCCGTCACATCCAGCCAGCACCATCGCGAGCCCCAGGGGGAAAAGCCGCTTCATCATGCCAGCGCACTCCGGCATGCTAACACTACCGGTCCCAGCACATCGGCAAAGCGTTTCTGCCCGGCCGCATCGCGCACCAGATCCTGCCGCATTTCGACACCGAGATAAGGAATGCCATTGGCTTCCGCATGGCGGTTCATTGTCGCATTGAGCAATTGCCCCGAATAGGGTTGCTGGTCGCCCACGATCAGCCCCGCCGCCTCCAGCAAAGGAATCGCAATCCGCGCGGCCCGGTCGTCCTGATTATAGAGGATGCCGATTTCCCAAGGGCGCTGCTGGCCCGGATCGCTCTCCAGCCGGGGCGTGAAACTGTGGACCGAAAGGATGAAGGGTGCATTCATCGCCGCCAGCAACGCTTCTATCCTGTGGTGATAGGGATGGTGGAAGCGCAGCATCCGCGCGGCCAGATCCGCGTCGCGATTGCCCGGAATGGCATGGCCATCGCTCATCACCGGCAACAGGCCGGGCGCATCATCTTCCCGATTGAGATCAATCACCAGCCGCGAAACGCCGCCTAAAATGGCCGTACCCGCCAGTTGTTGGGCCAGCAGGCGGCTGACTTCCGCAACGCCGATATCGATCGCGACATGCTGGCGCAACAAGTCCGGAGAGATACCCAGATCGATGTCGGCCGGGACATAAGCGGACGCATGATCGCCAACGATCAGCAGGTCCAATGCGCCGCCATCGATCTGGGTAAATGCCTCGCTCACGCCCTGATCCTCGTTTCCATGACCCACCATGCCGGATGCGCTGTCCTCACATTATCGGCAGCGGCCGCCAGCGCAGCGTCCGTGTCGAACAGGGCAAAGCATGTCGCGCCGGACCCCGACATCCGCGCAACCACCAGCCCCTGCTGTTCATCCAGCATCGACAAAACCATCGCGATCGACGGCGCAAGCGCGATGGCAGGGGCTTCCAGATCGTTACGGCCATCGCGAACCAGCGTATCGAGACTGTCTGCGTCGAGCGCACCCCGATCCTGACGGTCCCATCCCGCAAAAACGCTCCCCGTGGCAACAGCGACGCCGGGATTGACCAGCAGCATCGCCATGCTCGCAAGGCCGGTGACGTCATGACGACGCAGCACTTCACCACGCCCTTTGACCAACTGCGTCACGCTGCTCACGCAGGCGGGAACGTCCGACCCCAGATCGAGCGCCAGCCCGGCCAGTTCAGTTTCCCCGATCCGCACGTCCCATAGCCGCGCGAGGAGTCGTAGCGCCGCCGCCGCGTCCGCCGATCCGCCGCCGATGCCCGACGCCACTGGCAGCTTCTTGGTCAGGCGGATCGTCGCGCCGCGCTGTTCCCCCAGAAAGGATTGCAACGCGCGCGCCGCTTTCATCACCAGATTGTCGGCACCGGCATCCAGTGCAGCCCCGAAAGGTCCATCGATGACGAGGTCTATCGCGCCATCGTCCGTGGCGCGCCCGCTCAACGTGTCGCCATGATCGGCGAAGACGAACAGGCTCTCCAGCGCATGATAGCCATCGGACCGCCGGTGTCGCACATGCAGCGCAACATTCACCTTGGCATAGGCGGTTTCGGCCAGCACTAGCATATCCACCTCCGCGTCAGGGTGCGGCATATTCGGGCTTCAATCCTTCTTTGCGTTTGGCGGCAAGGCGCGCGGCGATATCGCCTTCGGCATAGATGGCTGCGGCCTGCCATGCGTAGCGTGCTTCATAGCGGCGGCCCGCGCTCCACAGCGCATCACCCAGATGCTCGTTGATGGTCGCATCGCCGGGCGCAGCCGCGGCGGCGCGTTCCAGCACCGGCACGGCAGCGGCCACATTGCCCGTCACAAACTGCGCCCAGCCCAGCGAATCTGTAATCGATGCGTCCTGCGGCTTCAGGGCGCTGGCCTTTTTCAGCAGCAGAAGCGCCTCTTCGACATTTTGACGCCGCTCTATCTGCGCATAACCCAGATAATTGAGGATAACCGGTTCGTTGGGCGCAATTTTCGCCGCGCGCTCCAGCACCGCTCGCGCCTCATCCCATCGTTTGGCCTGTTCGAGCGCGCTGCCTTCGAACAGCAGCAGCGTCCAGGGTGTGTCCGCTTCGGGATAAGATGCCTGCGCCGTGCGAAAGGCCGCCGCCGCGCCCTCAAAATCGCGTGTCTCGGCCAATAGGCGTCCCAGACGAACCTGCCGCTCCGCCTCCGCGCCAGGCTCGGCCGCCAATATGCGGGCAAGCGCGAGAGCCTCATCCATCCTGTCCCCGGCGGCCAGCGCATCGACCAGTTCCGCCTGCCCCAACGCACCATACCAGCCCGTCGGCGGCACCTTGCGCGCTTCGTCCGCCGCCGCCACCGGATGACCACCGATAGTGAGCAACCGCGCGGCAACGATGCGCGCCTCTGGCCCTTGCGGATCGGCAAAGGTGGCCATCCGCGCCAGTCTCACTGCCAGCACCATGCCGCTTGCATCGGAACCGACATCGACCGCCAGTCGCGACAACAGCCGGGCATAGCCTTGGGCAGGTGTCAGGGATGCGCCCTTACGCGCTTTCCGGCCGCGATCGACATCGGCGCGCGCGCGCGCAAATTGCGCTTCGCCAACGGGCAGCAGCAACAGCGCTTCCGCCTTCGCACCCTGCGCCGCCAATTGCGCGGCAAAGTCCAGCCGCAGCGCTGCCCCGTCGACGCCGCGCAAGGCGATCGCGCGACGCAGCGCCGGAACCGCCGCTGCAATGTCGCGCTGTCCCAGCGCCTGTAGCGCCACATGTTCGTCGATATAACGCTGCGCCAACGCGGCGAAGCGATCCGTGCCGTCGACGATGGGCGGCGCATAAGGCCCTTCACCCACCGAAATCCAGCTTTTCACGATCGGCGCGAGGAAGGAGAAATTGCCCTCCTCCACCATCCGATCGGTCAATTGCCGCGCCCCGGTCCAATCCCTGCGCTCCAGGGCGTCGCCGATCCGCAGCAGCGTTCCGTCGCGGGGCAGTGCGCCAGCCTGATCCAGCAACACCGCCGACCGCAACGCCAGCGCCTTGTCCCCGCTTTCCAGCGCCTGAACATAGGAACGCCGCGCGATTTCGATCCGCGCCGGATCGAGCTTCAGCGCCGCGCTGTAGCTTGCGACCGCAAGCCCCAATGCGCCATCCCCGTCAGCCATGCGCGCACGCGCATAGGCATGCAGCGCGCTGCCGGGATCGACCGATGCGCCGGCCATCGCCGGCAGCATCAGAAGACATGGCAGGATCAGGCGCTTACATATTGGGATAGTTCGGTCCTCCGCCACCTTCCGGAACCACCCAATTGATATTCTGGGTCGGATCTTTGATGTCGCACGTCTTGCAGTGGACGCAGTTTTGCGCGTTGATCTGGAATTTGGGATCACCCTCTTCCACCCCGACCACTTCATAGACGCCGGCCGGACAGTAACGCTGTGCCGGCTCGTCATAAAGGGGAAGATTGTAGCTGATCGGGATCGACGGATCTTTCAGTTGCAGATGGACCGGCTGGTCCTCCTCATGATTGGTGTTCGACAGGAACACCGAGGACAGGCGATCGAAGCTGAACTTGCCGTCCGGCTTGGGATAATCGATCTTCGGACAGGCGTCCTTGGGCCAGATTTTCTCATGGTCCGGCTTGTGCTTCATGGTGAAGGGCAGGCCGATCTTGAGCGTGCGCATCCACATGTCGATGCCCGCCAGCAACGTGCCGATCGTGCCGCCAAATTTGCTCAGCAGCGGTTCGGCATTCTTGACCAGTTGCAACTCGCTCGCGATCCAGCTCGACCGCAGCGTGTCTTCATAGTCCACCAGCACATCGCTCGTGCGCTGCTTCTGGATCGCCTCGAACGCAGCCTCAGCGGCCAGCATGCCCGATTTCATGGCGGTGTGCGTGCCCTTGATCCGGGGCACGTTGACGAAGCCCGCCGAACAGCCGATCAGCGCGCCGCCGGGGAAAACCAGCTTGGGGATCGACTGCCAGCCGCCCTCGTTGATCGCGCGTGCGCCATAGGACACGCGGCGGCCACCCTCCAGATAGTGCCGGATCGACGGATGCTGCTTCCAGCGCTGGAATTCCTCGAACGGGTAGAGGTGCGGGTTGCGATAACCCAGCCCCACGACAAAGCCCAACGCGACCTGACCATTGGCCTGATGATAAAGGAAGCCGCCGCCATAAGCGTCGGTCAGCGGCCAGCCCTGGCTATGGATGACCAGCCCCGGCTGATGCTTGTCGGGATCGATATCCCACAATTCCTTCATGCCGATGCCATAGACCTGCGGCTCGCAGTCGGCGTCGAGCGCGAACTGGCGCTTCAATATCTTGGTCAGATGGCCACGCGCGCCTTCGGCGAAGAAGGTATATTTCGCGTGGAGTTCAAGGCCGGGCTGATAATCACCCTTATGTTCGCCATCGCGGGCGATTCCCATGTCGCCGGTGGCGACGCCCTTGATGCTGCCATCCTCATTATACAGGATTTCCGCCGCCGCGAAGCCGGGGAAGATTTCAACGCCCAGCCCTTCGGCTTGTTCGCCAAGCCAGCGGCACAGATTGCCCAGCGAGCCGGTATAGGTGCCCTCATTGTGCATCCAGCGCGGCGTCATGATGTGCGGCATGGCGATCTTGCCGGTCTTAGTCAGGAACCAGTGCTGGTTGTCCGTCACCGGCGTTTCCGCCAGCGAACAACCCATGTCCCGCCATTCCGGCAGCAATTCGTCGAGCGCCTTGGGGTCGATGACCGCGCCTGAGAGAATATGCGCCCCGATCTCGGAGCCTTTCTCCAATACGCACACCGCCAATTCATGCCCGGCGTCATTCGCCAGTTGCTTCAGCCGGATAGCCGCAGACAATCCCGCCGGTCCCCCACCGACGATGACGATGTCATAAGGCATCGATTCCCGTTCGCTCATAGTCCCTCCATTCAGGCGACCGCGGGCTGCACCCCGCCGTTCCGATCGCCTTATTACTCCAACGTTTTACCAGTGATCGCGATGAAGCACCTTGACCCCCTCGTCAACCTCTGGCCCTAGGGAACTAATGCGGGGTGTAATGCAAGAAAATGCAGCATTGTCTGCTGACGCCTATATGGCGTGGTGGCGGTTGGCAGGCGTTGAGTGCGCCATAACGGAAACGCCGGTCAACTGGTTGCGTCCCGCGCCGGTCGCCGTTGCGACTTTATCTTCTGATAGACCTGCCGCCATCCCGGCCACTGCCAAACCGCAGGATTTGCCGGCCTTCCGCGCATGGCTGGAAAACGGATCGGATCATCCCGAAAGCCGCTGGGCCAGCCGCGCCATATTGCCCGTTGGCCCCGTAGATGCGCCACTGATGATCATCAGCGACATGCCCGACCCCGCCGACATCGAACATGGCACGCTGCTGACCGAACGGGCCGGATCGCTGTTCGATGCAATGCTGCGCGCCATCGGGCTTGGTCGGGCAGACGTCTATATCACGCCCCTGTTTTTTGCCCGCCCACCCGGCGGCATGGTGGAAGCCAGCGACCTGGCGATCGCCGCCGCGCGGATGCGGACCCATGTCCATCTGGCGCGCCCCCGCCGCCTGTTGCTGCTGGGCGATCGGACGAACCGTGCCTTGCTTGACGCAGACGGCGGCGCAGCGGCCGATAGTTTACAAGACTTTAACCATGATGGCGGCACAATTCCCGCCGTCGCCACATTTCACCCGCGCCTGCTGCTCACCCAGCCGGCGGCCAAGGCGCAGTGCTGGCGCGCCCTGCAAAGCCTGATCGAGGAAGACCGTCCGTGATTCGTGTCGTAACCCGCCTATCCCGCCTTGCCTTGCTGGCGATGGGGGTAGCTATGCCCGTTGCCGCCATGGCCGAAACGGCGAACACGCTGCCGTCGTTTCCCATCATGACGTCGGACTCATCTCCGCTGGCGCTGGGTGACGGCGACAAAGGACGGTATCGCGCCATTTTCTCGGCCCTGCGTGACCAGAAATGGGCCGATGCCAAGGCGATGACGATCGCCCTCGATACGCAGGACCCGATGCGCGCGCTGGCATTGTCCGAACTGTATCTTGCCAAGGGATCACCCAAGGTCGAACTGTTCGAGCTGCTCGACTTGGTCAACAAGGCCGCCTGGCTACCCAAGGCGGATCAACTGTCGCGCCTGGCGCAAAAGCGTGGCGCGACGATCCTGCCCACCCTGCCCCAGATACAGAAGATGGTGTGGCTGGGTGCGGCCCCGCGCCGCGAGTATGTGGCCGCGGTCAAGACCGACATGCTGGCGCAGGCGCTCGCCGGACAGATCCAGACCTTCGTAAAGGCGGACAATCCGGTCGGCGCCGAAGCCCTGTTGGGCACTGGCGAAGTCGGACTGACGCCCGAAGGGCTGACCGAAGTGCGTCAGCGCGTCGCCTGGTCCTATTATATCGAAAATGACGACGCCAATGCCCGCCGCATGGCGACGCGTGCGCTCGAAGCCCGCGCGGGCGGCGACTGGGCAGTGCAGGCGCATTGGACCACCGGTCTGGCGGCATGGCGTCAGAATGACTGTCGCTCCGCCGCCCCTGCCTTCGCCAATGTCGCGGCCCTGGCGGGCAACACCGACATGCGCGCCGCGGGCGCCTATTGGGCGTCGCGTGCCTATATGGTCTGCGGCCAGGCTGAAAAGGTCGAGAATTATCTGAAGCTTGCGGCACGATCGGAAGAAACTTTCTATGGCCTGCTCGCCCGCGAATCGCTGGGCATGCCGCTCGGCGCGACGCCGGTCGGCAGCCGCTTTGGCCCCACGGAATGGCAAATGCTCAAGGGCAGCCCCAATGCCCGTGCCGCCATCGCATTGGGCGCCATCGGCGAAACCGCCAGGGCTGACGAGGCTCTGCGCTATCAGGCCAAGATCGGCGGCACCGCGCAATATGATGCGCTGATCCGGCTCGCCGGTGCGCTCAGCATGCCCGAAACGCAATTATGGCTGGCGCATAATGGTCCGGCCGGCAAGCAGCCCGACAGCTTCGCTCGCTTTCCCGCGCCCGACTGGCGACCCGATGGCGGCTGGCGCGTCGATCCCTCGCTCATCTATGCCCATACGTTGCAGGAATCGGGCTTCCGCACCAATGTCGTGTCGAGCGCAGGCGCGCGCGGCCTGATGCAGGTTCGCCCCGGCACCGGCAGCGATATGGGCCTGGCATCCGCCGATCAGCTATTCGTGCCGTCGACCAACATGGAATTCGGCCAGCGTTATCTGGAGGCCCTGCGCGACATGAGCGCGACCGGGGGCCTGCTGCCCAAGGTGATGGCCGCATACAATGCCGGGCCGCTGCCGGTCGAACGGTGGAACAGCGAAGTGAAGGACAAGGGCGATCCGCTGCTGTTCATCGAATCGCTGCCTTATTATGAAACCCGCGCCTATGTGAACATCGTCATGCGCAATTACTGGATGTATCAGATCCAGGCGAAGGGCGACGCGGATTGCCTGACGGGCATGGCGCAGGGCATGTGGCCGACCTTCCCCAACGCCAAGGGCGTCAAGCTGGTGCGGCTGAGCAAGGCCGATGGTCGGGGCGGTATGAACGGCGGCTCCGACTGATGCCGATCGATGAAAGCCGGACCTTCATTCCGGTTCGCATCGCCGTTCTGACCGTTTCCGACACGCGCAACGCGGCCGATGATCGTTCGGGCGATACGCTGGTGCAGAAGTTGCAGGACGCGGGTCATATCCTGGCCGCCCGGTATATCGAGCGGGACGAGCGCTCGGCCATCGTGGCGCGGCTGCACGCCTGGATCGACGATCCGCAGATCGATGTCATCCTCACGACGGGCGGCACCGGTGTAACCGGTCGCGACGTCACGCCCGAAGCGTTGGCCCAGGTGCAGGACAAGGAAATCCCCGGCTTTGGCGAACTGTTTCGCTGGCTCAGTTTCCAGACGATCGGCACGTCCACCATCCAGTCGCGCGCTACCGCCTGCGTTGCGCGCAGCACCTATATCTTCGCCCTGCCCGGCTCGACCGGCGCGGTGAAGGACGCATGGGACGGCATCCTCGTCAGCCAGCTCGACAGCCGCTTTCACCCCTGCAATTTCGTCGAACTGATGCCACGCCTGACCGAGCGATAAATCGCGCGCGGGGATGACAAAACCCCGCCGCTCTGGCATCCGCCCGGCATCATAGCAGGGACGCGATCTATCATGACCAGTATCGGCATTTTCGGAGCGGCAGGCCGCATGGGTCAGGCGATCGCCGCCGTCGCGGCGCAAGCCGGCCTCGGCATCGCGGGCGGGACGGATCGGGCCGGCAGTGGCGAGATCGCGCCTGGCATTGCCATTACATCCGATCCGCTGGCACTGGCGGAAAAGAGCGACGTACTGATCGACTTTTCCGTTCCGGGCGCGCTGGCTGCGCATCTCGATGCCTGCATCGCGGCGCGCAAACCAGTGCTGATCGGCACTACGGGCCTCGAAGCCGTTCACCATGCCCTGATCGACCAGGCTGCACAGGTGATCCCGGTGCTTCAGACCGGCAACACCTCGCTTGGCGTCAACCTGCTCGCTGCCCTTGTGGAGAAGGCCGCAGCCGGACTGGGCGATGACTGGGACATCGAAATCGTCGAAATGCACCACCGGCATAAGGTGGACGCCCCTTCGGGCACCGCGTTGCTGCTGGGCGAAGCTGCGGCGCGCGGGCGCGGCATTGCGTTGGCCGACCATAGCGAGCGGGGCCGCGACGGCATCACCGGCGCGCGCGCCAAGGGTGCGATCGGCTTCGCCGCCCTGCGCGGTGGATCGGTGGCGGGCGATCATCAGGTCATCTTCGCCACCGAAGGCGAGCGGATCGAGATCGGGCATCGTGCCGAAAACCGCACCATCTTCGCGCGTGGCGCGATCAAGGGGGCGCAATGGCTGATCGGTCGGCCTGCGGGCCGTTATGACATGAAGGGCGTGCTGGGCCTGTAGCCGATGAACAAGGCCCAGATCTTCGAATTTTTTAGCCGCCTCGCTGAAGCCAACCCCGCGCCGCGCACGGAGTTGGAATATGGCAACGACTATCAGTTGCTGGTCGCGGTCGTGCTGTCGGCGCAGTCCACCGATGTGGGGGTCAACAAGGCGACCCGCGCCTTGTTCCGCGATGTGACGACGCCCCAGCAGATGGTCGATCTGGGCGAGGATGCCCTTAAACAGCATATCAAGACGATCGGCCTGTTCAACGGCAAGGCGAAGAATGTCATCGCCCTTTCCGAGATATTGGTGCGCGATTTCGGCGGCGAAGTCCCGCAGGATCGCAACACGCTGACCACCCTGCCCGGTGTCGGGCGCAAGACCGCCAACGTCGTGGTCAATACCGCCTTCGGGCAGGAAACATTTGCGGTCGACACCCATATCTTCCGCGTCGGCAACCGCACTGGCCTTGCGCCGGGCAAAACGGTGCTGGCGGTCGAGCAGAAACTGGACAAGCGTGTCCCCGGCCCGTTCCGCCGCGACGCACATCACTGGCTGATCCTGCACGGTCGCTATGTCTGCAAGGCGCGCAAGCCAGATTGCTGGCGCTGCATCGTCGCGGACCTGTGCCGTTTCAAGGCCAAAACCCCGCCGCCCAAGGCGACATGACCCCGTGGTCATTCTCGCGCGGTTCAGAGAAGAGCGGTTAGAAAGACGGGATAACGGCCTTCACACCGTCGATTCGCCATATCGAAGGAGAGAAACCATGTTCACCCCCTACGCGCTCCGCCTCGCCATAGGCCTTGCGCTGAGCGCCGCCGCCATCCCAGCGATCGCGAAGGATAAGCCCGATCCCTATGTCCAGGCCAGCGGCAAGGCGCTTGATTGCGTGCAGATCAACGCGATCCGATCGACCAATGTCCGCGATGACCACACCATCGACTTCATCATGAACGGTAACAAGGTCTACCGGAACACCCTGCCCAACAGCTGCCCCAGCCTGGGTTTCGAACAGCGATTTTCCTACCGCACCAGCCTGTCCCAGCTTTGCTCGGTCGACGTCATCACCGTGCTTTACAGCGCGGGCTCCAACCTCCAACCCGGTGCGAGCTGTGGCCTGGGCAAATTCCAGCCTATGGAAAAAGCTACAAAATAAGATGGGTGCGGGCAATTTTGACGCTGGCGCAGGGGAACGGGCTTTGCTAAGCGCCCTGTCTGACTAGCGTCATGCACCCATAGCTCAGCTG
>JAECRT010000071.1:0-7416 GCA_016000085.1 Sphingomonadaceae bacterium
CGCTTGGGGTGCGATTGTTCCAGGCGAGCAGCTTGCCGGTTTCGGGCTGCACCGTCTTGCCGATCTTCGTGAAGCGAGTCGCGCCGCCTGCCGGTGGGGCGTCGAGATAGATCATCAACGTCCAGGTGCGATTGCCGCCGACCGAGCAATATTTCGCATAGTCCGCGCCCTTGGGATCGAAATAGTCGGTATGCGCCTTGAATTCCTGCCCGACGTCATAGCGTTGCCCCTGAATGGGTTCGCCATGGATGGTGGCTATTCCGGCGAAAGCGTCGAGCCGTTCGTTGATCGCTGTCACGAAGGGGTCGCCATGGTCCAGGTCGCATGTCTCGCTGGTCCGGAAATAGCCGTCGCCATTGGCGTCCGCGATGGTGGAAGGGCGGCGGTGCGCGTCGATCCGATCGATCAGGCCCGCACATTCGTTCGCCGACAAGAAGTCGCGCTGAATGAATAAGGTGAGGTCGCGGTTGGGCACGCGCTGGATGCGGGGATGCGATCCGATCCAGGCGGGATCGCCATCGTTGGCGGCGGGAAGGGACTGGTCCGTCATGGCTGATCCGGGGTGGAGTGGTTGGACTGGGACGTCGCCGTTGCTATCGCCCGGTGGCGGAAAAGCAAGCATTGCCGCATTCGGCAACCATGTCATATATCTGTCATATCAGTGTCATTTAGCAGTAAGACAATTTGCCTAGCAGGCACGCAGAGTGATTGGGGGCGTATAGCGCATCATGCGGGTGCCATTTGGCGAAAAATTGCGCGGGTTGAATGCGGGCGGAGGGCGATCCTTGCCAGCGATCGACTGGTTGTCGGTGCTGGAGCGCGGATTGCTGGTGCTGCTGGCGCTGCAACTGGTGCGGCTGGTCTGGGCGGTGGTAACGCCGGTCGGCAGCTTTGGGCCATGGGAAGGGCGTCAGGCACAGATCATGGCCCCGGCAGCGCGCCAAGCCTTGTTCGCCAGCTTCGATCCCTTCTTCCGTACCGGTGCGCCCAATCAGCCGGGCAATGGCGTCGTCACCTCGCTGGCGCTGACGCTCTATGGCATCCGCCTCAACGAAGGATCGGGGCTTGGTTCCGCGATCATCGCCGCGCCCGATGGGGTGCAGAACAGCTTTGCCGTGGGCGACGAAATCCTGCCCGGCGTGGTACTGAAGTCGGTCGCATTCGACCATGTGACAATCGACCGGGGCGGGGCCGAGGAACAGATTTTCCTCGACCAGTCGACCCCCGCGCCGACCGCCGAGCCACAGGCCGCGCCGACGCAGGGGTGGCAGAGCGCCGCGCCAGTTCCTGCGCCGCCGCCGAGCGCCGGTCCGACCGCCGATAGCCTGAAGCGCGAGATCGGCTTTGCCCCTCGTATGCAAAATGGCCGGGTGACCGGATTGGCAGTGAGTTCCAAGGGGCCAGCCTTCGCCAATGCGGGCTTTCGCCCCGGTGACATACTGACCCAGATCAACGGTGTCGCGGTCGGATCGACCGGCGATCTTCAGACATTGCAGAATCAGATCGCGCCCGGTGCGCGCCTGTCCCTGACCGTCGAGCGCGGCGCCGCCGTCGCATCGGTCAATCTTATAGTGCAAGGCCAATGACCCGCAAATTCCTCATTTCCGCCGCCATGGCCCTCGTGCTCGCGGCTCCGCTGGCCACGCCCGTTCTTGCGCAGCAGACGCTCAACGTCCGCGACGCCGACATCCGCGCCTTCATTCAGGATGCGGCGCGGGTGACGGGGCGGACCTTCATCATCGACAATAGGGTGCAAGGCAAAGTGTCGGTCGTGACCGACCGGCCGCTGTCGCGATCCGAATATTTCGAGATTTTCCTGTCGACGTTGCGCGCCAATGGGCTGGTCGCGGTGCCTGCGCCGGGCGGTTCCTATCGTATTCAGCCCGCCGATGGCGCGGCGGGTCAACCGAGTGGCGTTGGTAGCGCGGCGAACCGCAACAGCTTCGTGACCGAAGTCTTCCGCCTGCGGTCGATCGACGCGGCGAGCGCGCTGGAAACGCTGCGTCCACTGGTCAGCAAGGATGGGTCGGTGACGGCCAACCGTGCGGGCAATAGCGTGGTTGTGGCCGACTATGCCGACAATATCGCCCGTATCCGCCAGGTGATCGCGCGGATCGACCGGGATACGTCGGCGACGCAGATGGTGATGCTGAAAAACGCCGGTGCGCGTGAAATCGCAACCTCGCTTCAGGCGCTGGTGGCGAGCAGCGGCGGCGAAGGCGCGGCCCCGGCTTCGGCGCAGGTGGTGCCGATCGACAGCAGCAACGCCATCGCCATCCGGGGCGATGCCAACACGGTGGCAAGGCTGGCCGCCATGGCGCGCCAGTTGGACCAGCAGGCGGCCAGCGGCACCGAGATCCGCGTTTACTGGCTGGAACATGCCGACGCCGAAAAGCTATTGCCGGTGTTGCAGCAATTGGTGGGCCAGTCGACCAGCCAGCCGGTAACCGCATCCACCCCGGCGGCGGGCAGCGCTCCCCCAGCGTCGCAGGCGGCCGCGCCAGTCGCCGCAGCTTCGTCATCATCTTCGTCCAGCGGCAGCGGCATTTCGACGCGCGGCCCGGCGATCGTCACCCGCTATGAAGGGGCGAACGCCATTATCGTCGCTGCCAACAGCGATGTGCAGCGGATGCTGGGCGAAACCATCCGCCAGATCGACACGCGCCGCGAGCAAGTGCTGGTGGAAGCCATCATCGTCGAGATCAGCGATGCGGCCGCCAAGAAGCTGGGCGTGCAATTCCTGATCGGCAGCACGTCGACCGGCTTTGCCGCGACCAACTATAGCAATGCATCGCCCAATCTGCTGACGCTAGCGGGGGCCTTTGGCGCGACCAAGCTGGGTACGACGACGACGACCGTGGTGGCGCCGGACGGCACTAAAACCACGACAGAGATTCAGAATAGCGGTGACCTTGCCAGCAGCTTGCAGCAAGCGGCGATCGGCAGTTTGCAAAGCGCGACCGGCATCATCGGCGGCCTTGGCACGCAGATCGGCAAGAACGGTATTTTCGGTGCGATCATCAATGCGGTGAAATCCGACACGGAAAGCAACCTGCTCTCCACGCCATCGGTCATGACTTTGGATAACCAGAAGGCGTCGATCCTGGTCGGGCAGCAGGTGCCGGTGACCACCGGCGAGGCGCTGAGCCAGAATTTCGACAATCAGTTCCGCACTGTCCAGCGGCAGGATGTGGGCATCAAGCTGGAGGTGAAGCCGCAAATCAACACCGGCGGCGCGATCAAGCTGTTCCTGCGCCAGGAAGTGTCGAGCGTGGCCGGGCCGGTCAGCAACTCCAGCAGTGACCTCATCATCAACAAGCGCGAGATCGAGACGACCGTGACGGTCGACGATGGCGAAATTCTCGCTCTGGGCGGCCTGCTGGACGACAATGAGCGCAAGACGATCGAGCGCATTCCGCTGCTCAGCGATATTCCGGGGCTGGGCGAATTGTTCAAGTCGCGCAGCAAAAGCCGGACCAAGACCAACCTCATGGTGTTCATCCGTCCGACCATTCTGCGGTCGAAGGAAGATGCGCAGAAGCTGACGCAACAGCGCTACGGCTATGTCCGCAACATGCAGTTGCAGCGCAGTCCTGACGTCGAGCCGACGATCGACGAACTGGTGCGCGACTATATGGGCGCTACCCCGCCGCTCACTCCGCCCGCGCCGGGTGATGCCACCATCCAGCCCCCGGCAACGCCCGGTCAGGTTATCGAACCTACCGTCCGCCAGTCGAGCGGCGTCGTGCGGCCAGTCGACCTGCCGCCCAGCGGAGCGCCGCGATGAGCGACGAAATCATCACGGCGGCGCGTCCGCCGCGCCCGATCGACATCCCCTACGCCTTCGCGCGCAAGAATGGCGTCGTCCTGCTGCCGCAGGATGGGGAGCGGCTGACCATCGCCGTGCGCGAGGGGAGCGACCCGCGCGTGCTGCTGGAAGTGCGCCGCCATCTCGCCCGCAGTTTCGACGTCCGGTTCGTGGAACCCGCGCAGTTCGATCGCCATCTGTCCGATCATTATGCGATGGAGGGCAGCGCGGCCGCCATGGCGGGATCGCTGGAGGTTGGCGCGGACGAATTGGATATTCTTGCCGCTGATATTCCCACTGCCGACGATCTGCTCGACAGCGCGGACGATGCACCCGCCATTCGCCTCATCAACGGCATCATCGCCGAGGCAGCACGGCAGGGTGTGTCGGACATCCATATCGAACCCTATGAAACCGGCCTGATCGTGCGGATGCGTGTCGATGGCGTGCTGCGCGAAACGCTGCGCATGCCGCCCCATGTCGCGCCGGTGGTGGTCAGCCGCATCAAGGTCATGGCCCGGCTCGACATCGCCGAACGCCGCGTGCCGCAGGACGGGCGTATTGGCCTGACGCTGGGCGGCAAGTTGCTTGACGTGCGTGTTTCGACCCTGCCCAGCCGGGCGGGCGAACGAGTGGTGCTGCGTATCCTGGACAAGGAAAATGCGGGTATCACGCTCGATCTGTTGGGCATGACCGGCACGCCGGACCGGATTTTCCGCGAAGGCTTGAGCGAGCCGAACGGCATCATCCTGGTCACGGGGCCGACGGGTTCAGGCAAGACGACGACGCTCTATGCGGGTTTGCGCCAGTTGAACGACGGCAGCCGCAACATCCTGACGGTCGAAGACCCGGTCGAATATGCGATGGAGGGCGTCGGCCAAACGCAGGTCAATGCCAAGGTCGGTCTGACCTTTGCCGCAGGGCTGCGCGCCATCCTGCGGCAAGATCCCGACGTGGTGATGGTCGGCGAAATTCGCGACCGCGAAACTGCGGAGATCGCGGTCCAGGCGTCGCTGACCGGGCATCTGGTGCTGTCGACCGTCCACACCAATGATGCAGTCGGCGCGATCACCCGGATGCGCGACATGCGGATCGAACCCTTCCTGCTCGCGTCCACCCTGCGCGCCGTCATTGCCCAGCGCCTCGTCCGCCGCTTGTGCCAGAGTTGCCGCGAGCCGATGCAGGCGGAGAAATCGGCCAGCGCCTTGCTGGGCTTCGATCCTGGCACGATCATCTATCGTGCGCGCGGCTGCGACGCGTGCAACGGCACCGGCTACAAAGGCCGTATCGGCGTATTTGAAGCGATCCGCGTGGACGACACGATCCGCCGCCTCATCAACGATGGCGGCGACGAATCGCTGATCGCGCGCCATGCCTTCCTCAATGCCCCCAATTTGGGGTCGGCGGCGCGGGCGCTGGTGCGGGACGGACAGACCACGGCGGAGGAAGCCATCCGCGTATCGCGCCGCGATTCGACCGAGGTGGAAACCATCGTCGATGGCTGACTATGATTACAGCGCGATCGACCCGGCGGGGAAGGAGCGCAGCGGCACCGTCAAGGCGGACACGATCGAGGATGCGCGCGCGAAGCTGGATGCGCGCAAGATGTTCATCGTGCGGCTGGAGCTTGGCACGGTGGAGGTGGCGCGCAGGCGGGCGAGCCTGTCCCTGCGCAGCCCGCGCCTGTCGCCCAAGGAACTGACCCTGTTCACGCGGCAACTCGCGACGCTGACGCAGGTCAGTCCGCTGGAAGAATCGCTGCGTACCATCGGGAAGCAGAGCGAACAGGACCATGTCCGGGCCATAGTGGGCAAGGTGCATGGCGGCGTGCTGGAAGGACGACGACTGGCCGACGCGCTGGGCGCAGAACCCAAAAGCTTCCCGCCGCTCTATCGTGCGATGATCTCTGCGGGCGAAACCTCCGGCAGCCTGCCCACCATCATGGAGCGGCTGTCCGACCTGATGGAACGACAGGCGGTGATGCGGTCGAAGGTGCTGACGGCGATCGCCTATCCCTCCGTGTTGGCAACCTTCGCCGTATTCGTGGTCGCCGCGCTGATGATCTTCGTCGTGCCCAAGGTGGTGGAGCAATTTGACACGGTTGGGCAGGAGTTGCCGTTTCTCACGCGCATGGTGATGGCGATTTCGGCGTTTCTGGCGGGCTATTGGTGGTTGCTGCTGATCCTGATCGGGCTGGGCGGCTTCGCGTTCTGGCGTGCGCTCAAGGTGGACAGCTTCCGCTATCGGTTCGACGGGATGCTATTGGGGCTGCCCATATTGGGGCGGCTCATCCGTGACTTGCATGCCGCGCGGATGGCGCGCACCCTATCGACCATGATCGCCAGCCGTCTGCCGTTGATGGAAGGGCTGACCCTGACCGCGAATACCGTGCATAATCGCGTTCTGCGCAAGGCGTCGGACGATATCGTGGAGGCTATTCGCGGCGGCGGCAGCCTGTCCGCCGCGCTGCGTCGCGCGGGCGTTTTCCCCCCGCTGCTCGTCTATCTGGCGGCCAGTGGCGAGAGCGCCGGACGGCTCGACACCATGCTGGAGCGCGCGGCCGATTATCTGGAGCGGGAGTTTGACGCTTTCACCTCCACGGCGCTGGCGATGCTGGAACCGATCATCATCATATTGATGGGCGGCATCGTTGCCGTCATCATCCTGTCCATCCTGCTGCCGATCCTGCAGCTGCAAAGCCTGACCGGGGCTTGAAGGAGTTGAATATGTTGAAACTGAAATCCGTTCGGGCTGAGCCTGCCGAAGCCCCGTCCTTCTTCGAAAGGAAGATACAGTCGTTCGACAAGCTCCGGGCGAACCGGGAGGATAATTTCACTTCTGTAAGGCGTTCCGCCGAACACGGCTTTACGCTCGTGGAACTGATGGTCGTAATCGTCATCATCGGTCTGCTGGCGACGATCGTGGCGATCAATGTCATCCCGGCGACCGATACCGCCCGCGTGGAAAAGGCGAAGGCCGACATTTCCACCATCGAACAGGCGCTGGAGCAGTATCGGCTCGACAATCTGACCTATCCGGCAGGCACGGACGGGCTACAGGCGCTGCTCAATCCACCCGCGTCGCTGGCGCAGCCACAACGCTATCGCCGCGGCGGCTATATCAAGAAGCTGCCCGACGATCCGTGGGGTCGCCCCTATCTCTACACCGTCCCGGGCCGCAAGGGCGCGTTCGATATCAGTTCGCTGGGCGCCGATGGCCAGCCGGGCGGCGAGAGCGAAAATGCGGATATCTATTCCAGCGAAATCTGATCGTTCGTGGGAAAGGGGCTTCACGCTCCTTGAGCTGATGGTCGTGCTGACGATCATCGGCTTCATTTCGGCTGCCGTCGTGTTGGCCATCCCCGATCCGCGCGGGCGCGTGATCGAGGATGCCGACCGCTTCGCCGCGCGCGTTGCCGCCGCGCGCGACGAAGCGGTCGTAACCTCGCGCCCGATGGGACTGTGGGTGTCCGCGTCGGGCTATGGCTTTCAACGACGCGATGGCGGGCAGTGGACGCCGCTGGACGAAAAGCCCTTCGCGATTACCAACTGGAAAGCGGGCACCCGCGCGCTAGTGGGCCAGGAAGGGCGGCAGCAGATCGCCTTCGA
>JAECRT010000071.1:7516-11188 GCA_016000085.1 Sphingomonadaceae bacterium
GTGACGCTGCGCACCGCCGCCGACCTCGACAGCAAGGCGTTGGGCCAGATCGTCGCGCGTAACCTGATGGTGGAGGTGCAGACCGATCTCGCCCCGCCATCGGTCGGCGAGGAAGATGGCGAGGTCGATAATGGCGGCCGCCGCTGGCATTGGACCCGCACCGTCAAGCCGACCGACGACCAGCGGCTGTTGCAGGTCGACCTGACCGTCGATGGTCAGCCGGGCGCATCCCCGGTGGTGCTGAGCTTCGTGCGGGTGGTCGAATGATGGCTCCCACACCCGCCAACGAAACGGGCTTTACGCCTTTAGAGTGTTCCGCCGAACACGGCTTCACGCCTTTGAAGCATTCCGCCGAACACGGCTTCACGCTGATCGAACTGCTTGTCTCGCTGATGATCTTCGCGATGCTGGCGGCCGCGGGCGTGCTGCTGCTGGGCAACAGCGTTTCGGCGCAGGCGCAGATCAAGGCGCGACTGGACGATATGGCCGCGATTGCGCGGGCGGGCGGCGCGCTGGGCGGCGATCTGGGACAGGCGGTGCCGCGCATCACGCGCACCGAAGCGGGAACGCTCGCCCCAGCCTTTTGGGCGCATAGCGAGGGCGAAGGCCAGCCGGTGATGCAGTTTGTGCGGGGTGGCTGGGACAATCTGGGCGATCTGCCGCGTCCTTCGGTGCAGAAGGTCGAATATTGGGTGCGACAGGGGCGGCTGGAACGGCGCACCTATGCGCAGCTTGACGGCGCGGCGGGCGATGATCCCGCTGCGCTGCTCGACCATGTCGAGGATGTCGCGCTGCGTTTCCGCGACGCACAGGGCAAGTGGCGGGAGGATTGGACGCCGACCCAGCCCGACCTGTTGCCCCGCGCGGTGGAGATGTCGATCAAGCGCACCGGCGAACCGCTGGTGACATTGCGCTTCCTTGTCGCGCCGGGGCCACTCGAAAAGCCGGTCGAGGGAGCCGTCCCCAATGGTTGATCCCCGCAAGCCAGGCGAACAGGGTGCGGCGCTGCTGACGGTGCTGCTGCTGGTGGCCGTAATGGCGGTGGTGGCGGCCACGGCGCTGGAGCGGGTCGCGCTGGCGACGCGCATGACCGGCAATGGCGGTGCAGTGGATCAGGCGCGCGCCTTTGCCAATGCGGGCGCGGAGATAGCGCGGCTGCGCATCGGCGATCTGGTCGCATCCAACCCGGCGAGAATTACGCTGGCGGGCGGATGGATGGGCACGTCGCAAAATATCCCGGTGCCCGGCGGCATGGCGACCGCGCGCGTGGCCGATGGCGGCAATTGTTTCAACCTGAACAGTGTGGTGAATGGCCAGAGCGAAGCCAGTCTGACCGTCCGCCCCATCGCCGTAACGCAGTTTCAAGGGCTGTTGCAGGCATTGGGCGTCGATGCGCGACAGGCGCAGGGCGTTTCCGCCGCGCTCGCAGACTGGATTGACAGCGACAGCGTTCCCCAGCCCGGCGGCGCGGAGGATGATGTCTATGCGCAGGCCCAGCGCCCCTATCGCGCCGCCAACCGCCTGATGATCGACCCCAGCGAGTTGCGCGCGGTCAATGGGGTTACGCCGGCCATCTATGATCTGGTCAAACCCTGGATATGCGCGCTGCCCGTCACGGATATGTCGCCGATCAACATCAATACGCTGCTGCCTGGTCAGGCGCCGCTGTTCGCGATGTTGTTGCCGGGTCAGTTGAGCGTGGGACAGGCGCGGCAATTGCTGGCGCAGCGCCCGGCGGACGGGTACGGCAGCACGGTGCAATTCTGGGCAATGCCCTCGCTGTCGGGCCTGTCGCCGATGACCGAAGTGCAGGAACAGGTAAAGTTGACGACGGGATTTTTTGGAGTGGACGTGTCGGTGGATGTCGGGGGAACGCAGGTGGTGGAGCGCGCGCTGATCGACGCGCGAGAAAGCCCGGCCAAGGTGGTTCGGCGTAGCTGGGGCGCGGGCGCATGAGCGCGCGTGATGCCCTGATCGTCATTCTGCCCGAGGCGGCGGACGTGGAACCGCGCTGGATGCGGGTGGTCGATGGCGCGTTGATTCAGTCGGGTGAGGGGGCGAACTGGTTGGCGGCTTGCGGCATCGCGGCGCTGCCCGCCAGCGCACGGATCATGCTGGTGCCGCCCGCCGCACAGGTTGCTCTGCACTGGATCGCTCATCCCGATCTGCCGGTGCGGCAGGGGCGGGCGGCTGCCCGATTGGCGGCGCTGGCGTCGGCCATCGGCCCGGCCGACCAGTTGTTCGCAGCGACCAACGATAATGATGATCCTGCCACGGCGCATATGGTGGCGGTGGTGGCGCGCGCCGACATGCAGCACTGGTTGCTATGGGCGCAGCATCATGGGCTGGACCCGGATCTGATCGTACCTGCCCCGCTACTGTTGCCCGAACCCGACAGTGGGTTCGCGCAAGGTGTGATCGGTGACGTCATGGTGTTGCGCGGGCAGGGCATGGCTTTGCCCGCCGACATGGCGTTGCCCGTGCTCGTTGCGGACGCGCCGGTTGCCGACGTGCCGCCGGGCGCGATCGAGGGCCGTGCCATCGCTGCACTGGACGAGCCTCCGCTCGACCTGCGGCAGGGCGACTTTGCCAAACGGGTGCGGCGATCGATCGATCAGAAGATGATAGGCCGCATAGCGCTGTGGAGCGGGCTCATTCTGCTGGGCAGCCTGATGATCGGCCTTATCGGCATCGCCAAACAGCATGGCGAGGCGAACCGCTTGGACAGCGAAAGCCTGGCTTTGGCGCAGCAGGTGCTGCCTGGTGCGAGCGATGCGGTACAGGCGCAGGCGGAGATGGAAGCGCAACTGGCCGCGCGTGGCGCGGGCGGGCGGGCCTTTACCGCGCCGGTCGCGGCGCTGCTGGCCGCGATGCAGGATGCGCCGGGTGTGGCGTTGACCACCATGTCGCGTGATCCCGACGGCATGGTGCGCGCCACGCTGGCGGCGGCGAAGGCAGATGATATCAATCTGGTGCTGCTCGCGCTTCAGGCGGCGGGCTACACGATCACAGCTACCCCGTCCCAGGATCCGGGCGGGCGCACGCTGGCGGACATTACGGTGCGGTCATGATGGAACGGATGAAGGTGGCATGGGCGGATCGCTCTCCCCGCGAACAATGGATGCTGGGCGTCATGTTTGCGTTACTGGCGGGCGTGATCCTGTGGTTCGGCGTGGCGATGCCGCTTGAACGGGCGCAGTTGGCGGCGCGCGATGATCTGCGTGCCGCGACGGATCGTAACGCGGCGATCCGCGCCACCGTCAAACAGTTGAAAGCCTTGCCGCGCGAAACCGGGACACCCGGAACCGCTACGCCAATCGACCAGTTTGTCGGCCAGAGCGCTGGTGAAGCGGGGCTGACGCTGGAACGGGCGCAAGCGCAGGGCGGCAACAGGATGGAGATCGCCATCGCGTCAGTGCGACCGGTTACGCTATTTTCCTGGCTCGCCACCCTCGAAACGCAGGGCGTGCGGATCGACACGATAAGCGCGCGTCCGTCACCCACGGCGGGAAGCGTGTCAGTGCAGGCGGTATTGGTGCGGGGGACAGGGCAATGATGGGCCTGATCCTGTCGCGCCGGATGCGCATCATCCTCGCTCTCATGCTCGCGTTCGGATTGCTGGCCTTCCTGCCGATGCGCGTGGCGCTGGGCCTTGCGGGGTTGGAGCGGTTG
>JAECRT010000010.1 GCA_016000085.1 Sphingomonadaceae bacterium
GATGCTGAGTAACCGAGAAGGGCCGAAAGCGGTGGGCGGTTTGTCGATACCTTAATTCGATCACGGCCGAGGCTTGGTGGCTAAGATGGTCATTATATGATCATTCCACACCCTCAGCGCTTCCCGCTTTTCTTCTCGCCAATCATGCCGCTGGTAAATGCCAGCGACGCCGGACCGAGAACTGCCGACATGATTTAGTACGGCCTCGGTAACTTCGAAGCGGACGCCCAACCGCTGAAAGCCGGTGGCCAGGGTCCTGCGGAGATCATGAAGGCGCCACGCGGGCAGGGGATCACCGCCATCGACACCAATGAATTTATCGAGCTTCTTCTTTTCCTTTGCGTAAGCAGTGAAACCTGCACCGCTCGATGTCGGGAAAACTCTGCCCTTTCCGGGCCACCGCTCGCCCCGCGCGACTCGATCAAGCTCTGCGATTGCCAACGCGTTGAGTGGAATGCTGGTGGGCTCACCATTTTTCGTGCGGTCGCCCGACAGCGTCAGTTCCCGCTGATCTCGGTCAAGTTCCTCCCAATGAAGCCCTGCAATTTCCTCTCTCCGCTGCCCGGTGGTAATTAGGAGGCGAACGATCGGACCAAAGCAACGGTGACACTTTAAGGCTTGCGACCAGATTCGTCTCAGTTCTCCGTCCGAAAGCCATCGCTCTCTCGGTTTGACCGGCGGCGGCGTTTCCATGCCTTCCATCGGGCTCCGCTCGATATCTCCTCTGCTAACCGCCCATTTGAATAGTCGTCGGAGAACCGCGAAGACATTGCGGCGGTTTGCCACCTGTTCCACGGGCATGTGGTCGAAGACACCCACCACATCTGCCCGCGTGATTGTCGGCAAGGCTTTGTCCCTAAGGTGCGGTTTGATGTGAAGGCTGAAAGAGCGTGTGACCATCGTCTTCCAACCTTTGCCCTTACAACTCGCCGCAAAACGATCGGCGTAGTTCGAAAACGCCAGATCGACTGCCTCGCGCCGACGCTGCTTCTCGGATTCTACGGGATCAACTCCTTGAGCCACCAGAAGAAGCATGCGGGTGGCTTCCTCACGCGCTGTGGCAGGCGTCCATGGAGAGCCATGGGTCCCAATCGTATATCGTCGTGTCTTGGCCTCTCGTCCGCCCATCCGATATTGAACAACGTAGGAGGCGGATCCACGCGACGTGGTCTTTAGCCCGAAGCCCCTCAAATCCTCGTCCCATATGAAGCCATCGACGCCTGCCGATAGCAGCGCATCAAGCGTTCGTTTGGTGATCCTTCCGGTAGCCATGACAATACCTCAGGTACCATAAAAGTAATCACCCAGCAATCACCGTGAAGGAAATGGTGGGCTACAGTAGCGTACCATGGTGTAGATAAAACATTGAAAAATATAAATTATATAAGATAACGCCCTGATCTATTTACGCTGGTATCGGAAGTACCAGACTTCATGGCCGAGGCGTCGGGCCTTTGCTTCATAACGGGTTTCGGGCCAGCCGCCGGGGCGGGTGAGGAAATCCTTTGGTTCGCTTGCCAGCCAGTCGAAATCGGGATGGCCGTTCATGACCATCAGCGCCCAGCGCAGATAAACGGGATGATCGGTGCCGAAGCGAAATTCACCGCCGGGCTTGAGCTTGCGTGCGATCATCGCGACCGGGCCGGGGTTCATCATCCGGCGCTTGGCGTGACGAGCCTTGGGCCAGGGGTCGGGATGAAGCAGATAGACGAAGCTGAGCGCGCCATCGGGGATGCGCGACAACACATCGAGCGCATTACCCATATGGATGCGGACGTTGCCCAATGCCTGATCGCGTACATGGCCGAGCGCAATGACGACCCCGTTCAGGAAAGGCTCGCAGCCGATGAAGCCATGATCGGGCAGCATGTCGGCGCGATAGGCCATGTGCTCGCCGCCGCCGAAGCCGATTTCGAAATGGAGCGGGCGGTCGTATCCGAACAGGGACGCAGCCGTGATCTCGCCCTCTTCCGGTACGGAGATGGCGGGCAGCAGCGTGTCGACCAGATCCTGCTGGGCCGCGCGCAGCTTGTGCCCGGACTGGCGGCCATAGAGGCGGTTGAGCGTGGTGGGGTCGCCGGATTTATGCGCTGTCATGGGCCGGGCGCTTAGCGGGCGTCGGGCCGTGGAGCAAGCGCCGGAATGTTCAGCCCGCCAGCAAAGGCCACAGCACCATGCCAATGCCGATCAGGCTGACGAGGAAGATCAACGTGCGGATCATCGGGATGCCCAACGCATAGACGGGCAGATAGGCGACGCGCGCGCCCAGCCAGATCCATCCGCCCAGTGCGGTCGTGTCGCTGGTGCGACCGGCAACGATCACGCCGATCAGCGCGACGATGGCGATGGGCAGCGTTTCCATGAAATTGGCCTGCGCCCGCGAGAGCCGACCACCCAACGGGCTGATCGACGGAAGGCTTTCGTCGCGCGCGCCCATATTCCATTTCGTGCCATATTGCTGCGTCTTGACCTGAGCGGCGGCGAAGATGTGGACCAGCAGCAAAACCATGCTCCAGGCGAGAATCGTCAGTTCGATAGCCATGCCACGCGCCTCCATCAGGATGATACGGGCAGGCTATGGCATTGGAGAGGAGTGGACAAGATGATGGTCAAAACGGGGTCGTTATAATGACAGGCCCAGCCGTGCGATCAGCCGGTCGCCGGCATCTGTGCGGGCCGGTCCGTCGATCGTGCTGCCTGCATAACGCAGTCCCGCAAACCAGCGGCCTCGGTACCAGTCCAGCGCGACGCCATGATCCCAATAGCGGCCATCGGGACGCAGCCGGGTGGCGGCCAGAGGATCGCGCACTTCTCCCGACGATCGGCCGACATGGCCCGACAGGGTGAGCGGCGTGCCGGGGATGGCGATGGCAGCGGCGGTGGACAGATAGAGATTGTCGCCGCCAATGGATGACTGGCGCGGGGCATAGCGCGCGCCGATGTCGATGCTGGCCGGACCGAGGAGAAAGCCGGCGACCGCGCCGACCTCGCCATAGCCCTGACCCGATGCGCCGGGGAAGAGATGATAGCGGCCTTCTGCGCTCAGGCGCCAGCCGCCAACCTGCCGCGCATAGGTGGCGCCCAGGTCCAGCACGGCATCTGCGCCGCCATGGCGATCGCTGTTCCATAGGGTCGTGGCCGCGCCGTCGAGGCTGAGGCCGGACGCGACCGGCACCGACATGCTGCCGCGCAGCACCGGATCGCTCTCGCTCCAGCTAAGGCCGCGGCGACGTTCGTCGCTCGCTGCCTCAACCGTAGCGCTGACGCCTGCATTCTGCGCCAGAACCGGAACGGCATGGAGGGCGACGCCTAGCGCGCCCAGCCATGCGGCCTGCATCATGCGCTTAGTTGGATGCAAGATTGCGCACCGAATCCAGTTCCGCCAGCAACGGCGCGCGGTCCTGATCCGCAACCGCCAGCAACTGGGCCTGGACCTTGTCCTGATGCTGAGCGATCAGGCGCTGTTCCAGCTTCGGTCCGCGCATACAGGCGCCCGCTTCGCTACCGGAAAAACGTACATCGCTGGCGATGGTGCGGGCCAGCGCGGGGCCGTGGTTCAGCTTACGATCGACGACGACGGTAGCGGTCCAGTTGCAGCGCTGCGTATCCATGCGAGTGGATGTTTTTGCGCCTACCGTACGGGTCGCGATGTCGGCGCGGGCGGTGTAGGTGGCCTGCACCGGCGCGCCATGATGGTCAACAGTCACGCTGTGGGTGGCGGCATCAGCCGGACCCTGGATGGCGGCGGCCGCCGCCAGCGCGATAAGAGTAATGCTCATTGATATTCTCCTGACTTCGACGCCGGCCTATCTTGCCCGATCGTCGCCTCGCTGTAGGCTACCACTGTTGCCGGGCCGTTGCTGGAGGGCGACAAAGTCCTGCGCTATCATCCAGCGGCCTTGGCCAGCCCCTTCGACAATTGCAGCGCGCCATTCAGACGGGCGGCGGAATCGGCCCAGGCGCGATTGACGACGATCTTGCTGTCGGGGCGCAACCGCGCGACGCCGTCCAGGCGCTGGACATAGGAAATCAGCCCGGCGGGATTGGGGAAGCGATCCTCGAAGAAGCTGACCAGCGCGCCCTTTGCGCCAACGTCGATCTTGGCGATGTTGGCCTTCATGCAGTTCTGCTTGATCTCGATGATCTTGAGCAGGTTTTGCGTGGGCGCAGGTAGCTTGCCGAAACGGTCGATCAGTTCGGCGGCGAAGGATTCGAGGCCCTGCCTGTCTTCCAGCTCGTTGATCCGGCGATACAGGCCCATGCGCAGGTCGAGGTCGGGCACATAATCGTCGGGGATCATGATCGGCGCGTCGACGCTGATCTGCGGCGAGAAGCTGTCGCTGCGCGGCTCCAGGCCGACGCCGCCAGCCTTGGCGTCCATGATCGCCTCTTCCAGCATCGATTGATACAGTTCGAAGCCGACTTCCCGGATATGGCCCGATTGTTCGTCGCCCACCAGATTGCCTGCGCCGCGAATGTCGAGATCATGGGAGGCCAGTTGGAAGCCCGCGCCCAGCGTATCGAGATCGGACAGCACTTTGAGGCGCTTTTCCGCCGTTTCGGTGATGATGCGATTGGCCGGGGTCGTCATATAGGCATAAGCGCGCGTCTTCGATCGGCCCACGCGCCCGCGTAGCTGGTAAAGCTGGGCAAGGCCGAAGCGGTCCGCGCGGTGAATGATGAGCGTGTTGGCGCTGGGAATGTCGAGGCCGGATTCGACAATAGTGGTCGAAAGCAGGACGTCGTAACGCTTGTCGTAGAAGGCGGACATGCGCTCCTCCACCTCGGTCGCGCTCATCTGGCCATGGGCGACGATGGGCTTTACCTCCGGCACTTCGTTGCGCAGATAGTCCTCTATCTCGGTCAGGTCCGCGATGCGCGGCACGACGAAGAAGCTCTGTCCGCCACGATAATGTTCGCGCAACAGGGCTTCGCGAATGACCACCCCGTCCCACGGCATGATATAGGTGCGGACGGCGAGACGATCGACCGGCGGAGTCTGGATGACGGACAATTCGCGCAGGCCCGACATCGCCATTTGCAGCGTGCGGGGAATGGGCGTGGCCGTCAGCGTCAGGACGTGAACGTCGGTCTTGAGCGACTTCAGCCGCTCCTTGTGGGTAACGCCGAACCGCTGTTCTTCATCGACGATCACAAGGCCGAGGCGTTTGAACTCCAGCCCCTTGGCTAGCAGCGCATGGGTGCCGATGACGATATCGACCGTGCCGTCGGCGAGGCCCGCCTTGGTCGCTTTCGCTTCCTTGTCGGGGACGAGGCGGGACAGGCGACCGATATTGACCGGGAAGCCGCGGAAGCGTTCCTCGAAATTCATGTGATGCTGGCGCGCGAGGAGCGTGGTGGGACAGATCAGCACGACCTGCATCCCCGCCATTGCCGCGACGAAGGCGGCGCGCAGGGCCACTTCGGTCTTGCCGAAGCCAACGTCGCCACAGACGAGGCGATCCATCGGCTTGCCCGCACCCAGATCGTCGATCACGTCGGTGATGGCGCGATCCTGATCGTCGGTTTCCTGATAGGGGAAGCGATCGACGAAGGCAGGGTAGCCCGCGACGTCGGGTTCGGCGATGGTGGCGGCGCGCAGAGCGCGTTCGGCCGCCGTCTTGAGCAGTTCACCCGCGATTTCGCGGATGCGCTCCTTCATCTTGGCCTTGCGCCGCTGCCATGCTTCGCCGCCCAGCCTGTCGAGGCTTACGCCGTCGCTGTCGGAGCCGTAGCGGGAGAGGACTTCGAGATTTTCGACTGGGACATAGAGTTTGTCGCCGCCCGCATATTCCAGCGCGACGCAATCATGCGCGGCCTTGGACACCGGGATCTGGGTCAGCCCGCCATAGCGGCCGATACCATGGTCGCGATGAACGACCAGATCGCCGGGCGACAGAGTGGCCAGTTCCTGAAGGAAGGCGTCGGCGTTCTTCTTGCGCTTGGCGCGGCGGACGAGCCGGTCGCCCAGCATATCCTGTTCGGTCAGCACCGCGACATCGGGCGCGGCAAAGCCATGGTCGAGCGGCAGGACGGTCAGCGTGACGCTGCCACCCGCAGCGATGCCCAGCGCTTCCTGCCAACTGTCCGCCGCCGCGATCCGCGCGACGCCATGATCGGCGAGCAGGCCGGACAGGCGCTCACGCGCGCCGCCCGAATAGCTGGCGATCACGACCTTTTTCTTGGCGCGTTGCAGGCTGGCGATATGGCTGCCGACGGCTTCGTAGATATTGGTATTTTGCGCGCGTTCAGGCGCAAAATCGCGCGGGCCGTCGACGGCGAAGTCCAGCACGGTGGCGCTGTCCGGCTCGTGGAACGGCGTGGTCGCGTGCATCGGCAGGGTGGCGACGGCGGCATCCCATTCCGCCGCGTCGAGATAGAGCGAGTCGGGCTTGAGCGGGCGATAGGCGCCGGGGTCGGAGGTTTTGGCCTGGACCCGGTTGGCGTGATAGTCGCGGATCGCCTCGAACCGGGCGTCGGCTGCGCCTGCGACGCCATGGTCGCGTATGAGGACCGTGTCCGCGCCCAGATGATCGGCCAGCGGCACCAGCTTTTCCTCGAACAGGGGCAGCCAATGTTCCATGCCAGCCAGCCGCCGCCCCTCGCTCACCGCCTGATAGAGCGGATCGCCGGTCGCGGTCGCGCCGAAGGTTTCTCGATAACGGCCCCGGAAGCGCTTGATCGTGTCCTCATCCAGCAGCGCTTCGGAGGCCGGGAGCAGGGTGAAGCCATCGATATTGCAGATGGTACGCTGGTCGGCGGGGTCGAAGCGGCGGACCGTCTCGATCTCGTCCCCGAAAAAGTCGAGGCGGAGCGGTTGGTCCTCGCCGCCGGGGAACAGGTCGACAATGCCGCCGCGAATCGCGAACTCGCCCCGATCGTGAACGGTGTCTGTCCGCACATAGCCATTGCCTTGCAACATTTCGGCCAGGCGCGTGATCGCAATCCGCTCCTTGGGCGCGAGATGCGCCACCAGTTGCCGCACGCGGAAAGGCGTGAGCGTGCGCTGGGTCATGGCGCCCAGCGTGGTGACGACCAGTTGCGGTCCCTTGGGCTGGGCCTGAAGCGCGTGCAGGCCCGCGAGCCGCGCCGACGCCGCGCGCAGCGATGGGCTGGCCCGGTCATAGGGCAGGCAGTCCCAGGCAGGGATTTCGATGATCTCGATTTCCGGCGCAAAATAATGAGCCGTGTCGGCCACCGCGCGCATCAATTGCTCGTCGGAGGCGATGAAAACAGCGCGACCCGCGCCCGATCCGTTTGCGGCACGGGCAATGTCGGCCAGCAGCCAGGGCTGGAACCCGGCAGGCACGCCGGACAGGGTCAGCGGCGTCTTGGCGCGCAGGATCTTCTGGAAATCGGTCATCTTGTTATCTTCAATTCTCGATCTTGACGAAATCGAGCTTGAGGAAGCTGTCCATCATCGGGCCTTTCCATTCGTCCGGCACGGGGATGGTGCCCAATGCCCAGCCGATGATGTCGGCGTCCTGTTCCTCCATGAAGCGTTCGAACCAGGCGATTTCCTCGTCATTCCATGTCGCATAATAGCGTTCGAAGAAACCGCCGACCGCATAGTCCGCCTCACGCGTGCCGCGATGCCAGGCCCGAAATTTGATGCGGCGCATCTGGGGGTTGTCGTTCACAATTTGTTCCTTTAGCGGGCACGGCAACAAAGCCGATCGGGTGTTTGTGCCACCGTCCCGGTTGAGCTAGATGCAAGCCAGATAGACATGCGACCCGATATTCTCAATCCGCTCTTTGCCGAAATCTCCGTGCTGAAAGGCATAGGTCCGGCCATGGCCCGCCCGCTGGAGCGGCTGGGACTGGCGCGCGCGGTCGACATCGCCTTTCATTTGCCGGTCAGTTGGGTCGATCGGCACCTGACCGACGCGCTGGACATGGCGGACGCGGGACGGATGATCGGCATCATTCTGACCCCGGTCGATCATCGCGCCAGCGGCAGCGCGCGGGCGCCATTTCGCGTGCATGCGGTGGACGGGCACGGCAATGCCGTCAGCCTGGTGTATTTCGGGAAGAACAGCGCATGGCCGCGCAAATTGCTGCCGCTCAATGAGCCGAAGTTCATTTCCGGCAAGCTGGAAAGCTATGGCGACAATTTGCAGATGGTCCATCCCGACTATGTGCTGCCGCCGGAGGAAGCCAGTACGGTGCCGGCGCGTGAAAGCGTCTATGGCCTGTCCGAAGGGCTGACCAATAACCGGATGCGGGATCTGGCGACGCAGGTGCTTGGCCGGGCGCCGGAGTTGTCCGAATGGATCGAACCGAGCCTGCTGGCGAGTAAAGCGTGGCCGGGTTGGCGGGAGGCTTTGCTGCGCGTCCATGCCGATCCGTCCGATGCGCTGGCGCGCGAGCGGCTGGCCTATGACGAGATTTTCGCGGGGCAACTGGCGCTGATGCTGGTGCGGCAATCGTCGCGGCGGCGGCGCGGCGTACCGATCGCGGGGGATGGGCGGCTGCGTGCGATGCTCAAGCTGCCCTTTGCGCCGACCGGGGCGCAGCGCCGCGCCAGCGCGGAGATTGAGGGCGACATGGCGCAGGCTACACCCATGCTGCGCCTGTTGCAGGGTGATGTCGGGTCGGGAAAAACGCTGGTCGCGTTGCTGGCCCTGCTCAACGCCGTGGAAGCCGGGATGCAGGGGGCGATGCTCGCGCCGACCGAAATCCTGGCGCGGCAGCATCATGAGACGTTGCGGAAAATGGCGTCTGGCCTGCCCATCGAGATCGCGATCCTGACCGGGCGCGAAAAGGGCAAGGTGCGCGAAGCGACCCTGATGGGGCTGGCGGACGGCAGCATCGACATTCTTGTCGGCACGCACGCCATCTTTCAGGAAGCGGTGCAGTATAAAAAGCTGGGCCTGGCCGTGATCGACGAGCAGCATCGCTTCGGCGTGGCGCAGCGGATGATGCTGGCCAGCAAGGCCGAACGGTCGCCGCATTTGCTGGTGATGACGGCGACGCCGATCCCGCGCACGCTGACGCTGACCTATTATGGCGAGATGGATGTGTCGCGGCTGGACGAAATGCCGCCAGGCCGCCAGCCGATCCAGACCGTGGTGATGGCAGCCAGTCGCCTCGATGAGGTGGTCGATGCGCTGGCCCGCCATGTCGAAGGCGGAGGGCAGGCCTATTGGGTGTGTCCGCTGGTCGAGGAAAGCGAGACGAGCGATCAGGCGGCGGCCGAAATGCGGGCCGAATCGCTGAAGGAACGGTTTGGCGCGCGGGTGGGCCTTGTCCATGGCCGGATGAAGGGGCCGGACAAGGACGCCGCGATGGAAGCCTTTGCCGCCAATCGCACGCAGATATTGGTGGCGACCACGGTGATCGAAGTCGGCGTCGATGTGCCCAACAGCAGCCTCATCATCATCGAGGGGGCCGACCGCTTCGGGCTGGCGCAGCTGCACCAGTTGCGCGGCCGGGTGGGGCGTGGCGACAAGCCGTCGGTATGCTTGCTGCTGCGCGGCAATGCGTTGGGCGAGACATCGCGGGCGCGGCTGGCGTTGATGCGGGAGACGAATGACGGGTTCCGTATTGCCGAGGAAGACCTGAAGCTGCGCGGCGCGGGCGAGGTGCTGGGCACGCGCCAGTCGGGCGAAGCGGAATTGAAGCTGGCGACGCCGGAACATGTCGCAGCGTTGATCGACCCGGCGCGCGATGATGCGCACCTGCTGATCGACCGGGACGGCGGCCTCGACAGCCCACGCGGGCAGGCGGCGCGGACCTGCCTCTATCTGTTCGAGCGGGACGCCGCAGTGGGGCTGTTGCGCGGCGGGTAGAGGCTATTCTCTGCTGCAAGTGCGAAACAAAGCGGTGCGGCTCGCGTTCACAGACGCATGACCGACATCAGCCTGACTCACATCACGTCTATGGCGGCGCTTTCGATCGCGTTGTCCGTGGCTTTCGCCTTCCTGATCCACTGGGCGCTGTACTGGATCGCCATGCGGGTGCTGCGGGCGCGGATGGACCCCGTGTTGCTGCCTGCCGTGTTTCAGCCAACACGCTGGCTGGTGGTGCTGCTCGCGCTCGGCGCGGGACTGGCGCCGCTGGAACTGGGGCCACGGATCGAAAGTCTGTGGGCGATCGGATCGAAGATGGTCTTTGCGCTGCTGGCTGGTTGGCTGTTGCTGCGCATCATGCGGGCGGTGCGCACGATGATCGAGCGGGCGGCCGACATCAGCGTGGAGGACAACCTAAAAGCGCGGCGACGGCATACGCGGGTGCGCATCCTGTACCGAATCGCGCAGAGCATCGTGGCGGTGCTGGTGATCGCGATGATCCTGATGGCGATCCCCGGCGTGCGGACCATCGGCGTGACGCTGGCGGCATCGGCGGGGCTGGTTGGCCTCGCGGTGGGCGCGGCAGCGCAGCCTGCTCTTAAAAACCTGATCGCGGGCATCCAGATGGCCTTTTCAGAGCCGATCCGGCTGGACGACGTCGTGATCGTGGAAGGGGAATGGGGGCGGATCGAGGATATCACGCTGACCTATGTCGTGGTGCGCATATGGGACGACCGGCGTATGGTGGTGCCGGTGTCCTATTTTCTGGAAAAGCCGTTTCAGAACTGGACCACCAAGACATCCGATCTGCTCGGCACTGTATTTCTCTATGTCGATCCGACCGCCGACATAGAGGCCATCCGCGCGCATTTCGTGGCCGCAGTAAAGGCCAACGGGCGCTGGGACGGGCGGGTCGCGATATTGCAGGTGACGGATCATCGCGCCGATGCGCTGGAACTGCGCGGCCTGTTGAGTGCGCGCAACGCGGGCATCGCCTTCGACCTGCGCTGCGAAGTGCGCGAGGCGATGCTGAAATTCCTGCGCGACGAGATGCCGCAAGCGCTGGTGCGCGGGCGGCAGAAGCTGGAAACCGAGGAGCCTTTTACCAGACCGGAGGCTACCAGGCAGTTTGGCGCGGCGGGATGAGCGCCATGATGGCGTCGTAAAGGCGTGGCTTGATCGGATCGAGAAATTCCATGCCGACCCGACCATCTTCGAACCAGCGGATTTCGGCAGGATAATCCTTGAGCACCGGCAGCCAGACGGTGACGCGCTCGCCTATCAGCAATTCTTCTTCGCTGCGGCACATCAGCCCCAGTGCGGAAATATTAATGATCTTTATGCCATGGGTGCGACCCCGTGCGGTGACGTGGCTGACCATGTCGACCAGATCGCGCGTCGCACGCCGATGATCGACGGACGGATCGCGCGACCGCAGCACATGGTTCAGATTGGCAAAGGGGGATGACATCGTCCCCATGCCTAGCCGCCCAAAAATGGACGAATTGCTACCGGACAGGGTTAATGTCGCCCTAAGACCCTTCCGTCAGGCGACCACCATCCCATGCTTTTTCGCGCCGAAGCTGACCTTGTCGCCCGGTTGCAGGGACAAAGCGGGGTCGCTGACGACTGTGCCGTTAACCCGGATCGCGCCTTCGGTGAGTTTGCGCCGGGCTTCCTTGTTCGAGGGGGCAAAGCCCAGGGCGACATTGGCCTGAACGATGGTGAGGCCATCCGCGCCGATGCTGACCGTGGGCAGGTTGGTGTCGGATGCGCCTTCCTCGAACGTCTTGCGGGCGGTTTGCGCCGCCGCAGCAGCGGCATCGGACCCATGGGCCATGGCGGTGGCGGCGTCGGCCAGGATCTTCTTCGCCTCGTTGATCTCGGCGCCCTGCAACGCTTCCAGCCGGGCGATTTCGTCCAGCGGAAGATCCGTGAAAAGGCGCATGAAACGACCGACGTCCGCGTCCTGCGTGTTGCGCCAGAATTGCCAGTAATCATAGGGCGGCAGCGCGTCGGCGTTGAGCCACACCGCGCCGTTCATCGTCTTGCCCATCTTGCCGCCGTCGGCAGTGGTGATGAGCGGGCTGGTCAGGCCGAACACTTGGCGGCCGTCGACCCGGCGTGCCAGTTCGATGCCGTTGACGATATTGCCCCACTGGTCGGAGCCGCCCATTTGCAGGCGACAATCGGCGCGGCGCGACAATTCCAGAAAGTCGTAGGCCTGAAGGATCATGTAGTTAAATTCGAGGAAGCTGAGCGACTGTTCGCGGTCCAGCCGGGTCTTGACGCTGTCGAAGCTGAGCATCCGATTGACCGAGAAATGCTGGCCGATGTCGCGCAGGAAGGGGATATATTCCAGCGCGTCGAGCCAGTCGGCATTGTCGACCATCACCGCGTCCGATGGGCCATCGCCAAAGGTCAGGAATTTTTCGAACACCCGCTTGATGCTGGCGACGTTGGACGCGATCGTGTCGCCGGTCATCAGCTTGCGTGCTTCGTCCTTGAAGCTGGGATCGCCGATCTTGCCGGTGCCGCCGCCCATCAGGACGATCGGCTTGTGCCCGGCCTGCTGCATCCGGCGCAGCATCATGATCTGCACCAGACTGCCGACATGGAGCGACGGTGCGGTGGGATCAAAGCCGATATAGCCCGGCACCACCTGCTTCGCGGCGATGGCGTCGAGGCCCGCCGCGTCGGTCAGCTGGTGGATGTAGCCGCGCGTGTCGAGCAGGCGGAGGAGATCGGACTGATAGTTGCTCATGGCGCGCGCCTGTAGCATTGCCGATGAGCGACGAAAAGTCCCTCGTCCGTTCGGGCTGCGCTTGTCGAAGCCCTTTTCCTGATTAAGAACAGCCCTTCGACAGGCTCAGGGCGAACGGAGTTGTATATATGCTGGCAATTGGCCTGATGTCGGGAACATCGCGTGACGGGATAGACGCGGCGCTCATCGAAACGGATGGGGAAGGCGCGGTCGAGGCGGTCGCTTTTCACGCACTGACCTATCATGACGGGTTCCGTGTGCGTCTGGCCGAAGCGTGCGGGCGAGCGATGGCGATGGAGCGTCCGGGGTTCGAGCCGCTGATCGCATCGGTCGAGGCGGAACTGACCGAATTGCATGTCGAAGCAGTGGCCGACCTGCTGGGGCGGAGCGGGCATATTGCCGAGGATATCGCGGTTATCGGCTTTCATGGCCATACCGTGGCGCACCGGCCGGAGCGGGGCTGGACCTGGCAGATCGGTGATGGGGCGGCGCTGGCGGGGGCGTTCGGTATCGCCGTGGTCGGCGACCTGCGCCAGGCCGATGTGGTGGCGGGCGGGCAGGGCGCGCCGTTGCTGCCGGTCTATCACCGGGCGCTGGCGGCGGGGCTGCCAAAGCCGGTGGCGATCCTCAATCTGGGCGGGGTGGCGAACATCACCGCGATCGGATCGGACGGCGCTTTGGTGGCGTTCGATACCGGCATGGCGAGCGGGCTGATCGACAACTGGATGCAGACGCAGGGCGACGTCGCCTATGATGCTGGAGGCGCAATAGCGGCGAGTGGGCAAGTGGATGAGGATCGGCTGGCGGTCATGATGGCCGACCCCTGGTTTGCCGCGCCGCCGCCCAAGAGCATCGACCGGGAGGCCTTCACGATCGAGGCGGTGCGGGGGATGACCCTGGCCGATGGCGCGGCGACGCTGACGGCCTTTTCGGCGGCGGCGGTGGCGCGGGGAATCGACCATCTGAGCGAGCGGCCGACCTGCATCCATGTGGCCGGCGGAGGGCGGCACAATGCCACGTTGATGGCGATGCTGGGCGAGCGGATCGGGGTGGCGGTGCAGTCGGTCGACGGGCTGGGCTGGGATGGCGACGCGCTGGAGGCGCAGGGGTTCGCCTATATGGCGGTGCGGCACCTCAAAGGGCTGCCGATCAGCTTTCCGGGAACGACCGGGGCGCCGGAGCCGATGAGCGGCGGGGTGCTGTTTTCGGCTTAACCGCGCCTATTTTCCGGTAATTCTGACATTTTTTTACGCGGCGCTGATCCATTATGGGAAAGCGCCGCGTCCGCTATTTTCGCCGATCAGCGCTTGCGGGTCAGTTCCCGCATCGCGTCGTCGATGCCTTCGATCGTGAGGGGATACATGCGGTCGTTCACCAGCTGGCGGATGATCTTGGTCGATTGGCTGTAGCCCCAATGCTGCTGCGCGGCGGGATTGAGCCAGACGGTGGCGGGATAGGTATGGGTGACGCGCTGGAGCCATGCGGCGCCCGCTTCTTCGTTCATATGTTCGACCGAGCCGCCCGGATGGGTGATTTCATAGGGACTCATCGCCGCGTCGCCGACGAAGATCACCTTATAATCATGGCCATATTTATGGAGAATGTCCCAGGTCGGCGTGCGTTCGGCAAAGCGGCGACGATTATCCTTCCACACGCCTTCATACAGGCAGTTATGGAAGTAGAAAAATTCCATATTCTTGAATTCGCCCGTTGCGGCGGAGAAGAGTTCCTCGCACAGCTTGACGAACGGATCCATCGATCCGCCAACGTCGAGGAAAAGGAGCAGTTTGACCGCGTTGTGCCGTTCGGGCCGCATACGGATGTCGAGCCAGCCTTGCCGCGCGGTGCCGCGGATGGTTTCGTCGAGGTCGAGTTCGTCCGCCGCGCCTTCCCGTGCGAAGCGGCGCAGGCGGCGCAGCGCGACCTTGATGTTGCGGGTGCCCAGTTCACGGGTGCTGTCGAGATTGGCGAATTCGCGCTTTTCCCAGACCTTGATCGCGCGCTTGTGGCGGGATTCGCCGCCGATGCGGACGCCTTCGGGATTATAGCCGCCATTGCCGAAGGGCGAGGTGCCGCCGGTGCCGATCCATTTATTGCCGCCCTGATGCCGACCTTGCTGCTCCTCCAGCCGCTTTTTCAGCGTCTCCATGATCTCGTCCCAGTCACCCAGCGACTTGATCTTCTCCATCTCCTCTGCCGAAAGGAATTTTTCGGCGACGAGGCGCAGCCATTCTTCGGGGATTTCGGCTTCCAGCCCGTCATTGCCCAACACGCCCTTGAACACTTTGGCAAAGACCTGATCGAAGCGGTCGAGCAGTCCTTCATCCTTCACATAGGTGGCGCGGGCGAGATAATAGAAATCCTCCGGCCGTCGGGCGATGACGTCGCGGTCGAGCGCTTCGAGCAGCAGCAGATGCTCCTTGATGCTGGCGGGGATGCCGGCGGCACGCAGGGCGTCGAGAAAGTTAAGCAGCATAGGGCCGTCTTGTCGGCCAGCGACGCGGATGATGCAAGCGGGTGCAGGGCAGTTCCGAGTGAATATTAACTGTTGCAGCGCACGGTTAATGCGTCACTATCCAGACACAATAAAAGCTGCGGGGTAAGCTTGGAAAACGGGGACTTGCTGGCCGATCTGGGGGAAAGATCGGGCGACATTGCGTTGCAGTGCAGCGAAACGGTGGGCTTTCTGAGCGAAGTGAACCACCGCATCCAGACCGATTCGGTGCGGCTGGCGGATTTGCAGGCCAATATGGCGACGCTGGCCGTCAGCCAGAAGGAAAGCGTGGTCGCTGCGCAGGAACTGAGCCTGACCGCCAGCCGCGCCGGGCGGATCATCGCGGATGGGCATGACGTGATCGGCCTGTCGCTGGGCGAAGTAGCGGGACTGGTGGATCATGTCACCGGGCTGGAGGGGCGCTTGCGCCAGTTCCTGACCGTGATCGAGGCAGTGGGCGGCATTTCCGAGCAGTTGGGCGCGATCGCGCGCCAGACCCGGTTACTGGGCGTCAACGCGGCGATCGAGGCGGCGCGCGGGGGCGAGGCGACACTGGGCTTTGCGGTGGTGGCGGACGAGATCAGGCGACTGGCGGGACAGGCTGGGGAGGCTTCGGCGTCGGTCGGCGACAAGCTGGCGCAGCTGGACCGGGAAGCGCGGGCGCTGATCGGCGGGGTGGAGGCGAATATCGTGCGGGGGCGCGATGTCGGCATCCATATCGACCAGTTGCGGCTGACCATGGCGGAGATCGCATCGCTGGTGACGCAGTTTGGCGACCGGTCGGGCGCGATCGTGACCTGTACCGACGAGGCGGACGAGGATGTGGCGGCGCTGCGCGAGGGACTGGGGGCGTTCAGCGCATCGGCCAGCGAGAGCGCAGCGCGGGTCGATGCGGCGCGCGGGCAGCTCGAAACGCTGGAAGGGCTGGCCAACGCCATGCTCAACACGGCGGCGCATGGACCGGGCCGCACGCGCAACAGCCGCTATATCGCGCTGGCCGAAGAAGGCGCGGACGAGGTGACGGCGCGGATCGAGCGGGGCCTCGCCGAGGGGAAGCTGACCCTGAGCGACCTGTTCGACGGGAATTATCGCCGGGTCGAGGGATCGGAGCCGGCGCAATATGTGACGCGCTTTACCGACTTTGCCGATGCGGCGCTGCGTCCGGTGCTGGACCGGCGAACGGGGGAGGATGGCGCGATCATCGGATGCTGCCTGATCGACATGCAGGGGTGGCTGCCCACCCATATCAGCGCGCGCAGTCAGCCGCAGCGGTCGGGCAACCCGTTGTGGAACATCGAACATGCGCGCAATCGGCAAATGTTCATGGACGGGCAGACCCGCCGGGCGCTCGACGAAGAGGGGGATTTTTTCCTGTTCACCTATCGGCAGGATCTGGGCGAGGGACGCTATCGCGCATTACGCAGCGTATTCGTGCCGTTGGTCTTTGGTGGGAGGCGCTGGGGATTGTATGAAGTCGGCTATCTGATCTGATCATGCTGACCTCTGCCGTCAGTGCCCCGCTGGTGCTGCCCGCCGCATCGTGACTTCACCATTGGCGGCGTAGGCGGCGGTGCGTTCGGCCTGGGCGGTCTGGGGGTCTTTGCCATCGACGATCGCGGCGATCTGGGCCGGGCTGGGGACGCGGTCATAGGTGCCGTAAAGGTCTGTCTGGCCGACCATGTGGATCGACAGCCTGTAACCCGCGCCGCTGCTCGCCGGGTCGAACGCCAGCACGGTGCCGCTGTCATCGACCGGCACGATGATCGCGCCATCGGGCTGGCCGACCTGCTGGAGCATGTCGTAGCTGCCCTCCGCCGTGGTGACGGCGCCGCGCATGCACAGCGCATCCTTGCCATCGCGGGGGATGCGAACATCCTGTGGCAGGGCGTTGCTCGCAGCGTCGTTGGCGGTGAGGCGCGCGTCGGGGGTCGCGGCGGCGGGGCAGGCGGCGAAGCGGGCGGGGGCGGTCGCGTGCAGGATGGACGGGTCGTCCAGCGCCAGCTTGGCGAGCATGCCGTCGAGGCCCGCGAGGACTTCGGCACGGCGTTCGGTGGGGCCGGTCACGCGGATCTTGACGATCCAGCGCCCGGCATGGACGAAACCGGCCGCTGTGGTGAGCGCGCCATCGGCGGCATCGTCATAGACGGCGCGGATGGCGTTGCCGGCATGACCCGCGACAGGGGCGCTGGCATAGGCGGTGCGACGGGTCTTGCCGCCGAACCGTTCCATGACGGCCTTGTCGGTCATATAGGCCGCGAGCGAGGCGTCGGCATAGGTGGGCAGATAGACGTAAAGGGTCGCCTGTACCGCGCCGTCTTCGGAGAGATATTGCGCGTAATTGTCGACCGCGCGTCCGCCGTTGGAGGCTTCGCCGCTCTTGGTCAGAGACAGGGTTGCGACGGTCTGGGGCAGGCTGATCCCGGCGGCGTCGACGCGAATGGCGGTGGCGGTCGAGGTCCATGCTTCGGCGTCGTCGGCCGCCAGCGATGGGCTGGCGAACCCAAGGGCCGCCGAAACGAGGAGGCCGGACAATAGAAACTGGGCGCACTTTGGCATTGGCATCCCTCTCCAGATCCAAACCGTCTTTGCGCGGCTTTGAACTTATGACGGAAAGGCTACAGACAATGCACGCCTGCGCAATCCCATTTTTTAAAGGCTGCGGCGTGAGAGCGGCTTTTTCACGCCACAGGCGGGATTTGCGCGGGATAATGCGGTAAAGCGGGGTCGTGATGCGCCCAGTGCGGCGCAGCATCGGTCCAGATGACCGCTTGTGGCGGACAAAGCCCCGGATCGTCCAGCGCACCGGCGCGGATGAAGGTGAGATGCGGGCGCGATTCGGCCCTGGAGAATAGCGGCGTGCCGCAGGTGGAGCAGAAGCCGCGCTGCATCGCGTTGCCGCTGTCGGCGACGCTGGCGTGCCAGCGCACCTCGCCGGTGGTGGTGACCTTGTCGGCGGGGAAGCAGACATTCACCGTGGCCGATCCGCCGCCCAGATACTGGCACAGGCGGCACCAGCACATGCGGGCGGCGATAGGATCGGCGTCGATGCTGATGCGAACGGCGCCGCACAGGCATCCGGCGTGGTGGGTCACCGCCCCTGACGCCGGGCCATGAAGGCCAGCCGCTCGAACATCATGATGTCCTGCTCATTCTTGAGCAGGGCGCCGTGGAGGGGCGGGATCGCCTTGGTCGGATCGCTGTTTTGCAGGACGTCGAGGGGCATATCCTCGTTCAGGAGGAGTTTGAGCCAGTCGAGCAGTTCGGACGTGCTGGGCTTTTTCTTGAGGCCGGGGACGTCGCGGATCTCGTAGAAAATGTCCATCGCTTTGCTAACCAGGATTTTCTGGATGCCGGGGAAATGGACATCGACGATGGCCTGCATCGTGTCGCGGTCGGGGAATTTGATATAGTGGAAGAAGCAGCGGCGCAGGAAGGCGTCGGGCAAGTCCTTCTCGTTGTTCGACGTGATGATGACGATCGGCCGTTCGGCCGCCGCGACCGTTTCGCCGGTTTCGTAGACATGGAAGGCCATGCGATCGAGTTCCTGCAACAGATCGTTGGGAAATTCGATGTCGGCCTTGTCGATTTCATCGATCAGCAGGACGGGCAGGGTCGGCGAGGTGAATGCCTCCCACAGCTTGCCCTTGCGGATATAGTTGCCGATGTCGTGGACGCGGGCGTCGCCCAGTTGCCCGTCGCGCAGGCGGGCGACGGCGTCATATTCGTACAGGCCCTGATGCGCCTTAGTCGTGGATTTGACGTTCCATTCGATCAGCGGCGCGCCCAGCGCGGTCGCGATCTCCTGCGCCAGGACGGTCTTGCCGGTGCCGGGTTCCCCCTTCACCAGTAGCGGACGGCGCAGCAGCACCGCAGCGTTGACTGCGACCTTCAGATCGTCGGTGGCGACATAGTCCTGCGTGCCTTCAAAGCGCATAATGGTCCCGTTCAATTGTCTTGCGGATGGGAGTAGGCAAGGAACAGGGAGGGTGCAAGGGGTGGCCGGTGGCGCGCCGGGCGGTTATTCGGTGATGTTCCAGACGATGCGGGTACGCTGGTCGAGTTTGGCGATGGGGTGGCCGGCTTCATCGCGGGCGGGGCGGAAGCGCGCTTTTTCGAGGAATATCGCGCAGGCGCGCTGGTCGAGTTCGGTCGATCCGCTGGACTGGACGACGCTGCACTGTGTCACTTTGCCCGTCTTGTCGATGTCATAGGACATGACCGTCGCATGGCCGCTGCCCACGCGCGCGATGTCGGCAGCGAGCGCCAGCCCATCCGCATTGGATGGTGCGGGAGGCGCGGTTGCGGCCAGCATGGCGAGCCATGGCAGCATCGGTCGCTACGCGCTCAGGCGTCGCGCTTGCGCACGTCGGCGCGGGCGGCGAGCAGATCCCACAGGCCGCGATGCTGGTTGAGGAGTTGGCGTGCGCCGAACTGGATCGCGCGGTCGACGCCGTCGTCGCCGCCGATGGCGCGGGCGACGTCGAGCGTAGCGGCGCGGTCGGGCAGGGCGCAGGGATGGGGTTCAAGGCCCGCGCGGATCGCCACCATGTCGAGGACATGGCGCACGGCGCGCCAGTCCAGCACGAGCGCCATCGCCGCGCCCATGGCGCAGCCGCGCCGATCGGACTGGGCGAGCATGTCGAGAGCGTGGCGTTGCTGGCTCACGGTGGTTTCGCAATCGGCCTGACCCGCCGTGCTGGGCGCGGGGCCGGCAGCGACGCTGACCTGCGTGAGATAGGCGCGTTCCGTGCCGAAGGCGTCGGCCGCCTCGATCAGCCAGGCGCGCGCGGCATTGTCGGCCGATCGGGTGGCGGCATGGTCGATGACGCCGGGATGACGGCCATGGAGCAGGCAGAGATAATAAGCGGCGTCCGCCAGATCGGCGAGCGAGAGCAGCGAGTCACGGGCAGCGCCGGTACTGGCGCGATGAGCATAGGGGTGGGCGGCCGTGCCGTCAGCCGCGACCAGCGCCTCCAATACGCGCGATATGTCGCCAAATTGATAGCGTGGTGCCGCTTCGCTCATACTCAAATCCCTCATTGTCCCAGTTCGCCAACGGGGCTTGGCAGGCAGCCTAGGGCGTGGGGGTAAAGGAGGGGTTTACGGCATAAAAAAAGGGCGGCTCCGTGGCCGCCCTTTTTTTGTTCGTTGCCTCTGACGCCAGAGTTACTGGTCGAGGAAGCTGCGCATCTTGCGGCTGCGGCTGGGGTGCTTGAGCTTGCGCAGCGCCTTTGCCTCGATCTGACGGATGCGTTCGCGGGTCACGCTGAACTGCTGGCCGACCTCTTCCAGCGTGTGATCGGTGTTCATGCCGATGCCAAAACGCATGCGCAGCACGCGTTCCTCGCGCGGGGTGAGGGAGGCAAGGACGCGGGTGACCGTTTCCTTCAGGTTCGCCTGGATCGCGGCGTCCACCGGGATGATCGCGTTCTTGTCCTCGATGAAGTCGCCCAGATGGCTGTCTTCCTCGTCGCCGATCGGCGTTTCGAGAGAGATCGGCTCCTTGGCGATCTTCATCACCTTGCGTACCTTCTCCAGCGGCATGGAGAGGCGCTCGGCCATCTCTTCCGGAGTCGGTTCGCGGCCCTGTTCGTGCAGGAACTGGCGGCTGGTGCGGACCAGCTTGTTGATCGTTTCGATCATGTGGACCGGGATACGGATGGTCCGCGCCTGATCCGCGATCGAACGGGTGATCGCCTGCCTGATCCACCAGGTCGCATAAGTGCTGAACTTGTAGCCGCGGCGATATTCGAACTTATCCACCGCCTTCATCAGGCCGATATTGCCTTCCTGAATGAGATCCAGGAATTGCAGGCCGCGATTGGTATATTTCTTGGCGATGGAGATGACGAGGCGCAGGTTGGCCTCCACCATTTCCTTCTTGGCGATGCGCGCTTCACGCTCGCCCTTTTGCACCATGTTGACGATGCGGCGGAACTCGCTGAGCGACATGCCGGTCGCCTGCGCGATTTCGCCGATTTCATTGCGGATGCGGTCGACCGCGCAGCCTTCGGCGGCGACGAACGCCGTCCACTTCTTGTCGATGCCGCCGACCTTTTCCAGCCAGCCATCGTCCAGTTCATGGTTCACATAACGGTCGAGGAAGTCCTTGCGCGGCACTTTGTGCCGTTCGGCAAGGCGCAGCATCTGCCCGCCCAGCGCGGTCAGGCGCCGGTTATAGGCATAAAGCTGATCGACCAGATATTCGATCTTCTGCTGATGGAACTGGACGCTTTCGACTTGGGCGGTCAGGCTTTCACGCAGTTCCTGATAGTCGTCCTCATCCTTCTGGCTGAGCACTTCGCCAGTCGCCATGGCGAGCATGCGCGCTTCTTGCGCGGCGGAAAAGGCGCGGAAAATCTCCGTGATGGTCGCAAACTTCTCCAGCGCCATCGGCTTGAGCGTTTCTTCCATCTGAGCAAGCGACAGGGTGTTGTCTTCTTCCTCATCCTCTTCGACCCGGCGAGCGCGGCGTTCGGTGCCGTCCTCATCCTCGTCGGCGTCGACGGATTCTTCCTCCGGCTCTTCTTCTTCCTTGAAGCTGGGGCCAGCGGTCTTGGCGCTGATCTCGCCATCCTCGTCCTCGGCGCCTTCCTCCAGATTTTCCGGGGCAGGATCCTTGGAGAGCATCGCGTCGAGATCGAGGATCTCGCGCAGCTGCATTTCGCCATTGTTCAGCGCGGTCGACCATTCGATGATCGCGTTGAAGGTAGTCGGGCTTTCGCACAGGCCGAAGATCATCGTGTCGCGACCGGCCTCGATCCGCTTGGCGATGGCGATTTCGCCTTCGCGGCTGAGCAGTTCGACCGCGCCCATTTCGCGCAGATACATGCGAACGGGATCGTCGGTACGATCGACCGTTTCCTTCTTCTTTTCGGTGACGAGCTTGGGACCATCGTCATCCGATGCGTAGTCGGACGCATCGTCTTCATTGTCCTCGCGCTCGCGCTGTTCGTCGCCGTCTTCGCTGGCTTCTTCATTTTCGACGATGTTGACGCCCATGTCGTTGAGCGCGGACATGACATCCTCGATCTGCTCGGAGGACATCTGGTCCTGCGGCAGGGCGTCGTTCAGCTCGTCATAGGTGATGTAGCCACGCTTCTTGGCGCGAGCGAGCAGCTTCTTGACCGACGCTTCGTTGAGGTCGAGCAGGGGCGCATCGCCACCTTCATCACCGCCATCGCCCGCACCCGCCGCACTTTTGCTGTTCGCCTTGGTCGCCATGTATTCGCCTTAACTCCGTCGCCCCTGAGCGGGACGATCCAATCAATCAATGTCTTGGGGCTGCGCCAGTTCCGCCAGACGGCGGTCATGTTCGGCCTTGAGTGCGCGCAAGCGTTGTTGCTCAGCGAGATTTTCTTCGCTGACATCGCTCTTGAACCGTCTCGTAGCCTCCGCCAGCGCCGTCTCCAACTCCGTCCCTTGCGCCATCACCCGAATGGCCTCCTCCAGATCACGCGAAAGGCGATCAGGGTCGGTGGTCATCCTGTGAGGGGTGAGTGTGAACGTGTCGGCCCGGAGCATCCCCTTAGCCATATTATACACTTCACCTTGCCCCAATATGGTAAGGAGGCCCTGCGTTTCAACAGTTTCTTTCTGAAAGGACGCACTAATCATCGCAGAGAGCAAACGGGCGAGCAGCGAATCGCCGATTTGCAGCCCTGCCAGTGTCTCGCGGTGGCGGGCAATTTCATGAGGATGACGCAGCAGAGCCGCGAGAATGGCGCGTAAAAGCCGCTGTTCCATGCCGCTTTCGCCGATCGCGCGGGCTTCGTACCCCACCGGGGGCAGGGGCGCTTTCCAGTTCCCGCGCTTGTCGCGTTGCCACCGTGCGCCGGCATTGCCGCCACCGTTGCCGCTGCCCTGCGTCCGGGCAGAAGCGAAGCCGGTGTCGCGGCGGGCAAAGAACAGGGCGTCATACCGCTCGCGAAAGGCGTGGACATAATGGGCGCGGACATCGGGATGCTGGATCGAGTCGCTGAGCGCGCGCAGCCGCTGTTTGAGCGCGGCTTTCTGTTCGGGCGTATCGAGCGGGGCAGCGCCCTGTTCATGGCTCCATAGCTGCTCGATCAACGGGCGTGCGCCGTCCAGCACCGCCGCCATCGCCGCCGGACCGCTGGCGCGCAGCAGGTCGTCGGGGTCTTGCCCCGTCGGCAGCGTGGCAAAGGCGAGGCTGTGGCCGGGGTGAAGCAGGGGCAGGGCGCGAGTGGCAGCGCGAATCGCGGCCTTTTGCCCGGCAGCGTCGCCATCGAAACACAGGATCGGCACTTCGACCATTTTCCACAGCCGTTCGATCTGATGCTCTGTCAGCGCGGTGCCGAGCGGAGCGACGGCATCGGTGAAGCCCGCCTGCGCCAGCGCGATAACGTCCATATAGCCTTCGACCACGATCACTCGCCCGGTGGAGCGGCTGGCGGGGGAGGCGCGGTCGATATTGTAGAGGGTGCGGCCCTTGTCGAACAATGGCGTGTCGGGCGAGTTGAGATATTTTGGTTCGCCCGCGCCCAGGATACGTCCGCCAAAGGCGATGGTGCGTCCGCGAATGTCGCGGATGGGCAGCATCAGCCGGCCCCGGAAGCGGTCATAGCTGTCGCGCTTCTTCGCGTTGCCGCTGCCGCCCTCCAGCGCGTCGGGATCGATCAGCAGCCCCGCTTCGACCAGCATGGGTTCGCCGAAATCCTTGAGCGCGGCCTTCAAGCGGTTGCGCCCATCGGGGGAATAGCCAAAGCCGAAGGCGCGGCGGGTGGCGTCGCTGATGCCACGCTTAAGCAGGTAGGCGCGCGCGTCGGCGCCCTCGATCGCGTCGAGCTGCGTTTGGAAAAAGTCCTGCGCGGCGGCCATTGCGTCATGCAGCCCTTTGGCCTGTTCGGCACGCTTGGCGGCGCGCGGGTCGGCGGCGGGAACCTCCATGCCCGCCGATGCGGCCAGTTCCTTGACCGCTTCCATGAAGGGCAGGCCGCGCTGGTCGGTCATCCAGCGGATCGCATCGCCATGCGCGCCGCAGCCGAAGCAATGGTAGAAGCCCTTTTCGTCGTTGATCGTGAAGCTGGGCGTCTTTTCGTTATGGAACGGGCAGCAAGCCTTATACTCGCGGCCGGCCTTTTGCACCTTCACGCTCTTGCCGATGAGGGTCGACAGCGACGTGCGCGCGCGCAGTTCGTCGAGCCATTGCGGGGTGAGGCTCATAGCTTCAAAGCCCCTCCCTACCTAGGGAGGGGTTGGGGTGGGTAATCTTCTGCCTTTGAGGCAAGGCATTCGCGCGGTCTAGGATGACAGTCAGCACGCCATCCAGATTGTCACGAATATCGGCATTGGAGAAACGCAAAACCACATAGCCTTGATGGGCAAGATCGAAGTCGCGATCCCGATCCTTGATTGGGTCATGGCGGTCATCGTCAATTTCGATGATCAGTCCCACGGATGGACAGAGAAAGTCGCAGATGTATGGTTCGATCACGGTCTGTCGGCGAAATTTGAAACCGCCCAGTTGGGAAGCGCGCAGAGCACTCCAGAGGCGACGTTCATAGTCCGTCGGTTCGCGCCGCATGTTTCGGGCATATAAGCCAAGTTTAGCATCAATGCGTAGCGCCATGACCCACCCCAACCCCTCCCTTGGAAGGGAGGGGCTTTGTAGCTGCATCCTGTTAGCTCAGCGCCGCTTTCACCAGCCCACTCGCCTTGCTCATGTCGATCACGGTGCCGTGGCGTTCCTTCAAGACGGCCATGACCTTGCCCATGTCCTTCAGACTCGCCGCGCCCACCTCTGCCTTGATGCCTTCGATCGCGGCTGCCGTTTCTGCCTCGCTCAACTGGGTGGGGAGGAAGCTCTGGATCACGTCGAGTTCGACCTGTTCCTTGGCCGCCAGTTCGTCGCGGCCGCCGGTCGTGAACATTTCGATCGATTCGCGGCGCTGCTTGACCATCTTTTGCAGCACTTCGACCACGATGGCGTTATCATCCGGCACGGTGGTGGCGGTGCGCAGTTCGATGTCGCGGTCCTTGAGCTTGGCGAGAATGAGGCGCACGGCGGCTAGGCGCTCCTTGTCGCCAGCCTTCATGGCGGTGACCTGGGCACTCTTTAGCTGTTCGCGAATCATGGCGATACGAATCCTGTCTGTCGGGAAAGGAGCAGATATAATGCGAAAAGAGATTTTTAACAGACGTTGACCGCAGGGCGTAGCGGGCATAGGTGACCGGCCGTTTAACCCGCAGAACGACGGGTTCCCGCAAAAGCATAAAAGGACCGCTAGACCATGGCTGACGCCAAGACCCTCATTGTGCCCAAAGGAGCGACAGGGGTCGTGGTATTTGCCGATGGCTCTGCCGTGTTCGGCCGTGGCTTTGGTGCGGTCGGCGATGCGGTGGGCGAATTGTGCTTCAACACGTCGATCACCGGCTATCAGGAAATCATGACCGACCCCAGCTATGCGGGGCAGATCATCAACTTCACCTTCCCCCATATCGGCAATGTCGGCACCAATGGCGATGATGTGGAGGCGGACGCCCCCCATGCGCTGGGCTGCATCGTGCGGGAGGACGTCACCGCGCCGAGCAATTTCCGCAACGCTCAGCCGTTCGACCAGTGGATGAGCGACAAGGGCCGCATCGGCCTGGCGGGTGTGGACACGCGCGCGCTGACCCGGATGATCCGGGAAAAGGGCGCGCCCAACGTCGTGATCGCCCACGATCCTGACGGCAAGTTCGACATCGCGGCGTTAGCCACGAAGGCGGCGGGCTGGCCGGGGCTGGAGGGGATGGACCTGGCCATCGCGGTGATGGGGCAGGAACGGCCCTGGGCCGATGGCGTGTGGACGCTGGGCCATGGCTATGATCTGGGGCAGGCCGGGGCCGAGCGCCCGCATGTCGTGGCGATCGATTATGGCGCGAAGAACAACATCTTCCGCAACCTGGTGCAGGCCGGGGCGCGCGTGACCGTGCTGCCCGCGACGGCGAGCTTCGATCAGGTGATGGCGCACAAGCCCGATGGCGTGTTCCTCTCCAACGGGCCGGGCGATCCCGCCGCGACGGGGGAATATGCGGTGCCGGTGATCCGGCAGGTGCTGGACGCGGACATTCCGCTGTTCGGCATCTGCTTGGGCCATCAGTTGCTGGGTCTGGCGGTGGGCGCCAAGACGATCAAGATGCATCAGGGCCATCGCGGCGCGAACCATCCGGTCAAGCGGCTGGAGGACGGCCTTGTCGAGATCACCAGCATGAACCATGGCTTTGCGGTCGATGTCGACACGCTGCCCGCCAATGCGCGCTCGACCCATGTGTCGCTCTTTGACGGTAGCAACTGCGGCATCGAACTGACGGATAAAAAGGCCTTTTCGGTCCAATATCATCCCGAAGCGTCGCCCGGTCCGCAGGACAGCTTCTACTTGTTCGAGCGGTTCGTGAAGGGCTTGAAGGCATGAGCGTCAAGCTGCCCCCCGTCGACGAAGCGCGGCTGGCCGCCGAGTGGGAAGCCGACAAGGAAGTGCTCGCCAATCTTGCCGCCAATGGCGACAAGGCGCTGACCCCGCGGCCCGTGGACGTCAGCTTTCGGGGCAATGACAAGGATTTCGACCGCGTGCTGGAAATCGCCAGCCAGTTCGGCATGGTCGAACTAGACCGTGAAGAGGATGAGGATGGCGATCTGTTCCTGTTCCTCGAATGCGAGCAGGCGGTGGACGAAGCATCGATCCGCGCGCTGACGAAGACATGCCTCCAGATCGAAATCCTGTGCGGCGTCGAATATGACGGCTGGGGTTGCGAGGCCCGGACGGGGGGCGTGCATTGAACGCCATTATGCAAATAGCGCGCGCCAGCGCCCACAACCATAAACCAGAGGCCAAATAATGCCCAAACGCACCGACATCTCGTCCATCCTCATCATCGGCGCTGGCCCGATCATCATCGGTCAGGCGTGCGAGTTCGATTATTCGGGCACGCAGGCGGTGAAGGCGCTCAAGGAAGAGGGCTATCGCATCATCTTGGTCAATTCCAACCCGGCCACGATCATGACCGACCCGGAATTTGCCGACGCGACCTATATCGAGCCGATCACGCCCGAAATCGTGGCGAAGATCATCGAGAAGGAACGGCCGGACGCGGTGCTGCCCACGATGGGCGGGCAGACGGCGCTCAACACCGCGCTGGCGTTGTTCAACGACGGCACGCTGGAAAAGTTCGGCGTCCAGATGATCGGTGCGGACGCCGAGGCGATCGACAAGGCGGAGGACCGGATCAAGTTCCGCGACGCGATGGACAAGATCGGCCTGGAATCGGCGCGTTCGCGCATTGCGCACACGATGGAAGAGGCGATGGAGGCGTTGGAAGTGACCGGCCTGCCGTCGATCATCCGGCCCAGCTTCACCATGGGCGGCACGGGCGGGGGCATCGCCTATAATCGCGACGAGTTCGTGAACATCGTGCGCGGCGGGCTGGATGCGTCGCCCACGACCGAGGTGCTGATCGAGGAATCGCTGCTCGGCTGGAAGGAATATGAGATGGAGGTTGTCCGCGACAAGGCGGACAATTGCATCATCATCTGTTCGATCGAAAATATCGATCCGATGGGCGTCCATACCGGCGACAGCATTACCGTCGCGCCCGCATTGACGCTGACCGACAAGGAATATCAGATCATGCGGAACGCATCGATCGCGGTATTGCGGGAAATCGGCGTCGAAACAGGTGGTTCCAACGTACAGTTCGCGGTCAATCCCAAGGACGGCCGCCTGATCGTGATCGAGATGAACCCGCGCGTGTCGCGATCTTCGGCGCTGGCGTCGAAGGCGACCGGTTTCCCGATCGCCAAGGTCGCGGCGAAGCTGGCCGTGGGCTATACGCTCGACGAGATCGAGAATGACATTACCGGGGCGACCCCGGCATCGTTCGAGCCCACCATCGATTATGTCGTGACGAAGATCCCGCGGTTCGCCTTTGAAAAGTTCAAGGGCGCCGAACCGTTGCTCGGAACGGCCATGAAGTCCGTCGGCGAAGTCATGGCAATCGGGCGCAATATCCATGAATCGATGCAGAAGGCGCTGCGCGGTCTGGAAACTGGGCTAAGCGGCTTCAATCAGGTCGACCATCTGGTCGGCGCGCCCAAGGACGACATCATTGCGGCGCTGGCGCAGCCCACGCCCGACCGGCTGCTGGTCGCGGCGCAGGCTCTGCGCGAAGGGCTGAGCGTTGCCGAAATCCACGCTATCGCCAAGTTCGATCCCTGGTTCCTGGAGCGGATCAAGGAGATTGTGGACGCCGAGGCAGAGGTGCTGGACAACGGCCTGCCGCAGGATGCCGAGGGCATGCGTCGCCTGAAATCCATGGGCTTTTCCGACAAGCGGCTGGCGTGGCTGGCGCTCAAGTCCGCCAATCTGCGCGGCATGGAGCGGGGCATTGCGCGTGGGTCGGGCCTGATCCACGAAGCGGTCAAGGCGATGACTGGCGGCGTGACCGAGGAAGAGGTGCGCGCGCTGCGCCATAAGCTGAACGTGCGCCCGGTGTTCAAGCGGATCGACACGTGCGCCGCCGAGTTCGAGGCGAAGACGCCTTATATGTATTCGACCTATGAAGCCCCGATCTTCGGCGAAGCCGAGAATGAGGCGATGCCCAGCGCGGCGAAGAAGGTCGTGATCCTGGGCGGTGGTCCGAACCGGATCGGGCAGGGGATCGAGTTCGATTATTGCTGCGTCCATGCCTGCTTCGCGCTGAGCGAGGCGGGGTATGAGACGATCATGGTCAATTGTAATCCGGAAACGGTATCGACCGACTATGACACGTCGGATCGCCTCTATTTCGAGCCGCTGACGGCCGAAGATGTGCTGGAAATCCTGCACGTCGAAATGTCGCGGGGGACGCTGGCGGGCGTGCTGGTGCAGTTTGGCGGGCAGACGCCGCTCAAGCTGGCGCAGGCGCTGGAGGATGCGGGCGTGCCTATTTTGGGCACTTCGCCTGACGCCATTGACCTTGCCGAAGATCGCGAGCGCTTCGCGGCGTTGATCGACAAGCTCAAGCTGCGCCAGCCCGACAATGGCATTGCGCGCAGCCGGGAAGAGGCGATCGCGGTCGCCAACCGCATCGGTTACCCGGTGCTGATGCGTCCATCCTATGTGCTGGGTGGCCGGGCGATGGAAATCGTCGACGGTCAGGCGCAGCTGGAAGAATATATCACGACCGCCGTGCAGGTGTCGGGCGACTCGCCGGTGTTGATCGACCAGTATCTGCGCGACGCGATCGAGGTGGACGTCGATGCGCTGTGCGATGGCGAGGATGTCGTCGTCGCAGGCGTGTTGCAGCATATCGAGGAAGCGGGCGTCCATTCGGGCGACAGCGCCTGTTCGCTGCCCCCCTACAGTCTGTCGGACGATATCATCGCGGAGATCGAGCGGCAGACCGAGGTGCTCGCCCATGCGCTGTCGGTGCGCGGCCTGATGAACATCCAGTTCGCGGTCAAGGACGGCATCGTCTATCTGATCGAAGTCAACCCGCGCGCCAGCCGGACCGTGCCCTTCGTCGCCAAGGCGATCGGCACGCCCATCGCCAAGATCGCGGCTCGCGTGATGGCGGGCGAAATGATCCGCGACCTGCCCAAAATCGACCGCAATGCGATCAATCATGTGGCGGTCAAGGAAGCGGTGTTCCCGTTCGGGCGCTTCCCCGGTGTTGACCCTGTTCTTTCACCGGAAATGAAGAGCACCGGCGAAGTCATGGGAATCGATAGCGATTTCGCGACAGCCTTTGCCAAGGCGCAGATCGGCGCGGGCACCATATTGCCCACCAGCGGCACGGTGTTCATCTCGCTCAAGGACAGCGACAAGCCGGTCATCCTGCCTGCCGCGCGCAAGCTGGATGCGATGGGCTTCAAGATCATCGCGACCGGCGGCACCGCCCGCTATCTGGCCGAAAACGGGGTTGCGGTGGAAACCGTCAACAAGGTCGCCGAAGGGCGCCCGCACATCGTCGACCGGATCACCGATGGCGATGTGGCGCTGATCTTCAACACCACCGAAGGGTGGCAGTCGTTGAAGGACAGCAAGGCGATCCGCACCAGCGCACTGCGCGGCAAGGTGGCGAGCTTCACTACGGCGGCTGGCAGCGTCGCTGCGGCCGATGCAATCGAGGCTCTGAGGGGACATGCCCTTGAAGTACGGTCGCTCCAGTCCTATTATCCCCTGTCGCACGCCTGATCCCCTGCACAAGGAAGCCAAGCTGCGGGTGGCCCGATGTTCGGGCCGCCAAAGGGAAGTTTTGACGAAGGATTTGCAAGAAATGGCGACCGTTGAGAAGATGCCGATGCTGCAAATGGGCCATGACAAGCTCAATGCGCAGCTCCGCGAACTCAAGGCCGAGCGTCCGCTGATCGTGGATGCCATCGAGGAAGCGCGCGCCCATGGCGACCTGTCCGAAAATGCGGAATATCACGCCGCCAAGGAGCGTCAGGGCCAGGTAGAGGCGACGATCGCCGACCTTGAGGACAAGCTGTCCCGCGCCCAGATCATCGACCCGAAGAACCTGTCGGGCGACAAGATCGTGTTCGGCGCGACCGTGACCTTGCTGGACGAGGATGACAAGCCGGTCAAATATCAGATCGTGGGTCAGGCCGAAGCCGACGCGAAGGCGGGCATGATTTCCTATAACAGCCCGCTGGGCCGTGCCCTGATCGGCCGCCAGGTCGGCGAGGACGTCGAAGTGTCCGTGCCGTCGGGCGACAAATTCTACGTGGTCGACAAGATCGCGTTCATTTAAAGCCGTGAAACTGCCCGCAGGCCAGATGACCAACGGGATCGCGGCGATCAGCGTCGTCGCGTTCCTGATCCTGTATGCGACTGGCCATATCGACAGCGCCGCCGTGCTGGGCGGGTTCATTCCTGCCCGCATCGGCGAGCCTGGCTTGCTGGACGGCATGGCGGCGGTGCCATTCTGGCTGACACCGATCACCTGCACGGTCATTCACGCGGGCTGGATGCACATCGCTTTCAACATGCTGATGCTCGTTTTTTGCGGGCGGCAGGTGGAGCATGTGCTGGGCAAGGGCGGGACGCTGTTGCTCTATGTCGCGGGCGCTTATGGCGCGTGCCTGGTGCAATGGGCGATCAATCCGGCGTCGACCAACCCGATGGTGGGAGCGAGCGGGGCTATTTCCGCCGTCATCGCCACCTATTCGCTGCTCTATAGTCAGCAGCAGGTGCGCCGGGTGGGACCATTGTCGGCCAATCTGGTGCGGCTGTTGTGGCTGGCGGCGGGGTGGATCGGTGTCCAGTTGATGATCGGGATCGCCACATCGGGCGGCTTTGGCGATCTGGGCCAGATTGCGATCGCAGCGCATATCGGCGGTTTTCTGGTGGGGCTGGCGCTGACCCGACCCTTGCTGCGCTGGCGGTTTCGCAAGCGCCCGCGCGCAATCAATTAAAGTATCGTCCGTTCGAACGAAGCCAAGGCGCTGTGAAAGCGCTTTGGGCCTCGCTCGACGCGAACGGGGGGCTGGTTTATGCCGCGCTGGGCAGCTCGGGTTCCAGCAATCGATGCAGATGGACGATCACATAACGCATTTCCGCGTCATCGACCGTCCGCTGTGCCGCACCGCGCCACGCCTTTTCGGCGGAGGCATAGTCGGGAAATACGCCGACCAGGTCGACCTTGCTCAAATCCTGAAATTCCAGCGTTTGAGGATCGGCGACGCGACCGCCCATCACCAGATGCATTTTGCTCATGGCGTTTTCTTATCTCCTTTGGATGGAGCGCAACCCTAGCAGGGGCGCCGGGTCCATCCAAGGGGACTAAAGAGGCAATGGCGTGCGTTCGGCGCCGATGCGATTAGCTTTTGGGCAATCGCGCCTTGATGGCGTCGCCCAGCGCCTCGATCCGATGCGCGACCAGCGCGGCGACTTCGTCGGCCAGTTTGGACGCCTTGGCAGGCAGGTCGGCCGATGCGACGCTGTCGCGCGCGCCCGATGCTGCGTCGCCCGCGGCGTGCAGTGCGCTGCTGGCGCTATGCTTGACGGTCTCAGCGCCCTCGGCGGCGACGGTGCGGGCAGCGACTGCGGCTTCCAGAACGCGCGATCCGGCGGTGACGGCCAAACCGGGCAACGCCTTCATCATGGCGCGGCTCTTGGGGAACATCCAGGCGATGACGGCTCCGGCCGCCACGGCGCCGGCGACGGCGACTATGGGGTGTTCCTGCACGATTTCATTGGCGCGTGCGGCGACCTTCTGCGTGCGGTCGCGCGCATCTTCATAGGCTTCGCTGGCCCTGTCGCGGCCGGTCTGGATCAGGTCGCCTGCACCATCGCGCGCCTTGCCGGTCGTGTCCTTGATCTTGTCCGTCGCGGTGACGGCGGCGTCGTTGGCCGCTTCGCGAACGCGGGTGATTTGGGCACGAATGTCAGCCATCGTCAGTCTCCGAAAGGTCTGGTGGGGTGTTGCTGATACGAACGTACAGCCGCCCGAAAAGTGCCGCCAGCGGGCGGCGTGCGAGATAAAGGGCAAATCCGGCCAGCGCCGCGCCGATTGCGACGGGCCGTTGTTGCGCGGCGTTCACCGCGTTGGCCGCGCTGTCCTTGATCGCGCCCCATGCCTTGTCCACGGCATCCTGTTTCAGCCGGGCGGGGGTAACGCGATCTTTGGCGATCGTGGCGCTGGCGAGCAACTGGTTGCGGGCCGCGTCGGCGCGCGCACAGGCTTCCCGATAGGCGATTTTACGGGTCATGGGGCAATCGCCTTCTTCATCCGGCCGATCCGTGCTTTTGCCAGCAGCAGCAGCACGAGCGCCACGAGCAGGCTGGCGCCAAGCACCGCAAAGGTCGCCCAAAGCGGCCCAAGCTGAGGCGCCAGCGCGATGATGAGGCCGATCAGGAAGGCGACCAGCGCAGCAAAGACGAGCATGATCGCGACTCCGGCGAAAATGGCAGCGTCGCGCACTGCCGATCCGACAAGTCCGGCGCGCAATTTCTGCCGTTCTGCTTCGGCCGTCGCATAGGCGCGGCCATCGGCATAAAGTCGGGCGAAGACGTCGCGCACCGATTCGTCGGATGCGACTCTGTCTTGCCCCTCGGCCTGCGGCGTCACCGCCGTTTCCGCTGGCTCCTGTGTCAAAAAATCCTCCGCCCCGCTACCGGAGTGCATGTCGCGCGATGGGCGCGCAACGGAATGATGGATGGGCCGGGCGTCAGCCCTTGTCGTCCGAACCCTTGGCCAGGCGCATCAGCACGAAACCAACGACCGCCGCTGCGCCGATGGCGACCGCCGGGCTTTTGCGCACGAAATCGCGCGCTTCGGTCATCAACTGGTCGACATCCTTGCTGTCGAGCGTATCGGCGGCCCCGGCGACCTGCTGAGCGGCCTGGCGCGCATAGTCGCCATATTGCGGGCCGAGTTTGGCGTCGACGGTACCTGCGGTTTCGGAAATCAGCTTGGCCAGGCTGTGCATCGTCGAACCGGTCTTGTCCTTCGCCGTGCCCGCCGCGGACTTGGCGGTCTTGCCAGCCTGTTCCTTGATCGGGTCGATATGGGCTTTCCAGTCGACGGCGTTGAGCTTGTCGGTAGCGACCTTGGCCGCTTTGCTGGCCTGTTCCTTGATCGGCGCGATCTGAGCCTGCCAATCGAGCGCGTTCATCTTGTCGACGGCGGCCTTGGCGACCTTTTCCGCCTGCTCCTTGATCGGGGCG
>JAECRT010000011.1:0-22918 GCA_016000085.1 Sphingomonadaceae bacterium
TCTCCCTTTCGGTGCAGCATGGCAGGCCGCATAACGCGGCGTATATCATATTACCAATGCTTCGCGGCGGCTTACAGTTCCGTAGCCGTTACATTTTGAACATCGGCATTTTTTCCGTCCGTGCAAGCCCCTGCATTGCCAAGTCGGGAGGTGCTGGCTAAGCGGAGCGCGAAATCGGGCGACACGGCCGCCTTTTACCACCGCCGTTACGACCGCAGTGCAGGGAGCGATCATGACAGCCATTCTCGACATTCACGCCCGTCAAATTCTGGACAGCCGGGGCAACCCCACCGTCGAAGTCGACGTCATGCTGGAAGATGGCAGCTTTGGCCGCGCCGCCGTGCCTTCGGGCGCATCGACCGGCGCTTATGAAGCCGTCGAAAAGCGCGACGGCGACATGAGCAAATATATGGGCAAGGGCGTGCTGGCCGCCGTGGCCGCCGTCAATGACGAGATCGCCGAAGAGATTATCGGCCTCGACGCCGAAGATCAGGCCGACGTCGACGCCGCGATGATTGCGCTGGACGGTACGGACAACAAGTCGAAGCTGGGCGCGAACGCGATCCTGGGCGTCAGCATGGCCGTGGCGAAGGCCGCCGCCGATGCGCGCGGCCTGCCGCTGTATCGCTATGTCGGTGGCGTGTCCGCCCATGTCCTGCCGGTGCCGATGATGAACATCATCAATGGCGGCGAACATGCCGACAACCCGATCGATTTTCAGGAATTCATGATCATGCCGGTCGGTGCGGAAAGCATCGCCGACGCCGTGCGGATCGGGTCTGAAATCTTCCACACCCTGAAAAAGGGCCTGCATGACAAGGGTCTGGCGACATCGGTCGGTGATGAAGGCGGTTTCGCGCCCAACATCGCATCGACCCGCGACGCGCTCGACTTCATCATGCTGTCGGTCGAGAAGGCCGGTTACAAGCCGGGCGATGATGTCGTGCTGGCGCTCGATTGCGCGGCGACCGAGTTCTTCAAGAACGGCAAATATGAGATTTCGGGCGAAGGCCTGTCGCTCAGCCCGGTCGAGATGGCCGATTATCTTGCGGCGCTGACCAGGGACTATCCGATCAAGTCGATCGAAGATGGCATGAGCGAGGATGATTTCGAAGGCTGGAAGGCGCTGACCGATCTGATCGGCGACAAGGTCCAGTTGGTCGGTGACGACCTGTTCGTCACCAACCCCAAGCGCCTGTCGATGGGCATCGGCAAGGGTCTGGCCAATTCGCTGCTGGTGAAGGTCAACCAGATCGGCACGCTGACCGAAACGCTGGCGGCCGTCGATATGGCGCACCGGGCGCGCTACACCGCCGTGATGTCACACCGTTCGGGCGAGACGGAGGATGCGACCATCGCCGACCTCGCCGTCGCGACCAATTGCGGGCAGATCAAGACCGGTTCGCTCGCGCGGTCCGACCGGCTCGCCAAATATAACCAGCTGATCCGCATCGAGGAAGAACTGGGCGATGTCGCCGTTTATGCTGGTCGTTCAATCTTCCGCTAATCGGCGATTGACTCAGTTGGCCGCAAGTTAAGCATTTTTCACTTGCGGCCAGCCTTTCCCTGTGATTCTTCTGGGCCATGGCGCATATCGCGAAACTTCGTCTCCTGTTGTTCTCGGCCCTTGGCCCCGCGATCGCGCTGCTCCTGCTGCTGTCCTTCGCGGGTTATGTCGTGCTTGGCTCCAATGGCATTCTCGCCTGGGGTGATTATACGCGCCAGTTGCAGACCGCGAAGCTGGACCTGAAGCACGCCCAGGAGGCCCGGACCGAACTGCGTAACCGGGTCGATCTGCTCAATCCGCGTCGCGTCGATCCCGATCTGAGCGATGAACTGATCCGTCGCCAGTTGGGCGTCATTCACCATGACGAAGTGATCGTGCCACTCAACTGAGCTTGCCTGCAACATGCGGGACACGCATCAAGCTCCGCAGCGTGACCAGACCCATCAGAATTACGCCAAAGCCATGGCTTCAGCCCTGATTCCGCGGGGTCTGCCGTTGCATTGTCGGCCCTACTGGCTCTATATCGGGGTTCCTTCCATCCTACCCCCACGCAAAAGGATAACAGCCTTGGCGAAACCAACGACGCCGCGTGCTACACGCGCAAAGCCAGTGGCAAAAAGCCCGGCGGGCGCGGACCATAACCGGCCTCGCCCCGAAACTCCGACCGACTACAAAGCCAGCAAGGAAGAATTGCTCGAATTTTATCGGCAGATGGTTCTCATCCGCCGCTTCGAGGAAAAGGCGGGACAGCTTTACGGGCTGGGCCTGATCGGTGGCTTCTGTCACCTCTATATCGGCCAGGAAGCGGTCGCGGTTGGCATTCAGTCCGCGCTCAAGCCCGGCAAGGACAGCGTCATCACCGGCTATCGCGACCATGGTCACATGCTCGCCTATGGCATCGATCCCAACGTCATCATGGCCGAACTGACCGGCCGCGAAGCCGGCATTTCGCGCGGCAAGGGCGGTTCGATGCACATGTTCAGCGTGGAACATAAGTTCTTCGGCGGCCATGGCATCGTCGGCGCACAGGTGTCGCTGGGCGCAGGCTTGGGCTTTGCGCACAAATATAACGGCGATGGCGGCGTGTGCGTCGCCTATTTCGGCGATGGCGCGGCCAATCAGGGCCAGGTCTATGAATCGTTCAACATGGCCGAACTGTGGAAGTTGCCGATCATCTTCGTGATCGAGAACAACCAATATGCCATGGGCACCAGCGTCAACCGCTCGTCGGCGGAAGACCAGCTGTACCGCCGTGGCGAGAGCTTCCGCATCCCCGGTATCCAGGTCAATGGCATGGATGTGCTGGCCGTGCGCGGCGCGACCGAGGAAGCGCTGAAATGGGTACAGGGCGGAAACGGTCCGATCCTGCTGGAAATGAAGACCTATCGCTATCGCGGGCACTCCATGTCAGACCCGGCCAAATATCGGTCGCGCGAAGAAGTGCAGGCGATGCGCGAAAAGTCCGATCCGATCGAAGGCGCCAAGACCTATCTCGCGGCCATGGGCGTCAGCGAAGATGAACTGAAGAAGATCGATCAGGACATCCGCAAGACCGTCAGCGATGCGGCCGATTTTGCCGAAACATCCCCCGAGCCGGATATGGCCGAACTCTATACCGACGTGCTGGTGGAGCAATATTGATGGGTATCGAAATCAAGATGCCGGCGCTCTCGCCGACGATGGAAGAGGGCACGCTGGCCAAATGGCTGGTGAAGGAAGGCGATGAGGTCAAGTCGGGTGACATCCTCGCCGAGATCGAAACCGACAAGGCCACGATGGAATTCGAAGCCGTCGACGAAGGCAAGATCGGCCAGATCATGATCGCGGCGGGCACCGAAGGCGTGAAGGTCGGCACGGTCATTGCCACGATGGCGGGTGAAGGTGGCGAAGCCGCTGCGCCCGCGCCCAAGGCCAAGGAAGCGCCCAAGGCCGAAGCTGCGCCCGAAGCGCCCAAGAAGGCCGAAAGCGGTACGTCCAAGCTGGCGTCGGAAGCACGGGCCACCGTGGCCGACCCGGACCTGCCGGCCGGCACAGAGTTCGTCAAGACGACCGTGCGCGAAGCGCTGCGTGACGCCATGGCCGAGGAAATGCGCAAGGATGAGCGCGTTTTCGTGATGGGTGAAGAAGTCGCGGAATATCAGGGCGCCTACAAGGTGACGCAGGGGTTGCTCGACGAGTTCGGGGCCAAGCGGGTCATCGACACCCCTATCACCGAATATGGCTTTGCCGGCATCGGCGCGGGCGCGGCCATGGGCGGTCTGCGTCCGGTGATCGAGTTCATGACGTTCAACTTCGCCATGCAGGCGATCGATCACATCATCAATTCGGCGGCCAAGACCAACTATATGTCCGGCGGCCAGATGCGCTGCCCGATCGTGTTCCGTGGTCCCAACGGTGCGGCAAGCCGCGTCGGCGCGCAGCACAGCCAGAATTATGGTCCCTGGTATGCCGCCGTCCCTGGCCTGATCGTGATCGCGCCTTACGACGCGGCGGACGCCAAGGGCTTGCTCAAGGCGGCGATCCGGTCGAACGACCCGGTCGTGTTCCTGGAAAATGAGCTGGTCTATGGTCGCAGCTTCGATGTGCCCAAGGTCGACGACTATGTCCTGCCGATCGGCAAGGCGCGGATCATGCGTGCCGGCAAGGACGTGACGCTGGTCAGCTATTCGATCGGCGTGGGCCTGGCGCTCGACGCGGCGGAAACGCTGGCGGGCGAGGGCATCGATGCCGAAGTGATCGACCTGCGTACGCTGCGTCCGCTCGACACGGCGACGGTGCTGGAAAGCCTGAAGAAGACCAACCGCCTGGTGGTGGTGGAAGAAGGCTGGCCGACCTGCTCGATCGCTTCGGAAATCGCTGCGGTCGTCATGGAAAAGGGTTTCGACGATCTCGACGCCCCGGTCCTGCGCGTCACCAACGAGGACGTGCCGCTGCCCTATGCCGCGAATCTGGAAAAGGCGGCCCTGATCGACGCCGCCCGCGTCGTCGCGGCGGCCAAGAAGGTCTGCTACCGCTAATGGATATACCTACGCCGCTTCAGGCGGCGTAGGTATTACAGGGCGAATTCGTGCCGTTTGACAACAGGTCATTGGCCGTACGTTCACGCACCGCCATCGCCGCATATGCGGACATTTGAGGCGTACCGAAAAATGACGACGAAATGAGCGGCCGGTACGTATAATATACCTCCACGAAGATCAGTTCGCTGTCTTTCGTCGCGGCGATCTGTCGACCCGTTGGACCCATGCCGGCGGCCCCGATGTTGGTATTTTCTGTGGTCGCAAATGCGGACGATTTGACCAGCGCGCCTGAACAGCGTTGCCAGCGCAGTTTCTGGTTGCTCACATTGTTGGACGCATTCAGCACAGGCGTAATGCTGGATACGATTATGCGGCCGTTGTCGCGCAACTTGATGCTGTCGCCCAATATCTTGATCCCGCCAAAGGCATCCGTCACATCCCCGTTGGAAATGCTGAGGCGGATTCGAGACACGCTGTCTGCGGTCAGCGTGGCGATGTCACCCAATTTCTGCGACGTGTAGGCCATATTGGCAGCCTCCGCGCCATACATGGTGAGGCCAACCAAGACGGGCAGGGATAACGCAAACTCGACGGCAGCGATGCCCGCGATGTTCCGCCCGATCGCGCGGAATGGTTTGAAAACATGTTGGCGGATGGCCATGATCATGCCTTGCACTTGGGGGTTAGCGTGCTCTGCAACTCATAGGGTTGGCGGCGCGTCATGGTTGCGGCGGTCAGCGTGGCGGTGTCGCCAACACCAATGAAGCGGTAGAGCGGCAGGATGCGCTTGTACGTTACGACGGTGTTGTACCGCACGATATCGTCGGCGCCACCAATGCCGGTCTTGCCGGCAGTGACGACATTGCGATTGCCGTCATCGTCGACATCCTCCCAGCAATCGCCGCTGTCCAAAATGCCATTGCCATTGGTGTCCTTCGTCAGCCGTTCCATCGCATTGATCTGGCTGTACTGGAGGAAGCTGCCCTTGGTTGTGGTGACGGTTGCCCCAGGCGCTATGCGCTTGACGGTCGCTTCAATGTCACTTTCCACAGCGGTGCTGTCGACGGTTTGCAGCGTCGTCAAACGCGTCGCCCGCTCCATGGCGCCCAGCAGGACCGAGCGCACATAAATTTGGTAGCCCATTTCCAGCCCGCCAAACAATATGAGGCATAGCGGCAGCAAGATGAGCGCGAATTCCGATATGGCAGTGCCGTGTTCATCATCGACCAAAGTGTTTGGACGGACAGACAGGGGCTTCATTGCGCCAACCTCAATGATCCGATATTTTCGCCAATGTCGTGAAAAACGTCATTGAGGTCGGACGCGCTGGCAGCCGGAAAGGCATATTCATTTTCGGCGCCGGACGAACAGTCGATCAAATCCTGGCTGAGGGGCGACCCCGCACCGAACGAAATGGTGTAGATTTTCGTGCTCGCCATATTCTTGATAGCGGCGCAGGTGAGCAACATCCGGGCGGTATGGTTGGTGTTCGAAGTGGTCACCGCGCCGTCGGACGTGACGCGCTTCCAGTACGCCTCCTGCCCATAGGCGCCGTAACCTGAATTGCCGGTATCCATCGATCCGTCGGTCATCAAGATCACATACCGGTTGATGGGATAGCTGTTGTACGTGCTGGGGTTGTCCGATGCCCAATTGCCGGTGCGCGACAGCAATCGTGCTGCCCACAACAGGCCGAGGTCCAGATAGGTGCCGCCATTGGCCGCAAAGCCATTAGCCAGGCTGAAATAATTATTATAATCCGTCGCCGTCATCTGTTGCAGTTCGCGCATGCCCTTGGGGCAGGCATATTGCGCGCCGTTGACTTGGGATGGGTCAGCGACGGTCCATTTTGCAGCGGTGAAACTCGGTACGGTATTGGGCATCATGTCATAAGCGGTCGAAGGGATCGTGCTCCCAGTCGATGTGATGGTGTTGCTGGTGCCTTGTTCCTCGACGCAGCCGTCCCAGGTGTTGCTCATCCATGTCGAGTCATGCGCGATATTGGTCCTATCCTGGACCGAGCAAACATACTGCCCGCGCGAGTTATAGCCGCACACGTTCGCCTTGTAGTTGCCGGTCGTATTGAACCAGCCGGATTGGCGCGCTTGGAGCGTCGTGCCTGCGGTGCCCTTGCTAAAACCGGCATTGACCATTTGCGAAAAGGGAATGATCGACCAGCGGACGCGCTTGCGCTTCCCCTGTTCGGTCATGTTGAACTGACTTTCGATCGTGGCCATTTGCGTTTGCAGATTGGCAAGTGCCGTACGCAGCGCCTGCATGCGCGAAATATTTGTCCCGGAACTGGTCTGTTCCAAGACATAAGTGACGGTTTTACCGTCCACCGTCATGGTCTTGCCACTGCGATTATTGTCATTGATCCAGTTGGAACATTCCGTCGCGGTATATTCCGGCTTGCACGCCATTGACCCTGTGGTGTCGAGAACGAGTACGATATCTATATTTGAATAATCGTTGCGACCGCTGCACGTTGCGGTGATATTGACGTCTTTCTTACCGAACAGGCCCATTACAACCGTCGGAATAGTTGTCGATATAGTCAGTTGAAGTTCGTCGTTCGATCCCAATGTCGGTACGATATTGGCGTCTTGCAGTGTGGCGCTCAGATAATTGTTGGGATAGTTGAATTTAACATATTTGCGCACTTCGTCCGTCACGGAGTCCGTCAGAACGCCGCTCGTCCCCATCAACTTGCGTCCGGCCAGAACGCCGGCGTCGCATGCCTGTTGCAGGCGCGTTTTGCCGAGATAGCCACGGCTGATGTCCAGACCGCCGCCGATCATGCCGGCCAGCGGCACGAGACTCGCCGCGACGATGCCCAGGGTGTTGCCCGCCTGGTTGCGTCTCAGCCGGGCCATGAACCCGTTCGTGCGATTGATCTGCTTGCCCATTTGTCCGCAATCACCCATGCCGCGCCCAGCCCCACGTATGGGGAGGGCAATCATGTCGGCTATGCAGGCCTAATGGTTGATATGTGTAAGAGGGAATTGGTTAAGCGCCCGGCAACTTGCGGACGCGGCCCGAAGGCGGAAGTGCGCATCGATGAATGATGATGGTCAGACCCTGTCGCCCATGGCGCAGATGCTTGCCGCCTATGGCGGCGCGGATGCGGCGCGACATCGGGCGTTGTGGGCGTTCGACGCGCGGCTGGCGCATCTGGCGCGCACGACCAGCGAACCGATGATCGGCCAGATGCGGCTGGCGTGGTGGAATGACGTCATCGACGATGCTGATGCGCGCAAGGGCCGGGGCGAGCCGGTGGTCGACGCGATGCGGGCAACCGGGGCGGTCGCCGCTCCGGGGCTGGGCGCGATGATCGATGGATGGGAAGTGCTGGTGGTCGAACCAGAGATCGATGTGCAGGGTCTGCACGACTATGCGGTGGGGCGGGGCGGCGGCCTGTTCCGCGCGCTGGCCGGGGTTGCGGACGCGCCCGACTGGCTGATCGCGGCGGGGAAGCTGTGGGCTTTGTGGGATTTGTCGGGGCATGTCGGGGACGACCGGTTGGCGCGTGAAGCGTTGACGCTGGCGCGGGAGATCGCGCCCGATGCCGCAGGCGCGGCGTGGCCGCGTGGCTGGAAGCCGCTGCGCATCGCTTTCACTCTGGCGTTGCAGGATGTGATGGCGGACCAGCGCGCGCCTGTGGGTATGCCGCGTAGCGTCGCATGGCGGGTGTTGCGGATCGCGCTTGTCGGGCGCTAGGCGATCGGGATAGGCTGGACGCGGGCTGGAAAAGGTTGGGACGGATGGGGCGATTGATGGTCGGCGGCATGGCGGCGTTGTTGCTGGTTGCGGGCGGGCTGTTCTGGTGGGAGGGGCGTGCGTCCCATCAGCCGTTGCCGCAACTGGCCAGTGCGCCGCCCCCACCGCCGGAAGTCGAGAGCCTGCCCGAAGGCGATGCCGACGCCGTGGGGGACGCGCCGCCGATGCCCGCCGAAGCATCGCCGCAGAGCCGCGAGCAGAAGCGCTTTGCCCGCTATGACCGCAACCGCGACGGCGTGATTACCCGCATCGAAATGCTGGGCAGCCGGACCAAGGCGTTCAAGGCGCTCGACAAGGACGGCGACAATCTGTTGTCGTTCGAGGAATGGGCGGTGGCGACATCGGATCGTTTCGGTGGGGCCGATGTCGACAAGGACGGCAAGCTGACCCCAACGGAGTTCGCCGCCACCGCGCCCAAGCGGGCGGTGAAGGCGAAGTGCAAATGCTGACCGCGCGGGGCGGTCAGGCCAGTTCCATCTCGCCCATCCACGCCCCCAGCGATGCGCGGGCGCGGGAGGTATAGGCTTCCTTGCGCTGCTTCTTCTTCACGTCGTCCAGCGTGGGGAACAGGCCGAAATTGACGTTCATCGGCTGATAGTCCGCCGTTTCGACATTGCCCGTCACATGGCCCAGCAATGCGCCCAGCGCCGTGTCGGCCGGGGGCGGCGTCATCGTGCGGCCCAGCAGTTCGGCTGCGGCAAAGCGTCCGGCAAGCAGGCCGATCGCCGCACTTTCCACATAGCCTTCGCAGCCCGTCATCTGTCCGGCGAAGCGGATATGGGGGGCGCTCTTGAGGCGCAGGGTCACGTCCAGCAGCTTTGGCGACTGGATGAAGGTGTTGCGATGCAGCCCGCCCAGCCGCGCAAATTCGGCTTTCTCCAGGCCGGGGATGGTGCGGAACAGTTCCAGCTGCGCGCCATGTTTCAGCTTGGTCTGGAAGCCGACCATGTTCCACAGCGTGCCCGACGCATTGTCCTGTCGCAACTGCACCACGGCATAGGGCCAGCGGCCGGTACGCGGATTGTCGAGGCCCATCGGCTTCATCGGCCCATGGCGCAGCGTTTCGGGGCCGCGCGATGCCATCACCTCGATCGGCATGCAGCCTTCGAAATAGGGGGTGTTGCTTTCCCATTCCTTGAACACGGTCTTTTCGCCGTCGATCAACCCCTGAACGAAGGCCTGATACTGGTCCTTGTCCATCGGGCAGTTGATATAATCCTTGCCCTCGCCGCCGCCCGGACCGATCTTGTCCCAGCGATTGGCCATCCAGCACTGGTCCATATCGATGCTGTCATGATGGACGACCGGCGCGATCGCGTCGAAGAAGGCGAGATGTTCCATCCCCGCCGCCTGACCGATGCTGGTGGCGAGCGCGGGGGCGGTCAGCGGGCCGGTGGCGACGATGGTCATGCCTTCGGAGGGCAGCGCGTCGATCCGCTCGCGCACGACCGTAACGTTGGGATGATCCGCCAGCGCAGCGGTGACGCCGCCCGAAAAGACATGGCGATCGACCGCCAGTGCGGACCCGGCAGGCACCTTGGCCGGTTCGGCCTGCGCCATGATGAGCGAGTCCAGCCGCCGCATTTCCTGATGCAGTAGGCCCACCGCATTCTTGTCCGCATCATCGGAGCGGAAGCTGTTGGAACAGACGAGTTCGGCAAGCCCCTCGGTCTGGTGTGCGGGGGTCATCTCCCCGGCGCCGCGCATTTCCGACAGGCGCACCTTGATGCCAGCCTGCGCCAGTTGCCACGCCGCTTCCGTGCCGGCGAGGCCGCCGCCGATGATATGTACCTGATGCTGTGTCATGGGCCGTTCCATGGTCCCCCAGCGCGCGCAGGTCAATCCGTCAGGCGACGGCCAGTTCTTCGCCCGGTTTATAATAGGCGCTCTCGTCCAATATCCCCTCGCGCTTGGCGACGATGGTGGCGACCAGCACCTGTCCGGCCACGTTGACGGCGGTGCGGCCCATGTCGAGGATCGGGTCGATGGCCAGCAACAGGCCGGCGCCTTCCAGCGGCAGGCCCAGAGTGGAGAGGGTGAGCGTGAGCATGACGATCGCGCCGGTTAGCCCTGCCGTTGCCGCCGATCCGATGACCGACACGAAGACGATCAGCACATAGTCGATGAAATGCAGCGGGATGCCATAGAAGCCCGCGACAAAGATCGCCGCCAGCGCTGGGTAGATGGAGGCGCAGCCGTCCATCTTGGTGGTGGAGGCGAGCGGAATGGCGAAGGCGGCATAGCCCTTTTCCACGCCCATCCGTTCGGTAACGGCTTCGGTGACGGGCAGGGTGCCGACCGACGAGCGCGACACGAAGCCCAGTTGGATCGCGGGCCATGCCTTGGCGAAGAAGGGGCCGGGTTTCAGGCCATTGGCGATCAGCAGCGTGGGATAGACGACCAGCAGCACCAGCGCGAGGCCGAGATAAATGGCGGCGGTGAAGCTGCCCAGTTGCGCCAGCGCGCTCCAGCCATAGGTGGCGATGGCAGTGCCGATCAGCGCGGCCGACCCGATCGGCGTCAGCTTGATGACCCAGCCCAGGATCGCGCGCACCACGGCGAGCAGCGAACGGACGAAAGCAAGGAAGGGATCGGCGCGTTCGCCCACGTTGAGCGTCGCCAGCCCGACCGCGATCGACACGACCAGCAGTTGCAGGATGTTGAAGGACAGGGTGGTGGTCGCCGAGCCATCCGTAATCTTGGTGCTGCCCGACAGGGCAAGGCTGTTACCGGGGACTAGACCTTTCAGGAAATCGAGCCAGCCGCCCATGGAATCGGGCTTGCCGATCGCCAGCGTCGCGCCGTGCAGCCCTGCGCCCGGCTGGACGATAAGTCCGATGGCGATGCCGATGCCAACCGCGATCAGGGCGGTGATGGCGAACCATAGCAGCGTCTGCCCCGCCAGCCGGGCCGCATTGTCGAGCGCCCGCAGATTGGCGATCGACGCGACGATGGCGGTGAAGACCAACGGCGGCACGATGGCTTTGAGCAGGGAGACGAAGATCGACCCGGTGGTCTTGAGCGCAGTGGCCAGCCAGTTGAGGTCGCCATCCGGCCCCGTGCCGATCGATCGGGCGATCAGGCCCAGCAACAGGCCGACCGCCATGCCGACCAGAACCTGAAATCCGAAACTGCGATAATTGAGGGCCATGGGCTTCATTCCTGTGGGCTTGCCGACGCGCAATATGGGAAGCGAGGTTGGGATTGCGCGCAAGCAATTCTTTAGGGGGATGCAACGCGGATGAGGTGGCCCTCTTTCCATGGGGTGCCGTTTTCACGGCTTGACCCGTTCAACGCATTGGCCGGGCCGATCCGCTATGCCACACATGCAGCGAAGATCCATCGGGGGAGTGCAGAGTGATGAAGATGATGCGCAGGACATGTGTGGGGCTGGCGCTGCTGGCGTTGCCGCAAGCGGCGATGGCGGCGGCGGATGCGGGGGCCGCCAAGGCAATCCTGATGCGATCGGTCGCGTTCCGCACGGTGGAGGGGGCGGGCGAAGTGCCCAAACTGGCGGCTTATTATGCCGATGTGCTCAAGGCGGCGGGCTTTGCCGATGGGGACATCGTCATCACGCCGATGGGCGAGACGGCGACGCTCGCCGCGACCATCAAGGGCAGCAATGCGGCGCTCAAGCCCATGGTCATGATCGGCCATATGGATGTGGTGGCGGCGGACCGGGCGGACTGGACCCGCGATCCGTTCGTCCCGGTGGAAGAAAATGGCTACATCTTCGGGCGGGGTTCGGAAGATAATAAATATGACGTCGCGATGATGGTCGCGACGCTGGCCCAGTTGAAGCAAGAGGGCTGGAAGCCGCGCCGCACCGTCATCCTGCTGCTGTCGGGGGATGAGGAAACCGCGATGGTCACGACCAAGGCGCTCGCGGCGAAATATAAGGACGCAGAACTGGTCCTGAACGGCGATGGCGGTGGCGGGCTGTTGAATGACGAGGGCAAGCCGGTCCTCTATCAATTGCAGGCGGGCGAGAAGACCTATGCCGATTTCGAGATCGGCTTTACCGATCCGGGCGGCCATTCGAGCGCGCCGACGCCGGGCAATCCCATTTATCGACTGGCCAGGGCGATCGACCGGATCGCCGCCTATCAGTTCGCGCCGATGCGCAATGAATTGACCCAAGCCTCGCTTGCGCTGTCGGCGGACCGGATGGGCGGCGAGATTGGTGAGGCAATGCGGGCCTATGCCAAGAACGGGGATGCGGCGGCGGCGGCATTGTTGTCGACCCGGCCGGAATTTGTCGGGCAGGTGCGCACCACCTGCGTTGCGACGATGGCGCAGGCGGGCCATGCGCTCAATGCCCTGCCGCAAAGCGCGAAGGTCAGCGTCAATTGCCGCATCTTTCCCGGCGTGCCGATCGACGCGGTGAAGGCGGAACTGGTCAAGGTGATCGCCGATCCCGATGCGACCGTGACGACGCTGGGCGATCCGCTGGCCAGCGATGCATCGCCGTTGCGGGCCGACGTCATGAAGGCGGTGAGGGCGGCGGTGCTGGCGCGGTCACCGGGCGTCACGGTGATGCCGGGCATGTCGGCAGGCGCGACCGACAGCCTCTATTTCCGGGCGCTGGGCGTGCCGAGCTATGGCGTGTCCAGCCTGTTCATGCAGGCGCAGGACGGTTTTGCCCATGGCCTGAATGAACGCGTGCCGGTGGCGGGTATCCCGGCATCGCTGGCGCAGTGGGACATGGTGGTTCGAGCGCTGGCGAAGTAGCAGGGCCGTTCGTTTCGAGCGATGTCGAGACAGGCTTCTCGACACGCTCGAAGCGAACGGAGGGTGTTTTAAGCCCGTGCGGCGAGGCCGTTGGCGGCCGACAGCACGGCCTGGACCGATGCGGTGGCGACGTCCGCGTCGGTGCCCACGCCAAAGATGGTGCGGCCGTCGGGGGTGCGGCATTCGACATAGGCGGCGGCGTTCACGTCGCTGCCCGCGCCGATGGCATGTTCGCTATAGTCGGCGATTTCCAGATCCACGCCCAGTTCGTCACGCAGCGCGGCCAGCACGCTGGACAGCAGGCCGTTGCCGCGCCCGGAAATGGAGCGCTCGCCACCCTTATGCACGATCTTGCCGGTGAAGATGCGATCGCCCGCTGCGCCGCTCTCATGATAGTCGATCAGGGTGTAGGCCTGATCGCCCTCCAGGCGGTAATGATCCTGGAACGCGCTCCAGATGTCGGCAGCGTTGAGTTCGCGGCTCGACTGATCGGCCATACCCTGCACCACGCGGCTGAAGTCGGCCTGCATCCGCTTGGGCAGCTTGAAGCCCTTGTCCTGCTGCAGCACCCAGGCGACGCCGCCCTTGCCCGACTGCGAATTGACGCGGATCACCGCTTCATAGTCGCGGCCCAGATCCTTGGGATCGATCGGCAGATAGGGGACGTCCCAGATCAGGTCGTTGCGCGCTTCCTGCGCGGCAAAGCCCTTCTTGATGGCGTCCTGATGGCTGCCGGAAAAGGCGGTGAACACCAGTTCGCCGGCATAGGGATGGCGCGGGTGGACGGGCAGCTGGTTGCAATATTCGACAGTCTGGATGACGTTGTCGATGTCGCTGAAGTCCAGCTGCGGGTTGATGCCCTGCGTGTACATGTTCAGCGCGACGGTCACGAGGTCGCAATTGCCGGTGCGCTCGCCATTGCCGAACAGGCAGCCTTCGACGCGATCTGCGCCTGCCATCAGCCCCAGTTCCGCCGCCGCGACGCCGGTGCCGCGGTCGTTATGCGGATGCAGCGAGATGACGACGCTGTCGCGACGCGAAATGTTGCGGCACATCCATTCAATCTGGTCGGCATAGATGTTGGGCGTCGCGCACTCGACCGTCGCGGGCAGGTTCAGGATCAGCGGCTTTTCGGGCGTGGGCATCAGGATGTCCATCACCGCCTCACAACATTCCAGGCTGAAATCCAGTTCGGCCGTGGAGAAGGTTTCGGGCGAATATTCGAACGACCAGTCGGTGTCGGGCTGCTTCGCCGCATTATCGCGCAGCAGCTTGGCGGCGGTGACAGCGATTTCCTTGATCTCGGGCCGGCTCATCTGGAACACGATGTTACGCCATGCGGGCGACACCGCGTTGTAGACGTGGACGATCGCCTTGGGTGCGCCGCGCAGCGATTCGAACGTCGTGGCGATCAGGTCTTCGCGCGCCTGGGTCAGCACCTGGACGATCACATCGTCGGGGATCGCGCCGTCGCGCACCAGTCCGGAAATGAAGTCGAATTCGGTCGCGCCCGCGCTGGGGAAGCCGACCTCGATTTCCTTGACGCCTACCTTGATGAGCAGGTCGAAGAAGCGGCGCTTCTTTTCCGCGTTCATCGGGTCGATCAGCGACTGGTTGCCATCGCGCATGTCGGTCGACAGCCAGCGCGGCGGCGCGGTGATGACCTGGCTGGGCCATTGGCGGTTGGGCAGGTCGATCTGGGGGAAGGCGCGGTATTTTTGGCTTGGATCGGTCAGCATCATGGCAGGATTACTTCTTTATGCGAACGGTACGCCCGAATAACTGGAAGGCGGGGGCGGCCCGGTTAACGACTATCAGCGAAAAGAAAGCCCTTAGGCGTATCGTTGCTGCCTATAATCGAAAGGCAGCCGAAAAACCACGCCTAAGGGCGTGTAAGTCGTAGCAGGGTAAGAAGCGTGACGCTCTGCATGATGCTTGCCCCATAGCGGTTTTGGGGCGGCGGCGTCCAGTGCTTTGTTGCGCGCGGCTAGTCCGGGTGGAAGCTGGCGTCGATGGTCAGGTCGACCCGGTTGGACACGAAGGGGCGGCCAAAGCCCATCTCGAAATCGCTGCGCAGGACGCTGGTTTCGCCCGAAAAATGCAGGCTGGGCTTGCCGCCCGCCGCATCCGGCACAATGCCGGTCAGGTGAGCGGTAATGCTGATCGGCCGGGTCTGGCCGTGCATCGTCAGTTCGCCGGTAATGGTCATCGCCTCGCTGCTGCCGATCAGCGCGTCGGTCGCCAAGAAGCGGACGAAAGGGAATTTCGCGGCGTCGAACAGGTTGTCGCCCTTGAGCATGACATCATTGGCTGGCTCGCCGGTGCTCATCTTTTCCACCGGAAAGCTGATGTCTATGGCGGCATTGTTGGGGTGGGCCGCGTCGATCGTTACCGCCCCGGTCGGATCGATGAGGTCGCCATCAAAGGCACCCAGCAGCGATTTGACGTGGAAATGCACCTTCGTCTGCGGGGCGACGACCTGATAGCGGCCGGGCGCGAAGCGGGCATTCGGAAGGGCGGCCGCAGGGGCGAGGGGCGCGGCTTCGGGCGCCTGCCTTGCCCATGTCGCCGGCGCGAGCAGCAGCGCTGATAAAAGCGCTGCCACTCGCACCGGACCATTCATGTCAGCGCGTCACTTCTGGAACGCGGCGATGATCTTGAGTTCGATCGCGTCGCCGACCATGGGCACGCCATAGCCCATGCCGAAATCGCTGCGCTTGACCGTGGCGGTCGCGACGAAGCCGACATTCTCCTTGCCGCCCGCCATCGCCGGGGCCTTGCCAGCGCCGTAAAATTCGGCGTCAAGCGTTACCGGCTTGGTGATGCCCTTGATGGTCAGGTTGCCGGTGATGTCCGCCCCGGTCGGGCCGTCGGGCTTGACGCTGGTGGACACGAAGGTCGCCTTGGGGAATTTGGCGGTGTCGAAAAACTCCGCCTTGGCGAGATGCTCGTCCAGCTTGGCGATGCCGGTCTTGAGGTTGGCCACGGGCACTTCGATCGACACCTTCGACGCGGCGGGGTTCGCCTTGTCCAGGTTCAGCGTGCCGGTGGATTCGCTGATGACGCCCATATTGTTGGAAAAGCCCATATGGTCATAGGCAAAGACGACCTGGGTATGGCCGGGATCGACGGTGTAGCTGCCGCCGGTCACCTTCGCGACGTCCTTCGAGCCGGGCGCGGCCATCGGGCCTTGGGCGATCAGCATGGTGGCGCCGGTCAGCGCGGCAAGGGCGGCGGCGGGGATCAGATAGGATTTCATCGCGAGACTCCAGAAACGATCAAGGGACGCCACCAGAATAGGCGACGTCCCCGACAAGTTCCAGAGCCGTAACCGGAAACGGATCGTTCCGTTTCCGGTTGTGTTTTTGGCTTAGTTCTTGGCCTTGTCCACCAGCGCGTTGGCGCCGATCCAGGGCATCATGGCGCGCAGCTTTGCGCCGGTTTCCTCGATCGGGTGACGCTGGGCGGCGATACGGCTGGCCTTGAGTTCGGGCTGGCCGGCGCGGTTGTCGAGGACGAAGTCCTTGACGAAGCGGCCCGACTGGATGTCGGCCAATACCCGCTTCATTTCCTTCTTGGTTTCTTCGGTGATGATGCGCGGGCCGGTCTTGATGTCGCCATATTCGGCCGTGTTCGAGATCGAATAGCGCATGTTGGCGATGCCGCCTTCATACATCAGGTCGACGATCAGCTTGAGTTCGTGCAGGCATTCGAAATAGGCCATTTCGGGGGCATAGCCCGCTTCGACCAGCGTTTCGAAACCGGCCTGGACCAGCGCGGTGGCGCCGCCGCACAGCACGGCCTGCTCACCGAACAGGTCGGTTTCGCATTCCTCGCGGAAATTGGTTTCGATGATGCCCGAACGACCGCCGCCCACGCCGCTGGCGTAGGAGAGGGCGATGTCATGGGCGTTGCCGGTCGCATCCTGATGGACGGCGATCAGGCAGGGGACGCCGCCGCCGCGCTGATATTCGGAACGCACGGTGTGGCCCGGACCCTTGGGCGCGATCATGATGACGTCGACGTCCTTGCGCGGTTCGATCAGGCCGAAATGGACGTTGAGGCCATGGGCAAAGGCCAGCGCCGCGCCGGGGCGCAGGTTGGCGTGAATGTCGTCGGCATAGATGGCGGCCTGATGTTCGTCGGGCGCCAGGATCATGAGCACGTCGGCCCATGCGGCGGCTTCGGCGTTGGGCAGAACCTTGAAGCCTGCGCCTTCCGCCTTCTTCGCGCTGGCCGAACCGGCGCGCAGGGCGATGGCGACTTCGGCCACGCCGCTGTCGCGCAGGTTCTGGGCATGGGCGTGGCCCTGCGAACCATAGCCCAGGATGGCGACCTTCTTGCCCTTGATCAGGCCGATGTCCGCGTCGCGATCGTAATAAACCTTCATTGGAAAACCCTTTCTCGTCCTCCCATGCGGGAGGCGTTAGACAATAGTGATGGAACAGGAACGCCGCGCGGGGGCGGCGCGAACGGAAATTCAGACCGGCTCTTTACCCCGGATCAGACCCACGACGCCGGTGCGGCCGACTTCGACAAGGCCGATCTGACGCATCAGGCCGACGAAATTGTCGATCTTCTCGGTCGTGCCGGTGATCTCGAAAATGAAGCTTTCGATCGTAGTATCGACGACCTTGGCGCGAAACACATCGGCCAGGCGCAGCGCCTCGATCCGCTCCTCGCCGGTGCCCGCGACCTTGACCAGCGCGAGTTCGCGCTCGACGAAGGGGCCGGATTCGGTCAGATCGGTCACCTTGTGCACCGGCACCAGCCGGTCGAGCTGGGCGATGATCTGGTCGATCACCTTGGGCGGGCCGTTGGTGACGATGGTGATGCGGCTGACGCCATGGTCGGGCGTGATGTCCGCCACGGTCAGGCTGTCGATATTATAACCGCGCGCGGTGAACAGGCCCGCAATGCGCGCCAATATGCCCGCTTCGTTCGAAACGGTCAGCGACAGGACGTGCCGCTGGTTCAATTCTTCCTGGATATGCATCACTTTGCTGTCCCGTTATCCGTATCTTCGCGCCCGTGCGGTTCGTGACGCTGAGAAATCATCGCGATGAAGGCATAGTGCCAGCCGCCATCCTGCCGGTGGGCGAGGCGGACGGGGAAACCCGTCACCGCATCGAACATCCGCGAGAGATGTTCGCCCACATAGCGCGGACCGGCCAGCAGGGTGCCGATATGCCGGTCGTGAAAGTCGAACCCCGCGTCCAGATGCACTTCCCATTCCTCATTGTCCGGGTCGGCATGGTCGATAGTCCAGCCGGTGAGTTCGGCCGTATCCGCGATCCGCTCGAAATCCCATGGCTCCGTCACATGAATGCGGAGCTTCAGATGTTGCGTCACACCGCTACCTTCACACCAGCGCCTTCGCCTCGTCGGTCATGCTGCCCTTCACCTGGCTGGGGTCCAGCAGCATGTCGGTATGGGCCGCACCCGATGGGATCATCGGGAAGCAGTTGGACATTTTCGCCACGCGGCAATCGACGATCACCGGGCCGGGTGTCTCGATCATCGTGCGGATGCCCGCTTCCAGATCGGCCTGTTCCTCGATGCGGATGCCGGTCCAGCCATAGGCTTCGCCCAGCTTCACGAAATCGGGCAGGCTGTCCGAATAGCTGTTGGAATAGCGGCTTTCATAGGTCAGTTCCTGCCACTGGCGGACCATGCCCATATATTCATTGTTGAGGATGAACAGCTTGACCGGCAGGCGATACTGGCTGGCCGTCCCCAATTCCTGAATATTCATCTGAACCGAAGCGTCACCCGCGATGCAGACGACCAGACTGTCGAGATTGCCCATCTGCGCGCCGATGGCGGCGGGGAAGCCATAGCCCATCGTGCCAAGGCCACCCGACGTCAGCCATTTGTTGGGTTCGTCGAAGCCGAAATGCTGGGCGGCCCACATCTGATGCTGGCCGACTTCGGTGGTGATGATGACGTCCTTGCCGGTCGCGCGCGTCGCCGCATACAGGTCCGCAATCGCGCGTTGGGGCATGATTTCGGTGCCGTCTTCGGCATAGGCGAGCGACTTTTTCGTGCGCCAGTCGTCAATCCTGGCCCACCAGTTCGACAGGTCGGCCTTGTCATGGCCGCGCTGTTTCCACAGGGCGATCATGTCGGCCAACGCGCTGGCGACATCGGCGACGACGGCAACGTCGACATCGACGATCTTGTTGATCGAGCTGCGGTCGATGTCGATATGCACCTTGCGGCTGTTCGGCGCGAAGGCGTCGAGGCGGCCGGTGACGCGATCGTCGAAGCGCGCGCCGACGCAGATGATGAGGTCCGCCTGATTCATCGACCAGTTGGCTTCATAGGTGCCGTGCATTCCCACCATGCCGAGCCACTGGTCCGACGTTGCAGGAAAAGCGCCCAGGCCCATCAGCGTGGAGGTGACGGGCGCGCCGGTCAGGGCGGCGAGTTCGCGCAGCAATGCGGAAGCGTCCGGGCCGGAGTTGATGACGCCGCCACCAGTATAGAAGATCGGGCGTTCCGCCGCGGCCAGCATTTCGACTGCGCTGTCGATCGCGGCGGCATCGGCCTTGATCTGCGGGCGATAGCTGGCGTGCTGGATCGGATCGGGCCGCTTGTAGGGCGCGGTTGCGATCTGGACATTCTTGGGAATGTCGATGACGACCGGTCCGGGGCGGCCGGTGGTGGCGATGTGAAACGCCTCGTGAACGACGCCAGCGAGCTTCGCCGGGCTTTTCACCAGATAATTATGCTTGGAACAGTGGCGCGTGATGCCGATCGTGTCGGCTTCCTGAAAAGCATCGGTGCCAATCAGTTGTGTGGGCACCTGACCGGTGATGACGATCATGGGGATCGAATCCATCAGCGCGTCGGTGATGCCAGTGACGGCATTGGTCGCGCCGGGGCCGGACGTGACCAGCACGACGCCGGGCTTGCCGGTCGAACGGGCATAGCCCTCCGCCATGTGGGTCGCGCCCTGTTCGTGGCGGACCAGCACATGCTTGATCGTGGGATGATTGTAGAGCGCGTCATAAATCGGCAGCACAGCGCCGCCGGGATAGCCGAAAACGACCTCGACACCGAGATCGATCAGGCATTCAACCAATATGTCCGCGCCGCTCTTTTCGGCCACGATGGAATCCTCCTTGGTAATCAGGCGACGTCCTTTGCGACAGCGCGCCTGCGATGGCAAGGCGGCTGCATCTAGTGGACATAAAATGACGGGTCAACCCTTAATATTGTAATTTAATTGCTAATTCTGACATAATTTCAGCATCAATCTCTCTCGTTTCCTGCGGCCAGTGCGGCGGGGGCTGGTTGGTGAACCAGGTATATTGTCGCTTGGCATATTGTCGCGTGGCGAGACTGCCGCGTGCGATCATGGCGTCGTGATCGATCTCGCCTTGCAGCCAGGCACGGATTTCCGGCACGCCGATGGCGCGCATCACCGGCAGGTCGGGGTTGAGATGGCGGGCGAGCAACGCCTCCACTTCCGCCACCGCCCCGCGCTCCACCATGTCGGCGAAGCGCCGGTCGCAGCGGTCGATCAGCCAGTCGCGCGGCGGGCGCAGGATCATGGGGGAGAGGGTGATGCGGTCGGCGATGCCGCCGCTCTTATGCTGCTGCCACTGTTTGAGGGGGCGGCCAGTCGAGCGCACGACTTCGAGCGCGCGGGCGACGCGGGTGGTGTCGGCAGGGGCGAGGCGGGCGGCCGCTTCCGGGTCTTCGCGGGCAAGGGCGGCATGGGCGTCCGCCACCGGCAGCGCGCGGGCGGTGGCGCGAATCTCCGGGTCGATCTCCGGCACGGGGGCGATGCCGTCGAGCAGGGTGCGGATATAGAGGCCGGTGCCGCCGACCAGGATGGGCAATTGCCCCGCATCATGAGCGGCGTCGATCTGCGCCTTCGCCTCGGCGGCCCAGCGCGGCGCAGCGCAGGCCTGCGCGCCATCGATATGGCCGAACAGGCGATGGGGGACATCGCCCATCTCTTCGCGAGAAGGACGAGCGGACAGGATGGCGAGATCGGCATAGACCTGGCTGGCGTCGGCATTGATGACGAGGCCGCCGGTGGCTTCGGCAAGGCGACAAGCGAGCGCGCTCTTGCCGCTGGCGGTCGGCCCGGCAATAAGCACGACCCGAGGGCGGGATTCGCCCGGTTGTGGTTCAGGAGTGTTCATGTTCGTCGCGACCTTAGTGGCAAGTGGATCGATGGGGCAGGGGGATATTGCAAGCGCGCTCGATCGGCTGCGCGATGCAGGCTGTCAGCCCGGCGAGACGGCATGGCTGGACGCGGACAAGGCCGCCGACATCTTCTTCGCCGCCGACCCGATCGCCGCGCGCGCGGCGCTGAGTGATGTGGGGGACAAGGTCGACGTGATCGTCCAACCCGCCGCCACGCGCGAAAAGAAGCTGCTGATCGCCGACATGGATTCCACCATGATTACCGTCGAGTGCATCGACGAACTGGCCGACTATGCCGGGATCAAGCCGCAGATCGCTGAGATTACCGAGCGGGCGATGCGCGGCGAACTGGATTTCGAGGGCGCGCTGCACGGGCGGGTCGCGCTGCTCAAGGGGCTGGCCGACAGCGCCATCGACCAGTGCCGCGAGGAACGGGTCGTTATCATGGGTGGGGCCAAGGCGTTGGTCCGCACGATGAAGGCGCGGGGCGCACGGGCGTTGCTGGTGTCGGGCGGCTTTACCCGCTTCACCGGGCCGGTGGCGGAGGACATCGGCTTCGACGTCCATGTCGCCAATGTGCTGGAAATTGCAGACGGCGCGTTGCTGGGCACAGTGACCACGCCGATCGTCGACGCCGCGCGCAAGCGGACCGAACTGGAAGCGGCGATTGCGGGCGGGATCGACCGAGCGCTGACGTTGGCGGTGGGCGACGGCGCGAACGATATTCCGATGATCGAGGGTGCGGGTCTGGGCGTGGCTTATCATGCCAAGCCCAAGACGCGCGCGGCGGCGGCGGCGGAAATCGTCCATGGCGATCTGTCGGTGCTGCTTTATGCGCAGGGGATCGCGTCGGCGCACTGGGTCGCCTGAATAGGCAGGGCGTCCCGTTTAATGGATGCCTGCCAGCATCCACAGGGCCATCGCCACCATCATCACATTTTCGGTAAGCGAGACGAAGCCTAGCGGCACATTGCTGCTGCCCCCGACACAGGCGCATTTGAGGTCGCGTTTCTCGACATAGACCGCCTTGAACACCGACACTGCGCCGATGCCGCCGATCACCAGCGCAATCGGGATAGAAAGCCAGTCGAGCGTGCGCGTCAGCATCAGCACGCCCGCGCCCAGTTCCAAAAAGGGATAGGCCTGCCCATAAGGCGGCAGGCGGCGGGCGAGCAGGTCATAATTCAGGAACATGGTCGCGAACCGTTCGACATCCTGCAATTTCAGCATGGCGAGCAGGATCATGGCGATGGCAATGAAGCGCTCTATGGCCATGAAGGATAATAAGGGCGCGAAGGTCAGCCAGTTGACCGCCAGCGCCAGCAACGCCGCCACCGCGAATACCGCCAGCACGGGGCGATAGCTGGTCGCGGCGGCATCGCGAACTGAGAGGCCGAGATGGCGGCGCAGATCGTCATGGCCGCCGATCCGCTGTCCGTCGATGAAGATCTGCGGCGTCGTCCTGACGCCATGGGTCGCTTTGAAGGCGTCGGTTTCCTCGCGCGTCGTGAGCCAGTGATCGTCGACCACATAGCCGCGCCGCCGCAACAGCCAGCGCGCCTTGACGCCATAGGGGCAGATATGGCCGGGCATCACCATGCGGTACAGGGTGGCGCGTTTGGGCGACGGGGTGGTCATGACATGCATCCTTGGCATTGGGGCGATGCAGCCCTTATAGGGTCTGTACCATGGTACGGAGTCAAGGCATGGCTATGAC
>JAECRT010000011.1:23018-25933 GCA_016000085.1 Sphingomonadaceae bacterium
GATGCAGCCCTTATAGGGTCTGTACCATGGTACGGAGTCAAGGCATGGCTATGACGATTTCCGGGTTGGCGCGCGCGGGTGGGGTGAGCGTGGAAACGGTACGCTATTATCAGCGGCGTGGCCTGCTGAAGACGCCCGACCGGGCCGCCGATGGCGCGATCCGCCGCTATGACGATAGCGACGCCCGGCGGCTGGGCTTCATCCGCTCGGCGCAAGGGGCAGGCTTCACGCTGGAACAGATCGGCGAATTGCTCCAACTCGATGCGGGTCAGGACCGCGCGCGGGCACGGGTGCTGGCGGCGGAGCGGATCGCGGCGCTGGATGTCCAGATCGCCCAGATGCAGGCGGCCCGCGCGGCGCTGGAGCGGTTGGCGCGGCAATGTCATGCGTCGGACGAGGGGCCATGCCCGATCATCGCGGCATTCGAGGGATAATATGGGTGGCGCTTATTCCAGCCCGGCGACCAGCCCGTCGATCGCGCCCTGAAGAATGTAGCTGGCGGCCAGCTTATCGACCAGTTCGTCGCGGCGGGCGCGGCTGGCGTCGGCTTCCAGCAGGGTGCGAGTGACGGCCTGCGTCGACCAGCGTTCATCCCACAGCAGCACGGGCAGGCCCAGGTCGGCCAGATTATGCGCGAAGGCGCGGCTGGACTGGCTACGTGGGCTGCCAGTGCCGTCGAGGTTGAGGGGCAAGCCGATGACAATGCCCTTCACCTGCTGTTGCGTGATAAAGGTGGCCAATAAGGCCTTGTCCTTGGTGAATTTTCCGCGCGTAATCGTATGGGCGGGGCTGGCGATCGACCAGCGCGCATCGCACAGCGCAAGGCCAATCGTTTTGGTGCCGACGTCCATGCCGATCAGCCGCCCGCCTTGGGGCAATGTCGCGCGAAATGTAGCGCGATCCGTTGTTACCAATGTCATGCCGTCAGCCCTGTCACTTCTTGAGGAAGGCGGCCAGCCTTTGTTGCGCGTCGGCGCGCACATTGGCCCAGAACAGGCTGTAGTCATAGACGTGGTAATTATTGCCCGGCAGGGTGAATGGACCCATGTCGACCGGCTCGCCGATCATCAGGACGCCGCTGGTGTCGCAGCGGGCGGGCACGACACCGGCCAGCAGGCGGGGCGGCTTGCCTTCTTCGCGCGCATCGAGCGTGCCCTTGTTCGCGCTGGCCGGGGCCGCGCCGTTAAACGCGCCGGTGATGGGGTTGGTGCAGAGCATGTGCGTGCCCTTGCGCGGCTTGCCGGTATAGCCGGTCTTGCGCTCGAAGCTTTCGACCACCGCCGAAGGATCGGCCGGTTCGGCATAGCTTTGCCAACTGACGATGCAGTGGGATTGCGCCGCGTCGGCGCAGGCGGGCAGGCCGAGCGCGGGCAGGTCCGCCTCCACCGATACGGGCCAGCCCACCGCATAGACGGCGGCGATCCGGTCGGCGAGGGGCTTGCCCGCGACCTGTTCGCGCAGCAGTTGCAACAGGTGGCGTGACCCCTGGCTATGCCCGGCCAGGATCAGCGGGCCAGTGGGATTGGCCTTGAGGAACGCAGCGAAGGCTTGTGCGACGTCGCGATAGGCGGCGGCCAGCGCCTTGTCGCCGACCGGCTCGTCCGTCAGGAAGGCGCCATAATTGGCCTGGCGATAGCGCGGCGCCCAGACTTTGCCGGCCGCGTTGAAGGCGCTTGCCTGGCTCATGACGAAGCGGCGCGCGGTCGCATCCGCTTCCTTGTCACCCAGCCGGGCGTTCCAGTGCGCGTCGCCAAAGGTGGTGATGTAACTGGTGGGATGAATGAAGAAGACGGCGGCCTGTTGCGGGACGGCCGGGGTGCTGACGCCCGCCGGGGTCCAGAGCGCCGGATTATCCTGTACGATATCGGGCCGCGCCAGCCACATTTTGGAATCGTCATAAGCGTTGGCGGGCAGCGGCGACAAGTCCGCGAAGGCTTCGCGCGGCACCATTACAGCGCGGATCAACTGCGTTCCCCAGATGCGATAGGCCAGCAGGGCCGCGATCACCAGCACCACAAGGGTTGCGATGATATATAGAAATTTGCGCGCCACCCATGCTCTCCGATCGTGGAGGCATGTCATGCCCCTTTCGCTGCATCCTGTCTGGCGCAAGGGACGGGCGCGCGCAAGAGGCGCGGAACAGGCTTGAAGCGGGCGGGAGCGGGTGCTAGCGGCGGGCCATGTCAATCGACCTTCAGACCGTGAAAAAAATCGCCAGCCTCTCGCGCATTTCGGTGACGGATGCGGAAGCCGAGGCCATGGTGCCCGAACTCAACAACATCCTTGGCTGGGTGGAGCAATTGGGTGAGGTGGACGTCACCGGCATAGAGCCGATGACCGCCGTTATCCCCAACACGCTGCGCCTGCGCGACGATGTCGTCACCGACGGCAATGTCCGCGACAAGGTGCTGGCCAACGCGCCACAGGCCGAACACGGCTTTTTCGCGGTGCCCAAGGTGATCGAATAATGACCAATTTGACTGACCTCACCGTCGCCGAAATCCGTGATGGCTTTCGCGCAGGCGATTTTTCGGCGCGCGAAGTGGCGCAGGGCTTCAACACCAATGTCGAAGGCGCAAAGGCGCTGAATGCTTTCATCGTGGAAACGCCGGAGAAGGCGCTGGCCGCGGCCGATGCCGCCGACGCCGCGCGCGCTTCGGGCGATCTCAAGCCCTTGTCGGGCGTGCCGATCGGCATGAAAGACCTGTTCTGCACCGAAGGCGTGCAGACCACTGCGGCGAGCCATATGCTCGAAGGCTTTGTGCCGACGTATGAATCCACCGTTTCGGGCAAGCTGTGGGCGGCGGGCGCGGGGATGCTGGGCAAGCTGAACCTGGACCAGTTCGCGATGGGATCGTCCAACGAGACGAGCTATTTCGGCAATGTGATTTCACCGTGGAAGCGGAGCGGCGGCG
>JAECRT010000011.1:26033-34616 GCA_016000085.1 Sphingomonadaceae bacterium
TGAACGCGGAAATTTCCGCGATGTGGGATCGCGGGATTGCCTGGCTCAAGGATGCCGGTGCGGAGATCGTCGAGGTCTCGCTGCCGCACACACAATATGCGCTGCCGACCTATTATATCATCGCGCCAGCCGAAGCGTCGTCCAACCTCGCCCGTTATGACGGCGTGCGGTATGGCCAGCGCGACCTGCCCGATGGGGCGGGGTTGCAGGACATGTATGCCGCGACCCGCGCCGCCGGTTTCGGGCCGGAGGTGAAGCGTCGCATCATGATCGGCACCTATGTGCTGTCGGCTGGTTTCTATGACGCCTATTATACGCAGGCGCAGAAGGTCCGGGCGCTGATCGCGCGCGATTTCGACCGGGCTTTCGAAAAATGCGACCTGTTGCTGACGCCGACTGCGCCGAGCGCATCCTTTGCGCTGGGCGAGAAGCAGGCCGATCCGCTGGCCATGTATCTCAACGACGTCTTCACCGTGCCGGCTTCGCTGGCGGGGTTGCCGGCGATGTCGGTGCCGGGTGGTCTGGACGCGGGCGGCCTGCCGCTGGGCTTGCAGATCATCGGCAAGGCGCTGGACGAACAGACCGTGCTGAACGCCGGGCTGGCGATTGAAGAACGCGCGGGCTTTACGGCGCGCCCGGACAAGTGGTGGTGAGTATGACTGAATCAACCTATCGCGTTCAGGGCGCAACCGGCGAGTGGGAGGTCGTGATCGGCCTGGAAGTCCATGCCCAGATCACCACCAACGCCAAGCTGTTTTCCGGCGCGGCGACCGCGTTTGGCGCAGAGCCGAATACGCAGGTCAGTCTGGTCGACGCGGCGATGCCCGGCATGTTGCCCGTGCCCAACCGCGAATGCATCCGCCAGGCGGTGCGCACCGGCATGGCGATCGACGCGCAAATCAACAAATGGTCGCGCTTCGACCGCAAAAACTACTTTTACGCCGATTTGCCGCAGGGCTACCAGATCAGCCAGCTCTATCACCCGATCGTGGGCGAGGGGCAGATCGAGATCGTGCTGGACGAGAAAAATCCCGAAGCCAGCACCAAGGTGATCGGCGTCGAGCGCATCCATGTCGAACAGGATGCGGGCAAGTTGATGCACGATCAGCATCCCACCAGCTCCTATGTCGACCTCAACCGGTCGGGCGTCGCGCTGATGGAAATCGTGTCGAAGCCGGACATGCGTTCGCCTGCCGAAGCAGGGGCTTATCTCGCGAAGCTGCGGACGATCGTTCGCTATGTCGGGTCGTGCGACGGCAATATGGATCAGGGGTCGATGCGCGCCGACGTGAACGTGTCGGTCCGTCGCCCCGGCGAGGAGTTTGGCACCCGCACGGAAACGAAGAACGTCAACTCGGTGCGCTTCGTCATGGCGGTCGTCGAAACCGAGGCGAACCGTCAGGTCGACATATTGGAGGCCGGTGGCAAGATCGTGCAAGAAACCCGTCTGTACGATCCGGATCGGAATGAAACGCGGTCGATGCGGTCGAAGGAAGATGCGCACGACTATCGCTATTTCCCCGATCCCGATCTGTTGCCGGTGGAACTGGACGATGCGTTTCTGGACGAATGTCGCGCGTCGCTGCCCGAACTGCCGGACGTCAAGCGCAAGCGCTATGAGCAGGCGCTGGGCCTGTCGGCTTATAATGCCGCCACGCTGACGGCTGACGCCGATACGGCGCGCTGGTTCGAACGGCTGTTGGCGCAGGCGGCGCAGATCCAGAAGAAGAGCGAAAGCGACGTCGCCAAGGCTACCGCCAACTGGCTGTTGTCCGACCTGTACGGTGCGCTCAATCGCCTTGGCAAGTCGTTGGAGGAAAGTCCGGTAAGTCCTTCACAGGCGGCGGAATTGCTGGCGCTGGTTGCCGATGGCACGCTGTCGGGGAGCCTCGCCAAGCAAGTGTTCGAGATCATGCTGGAAACGGGCGACGGCGCGGGCAAGATCGTCGAGGATCGCGGCCTGAAGCAGACCAGCGACACTGGCGCGATCGAAGCAGTGGTGGCCAAGATATTGGCCGACAATGGCGACAAGGTCGAACAATATCGGGGCGGCAAGGAAGCGCTGTTCGGCTTCTTCGTGGGTCAGACGATGAAGGCGATGCAAGGCAAGGCCAACCCGCAGGTGGTCAATGAACTGGTGAAGAAGGCGCTGGCCGGATAATTCCGCCGCCCTTCCGACCACATGCAATAAGGGGCGCCGCCGGGGGACCAGCGACGCCCCTCTTTTTATGCCCGGCATCCTTGGGGAAGGACGTCATGCCAGAGCGAAATGGACGGACCGGGGAGGGTCTGTGGGGTGTTGGCCCGTCCATTCCACATCAAGACGTCACAGCACGAAGTTAACCGTCGCTCTGAATGAGATGGCGACGTGATTTTGTTGTTCCTCCGCGCCGAACTCTCCACCGACCCGGAATGTGTCGGTGCCGCCATAGATGCGCGCGCGGCCGGTCCAGCCGTTGGTGCGATCTTCCGAAACCAGGGTGAAGCGTTCGCCGCCCTTGAAATAGGCCACTGTGTCGCCGAGCGATCCGCCAATGATCTGGCGGCGACCGCCCTCCAGTTCCAGCCGGACCCAGCCGGCTTCCTTGTCGAGGCTGCCGAAATCATAGCCTGCGGTCACGGTGCCGTTGGCGGTGGTTTCGTCGCTGGTGCGACCCAGCACGGTCAGGTTGAAGGCGTCACCGCCGCCATTTTCGCTATAGCCGTCTTCCTTGAGCCGGTAATAGTCGACGCCGACCGCCGGACGCAGGCTGAAGCGGCCCATCTGCGCCTGATAGGCGGCGCCCATCGTTGCGGAGTAGAGCTTACCCTTCCAATTGCCCTTGGCCGTGCGAGTGATGTCGCCATTGTCGAAATGGCGCGATCCGTTGAAGTCGATCTGAGCGGCGGACAGGCGGGCATAGGCCAGGAACGGACCCCATTGGCCCCGCCAGTGCGCCGCGAGTTCATATTGATCGGAATCGACCGCATTGTTCGATCCACCACTGGAATCGCTGCCATGGATATAGGCGAAGGCGCCCCCGAACGCGCCGATACCCGTCAGATATTCCACGCCGCCGCCTGCGCCCCAGCCGTTAATGTCATAGGATGCGGTGCTGCCCACGCTTTTGGAACTGCCAAAGGCGACCTGTTGCAGCCAGAAGCCGAGTTGGCCGTCCTTCGTGCGATAGACGCCGTTGGGATCAGAAAGGATGCGGGCCGTCGCGCGCGATCCCGCCGTTACCGACTCGAAGGTGCCGCCCGCATGGTCGGGCAGCATCTGGCGCAGATTGGCGTTCAGCGTCTTGCCATCGTTGACCGCCAGATAGGCGTTGGCGATGTCGGCGTCACTGTCGAGCGCGTTGAAGATCGCGGAATAGGCACGCGCCAACGATCCGGTAAGGCCCAGTTCCGTTACGCTCTTGGCCGCGACCGACAAGGTGACGGTGCCCGCGCTTGCGTCGCTGTTGACCGACCCCTTGAACATATAGGGCAGGGTGGTGGATGTCGCGAGCGTGGGCGATCCGCTGAGCGCGCCTGCGCGCACGATGACATAATCGCCATCGACCCCGCCGACCTGCGCCAGCGAAACCTTGACCTGCGATCCACTGGCGAAGCTGGCTGCGCCAGCCACGTCATAGAGGGTGTGCGTCCCCTTGGCCGCGTCGATGGTGACACCGATGGTCGATGTGCCGCTGGCGGAAAGCGAGGCGAGGGCCACCGATCCGCTGTTCGCGGCGGCAAGCGTGCCGCCGTTGAGCACGACCGCCATACCGCCGCTGTTGCTGAGCGCGCCGGACAGGGTGGATGTGCCGCCCAGCGTCAGCGTGCCGCTACCGCCGCCGAAATCGACCGCGCCGGTCAGCTTGGCGGTGTCGGCCAACGTCAGATTGGCGTCGCCGCCACCAAAGGCGACATCGCCGGTCAGGCTGGATGCCCCCGCCAAAGCGAGGCTGTCATTGCCCCCGCCCAGGTTCAGGTCACCTGCGATGCTGCCCGCCGAAAGCGTGACGACATCATTGCCCGACCCCAGATAGATGTCGCCCACGATCGAAGGCGCAGTCGCGGTCGCGGAGGCGAGCGCCTGCGTCAGGGTGACGCCGGTGGCGTTGGCGCGCAGATCGATGGCGATGTTCGCGCCATCCTTGCCGCCGGTTGCCGTGATCCTGCCTGTGTTGGACAGGCTGGAGAGCGTACCGGAACTGTCGAGGATCGCGATCGCGGTACCATTCTTGGTATCGAGCGCGACGGCATTGACGTTGCCGCTGACGGTCATGGAAGCGACCGACGCGCCTGCATCGATGACGACGCCGCGTGCGGCGGTGTCGGCCTTTGATGATCCGGTTGCGCTGATCGTGCCGCTGATGTCGATCGCGCCCGTGCTGGCGCCCGATCCCAACCGCAGGGCCGTGGCGCTGCTGTCATAGGACAGGGCGGCGATGGCGCCGTTGACGCTGATACCCTTGGCGATGCTGACGTCGCCGCCCAGCCCGCCAATGACCATGCCGTTGGCGGCCACGCCATCATAGATGCCATAGCCCGCGATCGTTCCCTTGACGATCAGGCCATAGCCTGAAGTGTCGCCAGTGACGGCGCCGATGGTGGTGTCGGCGGTGGCCGAACCAACCTGCACCGCCGCCGCAGACCCATAAGTGAGGATGGCCGCAGAGCCTTCGCTGCTATCGAGCAGGCCATCCTTGTCGACGTCGGTATCCGTCGTGCTCAGCGTCGGGGGAATGTCGAAGATCACGCCGCCCGCGACATTACCTGCGATCACGACGGCCGATCCGCCCTGCAACAGGTCGTCGGCGTCCAGTTTGGTGACGTCGGTGGGACGGGTGGTGGAGCGGTAGCCGGTGCTGACAATGCTGCCCTGGATCTTGAGCGTGCCGCCAATATCGCCCAGCAACGCCGCGCCGATGCTGTTCGCGCCAACCACGGTCGTCGCGCCGCGCAAAGTGACCGCGCCGGTCACGGCATTGGCCAGCACGCCATGGCCGTTATCGCCGGTGATCGTCGTCGTGCCGCTGGTCGACAGGTTGCCGGTCAGCGGGCCGTCCAGCCGAACCCCGGCGGACTGGTTGCCCTCTATCGTGATCGTGCCGCTATGGACGATATCGCCGACATGGGCCGCCCCGGATTGCACCCAGATGCCCTTCTTGCCGCTGCCCTTGGCAAAGGCGCCATCGACGTCGCCATCGCTGTCCGTGTCGGTCGCGGTGTAATTTTCGGTCAGGATGATCGAGCCGCTGTTGGTGATCGCGCCGCTGGTGCCAGGCGCGACCAATATGCCGGTCACATCATTGGCGTCGTTGATGGTGATGGTGCCTGCGTTCGACACCTTGTTGTTGCTGTCCACGGTGACGGCGGTGCCGCTGGTCAGGGTGATGGTGCCGGCCGAACTGATCGTGATGTCGTCGGCCGCGCCGTTCGCGATGGTGGACGTCTTGACCGGGTTGGTGGTGGCTGTGGCGATCGTGGTTTCCGCCGCCGCCTGAGCAACCGTCAGGGCCACCAGAACCGGAGCGATGGCCGTGCAGGCCAGTAGATGTCGCATATTGTCTCCCTTTGCGTATCGCGCTTGATTCTGTGCGCGCGCGTGCCGGAGGGACGACGCCGAATGGACATTACCGTTCTATTTTGTGATGAAAGGATATTCAAAAAGCGAAGTCTATCCCGATCCGTAGCGTCCGGGGGCGCAGAGGCGTATAATAATCCGTGCGCAGGTCGAAGGGCGTGCCAAGTGAAAAACGGTTTCCGTTGCTGTCAAGCAGGTTGGTGAGCGAGAATGAATATTGCAGCGGCCCGCGCGTCAGGCTGGCGGTCAGGCTGGTATCGACATAGTCGCCCTGTGTCTGGCCCAGAATTGGCCCCACGCCCAGCCGTGACTTGCCGATGTAACGAGCAGAGCCGCTGAGGTGAAAATCCGTCGCATCGCCGATCGGCGCGCGATAGTCGAACGCGATGCGCCCGCTCAGATTGGCGACATTGGGCAGACTGAGCGAGCGGCCATTATAGGATAAGGCCCGCAGGAATTGCGCGGGCTGGGTCAGGCGGCTGTCATTATAGATGATGCTGCCGTCCAGCGTCAGGCGCGCGGTCGGGCGGGCAACGATCCGCGCTTCGCCGGTGTAGATGCGCCCATCGCCGATGTTGGCGGTGGTGGGCAGGCCGATGCGATCGGTCACGTCCGCCTGAATGTCGCGCCAGTCGGTGTAAGCGATGTTGGCGCTGAGCGCGAGCGTGTCGCGCCCCGGCACGCCCTTGCGGAAGCCCGCTTCGAAGGTGGAGACGCGGTCATTCTGGAACCGGCGCACCCGCTGGTCGTCGACGGCCAGACCGCCGGGCCGGAAGCCTTGCTGGAAGCGGGCGTAAAGAGTGACACCGGGGATAGCGTCGGTCAGCAGCGATGCGGAGGGCAGGAAGATCGTCTCGCTGCGGTCGGCTTGCGCTTCGGCGCGCGCCACATCGGCGGCGGACAGCGCGGCGACCGGATCGAGCGCCGCGCCGGACAGGCGACTGTTGGTCAGGCGGCCGCCGAACGTGGCGATCAGCCCCTTGACGGGTTCGAAGGATGCTTCGCCGAACAGCGTGGCTTCCTTCACGCTATTGCGGACGCCGGTTGCGGCGGCAGGCATTCCCCGGCCATAAAGAGGGACGCCGGGGATGACTTCGGGCTGGATGGACGGGGGCGTACCAAAGGATGCCAGCGACCGGTAAAGGTTGGAACTGCTGCGCAGATAGGACGCGCCCAATATCCAGCCCAGGCCATTGTCGAGATCGCGGACCAGCCGATTTTCGGTGGAGAAGATGTCGACATCATTATGCTGGCGAAAAATCGCGGGCGCGCCGTCCGGTTGGGTCGCGTCATAGCTTTCGTCGAGGCGGTGGCGGACATAGCCGGTCGAGGATACGAAGCGCAGATTGTCCCACTGCCGTTCGATCCGCACATTGCCCAGCAGATAGTCAGACCCATAAGGCTGCGCCACGGCGGAGGCGCGTTGCAGGCGGCCGACCGACCGGGTCGCATATTGGGCGTCGTCGCCGTCGATATGCTGGTAAACGGCGTTGAGGTCGATGGTCCAGTCGTCGTCCGGAGCGAAGCGCAACGCCGCGCGGCCGCCCCAGGTACGCACGCGGTTGACGTCATCCTTATGGCGATTGGCGTCGTCGATATAGCCGCTCTCCTGCACGCCATAGCCCACGATGCGTAGCGCGATCTTTTCCGCGACGATCGGCAGGTTGAGCGTCGCGGACAGATCGCCACCCACATCGCCATGCTGCACCGCCGATAGTCCTGCGGACATCTGTCCGCCGGTTTCGCCCAGATTGGGAGCGTTGGGCATGATGCGGATGATGCCGCCCAGCGACCCCGCGCCATAGAGCGTACCCTGTGGCCCTTCCAGCACTTCGACCCGGCCTATGTCATAGAGTTTGAGGTCGGGGTCGGGTGCGGCATAGTTCAGCCGCATGTCGCCCAGATATTGGCCGGTGGTCGCCTGTGTCGGCCCGGCGACGCCGGAATCGGCGATGGCGCGGATGAACAGCTTGTTGCGGCCATTGCCCGCATGAGTGGAACTCAGGCTCGCCACGCGCGCGAGCAGGGTGGCGGTGCCGCTCGCCGCTTCGCCGCTGGTAAAGACGCGATTGTCCAGTGTTTCGACCACCCCGGCATAGCGCAGCAGGGGTATGTCGCGCTTCGACGCGGTGACGATGATTTCGGCCGCGGGTTGATCCTCCGCCGGGGCGGCAGCGATGAGCGCGGGCGCGGCGGGGCGTGGGGCGGGTGCGGGGCTGGCGCGCACGATCCGCCATGTGCTGCGATCGATCCGCCGGGCGGTCGCGCGGCTGCCTTTCAGCAGGCGTTTGAGTGCGGTTTCGATCGACAGGTTGCCGGTGACGGCCGGGGTCGCGATGCCCGCAAGCGACTGGTCCGACATGCCGATGCTGGCGCCCGTTTGACGGCCGAGCGCGATCATTGCCTCGCCCAGCCGGCCGGGGGCGATGCTGATAGTCCGTCTGTCCGCCCCTTGCGCGGGCGCTGCGATCGCACAGGCGAGGGCGGTGACGATCAGGAGATCAGATCTGCGGCCCATTCCCTTCTTTCGCTGGCCCTTCCTTCAGCAGCCATGTGTCGCCCTGGCGTATGGCGGTCAGTCCCATGAGTGGCGCAGCCCCGGCAAAGAAGCGCGCAGGGTCCTTGTCCAGCCGGATGGTGCCGGTGAAGCGCATCGCCTGTGCGCCGGGCGTCGCGGTCAGCGCGATGCCGAGCGAGCGGCCGATATCCTGGCTGATTTCGCCCACCGCCGCGTTGGCATAAACGAGACGGCCCTGTCGCCAGCTCGCCACGGCGTCGGGCGCGACATCCATGACACGCAGCCCCTGTGCATCGTCGGCCAGTCCGCGTCCGGCGGGCAGGGCGATGGCCTCTGCCTTGGGATTATAGATAACCTTGCCTTCCGATACGCCGATCCGGGTCGCGCCGTCGGCATGGACGATGTTGAATATGGTTCCGGCATCCTCGAACACCGCGTCGCCCACGGTTACGCGGAACGGATTGGCGACATCATGGCGCACGGTGAAGGCGGCCTCGCCCGAATCCAG
>JAECRT010000011.1:34716-45803 GCA_016000085.1 Sphingomonadaceae bacterium
GGATCATTGGCGGCAATAGGCATGACGACCGGTTCGGGCGGGATGATCGCAGCCAGATCGGCATCCGCCGCCATCAGCGTGTCATAGGCGCTGGCGCGGGTGGGGTCGCCCTCCAGCCACAGAGTGAAACCTTCCCAATCGGTGAAGGCGGGATCGCGCGTGCGGATAACCCACGCCAGCGCCTCCTCGTTCGTCATGGTTGCAGCCCCGTTCATATTTTGCCCCTTACAGAGCGTGACGTCGCCGACGGCATCATTCCGTATCCATTTTCTGTTTGAGCGTCAGCATCGCCCGATAGGCCTTCTGCAAGTCCTTCTCGACCGTGGTCAGGCTGACACCCAGTTCGTCGGCAATCGCCTTTTGTCCCATCCCTTCGATGCGGAAGCGGCGGAACACCAGTTCGACGCGCGGGCCAAGGTCACGCAGCACGGCGCGCGCTTCGTCCAGACGCTGATTCAATATCATCCGTTCGTCGACCGGCACATCTTCGGACGGATCGGCCATCACGCCGCCCGCGCCCCCGGCCCAATCCTGTTCGCGCCGTTCGCGCCGCGTGGCGGAGCGGTAGCGATCCAGCATCAGATTGTTCGCCATGCGATAGAGATAGGGCAGCGGATCGGAAACCGGGCCAAGATCCTTGGCCTCCAGCTTGATCCAGATGTCCTGCAACAGATCTTCGGCATCGTCGCCTGCGCCGCGCGCGCGCAAAAAGCGCTGCAAGGCGGACCGATTGCTCATGAATATCGCGGAAAGGCCGGTGGCCATGCCTGTCGGGGTCCAGTGCTAGCTCTTCTGGCGCCCTGCCATAGAGGGGTGGCCGCCCATTTGGCAATCGGCAAGCTGTTTACCTGTGCGGATCGCTGCTTTAGCGCATGTCGGGACGGACCAGCGGAGCGGTGAAACTATGACGGACGGTGTGGATCGGGCGGCGGCGCAGGCGGCGGGCATGGACCCGGATCGGCTCGCCGCGCTGGTGGATTTTCTCGACCGTACCTATCTGGCGTCCGGCAAATTGCCCCATATGCAGTTGCTGCTGTCACGCGACGAGCAGCCGCTGGTGACGGTCACGCGCGGCGCGGCGCGGGCGAGTGGAGAGCCGCTGCGCGCCGATGCGCTCTATCGCATCGCGTCGATGACCAAGCCGGTGACGTCGGTGGCGTTCATGATGCTGGTCGAACAGGGAAAGGTTGCCCTCGATACACCGGTCACGGATGTCATTCCCGAATTTGCCAGCCTGCGCGTTGGGTTGGATGGCGCGGCGCTGGCGCGGCCGATGCTGATGGTCGACCTTTTGCGACACACGTCGGGCCTGACCTACGGGCTTCAGCGCCGCACGCCTATCGACGCACGCTATCGCGCGCTTGATCTGGACGAATTTCAACAGAAGCGCACATCGGACGAGTTTATCGCCGATCTCGCCACCCTGCCGCTGGAGTTTTCGCCCGGTGAGCAGTGGAATTATTCGGTGTCGACCGATGTGCTGGGCGTGGTGGTCGAGCGGTTGACCGGGCAGGATCTGGAAAGCGTGTTTCGTGACCGCATCTTCGGTCCGCTGGGGATGGTCGACACGACATTCATGCTGCCCGACGCGAAGGCCGATCGCATGACCGACGCCTGGCGACTGGACGAGACGGGCGCGCGCGAGGTTGCCGATATCGGTGCGCGCAGCGGCTGGCGGCGGGAGGGGCGCTTCCTGTCGGGTGGCGGCGGACTGGTGTCGGGTGTGGCGGATTATCATCGCTTTGCCCGGATGCTGCTGCGCGGCGGGGAACTGGATGGCGCGCGGCTGTTGCGCGCTGAAACGGTGGCGCAGATGCGGCGCAATCACCTGCCGGGCGGTGGCGATCTGGCCAGCCTGTCCAGCGCCATGTTCAGCGAAGCGGACTATCAGGGCGTGGGCTTTGGCCTGGGCTTCGCCATGGAGCTGGAAAGTCAGGAATATTATTGGGGCGGGGTATTTTCGACCTATTTCTGGATCGATCCGGTCGAACGGCTGATCGGCATCTTCATGACCCAGTTGTTGCCGTCGAGCGCCTATCCGGTGCGCGCGCAACTGCGCGCTGGGGTGCGGGAAGCGCTGGTGCGACGGGGATAGGATGAAGCGCCGCGAAACGGCACAGAAATAATTGCTGCGCTGCAAAAATGGCGTTGGCGCGCGCACGATCGCTGTGCCATCATCGCGGTGACTCAACAGGGGGAACCGCTCGCCATGAACCTCAAGGGCCAGACCACGCTTCCCAAACCCGCGCCGCGACAGGTGGACCCGCAAGTCCTCGCTCATGAGATCGTCGAGCGGCTGACCTATCGTATCGGCAAGAATGCCGCCGCCGCCAAGCCGCACGACTGGCTCCATGCCGTCATCCTCGCCATTCGCGATCGCGTGATCGACGCATGGATCACCTCCACCCAGAAAACCTATGAGGAGCAGGGGCGGCGCGTCTATTATCTGAGCCTTGAATTTCTGATCGGTCGCCTGATGCGCGATGCGGCGTCCAACATGGAAATGCTGGACGAATTGCAGGCTGCGCTCGCCTCGCTGGGGGTCGACATCGACATCATCGCCGCGCTGGAGCCGGACGCGGCGCTCGGCAATGGCGGCCTGGGCCGACTGGCCGCCTGTTTCATGGAAAGCATGGCGACGGTCGATGTGCCTGCCTATGGCTATGGCATCCGTTATGTGAACGGCATGTTCCGGCAGGAGATTTCGGACGGCTGGCAGGTGGAACTGCCCGAAACCTGGCTGGCGCACGGCAATCCGTGGGAATTTGAGCGGCGCGAAGCGAACTATGAAGTCGGCTTTGGCGGCCGTGTCGATCCGGCGGAAAATGAGGATGCCGGTCCGCACCAGATGCAGTGGAAGCCGACCGAGCGCGTCATCGCCACGCCCTATGACACGCCGATTGCGGGCTGGCGCGGCAAGCGGATCAACACGCTGCGGCTGTGGGAAGCCCAGCCGATCGATCCGATCCTGCTCGATAAATTCAACGCGGGCGACCATGTCGGCGCCCTGTCCGAAAGCAACCGCGCCGAAGCGCTGACCCGCGTTCTCTATCCCGCCGACAGTTCGGCTGCGGGGCAGGAATTGCGCCTGCGGCAGGAATATTTCTTCGTGTCCGCTTCGATCCAGGACATCGTGCGGCGGCACATCCAATATTTCGACACCATCCATACGCTGGCGGACAAGGCGGCGATCCAGCTCAACGATACGCATCCCGCAGTGGCGGTCGCGGAATTGATGCGCATCCTGCTCGACGATCATGGCTTCGATTTCAACGAGGCGTGGGACATTACCCGGCGCACCTTCAGCTACACCAACCATACGCTGCTGCCCGAAGCGCTCGAAAGCTGGCCGGTGCCGTTGTTCGAACGGCTGCTGCCGCGCCATATGCAGATCGTCTATGCCGTCAACAGCCGTCTGCTCGCGGAAGCGCGTCGGTCGGGCCAGTTTGACGACGGCGCGATCGGGGCCATCTCGCTGATCGATGAAGGCGGCGACCGGCGCGTGCGCATGGGCAATCTGGCCTTTGCCGGGTCGCACAGCGTCAATGGCGTGTCCGCGCTGCATACCGACCTGATGAAGGTCACGGTCTTTGCGCAACTGCACAAACTCTATCCCACGCGGATCAACAACAAGACCAATGGCGTCACGTTCCGCCGCTGGCTGATGCAGTGCAATCCGGGTCTGACCGGGCTGATCCGCGAGGCGATCGGCGACAGGTTCATGGATGATCCCGAAGCGTTGCTCGATCTCGACGTGTTCGCCGACGACAGCAGTTTTCAGGAAAAATTCCTCGCCGTGAAGCGAGCGAACAAGGTCGCCCTGTCGAACATATTGCGCAAGCGGGTCAACGCCCGGATCGACCCGTCGGCACTGTTCGACATCCATATCAAGCGCATCCACGAGTATAAGCGGCAGTTGCTCAACATCATCGAAGCGGTGTCGCTCTTCGACCAGATCCGCTCGCACCCGGAGAAAAACTGGGTGCCGCGCGTCAAGCTGTTCGGCGGCAAGGCGGCGCCCAGCTATCATAACGCCAAACTCATCATCAAACTGGCGGGCGATGTCGCGCGCGCGGTCAATTACGACCCGGCGGTGCAGGGGCTGCTCAAGGTGCAGTTCATTCCCAACTATAATGTGTCCATGGCGGAAGTGATGATCCCGGCCGCCGACCTGTCCGAACAGATTTCGACTGCCGGGATGGAAGCATCGGGCACCGGTAACATGAAGTTCGCGGTTAATGGCGCGCTGACCATCGGCACGCTGGACGGCGCCAATGTCGAAATGCGCGACCATGTGGGTGAGGATAATATCGTCATCTTCGGCCTGACCGCGCAGGAAGTGAATGCCCGCCGCGCCAATGGCTATACCCCGCGCGAGGTGATCGGCCAGAGCCGCGAACTGGCGCAGGCGCTCGACGCCATCGCCAGCGGCGTATTCTCGCCCGATGACCCGGATCGCTACAAGGGCTTGATCCAGGGTATCTACGACCATGACTGGTTCATGCTCGCCGCCGATTTCGACAGCTATTCCGCCGCGCAGCGCGATGTCGATACGCTCTGGACGGATCAGTCTTTGTGGGCGAAAAAGGCTATCCACAATGTCGCCCGGATGGGGTGGTTCTCGTCGGACCGCACGATTCGCGAATATGCGACCGACATCTGGAAGATACTGCCGTGAGCGGAGCGCAGGGATAGAGGTGACGCCAACGCCGGAGCAGATCGATCGGTTGGTGCGGGGTCGCGAGGATGATCCCTTTGCGCTGTTCGGCGTACATCCGGCGGACGCTTCCGGGGGGAAGGGGGGCTTCACCGCGTGCGTCCTGTTGCCCGATGCGGTCCGCGTCATCGCGCAGACGCTGGACGGCAAGGCCGTGGGTGAACTGGCGCAGATCGATCCGGGTGGGCTGTTCCATGGCAAGGTGACGATCCGCAAGCGCCAGCCGCTGCGCTATGTCGCTCATTATGCGGACGGCAGCGATTATGCGATGATCGACCCCTATGGCTTTGGCCCGGTGCTGGGGCCGATGGACGATCATTATTTCGCCGAAGGATCGCACGGCCGCCTGTTCGACAAGCTGGGCGCGCATGTACTGACCCATGAAGGCGTGGTCGGCGTGCATTTCGCGCTCTGGGCGCCCAATGCCCGGCGCGTATCGGTGGTGGGCGACTTCAACCGCTGGGATGGCCGCCGCGCGCCGATGCGCCGTCGCGCCGATGCGGGCGTGTGGGAAATCTTCCTGGCGGAGGTGGAGCCGGGTAGCCCCTACAAGTTCGAGATTGTCGGCGCGGATGGCGTGGTGTTGCCGCTCAAGGCCGACCCCTACGCCTTCAAGTCCGAACTGCGCCCCTCGACCGCCTCGATCGTCGCGGGCTCGCCCGACCATATATGGGGCGATGCGCGCCATCGCGACTATTGGCGCAAGGCGGATGCCCGGCGCGAGGCCGTCTCGATCTACGAAGTGCATGCCGGGTCATGGCAGCGCGACGATCAGGGCGATTTCCTGACTTGGGACGAAATGGCCAACCGGCTGATCCCCTATGTCGTGGGCATGGGTTTCACCCATATCGAATTTTTGCCGATCAGCGAATATCCCTATGATCCCAGCTGGGGCTATCAGACGCTGGGCCTATATGCGCCGACCGCGCGCTTTGGCGATCCGGCGGGTTTCGCGCGCTTCGTCGATGGCGCGCATCGCGCGGGCGTGGGCGTCCTGCTCGACTGGGTGCCGGCCCATTTTCCGACCGACGAACATGGCCTGGCGCATTTCGACGGCACGGCGCTGTACGAACATGCCGATCCGCGCAAGGGATTCCACCCCGACTGGAACACGGCCATCTATAATTTCGGGCGGCGTGAAGTGGTGCAGTTCCTGGTCAATAACGCGCTGTTCTGGGCCGAACGCTACCATATCGACGGGCTGCGCGTCGATGCGGTCGCTTCGATGCTCTATCTCGATTATTCGCGCAAGGCGGGGGAATGGATTCCCAACGACCATGGCGGGCGCGAAAATGTGGAGGCGGTCGCCTTCCTCCAGCAACTCAACAAGACGCTCTATGGCAGCCACCCCGGCGTCATGACCATTGCCGAGGAATCGACGAGTTGGCCGGGTGTGTCGCAACCGACGCACAGCGGCGGGCTGGGCTTCGGCTTCAAATGGAATATGGGCTTCATGCACGACACGCTGCGCTATTTGCAGCGTGATCCGGTGCATCGCGTCCATCATCATGACGACATCACCTTTGGGCTGCTCTACGCTTTTGACGAAAATTTCGTGCTGGCGCTGAGCCATGACGAGGTGGTGCATGGCAAATCGTCGCTGTTGCACAAGATGGCGGGCGACGACTGGCAGAAATTCGCCACCCTGCGCGCCTATTATGGTCTGATGTGGGGCTATCCGGGCAAGAAGCTGTTGTTCATGGGGCAGGAATTTGCCCAGCGTAACGAATGGAGCGAGGAGCGGGCGCTCGACTGGCACCTGACCGACCATGGGCCGCATCGTGGCGTGCAGCAACTGGTGAGCGACCTCAACCATCTTTACCGCAGCCGCCCCGCGCTCCATGCGCGTGATTGCGAGCGGGAAGGGTTCGAATGGGTGCTGGTCGATGCGGCGGCGGATTCGGTCTTTGCCTGGCAACGGCGCGCGCCCGGTGCGAAACCAATTGTCGTGGTCAGCCATTTCACCCCTGTCCTGCGGCATGGCTATCGCATGCGATTGCCATGCGCGGGGCGCTGGACCGAGATATTGAACAGCGACGCGGCGGACTATGGCGGCAGCGGCGTGGGGAACATGGGCGTGGTCATGGCGGATGAAAGCGGGTGGGCGAACATCACCATTCCGCCCTTCGCCACGCTGATGCTGGAACTGGATGTGTGACACCAACGGACGCGTGTAGGCGATCGTGGGCAGATATGAGGAAAGGCCCATAATGCAGACGAGACACCAGCCGATCGCGCGCGACGCCATGGCCTATGTGCTGGCGGGAGGGCGCGGCAGTCGGCTCGCCGAACTGACCGACAGGCGTGCGAAGCCCGCGGTGCATTTCGGCGGCAAGGCGCGGATCATCGATTTCGCCCTGTCCAATGCGCTGAACAGCGGTATCCGCCGCATCGGCGTGGCGACGCAATATAAGGCCCACTCGCTGATCCGCCATTTGCAGCGCGGCTGGAACTTCCTGCGCCCCGAACGCAACGAGAGTTTCGACATCCTGCCCGCCAGCCAGCGCGTTTCGGAAAGCCAGTGGTATGAAGGAACAGCCGACGCCGTGTTCCAGAATATCGACATCATCGAAAGCTATGCGCCCGAATATATGGTGCTGCTGGCGGGCGATCATGTTTATAAGATGGACTATGAACTCATGCTCCAGCAGCATGTGGACAGCGGCGCGGACGTGACCGTGGGCTGCCTGGAAGTGCCGCGCCGGGAAGCGAGCGGCTTTGGCGTGATGCATGTCGATGAGCAGGACGTCATCACCGCCTTCGTCGAAAAGCCCAAAAATCCGCCTGCCATTCCCGGCCAGCCCGACATGGCGCTGGCGTCGATGGGCATCTATGTCTTTCAGACCCGTTTCCTGATCGAACAATTGCGTCGCGACGCAGATGATTCGGCCAGCAAGCGCGACTTTGGCGGCGATATCATCCCCTATATCGTCCAGCATGGCAAAGCCGTCGCCCATCGCTTTTCCAGCAGTTGCATACGGGCGGAAAGCGAAAGGGAACCCTATTGGCGCGATGTCGGTACGATCGACGCCTATTGGCAGGCCAGCATCGATCTGACCGATGTCGTGCCTTCGCTGGATCTGTACGACCGCAGCTGGCCACTGTGGACCTATTCCGAAGTCACGCCGCCCGCCAAGTTCGTGCATGATGAGGATGGGCGGCGCGGGTCGGCCACATCCTCGCTGGTGGCGGGCGGGTGCATCGTTTCCGGCTCCTCGCTTCATCGCAGCCTGCTGTTTTCGGGCGTACGCACGCACAGCTTCTCGTCCGTCACCGAAAGCGTCATCATGCCCAATTGCGAGATCGGACGCGGCGCGCGGCTGCACAAATGCGTGCTGGATTCGGGGATCATCATTCCCCCGGGCCTCATCATCGGTGAAAATCCCGATTATGACGCCCAGCGCTTCCGCCGGACAGACAGTGGCATATGCCTGGTGACCCAGCCGATGATCGAACGGCTGGTTGCCTGAGCACATGACGATCAAGCTGCTTTCCGTCGCATCTGAAATCTATCCGCTCATCAAGACAGGCGGGCTGGCCGATGTCGCGGGCGCGCTGCCCGGCGCGCTGGCGGGGCAGGGTGTGTCGACGCGCACGCTGGTGCCGGGCTATCCCGCCGTCCTCGCCCGGATCGGCAAGGCCAAGGTCGTGCGCCGTTACGACGCGCTGTTCGGCGCGCCCGCGACGTTGCTGGCCGCCAGCGTGCATGGGCTGGACCTGTTGGTGCTCGACGCGCCCGCGTTCTTCACGCGTGAAGGCGGTCCCTATGGCGACGATGGCGGCAATGACTGGGGCGACAACTGGCGTCGCTTCGCCGCCCTGTCGCGCGTGGGCGCGGACATTGCGGCGGACGGGGTGAAGGGCTGGCGGCCCGACATCGTCCATGTCCATGACTGGCAGGCGGCGATGACCGCCGCCTATATGCGTTTTGGCCCGGCCCATGCGGTGCCCAGGGTCGTGACGATCCATAACCTCGCCTTTCAGGGCCGCTATGACGCGGCGATATTCGATGCGCTGGGCCTGCCGCCCGAAGCCTGGGGCGTCGATGGCGTCGAATATTATGGCGGCACCGGCTATCTGAAGGCCGGTCTTGTTTCCGCCGATGCGATCACGACGGTCAGCCCTACCTATGCCGAAGAAATCCGATCCCCCGTCCATGGCATGGGCCTCGACGGCCTCATCAACGGCCGGGTCGACCGGCTGCACGGCATATTGAACGGGGTGGATACCGCCATCTGGAACCCGGCCGACGACGCGCTGATCGCCAAAGGCTATAACGCCCGCACATTGTCCCGTCGCGCCGCCAATCGCCGGGCGCTGGAAAAGCAGTTCGGCCTCGACGCCGATGACGCGCCGCTGTTCGTCATCGTCAGTCGCCTGACCTGGCAAAAGGGCATGGACCTGATGACCGGCGCGATCGACCATCTGGTCGGGCTGGGCGGTAAGCTCGCCGTGCTGGGATCGGGCGATCATCCGCTGGAGGGCGCGTTCCTGGGCGCGGCGGAGCGGCATCGCGGGCGGATCGGCGTGCGCATCGGCTATGACGAGCCGCTGTCTCACCTGATGCAGGCGGGCGGCGACGCCATCCTCATCCCCTCGCGCTTCGAACCGTGCGGCCTGACCCAGCTTTACGGGTTGCGCTATGGCTGCTTGCCGGTGGTGGCGCGGGTCGGCGGGCTGGCCGACACGGTGATCGACGCCAATGCAGCGGCGATGAGCGCAGGCGTGGCGACCGGCATCCTCCACGCGCCGTCCGATCCGCTGGCACTGCACGGCGCGATTGCGCACGCGGTGCATCTCCATCGGAACAAGCCGATCTGGCAAGGGATGCAGCGCGCGGCGATGCGCGCTGACGTGTCATGGGAGAACAGCGCCGCGCGCTATGCCGCGCTTTACCGATCGCTGCTCGCCGGGGCGGCGTGAGCGCAGGCCCGCCGCGCCTCACTACGACTGGCGTGGATGTCGCCATCTGGTCACCCGACGCCGCGCAACTCTGGTTGTGCCTGTTCGATGGGGAGGATCGCGAGACGCGCTTGCCCATGGTCCGGGGGCAGGATGGCGTCTGGCGCGGGCAGGCACCGGGCGCTGGCGCAGGCGCCCGCTACGGCATCCGCGCGGACGGCCCTTATGATCCGGGCGCGGGGTGGTGGTTTGATCCCGCCAAGCTGCTGCTTGATCCTTATGCTACCGCCATCGACCGCGCCTTCGCCTATGATCCCGCGCTGGCCGCGCCGCGCGGGCAGGGGGGCGACACTGCGCCGCTGATGCCCAAGGCTGTGGTGGAGGCGCAGTCCGCGCCGCTCCCCGCCATGCCGCCGCATTTTACGCCCGGCGGGCTGATCTATGAACTCCATGTGCGCGGCTTCACCATGCTGCATCCAGACGTGCCCCAGGCGCAGCGCGGCACCATCGCCGCGCTCGCCCATCCGGCGGTGATCGCGCATCTTCAAAGCCTGCATGTTTCGGCCGTTGAACTCATGCCGATCAACGCCTGGATCGATGAGCGTCATTTGGGGCCGCTGGGCCTCACCAACTATTGGGGTTATAATCCGGTCAGTTATCTGGCGCTCGACCCGCGTCTTGCGCCGGGTGGCTGGGCCGAACTGCGTACGACGGTGGCGGCGCTGCACGACGCGGGGATCGGCGTCATCCTCGACATGGTCTATAATCATGACGGCGAAAGCGACCGCGAAGGCCCGACCCTGTCGCTGCGCGGCCTCAATGCGCGCGACTATTTCCGCCATGAACCCGACGGGCGGCTCATCAACGATACCGGCACGGGTAACAGCATCGCCTGTAATCAACCGATGGTGCGCCGTCTGATCCTCGATTCGCTGCGTCTTTGCGTGCAACAAGCGGGCGTCGACGGTTTTCGCTTCGACCTCGGCCCGGCGCTGGGACGGATGCCGCACGGCTTCGACCGCCAGGCTCCGTTGTTGCAGGACATGCTGGCCGACCCGGTGCTGGCCGATCGCATCCTGATCGCCGAGCCATGGGATATCGGTCCGGGCGGGTATCAATTGGGGAATTTCGGCGAAGGCTGGATCGAATGGAACGACCGCTATCGCGACGACATGCGCCGTTTCTGGCGCGGCGATGCGGGCATGTTGGGCGCTTTAGCCACGCGGCTGGCCGGGTCAGCCGATATTTTCGGTGGAGCCACCACCCGCAGCGTCAATTTCCTGGCTGCCCATGACGGCTTCACCTTGGCCGACGTCACCGCCTATGAACAGCGGCACAACCTGGCCAATGGCGAACAGAATCGCGACGGTCATGGCGAAAATCTCAGCTGGAACAACGGCGTGGAGGGCGCGACCGACGATCCGGCAGTCATCGATGCCCGCCGCCGCGACATCATGGCGCTGCTCTC
>JAECRT010000072.1 GCA_016000085.1 Sphingomonadaceae bacterium
GGATTCGAACCTACGGCCATTCGATTAACAGTCGAATGCTCTACCGCTGAGCTATCAGGGAGCAGCCCGGCTCTCACTGGGCAGGCCGCGCCTATAGCAGCGGTTTTCTCGATCTGGCAAGCGCTAATGCCATGTTTTTTTATCGTGCTTTCAAGCGATGAATTGCTCGGCCGCGATACGGTCGTCGAGCGTGTGTTCGGGGTCGAACAACAGGGTCAGCGGCGTTGCGCGGTCGATGCGAATTTCCACGCTGGAGACGTCGCGCACTTCGCGTTGGTCGGCCACGGCGCTGACCGGGCGCTTGACGGGGTCGAGCACGGTGAAGCGAATGACGGTATTTTCAGGCAGGATCGCACCACGCCAGCGGCGAGGGCGGAACGGGCTGATCGGGGTCAGCGCGACCAGGGCGGACCCCAGTGGCAGGATAGGACCATGGGCGGACAGATTATAGGCTGTCGATCCGGCCGGTGTCGCCACCAGCACGCCGTCACACACCAGTTCGGGCAATACGGCGCGGCCGTTGACCTGGACCTCCAGCTTGGCGGTCTGACGGGTTTCGCGCAACAACGACACTTCGTTGATCGCGGGGATCGAAAATTGCTCCCCATCCACCGTATCTACGGTCATGCGGAGCGGATTGACCTTGAAGCTCTTGGCCTTTTCCAGCCGCTGGTCGAGCCGTTCGAGCCGCCATTCGTTCATCAGGAAGCCGACCGTGCCCAGGTTCATGCCGAATATCGGAACGATCCGCCGTCCTTCCAGCATGGCGTGGAGCGTTTGCAGCATGAAGCCGTCGCCGCCCAGCGCAATGATCATGTCGGCCTGGTCGAGTGGCACGAAGTCGTACGCCGCGCGCAGCCGTTCTTCCGCAGCCTTGGCCGCCTGGGTAGGGGACGCGACCAGAGCGCGCCTTGGTTCATCACTCATCCGCCGGTCACGCTCATGTGGCGCCGTGTGGCGGGGTGCGTTTCGCCAAGGCCGATGTGAAAGTCATGGCTGGCAGGCTTGAGGCGCAAGGCGCGGTCGATCAAGGGGTTGACCGCAGGCAGGCCGCCTTCGCGCAACGCCGTTTTGAAATCGACATGATCCTCATGGCCCAGGCACATGAAGATCTTGCCTTCGCATGTCATGCGGATGCGATTGCAGTCGGCGCAAAAATTATTGGTGAGCGGGGTGATGAGGCCCAGCCGGACCTGCATCCCTTCCACCGCATGATAGCGCGCCGGGCCGCCCGTACGATGGGGGAGAGGGGTAAGGGCATGGCTTTGCCGGATCGTGTCGACCACATGGGTGAGCGGCAGATAATTGTCCGCGCGATCCCCTTCGATGTCGCCGAGCGGCATGGTTTCGATAAGAGTCAGATCGAATCCTTGCGTATTGCACCAGCGCAGCATCGGCAGGATTTCGTTGTCATTGATGCCCTTGAGCGCGACCATGTTGATTTTGACCGCCAGTCCGGCCTCCGCTGCCGCATCAAGCCCCTGTCGCACGGCGTTGAGATCACCCCCGCGCGTGATATGGGCGAAACGGGCGGCATCGAGGCTGTCGAGGCTGACATTGATGCGCCGGACGCCGGCGTCGTGCAGCATGTCGGCATGGACCGCGAGCCTGACGCCATTGGTGGTCAGAGTGAGTTCGTCGAGGCCCTGGCCCAAATGCCGCCCGATGCGATGCGCCAGGTCGCCTATGTCACGCCGCACCAGCGGTTCTCCGCCGGTCAATCGTATCTTGGTGACACCGCGCGCAATGAACAAATCCGCCAGCAGGGCGATCTCTTCCAGAGTGAGAACCTGATTTTTCGGCAGGAACTGCATCCGTTCCGCCATGCAATAGCGGCAGCGCAGATCGCAGCGATCCGTCACGGAAATACGCAAATAAGTGATCCGGCGGCCAAGGCCGTCAGTCAGGTGCGCGGAGGATGGATCGGCCATGGCCATGATCCTTAGCTAGGCGATGGAATTGGCCAGCGCAAGCAGCGCTGGTTTCGGCACGAACGGTGGCGGGACAGGCAGTTACGGGACAGGCAGTTGCGGGACGGGCAAGAGGTCGGTAACCCATCATTGCTAAGGCGGTGCGATGCGCGGCGCCAGGGGAACAAAATATTGAGCGGAGATAGCGCCGCAGATGGGCAACGTAGCCTGTTCATATTGTCTGCGGGCGATAGGGACGGATTATGTGATGCCGCGCGATTGGCAGGCTGGCGCGCGATTGGCGCGCGGCGCGCGCGCGAGGCACCGCAGCGCTATTTGCGTAGCGAGGCGCAGGTGGCTTTGGTGGACATGCGCGCGGAAGAGAGCGTCGCGCAATGGCTCGGTCCGCTGGTGCCTGCCATGGAAGCGGGCGGCGGGGCGCTGGTGGTGCTGGTCGATGCCGACAAGGTAGGCGCCATTCCAGACTTGTTGGCGGCTGGCGCAACGCATTTTCTGGTCGCTCCGGTTACCGAAGCGTCGTTGCGCGCCACATTGGGATCGGCGCAGCGTTTGGTCGAGCGACTGGGTGGCGGGGCGACCCACAGCCAGCGCGCGCAGCGTATTAGGCGCGGCGACGCACTTTATTGGGAATTGGGGCGTGCCGATTCCGTGCTGCGGCTGAGTGACAGTCTGGCCCGGCATCTTGAACTGGCGGACCCGCGTATCCGGGTGGCGGCGCTGTTGCGGCGGATGCCACGCGCCGAACGACGTGCGGTGCTGGTGGCGTTGCGGGCGATGATGCGGGCGGGGCGCCCTGCGGCGCTCGCCCATGCGCTGCCCGGTCGACCCGGCAATCGGCTGGTCCACCATCTGCGGGTCGAGGATGGCGTGATCGCAGCGGACGTCGAATGGCTGTCCGAAACGCAGGACCGCGATCTGGCCAGTCGCGATTATCTGACCGGGCTATGGTCGCGGCAGGCGGCGCTCGACTGGCTGGAGCGGCGCACAGGTCTGGCCACCACCATCCTGCTGCTATCGATCAGTCAGTTCGACCGGATGAATGCGGCCTATGGCCAGGTCGTCGGGGACGCTCTGTTGGGGCGGATTGCGCGACGGATCGAGCGGATGGTCGACGATGTCGTCCCCGGTGCGATGGTAGCGCGGATCACCGGCACCGAATTTCTGATCGGACTGACCGGCGAAGCGGCGGGCAATGACCGGGCGACCTTCCTGGCGCGACAAGCGATCAGCGCAATCGGGCGGCCGTTCAGTGCGGGCGATCACCTGATCCGCCTGACCGCGCGTTGCGGTATTGCGCAGGCCCGGCCGGAGGATGACGCCACGCACCTGTTGCGCCGCGCGGGCACCGCGCTCGCCGATGCGCGGCAGGCGGGCGGGGAAGGTATCCGCATCCTGTCCGCCGATCGGCACAGCCGTCAGGTCGATCCCGACCAATTGGAAACCGACCTGCGCCTTGCTCTCGACCGGGGCGAGATCAGCATCGTGTTTCAGCCGCAATATCCGGTCGGGTCCGAAGAGATTAGCGGCGTGGAGGCGCTGGCCCGATGGAACCATCCCCATTATGGGCCGCTGGGCGCAGGCATATTGTTCGCAACGGCGGAACGGTCCGATTATATGTTGCCGCTGTCGGCGCACATCCAGGCCGAAGCGCTGGGGCAGGCTGCCGCTTGGCCGCGCGCCTTGTCGCATCTGAGGCTGTCGATCAACGTCACGGCGGCGGATATCGCCCAGCCCGATTTCATGAGCGACCTGCTCGGCATCGTCGATGAAAGCGGTTTTCCGCGATCGCGCCTGACGGTGGAGATTACCGAAAGCGGACTGATCGAGAATGTGGCGGCGGCGGCCGAGCTGCTGACGGCGCTGCGGGGCGAAGGGTTGGCCGTGGCGATCGACGATTTCGGTACGGGTTATTCGAGCCTTGCCTATCTCAAGAACCTGCCGCTGGATTATCTCAAGATCGACAGCGGGCTGGCGCAGGATATCGCTGGCACGGCGCGGGACCGCATCATCGTGCGGGGTGTCATCAACATGGCGAAATCGCTGGGGTTGAAGGTGATCGCGGAAGGGGTCGAAACCCAGCAGCAGCATGACCTGCTGGCGCGCGAGGGGTGCGATTATTATCAGGGCTTTCTGCGATCGGCAGGCGTGCCGTCCGCCGATCTGGTCAGTTTGATCCTGAACTGAAAAGGGGCGCGGAAATCAATCCCGCGCCCCTTTTCATTCAATCGGCTCGATGGATCAGAGCGCAGCCTTCAGGTCGTCGACCAGGTCGGTCTTTTCCCAAGGGAAGAAGTCGCCTTCGGGCTTGCGGCCGAAATGGCCATAGGCGGCGGTCTTCTTGTAGATCGGCTTGTTGAGGCCCAGATGCGTGCGGATGCCGCGCGGGGTCAGGCCTCCCAGCTTTTCGATCTTGCCGATCGCTTCCTCGATCTTGTCGTCGCCCACGGTGCCGGTGCCATGCGTGTCGACATAGAGCGACAGCGGCTTGGCGACGCCGATGGCGTAGGCGAGCTGGATCGTGCAGCGCTGGGCAAGGCCGGCGGCGACGATGTTCTTGGCAAGATAGCGCGTGATATAGGCGGCCGAGCGGTCGACCTTGGTCGGGTCTTTGCCGGAGAATGCGCCGCCGCCATGGGGCGAAGCGCCGCCATAGGTGTCGACGATGATCTTGCGGCCCGTCAGGCCCGCGTCCCCGTCAGGGCCGCCAATCTCGAAGCTGCCGGTCGGGTTGATGTGATAGACGGTTTCGTCGCTGAGCAGGGCTGCCGGAATGACCTTGGCCACGACCGACTTCACGTAGGCGTGCAGTTCGGCTTCGTTGGCGCCTTCGTCATAGCCCTTGGCGTGCTGGGTCGAAACGACGATCGCAGTCGCGGCGACGGCCTTGCTGCCTTCGTAGCGCAGGGTCACCTGGCTCTTGGCGTCCGGCTCCAGGAAGGGAGCGGCGCCGCTGTGGCGGTCGGCGGCCATCATTTCCAGGATCTTGTGGCTGTAATAGAGGGTCGCGGGCATGAGGTCGGGCGTGTCGTCGGCAGCGTAGCCGAACATGATGCCCTGATCGCCGGCGCCTTCATCCTTGTTGCCGCTGGCATCGACGCCCTGCGCGATGTGCGCGGACTGCGCGTGAAGGTTGTTTTCGAAGCGGAAGGTTTTCCAGTGGAAGCCCTCCTGCTCATAACCGATTTCCCGCACGGTGTTGCGCACGGTCGCTTCGATTTCTTCCTGCGCGCCGGACGCCCATTCGCCATTTTCATAGACGCCCTTGCAGCGGATTTCGCCGGCGAGGACGACCAACTGGGTCGTGGTCAGCGTTTCGCAGGCGATACGGGCTTCGGGATCCTTGGACAGGAACAGATCCACGATCGAGTCGCTGATCTGGTCCGCGACCTTGTCGGGGTGACCTTCAGAGACGGACTCCGAGGTGAAAAGATAAGTGCTGCGCATGGGACTCCCGTACAAGGCTAGGCGGAAAATCGATATAAAGAAATGTTTATGTGCCCCCTATTAGCTATTGCCGCGGCGCATGGCAATGGGGCGGCGCAACAGCGCAACGGCGAAGAGCAGGAGCATAAGGGTAAGTGGCGCCCAGTTGCCGATCCGCGCAAACGGCGTGGGATCGAGCGCGGGCGGTAGGCCGCTGTCGAGGAAACCCGCGCGGTTGAGGCCCAGAGCATGGAGCACATGCCCGCGTGCATCGATGACCGCCGATACGCCTGTGGGAGTAGCACGGATGATCGGCAGCCCTTCTTCCATGGCCCGCAACCGGGCCTGCGCCAGATGCTGGACCGGCCCCCAACTGCCGAACCACGCGTCGTTGGAGGGATTGAAAAGGAAGGCGGGGCGATGGGCGGGGTCGACCACCTGCCCTGAAAAGATGATTTCGTAGCAAATCTGCACGCCCATGTTGAGAGCGGGGCGGCCGGGCGTGGCGGGCAGGGACAGGCTTTGGGGGCCGGGGCCGGGCCAGAAATCGGCATCGCCCGGCACCAACCGCGACAGCCCGATCGGCTGAAGGATCGAGCGCATCGGCAGATATTCGCCATAGGGAACGAGATGGGCCTTGTCGTAGCGGCCAATCAGGCGCGCATCCGGCGTAACGATCCACAGGCTGTTATTGGCGCCCGCCAGCACATTTTCGCTATAGCCGCCCTTGTCCTGTTGCCGGAAATAGACCTTCGTCGCGCCGGTCATCAGCAGATCGCCGGGGCCGAGCAGGCCGGCAAGGCGGTCGCGCCACGCCGGTTCCATGTCGAGATAGGCCGGAATCGCTGCTTCTGGCCAGAAGATCAGGCGTGGGGCGGGGCGGGGTTTGCCCGACAGGGCGGCAAGGGTCCGGAAATGCGCCTGCTCCAGTTCGGCCGAATATTTCTCATCCTGGCCGATATTGGGCTGGACGACGCGGATGCGTGGCGCGCCGGGCGGCGTGGCGGGCGCGGGGGACAACCAGCCCCACAGCGCCACGATCAACAGCGGCGCGATCATCGCGGCGGCCGCGCGGTGATGACGGCGGGCCGCGAGCAGGCATGCGCCTGCGGCGAGGATTACGAGCGCGCCAAGGCCGTAGGTACCGATGACCGTCGCCGCGAGCGCCACGCCGGTCGGCATCCAGACGACGCCCAGCGGGTTCCAGGCAAAGCCGGTGAACAGCGTGGCGCGGAGATATTCGGTGCCGATCCAGCAGGCCGCCAGAAGCAGGATGAAGCGCAAGGCGCCGTCAGCTTTAAGCCGTCCGCGCAACCACCATGCGCCCAGCGTGGCCAAGCCCGGATAGATGGCGAGATAAAGCGACAGCACTATCACCGCGCCATAGCCGAACCAGTGCGGCATGCTGTCCTGAAAGGTGAAGGCGTGGGCGATCCAGTTGAGGCCGAGGGTGAAATGGCCAACGCCGAACAGCCAGCCGCGCAGAAAGGCCGCGCGACGGTCGGGTGCGCGCTCGATCAAGTGGATTAGCAGCGCAAGGCAGATCAGGGTGATTGGCCAGAGCGACAGGGGCGCAAAGCCGGTCGCCGAAAGAAAACCTGCCAGCAGGGTGGCCAGTTTCGGGTGGCGTTCGATCAGGGCTTTCACGGAAAGATCAGTGCGTCGTCGCTAGCGTGGCGTGGCTGCATTTGTCGTTCTTGTCGCCACTGCCCCCGGTCAGCATCGAAGCGGCGAGGAAGCCGCCGACGATGAGGACAAGGAAACCGGCGGAAAGCAGCGCCAGATATTTCTCGATAAACGCCTTGATCGGTCGCCCGAATTTCCAGAACAGAAAGCCCACCAGCATGAACTGGAACGCGCGCGACAGGATGCTGGCCCACAGGAAGGTGAAGAGCGACAGGCCGATGAAGCCCGCCGTGATGGTGATGAGCTTGAACGGGATCGGGGTCGCGCCCTTGATCAGAATAATCTCTGCGCCATAATCCCGCAGATAGCAGGCGGCGACGGGGAATTTCTGGGCCAGTCCCAGCGTGGCCAGGATTTGATGGCCGACCGCTTCGTAGAGGAAATGACCGATCCCATAGCCCAGCAGGCCACCCATCACGGATGCGATGGTGCAGATGAGGCCGAAGCGCAGCGCCTTTTCCGGCCGAGCCAGACACATCAGGCCGAGCAGCGGGTGCGGGGGGATGGGGAAGAAGCTCGATTCCATGAAGGAAATGGCGAAAAGCCAGCGTTCGGCATGGGCATGGGCCGCTTTGGCCAGCGTCCATTGATAGAGCTTGGTGAGCATGAGCCGCGACCTAGCCGAGATCGATGTGGGCCGCCAGAGATTTTGCAGGTGCGAAAGGGGTATGGCGGCGTCCGTGGCCGTCGATCACGGGGTTGATCGCACCGCCTTCGACTGTAGAATTGCCGGCGAAGGAGAGCGCGATGCAGAATATGGGCGCGGGCGATTGCCCTTTCGTTTTCAATACAGACCCCGCGACGTTCAAGGTCGGCGATTCCGTCAGCTACCGGGTGACGGGCAGTCTGGAAGGTTTTCCCTTTGCAGGGGTGTTGGTGGAAGTCCATGCGGAGCATGTCGTGCTGACCAGCGATCCCGACGACGCGGCGAGCCGGATGCGGGCAACGCGCGAAAGCCGCCCGCTGGTGCGGGAAGAAGATGTGTGTTGATGCCGGTGCGGGGGTGATGGGTTGGATCGGATAGGAAGCGCCTGGCAACCGGCAGTCTTCCGTGCCGGTCCTGCGATCGACTTGTCTCTTCTTCGGTTTGACGCCACGGCGTTGACTGTGCCGTGCCGTCTGGGCATGACGCCCCTCTTGTCGTCCTGTTCGGTTCGCATCTTTGACATTATCTTCCATTCCCTGGGCCAGATTGCGGCAACGCGCCGGCGGCATGGTGTTCGCGCTGGTGCTCAACGCGATCCTGCTGCTCGCCCTGTTCACGCTGGCGCCCAAGCCGGAGCCGCAGCGGGTCGACGACCGGTTGCCGGTGACGTTCGACGTGGAAACGGGACAGAAGACCGAGAAGCAACAGAAGCGTGCTGAAAAGACCGAGAAGCGCGAGCAGGACAAGGCCAGTCCGAAGCGGCAGGCCGACGCCGTTGTCCGCCCGCCAATCCCGGTGGAAAAGCCCGCCGAGCAACCGCCATCGCCCTTTCCCTTTCTGACGCTGGACCGCGAACAGATGGCGTCGGCCGATATCGGCAACATGCCCAAGGCCGCGCAGGGAACCAGTTCGGCCGGGACAGGCAATAGCGCGGCGGTGTCCGGGCCGGGTGAGGGGCCGGGCGGCGTGCAGCTGTACGAGGCGGAATGGTATCGGCGGCCTACCCACGCGGAACTCTCGCCCTTCATGCCCGCCAATGCTCCGTCGCAGGGATGGGGGCTGGTCGCATGCAAGACGGTCGATCATTATCATGTCGATAATTGCCAGACGCTGGGGGAATCGCCGCTGGGATCGGGCTTTGCCCGCGCGGTGCGGCTGGCGGCGTGGCAGTTTCTGGTGCTGCCGCCGCGCGTCGATGGCAAGATGCAGGTCGGCAGCTGGGTGCGCATCAGGATCGACTATACCCGCACCCGGATAGAGCCGGGATCGGAAGCGGGGCGATAGCCAAGCCAATCCGGTGCGACCGGATCGCGCCGCGCCATTGCCGCCGGTGTAGAGCCGTGGTGCAGCGATGGATGGAGGCTGGGCTATGCGGATTGCGGTGCTGACTTTCGATGGATTTAACGAGCTCGACAGTTTCGTGGCGTTGGCGCTGTTAAACCGGGTCAGGGGTTGGCGGGCGGAGATTTGTGGGCCGGGTGATGCGGTTGTTTCGATGAACGGGGTGCGCGTTTCCGTTCAGCAACCACTGGAATTTGCTCATGAAGCCGATGTCGTCCTGATCGGTAGCGGGGTGCGGACGCGTGAGGTGGCGGGTGATGCTGCGTTGCTGTCGCGGATCGGGCTGGACCCGGCGCGGCAGTTGATCGGTGCGCAATGTTCCGGCGCGCTGATCCTGGCGAAACTGGGCCTGATCGGCGACCTGCCCGCCTGCACCGACATGACCAGCAAGCCCTGGGTGATCGAGGCGGGGGTGGATGTGTTGGACGCGCCCTTTGTCGCGCACGGCAATGTCGCGACCGCCGGAGGCTGCATGGCGGCGCATTATCTGGCGGCGTGGGTGATCGCGAAGCGCGCGGGGCTGGCGGCGGCGCGCGCGGTGATCGACTATGTCGCGCCGGTGGGCGAAAAGGCGCAGACCGTCGAGCGGGCGATGCGGGTGGTGACGCCCTATCTGGAGCCAGCCGAAGTGGCGGCGTGATGTTGCAATGGGCTACTGAAATGCCATGGTGCGCGGCACATTCGGTATAAGGAGCAAGTGGCATGATTATCCATGGTGCGCGACTGTCGCCCTTTGTACGCAAGGTCATCGCCTTTGCGGCGGAGAAGGGCATTGCCGTTGAAGTGCAGTCGGCGGGCTTCGGACGCGGGGCGGACGGCTATTTTAAGGGATCACCCTTCGGCAAGATACCCGCGCTGGAGGATGGCGATTTCCTGATCAGCGATTCGACGGCGATCATAACCTATCTGGACGCCCTGCATCCCGAACCGAACCTGATCCCGACCGAAGCGAAGGCGCGGGCGCGGACCATCTGGTATGAGGAGTTTGGCGACACTATCGCGCAGGCGGCCGGGCAGAAGATCTTTTTCAACCGGGCGGTGGCGAAGATGGTGAAGCGGCCCCAGGATTTGGCGACGGCAGACCGGGCCGAGGCGGAGGAAATGCCCGCTATCTACGATTATCTGGAAAGCGTTCTGCCCGACAGCGGCTGGTTGGTCGAGGATCGGTTCACGCTGGCGGATCTGGCCGCAGCCTGTCCACTCATCAATGTCTGCTATTGTTCGGACGGGCTGGATGCGGCGCGCTGGCCCAGGGTGGCGGCATGGATGGAGCGGGTGAAAGCGCGGCCCAGCGTGGCTGATGCGCTGTTAGAGGAAGCGCCGATGCTGGCCGTCATGAAAGCAAAATAAAACCTATTTGGAACATTTCACTTGACATCGTCACGCTGTTTTGGCAGAGATAGGCACAGTGGAAAAATGTGAGTCGCCAACGCGGCGAACCAAAAGGGCTGCTCCTGCCGGGGCGGCCCTTTTGGTTTCTATGCCGGTCGGGCGCGAGCGGGAGAGCGGCATGGCACAGAGTGAGAGCGATGATCGGGGCGCGCTGACGATGCAGCGGCAGGCGCAGGGCGGCGGTGCACGGGCGCAACTGCGCCGGGCGCGCAAGGATGGCTGGACCAGCGCCGACGCCAAGGCGTTCATGGAAGCGCTGGCGCTGACCTGCAATGCCAGCGAGGCGGCGCGGATGGCGGGCAAGAGCCGGGCAGGCGCCTACAAGCGCAGGCTGCGCGATCCGCAATTCGCCACTGCCTGGGACCGGGCGATCGACATCGGCTATGCCGAGATCGAGGCGATGATGATGCGCGAGGCATTGTTCGGCACGGAGGTCGAGGAAATCGTGCTGGACGGAGACGGCGTGGTGAAAAGCCGCAAGGTCAAGCGCGGGCGGGACCAGAAGGTCGCGCTGACGCTGCTCAAGCAACATATGGACCGGGTGGCAAAGGGCCGTGCGGCGCAGATGCGCGACGGGCCGGATGCGGAAGGCGCGCTGGCGAAGATGCGGCGGGCGCTGGAGGATATACGGCGCAGGCGGGCTGCTGTCGGG
>JAECRT010000012.1:0-1740 GCA_016000085.1 Sphingomonadaceae bacterium
GTGGAGAAGTTGGTCAGTTTCGGGACGCGGCATACGCTGTCGTCGGCGACCGATCCCCAGCGGGGGATAGGGGCGGCGCGGAACTGGGCGGCGCGCGAGTTTGAGACGATCGGCAAAAGCTGTGGCGGGTGCCTGAAAGTGGAGAAGGTGGCGGATCGCTTTAGCGGGCCGCGCGCGCCCGACGGGGTGGAGGTGGTCGATGTGCTGGCGATCCAACAAGGCACGGGAGATCCCAGCCAGGTCGTGATCGTTGCGGGGCATATCGACAGCCGGGTCAGCGACGTCATGGATTTCACCAGCGATGCGCCGGGAGCGAACGATAATGGGTCGGGCAGCGCGCTGGTGATGGAAGCGGCGCGGGTGCTGGCGGGCGAAAAGTTCGACGGCACGATCGTCTATGCGCTGTTGTCGGGCGAGGAGCAGGGGCTGTGGGGCGGCAAGCTGCTCGCGGCCACGGCCAAGGCACGCGGGTGGAAAGTGCGCGCGATGCTGAACAACGATATTGTCGGCAACACGGTCGGGCAGAATGGCCGGATCGTGGCCGACCGGGTGCGGGTGTTTTCCGAAGGAATACGGTCGTCGGAGGACGCCGCGGCGGGGCTGACGCAGCGCGGGATTGGCGGCGAGGATGACGGGCCTTCGCGGGCGCTGGCCAAGCGGATCGACGGGATTGCGCAGGATAATCCGCAGATCGGGCTGGATGCTTTTGCGGTGCGGCGGCCGGATCGGTTCGGGCGGGGTGGCGATCATTCGCCGTCGCTGGAACTGGGCTATCCGGCGGTGCGCTTTTCGGTGGGGATCGAGAATTACGACCGGCAGCATCAGGATCTGCGGACCGAAAGCGGCCGGGTCTATGGCGATACGGTCGAGGCGATGGATTTTCCCTATCTGGCGAAGGTGACGGCATTGAATGTCGCGACGTTGCGGTCGCTGGCGCGCGCGCCCGCCGCACCGGGGACGGTGTCGCTGGACGGGGCATTGTCGATGGACACGCGAGTATTCTGGGACGCGGTGCCGGGGGCTGTGGCCTATCGCGTCTATTGGCGGCGGGCGGATGCGCAGGACTGGAGCGACAGCATTGTCGTGACGGGCGCGACCGAAACGCGGCTGAAGGATGTGGTGGTCGACGATCATTTCATTGGCGTGGCGGCGGTCGGCAAGAATGGGGCGGAGAGCCTCGTCACCTTTGGCGGGATGGCGCCGCGCAAATAGGGGAGCATCGCGCTCCTCATGCTGGGGAGGGGCGATGCGGGTTTCGGACATGGAATGGCTGGCGGGCCAAGACCCGGCGGTTGCCGAGCGGCTCCTGGCCGGGCTGGACGACGGCGCGGCGGAACGACTGGCGCATGAATGGGGATGGACCGCGCGCGAGGGGCAGATGGCCCCGGCGGGCGAGTGGCGCGTGTGGCTGATGATGGCGGGGCGCGGCTATGGCAAGACGCGGGCCGGTGCGGAATGGGTGCGCGCGATTGCGGAGAGCGACGGCACGGCGCGGATCGCGCTGGTCGGGGCGACGCTGGGCGAGGCGCGCAGCGTGATGGTGGAGGGGGCGTCGGGGCTGCTGGCGATATCGCCCTGGTGGAACCGGCCGGCCTTTGCCCCGGCGCTGCGGCGAGTGATCTGGCCCAATGGCGCGATGGCGACGCTGTTCGGGGCGGCCCAGCCGGAGAGTTTGCGCGGGCCGCAGTTCAGCCATGGCTGGGCCGACGAAATCGCCAAATGGCCGTTCGGGGAAGCGGC
>JAECRT010000012.1:1840-21556 GCA_016000085.1 Sphingomonadaceae bacterium
CGGCTGGTGGGGCAAAGTGGCGGCGTGCGCGTGACGGGCGGGCGGACGGCGGACAATGCAGCGCATCTGGCGCAGGGTTTTGTGGCGGCGATGCAGGACAATTATGGCGGCACACGGTTGGGGCGGCAGGAACTGGACGGCGAACTGATCGACGAGGTGGCCGGCGCATTGTGGAGCCGCGACCTGATCGAGCGGTGTCGGGTGGCGCATGTGCCGGGTGGCGACAAGGACGGCGCGTTGCTGGGGCGAGTGGTGGTGGCGGTCGATCCGCCCGCATCGGCCGGGGGTGACGCGTGCGGTATCGTGGTCGTTGGGTTGGGCAGCGACGGACGCGCTTATGTGATTGCCGATGCCAGCGTGGGCGGTCTGTCGCCCGAAGGCTGGGCGCGGGCGGTCGCGGGCGCGGCGCTGGCTTATGGCGCGGACAAGGTGGTGGCGGAAGCGAATAATGGCGGCGCGATGGTGGAAAGCGTGCTGCGCGCGGCAGAGACTGCGCTGCCGGTGAAACTGGTCCATGCGAGCCGGGGTAAGGTTGCGCGGGCCGAGCCGGTGGCGGCGCTGTATGAAGCGGGCCGGGTGGCGCATCGCGGGGCTTTCCCCGACCTGGAGGACCAGATGTGCGGGCTGGTGGCGGGCGGCGATTATGTGGGACCAGGACGGTCGCCCGATCGCGCCGATGCGCTGGTGTGGGCGCTGACCGAACTGATGCTGGGGCGGCGGGGCGAAGCGCGCCTGCGTTGGCTTTAGCGCGGAACCGGGGCGTTGCCCGGATCGTTACGCTGTCATGTTTCAATGGAGTATATTGTCATGAAGATGGCCAAGATGATCGCGGCGGTTGTTGGCGTGACGCTGGTGACGTCGCCCGTGCTTGCTGCGTCGCTGAACAGCAAGGATCGGGCGCGGGTGTCGCGCGCCGCACCGCGTGATCGCGACGATGTGCGCTACTGCCTGCTCAAGGGCAAGAAGGGTCGCGACAAAGGCACGGTCATCGGCGCGGCCGGCGGTGCGGGCGTTGGTCTGATTGCGGGCGGCGGTGTGGGCGAAACGCTGCTGGGTGCTGGTGCCGGTGCGCTGGCGGGCCGGGTGATCGGCAAGAGCGAAGGCACCAATTCGACCTGTGACCGCGTGCTGCGGCGCAATCCCTGAACGGAGCGCCGCAACACTCTGAATAAGTTTTGCGGGCGGCTGATGGCCGTCCGGTTTTCCCTATCCTCTCCCCTTCAAGGGAGGGGATTTTTGCGTTTCGGGGGGTGTGAGCATGAAATGGTTCGGGACGAAAGCGGCGACAGGGGATGCGGGGCCGGTGTTGGCGCGGGCCTGGGGATCGGGCGCGGTGGCGCTGGGCGAATGGCCTGCCAGCTATGAAGCGCAGGTGCGCAGCGGCGTGATGAGCAATGCCGTGGCGCAGCGCGCGTTGCGGCTGGTGTCGGAAGGGGCGGGGGCGACGGTGCTGAAAGCCTATGGCGTGGACGCGGCGGCGCAGGTGTTGGCGCTGGTCCAGCGCACATCGGCGGGGCAAGGGCTGGTCGAGACGCTGGCCAGCCATCTGTTGTTGCACGGCAATGCCTATGTGCAGGTGATGGCCGGAGCGGACGGCATGCCCGCCGAACTATTTGCGCTGCGCCCGGAACGGGTGAGCGTGGAGGCGGACGCCCGGGGTTGGCCGATGGCCTATCTCTATCGCGTGGGCGACAGCGTGACGCGCCTGTCGCCCGAGGATGGCGCGGGGCGGATCAGCGTGCTGCATTTGAAATCGCTGCATCCGCTGGACGATCATTATGGGCTGGGTTGCGCGGGTGCGGCTGCGGGCGCGGTGGCGATCCACAATGCCGCGAGCGTGTGGAACAAGGCGTTGCTGGACAATGCGGCGCGGCCCAGCGGGGCTATGATTTATGATCCGGGCGACGGGTCGGTGCTGTCGCCCGATCAATTCGAACGCGTGAAGCGTGAGATGGAAATGGCCTTTTCCGGGGCGGCCAATGCGGGACGGCCCATGCTGCTGGAAGGCGGCCTCGATTGGAAGGCGATGAGCCTGACCCCGGCGGAGATGGATTTCGTGGGGTTGAAAAGCGCGGCTGCGCGGGAGATCGCGCTGGCGTTCGGGGTGCCGCCGATGCTGATGGGGCTGCCAGGCGACAATAGCTACGCCAATTATCGCGAGGCGAACAAGGCGCTGTGGCGGCTGACCATCCTGCCGATGGTGGCGAAGATCTGCGCTGGGCTGGGCCAGGGATTGCGGACATGGTGGCCGGGACTGGGGCTGGCGGCGGATCTGGACGCGGTGCCTGCGCTGGCGGATGAGCGCGCGGCGCTGTGGGACCGGGTGGCCGCCGCGGATTTCCTGAGCGCCGAGGAGAAGAAGGCGATGCTCAATATCCAGCCGGGCGTGGCGATGGTGGCCTGACGCCGGGAGGATCAGCCAGGGCGGTCGAGGCGGCAAAACTGGCCGGCACGGTTCCATTGGCCGCCTTCTATCAGGCAGTCGCCCGCGCGGAAAAGGTCGGCATACCAGGCGATGCTGCCCAGGATGAGCAGGACGAGCAGGATCAGCAATTTGCGATGGGTGCGCTTCATGCGTGCCGAGATAGGCATGGGCGACGCCCATGGGAAGGCGGGGATGCGATGAAACAGGATGGCGAGATGCTGGCGCGGCTGGTGGCGCAAGCCGATGGGATGCCGTGTGGCGCGGACATGGTGATGATCCGCGCGCTGATCGAGGAAGCGAGCGAGTTGGGCGCGGGGCGGGCGCTTGAGCGGCTGGGGTTGGCCGATCGGCGGGCTGAACGCGATGTGCGCGAATTGCGCGACCTGCTGCGCGGCTGGCGCGACGCGAAGAAGGCTGCGCGTGGCGCGGTGATTGCCTGGGTGGCGCGGATTGCGCTGGCGCTGCTGTTGCTGGGCATGGCGGTGAAGCTGGGGGTGATCGGGATGGTGCGGGAATGAGCGGCGCGGGCAGGGGCGGCGACGTGCGCTTTGCCGGTTATGCGGCGATCTTCGACAAGGTGGACCGGGGCGGCGACGTGGTGCGGCCGGGGGCATTTGGCGCGGCAGAAAACGGGAGGCTGGGGGCGGCAGGTGTGCCTTTGTTGTGGCAGCATGGGCCGGGCAGCGTGATCGGCACGGTCGAGAAGCTGGAAGAGGATGCGCGCGGGTTGCGTGTGGTGGGGCGCGTGTCGGCACGCACGGCAGCAGGGCGGGATGCGGCGGCGGCGCTGAAGGGCGGGACGCTGGACGGGCTGAGCTTTGGATACCGGGTCAAAGCGGCGCGCGGCACGCGACCGCGCGAGTTGCTGGCGCTGGAGATTGTCGAGGTGAGTTTGGTGACGCATCCGATGCAGGCGCTGGCGCGGGTGATTGCGGTGGAGGGTTAGACGCCGAGCCATTCCAGTCCGCCTGACAATGCGTCCGCGCTATAGTCCAGTTGCAGGACACGGCGATGGCGCGGGGTGCGGGCGGCATCGGAGGCGTGGAGGATCGGCGTTGCATAGAGCCAGATGTCGCCACGATCGGCAAGGCAGGCATAGCGGCCGTGATTGGCGACATGGCGTGCTATGTCGCTTTCGGCGATGCGGCCGTGACGGTGCGTGCCGGGAGCGATCAGCAGCGGAGCATTGTTTGCCTCCACCGAGTCGAGGTGGAGGCGCAGAGTCAGCATTTGATCGAGCAAGGATTGCGGCGGCGCGACATGCTGAATGCCGGATTTGATCGTCCATGGGCCAAAGCCGGGCGTGTCGATCTTTTGGCGCACGGCGATGGTGCGATCCTGATGCCAGCCGAGCGCCCAGTTAGCGGCTTCGCTTTTGTCGAAGAGGATTGCGCGAACCGGGCGTGCGGCGTTCCCCAGATGGGCGGCGGGATGGCGGCCGATGGTGCCGGAGGCCGCGAGGAGCGGCGTTAGTGCAGCTAGGCTCGTCAGGCGCTGGCCCGGTCGATCGATCGGCAAAGTGGCGAGCGCGGTTTCGATGATGGCGAGCGTCGCGTCGTCCAGCGCGGCAGGAATGTGGTGCGCGCCATCGGTGGCGAGAGTGAGGGGCATGGCGGCAACCTAGGGCCATGGGCGTTCGCCGGGCAAGCCTGTCTTGCCCATTCAACTGCGTTTTCGAAAAGATTTTTCAGGGCGGTCCCATGCGGGGTCGCCCTTTTTTGTGTTTCACAAGCGGGAGACGGTGATGACGGATCAAGTGATGGACGGGCTGGAGAACAGCTTTGACATGGTGCTTCAGGGGGAGAAGATCGCGGCACTGGAGGCCGAGATGACGGCGATGCGGGTGCAGATGCAGCGGCCTGCGCTTGACGGGGTGAAGGGCGGGGCGGTCGATCCGGCGCGTGGGGCTTTTGTCGATCGGTTCCTGCGGCAGGGGCTGGAGGCCGGGGTCGAACTCAAGAGCCTGTCGGGGGCGTCGGGTGCGGCGGGTGGCTATGCCGTGCCGCGCGAGATCGACCAGATGATCGGGGCGACATTGAAGGCGATTTCGCCGATCCGGTCGATCGCCAATGTCGTGCGGACCGGCACGGCGGGCTATCGCAAGCTGGTGAGTGCGGGCGGCATCGTGTCGGGATGGGCCAGCGAGACGGGCGCGCGGGCCGAAACGGGGACGCCCAGCTTCAACGAGATCGTCCCGCCGTCGGGCGAATTGTTCGCCAATCCGGCGGCGTCCCAGGCGATGCTGGACGATGCGCAGTTCGATGTCGAAGGCTGGCTGGCCAGCGAGATCGCCCGCGAATTTGCTGTGGCGGAGGGTGCCGCCTTCATCAACGGCAATGGCACCAGCAAGCCCAAGGGCTTCCTGACCTATACCACCACGAGCGAGGCGGACAGCGTGCGCGCGTTCGGTTCGCTGCAATATGTGGCGTCGGGTGCGGCGGGCGCTTTCCCGACGACCAGCCCGCAGGACAGGCTGATCGACCTGGTGCAGAGCTTGCGCGCGCCTTATCGTCAGGGGGCGAGCTTCGTCATGAATTCGGCGACGTTGAGCACCATCCGCAAGATGAAGACCAGCGATGGTGCGTTCATCTGGCAGCCGGGCCTGTCGGCGGGTCAGCCCGCCACGCTGCTGGGCTATCCGGTGGTCGAGGCCGAGGATATGCCGGACATCGCAGCCAACAGCCTGTCGATCGCCTTTGGCAATTTCCAGGCGGGCTATGTCATTGCCGAGCGCAGCGACACGAGCATCCTGCGCGATCCGTTCAGCAACAAACCGTTCGTGCATTTCTATGCGGTCAAGCGGATCGGCGGCGCGGTGGCCAATAGCGAGGCAATCAAGCTGATGAAGTTCGCGACGGCGTAAAGGACGCGAAAACGGTTGGGGGGATGCGGGTGCGCGTCCCCCCTTTTTTGTGTCGGGAGCGGGGAGCGGAAGTCGATGAGCCTGTATCTGAAAGATCCGCAGGCGCGGATTGACCATGGGATCGACTGGTCGGCCAGCCTGACCGGCCAGAGCGTGACGGACAGCCTATGGAGCGTCAGTCCGGTCGAGGCGGGGGGACTGGTGGTGGAGGATGGCGGGCTGGAGGCGGCAAGGGCGCGCGTGCGGTTGAGCGGTGGTCTGGTCGGGCGGCTGTATCGAGTGACCAACAGCGTGACCCTGTCGGACGGGCAGGCGCTGGAGCGGTCGGTGACTTTCCGGGTGGAGGAGCAATGATGCTGGCGCAGGACGAGAGTGGGGCGCTGGCGGCGTCGATGGCCGAACTCAAGGCCTATCTGCGGATTGAGCGGGATGAAGAGGATGCGGTGCTGGCCGGATTGTTACGTGGGGCGGCGACGCTGTGCGAGCAATTTGTCGGCCAGTGGCTGATCGTGCGGGCCGCGCAGGAGACGGTGGCGGGCGCCGGCGCATGGCAGCGACTGGCGGCGCGTCCGGTGGTGGCGATCGATGGTGTCGAGGCGGTGGATGCGGCGGGCGTAGCCGAGCTGCTGCCGGTCGATGCCTATGCAGTGGATATCGACGCCGCGGGCGAGGGTTGGGTGCGGGCGACGCGGCCAATGGGCGGGCGGTTGCTGGCGGTCGATTATCGCGCGGGGCTGGCGAGTGACATGAACGGCCTGCCCGAAGCGTTGCGGCACGGGATCGTGCGGCTGGCGGCGGAGCATTTCGCTGCGCGCGGAAGCGAAAGCGCCGCGCCCCCCGCCATCGTCAGCGCGCTGTGGCGGCCGTTCCGCCGGATGCGGCTGGCATGAGGGCGATGCTGGAACGGATGGTGGAGGCGCGCGGGGCGCGTCGGCGCGAGCGGATCGTCGCGGCCCTGGCGGCGGCGGGGGTGGAAGCGCGGATCGAGGGCGAAGTTGTGCGCCTGTCCGGGCGGGGGCTGGTTGGGCGCTGGCGGCGCGACCTGGCGCTGCGGGAAGCGGGGAGGGGTGAGGCATGAGCGCGGAAATGGCGGTGCGCGGCGCGGTGATGGCGGCGCTGAAGGGGGACAAGGCGCTGATGGCGAGCCTGAACGCCCTGTTCGATGGAGAGCCGGCGCGGGCGACGATACCCTATGGCGTGGTGGGCGAATGCCTGGGTGCGGATTGGGGCGGCAAGGATGTCGAGGGACGCGAGGTGCGGCTGACCATCGGCCTGTATGAGGGCAGCGAGACGCCGGATCGGCTGGCCGGGATGATCGGCCGGGTCGATCCGGCGATCGCGCTGGTGGAGCCGGTCGGCGGCTGGCGGATCGTCACGGCGCGGCTGGCGCGATCGCGGGTCATACGCGGCGGCGGACGCCAGCCGGCCGGGTGGCAGGCGCTGATCGACTATCGCATCCGTGCGGTGCGCGAAGCGTGACGATCAACTCGGCTGGTTATAATCCTCATATTCGCTGGTGATCTTGTCGACATATTCGGAGATCTGGTCGTCGGCGTCCGATTGGGCAGCCTTTTCAGACATGCCGTCGGCCTTGTCCGACGCCAGGATCGCGCTGCGGAAGGCAGCTTCCTTGTCGGCGCATGCCTTTTTCATTCCGGACTGAAACTCGCCCAGCGGCAGCTTCTTTTCCAGCGATGGCTGGATCTGGGCCGAGAGGCATTGCGAATAGGCCTTGCGTCCCATGCCGACGGCATCGCCGCTGGGGGCGGCGGCCAGCAACATCATGAGGGGAATGGTGATGAGCATCAGAACCTCTCCTTAACCTGCGTTTTGCACGCTTTATCTGACGAAAGGATGCGCCATGGGCGTCGAAAAGGGAAGTGCATTTCTGTTGAAAGTGGGCGATGGCAACATTCCGGCAACATATGCCACCGTGGCCGGGATGCGCACCACGCAATTGTCGGTCAACGGCGAGGCGGTGAACATCACCAGCAAGGATTCGGGCGGCTGGCGAGAATTGCTGTCGGGCGCGGGAGTGCGTTCGGTCAGCGTGTCGGCGGCGGGGCTGTTCACCGGATCGGCGGCGGAAGTGCGTATCCGCAACCATGCGCTATCGGGCACGATCGACCAATATGAGCTGAGTTTCGAAAGCGGCGAGCGGATGCGCGGGCGCTTTCTGGTGACGCGGCTCGACTATGCGGGCGATTATAATGGCGAGCGCAATTATGCGTTGAGCCTGGAAAGCTCCGGCGCGGTGGTGAGCGAATGAGCGCGCTTCCCAATGCGATGCGCGGCGAGACGGCGCTGGAGATTGGTGGCGAGGTGCTGGCGCTGCGGCCCAGCTTTGCCGCGCTGGTCGCGGCGGAGCAGGAACTGGGACCGCTGTTCGATCTGGTGGCGCGGGCGGCAGACGGCAAGTTGTCGCTGGGCGATCTGGCCGCGCTGCTGTGGCATTGCCTGGTCGATCGCGACCGGTTGAGCCGCGATGCGCTGGGCGAGGCGATCGTCGCGATGGGCCTGGCGAAGGTGACGCCGGTGCTCAAGGCGATTTTGCAGCAGATATTGGCGGGGAAGTGACGGTGTTCGCGCAGGGCGCGGCGCGGCTGGCGGGGGTGGCCGGTTGGCTGCTGGGTTGGCTGCCGGACGAGTTCTGGCGCGCGACCCCGGCGGAACTGGCTGCCGTGCTGGCAGCGGCACGGGGCGATGAAGCGCCGGATGAGGGTGTGGACGACGGCGATCTGGCGCGGTTGCGGGACTTGATGCCGGACTAAGGATGAAGGTGGGGGCGGGCCATGGACGAGGAAATCGAGACGCTGGTTGTGCGAGTGCGTGCCGATACGCAGGGGCTGAGCCGCGATGTCGAGGCGATCCGCGCGGGAATGGAAGGGCCGTTGGCGGCGGGTGCGGAGCGGGCCGGAAAGCGGATCGAACAAGGGCTGCTGCGGGCGGTGCGGACGGGGAAGTTCGGGTTTGAGGATCTGCGGCGCATCGCATTGTCGGTGCTGGACGAGATTGCGGGCAGCGCGCTGCGGTCCGCGATCGGTGGGCTGAACGGCGGCGGTAGCGGTGGCGGTGGCCTGGTCAATTTGGGTGCGTCACTGCTGACGTCGGCGCTGGGGCTGCCGGGACGGGCGACTGGCGGACCTGTCGCGCCGGGGCGGGCCTATATGGTCGGTGAGCGCGGGCCGGAGATGTTCGTGCCCACGAGCAGCGGGCAGGTCGTGGCACAGGGCGGTGGCGCCCGCGATGTGCGGGTGAGCATAGCCGTCAACGGGCGTGGCGGGGAAAGCGAGCCGCGTCTGCTGGCGCGTAGTGCGCGACAGGTGGCGCGCGCGGTGAAGGGGGCGCTGAACTGATGGGCGGGATCGATCATTGGCTCGCACAGGCGCGTCGCGGACAGGAGGCGCGCTTCATGAAGCGGTTCGCGCCGACGCACTGGACCGTCAATTTCCCGCGTCCTATGATGGCGAGCGTCGTGACGCAAGCGCCAGATGCGCTGCGCGTGGACACCGTCTTTTATGGGTCGGGCGATTTGGCGGGCCTGATCTGGGACGCGCAGGATCAGTGGAGCCATCCCCTGCTGGCCTATGAGACGGCGCGGGATTTTCGGGCGTGCGTGTTGCGCTTTCGCTGGCGCAGCGGCGGGCTGCGGCGACTGGACCAGACGCATGGGCCGACGCTGACGATCGAGGGACGCGACGCGGATGGAAATCCGCGTGCCTGGTATGTCCGGCTGTGGAACCATGCGAGCGGCGACCCGGAAGATGCAGAAATCAGGCTGGATTTTGCGGCACTGAAGGGTGGCTATCTGTTGCCCGACGAGGCCGACCCGGTGTGGGCCGGGGATGTCGACCGGATGTTCATATCGCTGGTGCCGCCTGATTATGATCCGGGCGCGACGGCTTTCCCTGCGGCGGTCGAGGGGTGGGCGGAATTGTCGGACATGGTGTGCGACGGGGCCGGATCTGTACTGGCGGTCGGCGATGTCATGGTACCCGAACATGGGCTGTCGATGGCTACGGGCTATGACGATTGTTTCAATCAGACGCCGGAACGGATCGTCGCGGCGATTCATGCGCTGGGTTATCGCGGGGCGATCAACCATTATGTCGGGATGAGCCATTATTTCCGGCTCGAACCGGCAGGCGGCGGACTTTATGTCAGCTTGGCGGGAAGCGCGCTCAATGCGCCGTGCGCGGCGTGGCATGCGGATTTCGCGCTCCGGGCGAAGGCGCTCGGCTTTAGCGTCATCTGGTCGCTTTCCTATGAACTATTCGACGCACATTGCTGGAATGACTGGAAACAGCGAGCGGGTAATGGCGATCCGGCGCTGACCGGATGGTCGCCGCCATCGACCCTGTTGTCGCCTGCCCATGGCGGGGCAATGGGTTATTTGCAGGCGGTGGCGCGGGCGTTCGTTGCCGTTGCGCAGTCCGCTGACCTGCCGGTTCTGTTTCAGATCGGCGAGCCCTGGTGGTGGGTCATGCCCGGCGACGGGCGGATATGCCTGTATGATGATGCGGCGCGGGCGGCCTTTGGCGGGAGCCCGGTGGCGATCCCCGATGTGCGTGGTGCGCTGGATATGGTGCAATGCGCGCTGCTGGACGAGGCAGGCGCCATGCTGGCGGCGTCAACGGCGGCGCTGTGCGCGGCTGTGAAAGCGGTGGCGCCGGACGCGGTGACGCATTTGCTGGCCTATCTGCCGACTATCCTCGATCCGCTCGCGCCGGAGGCCAAGCGGGCGAACATGCCCGTGGGTTGGGCGTCGCCCGCTTTCGATGTGCTGCAACTGGAAGATTATGACTGGGTGACGGAAGGGCGGCCGGGGCGGACCGCGCGCGGCGTGGCGCTGGCGACGGCGCGGCTGGGCTATCCGGTGGCGGAGCAGCATTATTTTTCGGGCTTCGTGCTGTTGCCGAGCCAGGCTGTGCAGTGGGGCGAGATTGCGGCGGCGGCGGCGGCATCGGCGCGGCGAGGAACGGCGGCGACCTTCATCTGGGCGCTGCCGCAAGTGTGCCGTGATGGTTTTACCTGCTTCAAGATGAATGGAGAGGATGCGATGCAAGCCTTTGATGATGTGCTGTTTCCTCTGGCTATCGGGCGGGACGCGAGCCTGTCGCCGACTTTTTCCACGCAGATCGTCGAAAGCCCGTCCGGGCATGAGCGGCGGTCGAGCGACTGGGCCGATGCGCGGCTGTCCTTCGATGCGGGGCCAGGAGTGCGATCCGAAGCGGATATGGCGGTGCTGATCGCCTTTTTCAGAGTGCGGCGTGGGGCTGCACGGGGGTTTCGTTTCACCGATCCGTTCGACAATCGCAGCGGTGGGCCGGGTGTCGTGCCGGGACCGTTGGACCAGCGGCTGGGAACGGGGGATGGCGTGCGGGCGTCGTTCCAACTGATGCGCTATTATGGTGCGGGCGAGGATGCCCAGGCGCGGATCATCACGCGGCCTGTGGCGGGGACGATCCGGGTGGCGGCCGATGGGATCGAACTGACGGACGGGTGGAGGCACGACGGTCTGGGCATGATCGCTTTTGACGAAGCGCCCGCTGACGGCGTGCTGTTGACGGCAGGCTATCGGTTCGACGTGCCGGTGCGCTTTGCCGAGGATCGGCTGGATATCAGCCGGGCGACCTTTGCCGCAGGCGAGGCGCCGTCGGTGCCGTTGGTGGAGATACGCGAATGAGCGCGCCGGAAACATGGGCGCCGATGTTGGATCAGCCGCTGTCCACGCTCGCCTTCTGCTGGCGGATCGAGCGGCGGGACGGGGTGACGATCGGCCTGACGAGCCATGATCGCGACCTGATGATCGCTGGGCTGCGCTATCGGGCTGCGCCAGGGATGACGCCATCGGCGGTGCGCAGCGGGATCGGGCTGGATGGCGAGGATAGCGATCTGGCGGGCGGGCTGAGCAGCGATGCGATCAGCGAGGCGGATCTGATGGCCGGGCGCTGGGACGGAGCGGCGCTGGAATTGCGGCTGACGCAGTGGGAGGCGCCGGGCGCGTTGTGGCTGTTGCTGGCGCAGGGGGAGATGGGGGCGGTCGCGCGCAAGGGCAGTGCTTTTACCGCCGAACTGATCGGCGCGGCGGCAGTGCTGGGTGCGCCGGTCGCGCCGTCGACATCGCCCGATTGCCGGGCGAGGCTAGGTGATCGGGCGTGCCGTGTCGATCTGGCGGGGCGGCGGCAGGTGGCGGTGGTGACGGGGTTGGAGGACGGTTTGGTGGCGGTCGCGGGGTTGGCGGCGCACGCTTACGCTTTCGGTACGATCCGCTGGATGACGGGGGACAATGCCGGGCTGGAACAGGCGGTGATCGACAATGATGGTGCGGGGATGACGCTGGTCGATCCGCCGCCCTTTGCCGTGATGCCTGGCACGTTGGCGATGTTGACGCAGGGGTGTGACCGGCAGCTGGCGACCTGTGCCGGACGCTTTGCCAATGCCGTCAATTTCAGGGGTGAGCCGTATCTGCCGGGGATGGATCTGCTGACACGCTATCCCGGCGCATGACGATGGGCGAGCGGATCGTCGCGGAGGCGCTGGCGATGACGGGTACGCCCTTTCGCTTGCATGGGCGAGGGGCGGAAGGCTTGGATTGCGTCGGGCTGGCGCTGTTGGTGTTGGGTCGGGCGGGGCATGTTGGGGCCGCGCCCGCTGCCTATGGATTGCGGACGGGCGATGCGCAGCGGGTGGCGGGCTGGCTGCGGGAGGCGGGATTGCAGCCTGTGGCCGAAGCGCGGCCCGGTGATCTGGCGCTGGTGCGACCAGGGCCGATGCAATTGCATCTGATGATCCATGCACCCGGCGGCTTTGTCCATGCCCATGCCGGGTTGCGACGCGTGGTGGTGATGCCGGGGCCATCTCCTTGGCCGGTGATCGGTCACTGGCGAACAGAATAAGGGGAACGATCATGGCGACAGTGGTGCTGACGGCGGTAGGCACGGCGATCGGCGGACCGATTGGTGGCGCGATCGGGGCGTTGATCGGCAGCGGGTTCGATCATGGGGTGCTGTTCCGACCCAAGGGGCGTGAAGGCGCACGGCTGGCGGACTTGCAGATCCAGACGTCGCGTTACGGCACGCAGGTACCCAGACTGTTCGGGACGATGCGGGTGGCGGGGACGGTGATCTGGGCGACGGATCTGAGGGAAGTGAAGAGCAAGAGCGGCGGCGGCAAGGGGCGGCCGAGCCTGACCAGCTATAGCTATTCGGCGAGTTTTGCGGTGGCGCTGTCTGCGCGCGCGATCCGGTCGATCGGACGCATCTGGGCGGATGGCAATTTGCTGCGCGGCGCAGCGGGAGATTTCAAGACGGAATTGTCCGCGTTTCGCGTTCATTCGGGGGATGAGAATCAGGCGGTCGATCCGCTGATCGCGGCGGCGGAAGGCGAGGCGTTGACGCCGGCGCATCGCGGGATCGCCTATGTGCTGTTCGAGGATCTCGCGCTGGGAGATTATGGCAACCGGATTCCGTCCCTGACCTTCGAAGTGGAGGCTGATGCGGGGGCGGTGTCCATTGGCGCGATCTTGGCCGATGTGAGCGGGGGCAAGCTGGGCGGCGCAGGCTTGACCGAGATAGGTGGTTATGCGGCGGGCGGCGCGGATGTGCGGGACGCGATCGTGCCGCTGGTCGATGCCTATGGATTGGCGCTGGAAACGGGCGAAGATGGATTGCGGCTGTCGGCCACAGGCTTGGCGAGCGCGGATGTTGGGGTGGGGATGCTGGCGGCGCGGGCCAACGGACGGATCGTCGATCCGATCGAGCGATCGGGCGGGGCGGCCGATGCCGTGCCGATGGCGCTGTCGCTGCGCTATCATGATGCGGCGCGCGACTATCAGGCTGGGATGCAGCGCGTGACGCGACCGGGGGTGGGGCGGACCGAGGCCGGGATCGAACTGCCCGCAGTGCTGGACGCCGATGCAGCGCGAGGGCTGGCGACGGAGCGGTTGCAGGCGAACTGGGCCGGGCGGGCGACGATGACGCTGCGTTGCGGCTGGTCGGCGCTGATGCTGAAACCCGGCGCAATCGTGCGGGTGGGCGATGCGCCGGGGCTGTGGCGTATTGAGGAGCGGGAATGGGAAGCGATGGTCGTGCGGCTGTCTCTGCGCCGGGTGCCGGGGGGCGGGGGAGTGCTTCCTGCAGGCGCATCGCCGGGGGCGATCGTGCGGCAGCCGGATGTGCCGCACGGGCCGACCACGCTGCTGCTGGCCGATGTGCCGCAATTGAAGGACGGAGTGGCAAGCGCACCTTTGCTGATTGCGGCGGCGAGTGGCGGGCCGGGATGGCGCAGCGCGGCGCTGTTCGTGATGAGTGACGGCGGCGAAGCTACGCCGATCGGCCGGAGCGCGCCGCGCGCTGTCATGGGGGTGGTCGATGCGGCTCTACCATCGGGCAGCATCATGATGGTGGATCGTGAGAATATGCTGGTGGTGAGGTTGCTGGCGGACGACATGGATCTGCTGTCCAGCGACGAGGCGGGGCTGGCGCAGGGCCGCAATTTCTGCCTGGTTGGGCGGGAATTGATACAGTTCGAACAAGCTGTGCGAACCGGCATCGCGACCTACCGGCTGAGCGGATTACGCCGGGGGCTGCGTGGCACGGACTGGGCGGTGGAGGCGCATGAGGCGGCCGAGACATTTCTGCTGATCGATGAGGACCGGTTGGTCGAACCGCTGGCGGCGCTGGGTGGGGCAGGCGAGGCAGGGGCATCGCTGCGGCTGTCGGCCATTGGACTGGGCGATGTCGAGCCGATTGAGGCGACGATCACCATCAGCGGCGCGGCTTTGATCCCGCCGTCGCCGGTGCATCTGACCGTACAGGATGCGGGCGGTGGGCTGGCGATCGGGTGGGTCCGACGCAGTCGTGGCGGATGGCGCTGGAGCAATGGCGGAGATGTGCCGCTGGGCGAGGAAAGCGAGCGTTATGAGGTGCGAGTGCTGGATGGCGATGCGCTGGTGCGGCGCGCGGAAACCACTGTGCCGGGCTGGCGCTATGACGCCGCCATGATCGCGGCCGACAATGCGGCGGGCCATGGTGGGGGGGTGGTGGTCGAAGTGCGGCAGGTCGGGTCGGCGGCGACCGGGCATGCGGGGCGTGTCGCCATTTCGATCTGATGCGCCAGCAGGAATGGCGATGATTCTGGACTATTGGGAGATGTGAGTATGGACGGCACACCGCGCTGGGCGCTGCCTTTACTGTTTGCCGGGCAGGCGCAGAAGGAAATTTTCCACAATGAGGCGCTCGGAACAATCGATGCGCTGTTGCATGGCCGGGTGGAGAGCGCGGACCTGGCGACGCCGCCATCGTCGAGCAGTATAGGGCAGTGCTGGATCGTGGCGGCCGGGGCGACTGGCGACTGGGCCGGGCAAGTGGACGCCATCGCGTACCGGACCGAAGGCGGATGGCGTTTTGTTGCGCCAAAGGCAGCCATGCGAATGGATGTGGCGGATCGCGGCCATGCTCTGCACTATGATGGCGGCGAATGGCGCGATGCATCGGTGCGGGCTGATGGCTTTTACCTGGGTAATGAACAAGTGGTGGGGTTGCGCCAATCTGCGATTGCGGCGCCTGTTGGTGGGTTAACAATTGACGCCGAGGCGCGTAATACGATCGCCGCGGTTCTCGATGTTTTGCGGACACATGGCCTAATTCATGCTTAATATTAGGCCGATTGGATTTTCTTGTTGGTCAATTGAGCGTTTCGAGCGAAGCTGACGCACAATAGCCTGAGAGAGCCCGCTGGAGGGAGTTAGTGCGTTATTTTTGCAACAGTTTCACTATTTGCAGACTTGCCATGAAACCTTCTTGCAGATAGAGGGTTTCCGTAGTCCTTCGTGACACTCTTGAAAGGGGAATTCAGATGCGGAAGCTTGCCCTCGCGGCTGCGCTTGCGACCACTGCCTTGGCCACCCCGGCTATGGCACGTGACAATAGCTGGTATGTTGGCGTTGACGCCGGTGTACTGCTCGTCGAAGACCAGGACATCACCTTCTCGGCAGTTCCTGTAGGCGGCCGTGCGGCCCCCTCGGTCGACTACCATAAGGGCTATGATTTCGACGCCAACATTGGCTACGATTTCGGCGGTTTCCGCCTTGAAGCCGAAGCAGCTTACAAGCGCGCAAAGATCGATCTCGACGAAACCGGTTTCGGTGGCGCGGCTTCGGCTCTGTCGTTCATGCTGAACGGCTTGCTGGACTTCGGTCCTGATGACGGCCTGCAGGGCTTCGTCGGCGGTGGTGTCGGCGTTTCGCGCGGCAAGATCGCGTCGGACATCGTCAATGACAGCGACACCGGCTTCGCCTGGCAGGCAATTGCTGGCGTCCGTTATCCGGTCACCAGCAATGTCGATGTTTCGCTGAAGTATCGCTTCTTTAACCAGGACGATATCAAGCTGATCCCGGCGTACACCACAGCTTATGGCGTTGCCGGTTCGACCGCCGACACCAAGCTGCGTACCCACAGCCTGCTGCTGGGCCTGACGTACAACTTCGGCGAGCCGGCTGCTCCTCCGCCGCCTCCCCCGCCGCCGCCGCCTCCCCCGCCGCCTCCGCCCCCGCCGCCTCCGCCGCCGGTTGCAGAGTGCTCGCCTGGCCCGTACATCGTGTTCTTCGAATGGAACAAGTCGGACGTCACGCCTGACGCCGCCACCATTCTGGACAACGCGGTTTCGGCCTACAGCAACTGCGGCAGCGCCCAGGTCATGCTGGCAGGTTATGCGGATCGTTCGGGTTCGGCATCGTACAACGTTGGCCTGTCGCAGCGTCGCGCTGATGGCGTGAAGGCTTACATGGCGTCGAAGGGTATCCCTGACGGCGTGATGACGACCCAGGCGTTCGGTGAAGCGAACCCCCGCGTTGAAACCGCCGACGGCGTTCGCGAACTGCAGAACCGTCGCGTGGAAATCTCCTACGGTCCGGGTTCGGGCAACTAAGATTTTCCGTCCTTCGGGATGGAAGACGGATGAGGGGCCGGTCGCAAGACCGGCCCCTTTTTCTTGTTGAGGCCAAGGCGGGCATTGTGCGCTGTGCGTATTGCAAAGTGGCGCAGCTGATGCCGCAAGCGCCATGAACGGCATCAACTTTTGCGATTTATTCGCAATTATAGGGTCGGCGGGCCGTATAGACGGTGACAAATGATGGTGGATCGGCAACAAAAGCCGCGCTGCCGCGTTCGCGCAGATATCCCTTATCCTGTGGGAGTTCTTTATGAAATTCGCGCCTGTTTTGCTCGTCCTGCCTTTGACCGTTGCGCTGTCGGCCTGTGCCACGACTTCGTCGGGAGGGGACGCGGCTGCGCCGGTCGCCAAGGCCAAATTGCTGGCGGGCGATGGCGCGGCGCGCGGTGAGGCCGTCGTGACGGAAGCGGCAGACGGGCTGCATGTGGTTGTCAAAGCGCAGGGGCTGGCGCCTGGCATCCATGCTGTTCATATCCACACGACCGGCACTTGCACTGGCCCCGACTTCGCCAGCGCTGGGGGACACTGGAACCCCACGGGTCGTAAGCATGGCAAGGATAATCCAGCGGGGATGCATATGGGCGACATGCCCAATATGCTCGCAGCGTCGGACGGCCGTGGTGAAATTGAATATATCATTGCGGGCGGCACGATCAGCAGTGGTGCGACCCCAATGCTGGATGCGGATGGCGCCGCCGTGGTGATTCATGCGCAGGCGGACGACAATGTGAGCGATCCAGCGGGCAATGCTGGTGGCCGTATCGCCTGTGGGGTTTTGGCGGCACGCTGACGATGTTGCGCCGCCGTTTCCGATGGGGAGGGCGGCGCCTCAGAACCTTCGATCTATATGGTCAATGTTGAGCAAGGTAGCGTTCGACCAGATGATAGGTCGCGCGGGCATGGCCGAGATGGCTTTCAAACAGCGCAAAATGGTCGATGCCAAATGGTGCACTGGTCAACCCGGAATGGCTGACGAGAAAATTGTCAACAGCTCCGCCAGAACGACCGAACCGGGCCAGGGTAATATGGGGCAGGTAGGCCCGTTCTTCGGCCGCCAGCCCGGCGTTGACGCAGGCCCGGTCGATCTTGCGATGCAGGCTGGCAAGCTGATCGCGCGGTTGCACGCCGGCCCATAGCGTGTCGATCACGCCCTTGCGATCAAATGTGCCAATGCCGGAAAGATTGGCGTCGAACGGGGCGAAGCGAATGGCGCGCAGGGCATCGGCGATGTCATTCGCGCGGTGGCGATCGACTTCACCGATGAAGCGCAGGGTGAGGTGCAGTTGGTCGTCATCCTGCCAGCGCGCGCCGGTTACACCACCCATGATGGCGAGGAGCTGGGTGCGTTGGCTGGCGGGTGGCCGAACGGCTGCGAATAGGCGGTGCATGGTCCACCGATACAGGATTTGCCCAGCCGCGGGCCAGAGCCAATGCGACAATGCTTGAATATCCGGTAGGAACAGCCGATAATGGCATAAGCGGCAGATCGATGCCGGTGAAGGAGATTTTTCGATGGCCAACTGGTCTGACCCCCGTTCCGACATTGCGGGCTTTGGCGGGAACACCGCTGCGCGTGGCGAGACGTTCGACGCCGGCCTGCGCCGCTACATGCTGTCGGTCTATAATTATATGGCGAGCGGCGTGTTTTTGACGGGTATCGTCGCGCTGCTATTCGCGTCCAGTGGCCTTGCTTATCAGGTGCTGGCCGGGCCGGGCATCCTGAAATATGTCATCATGTTCGCGCCGCTGGCCTTCGTCATGGTGCTTAGCTTTGGCATTGGCCGGTTGTCGACGGCGGCCGCACAGGGCCTCTATTGGGCCTATGCGGCAGTGATGGGTCTATCTCTGTCGTCGATTTTCCTTGTCTATACCGGCACGTCGATCGCGCAGACCTTTTTCGCGACGGCGGCCGCCTTCGCGGGGTTAAGCCTGTTCGGCTATACGACCAAAAAGGATCTGTCCGGTTTCGGCACTTTCCTGATCATGGGTGTCGTCGGCCTGCTCGTTGCAAGCCTGATCAACCTGTTCCTCAAGTCGAGCGTGATGGACCTGGTCATCAGCTGCGTGGGCGTGTTGCTGTTCGCTGGCCTGACCGCTTATGATACGCAGAAGATCAAGAATATCTATGCGCAGGTGGCGGGGACGGACATGATGGGCAAGTCGGTGGTGATGGGGGCGCTGAACCTCTATCTCGACTTCATCAACATGTTCATGTTCCTTCTCCGCTTCATGGGCGATCGCCGCTGATCGTCTTGTCAGCGTCATGATGCAAAAAGGCCCGGTGGTTAGCTCCACCGGGCCTTTTTAGTTCAGCCCTGCTTCTGCGCTTCGGCGATCAGGGCATTATCGATATCCTTCTGCCGCTTGTAGGCAGGGCGTTCGCGCAACCGCTCGGCATAAGCTTCGAAGGCGGGGCTGGTCGGGATGGTGCCGAAACTGAGGCCCCAGTCGACCTGTGCCCCGACGTAGACGTCAGCCGCCGTGAACTGATCGCCGCAGATCCATTGTGGACCGGATATCGCCTGTTCCAGCGTGGCGATCGCATCATCGAACGTCCCGTAGCCTGCCATGCGTTCACGCCCTTCCGGAAGGGTGAAGCCCATCGACTTGTTGGTGACGGCAGCTTCAACCGGGCCGGCGGCGAAGAACAGCCAGCGATAATAGGCGTCCCGTGCATCGACGGGCGGCGCGAGGTTCGCGGCGGGGAAAGCGTCGGCCAGATAGGCGCAGATTGCGGCGCATTCCGTCACGACTTTGTCGCCATGGACGATGGCGGGGACTTTTCCCATTGGGTTGATGGCGAGATAGTCGGGGGACTTCATGCTGGAGGCATAGTCCAGGACGATGGTTTCATAGGTTTCGTCGACCTCTTCGAGCATCCAGCGGGCTATCTGTCCGCGCGACATCGGGTTCGTGTATAAAATGAGCTTTGCGGCCATGGCGACTCTCCTGCTGGCTAAGGAATGGTAGAGTGCCGCAAAGCGCATCTTATCGCCAGCCCACAGGAAAACGCGGGGGACGCATGTAATTTGGCGTATTATTTAAGCGAACGTAAAATAGTAATGACGAATAAAATGACGACATGAAACTAATCGTCACAATCATGACATGAAAATGTTCAATGGCGACGCCGGGTAGCAGAAATGATGGCAAACAAGGCAGGCTATAAGTTGTCTTACCATTGTAAAAAACATGCAACCGTAGGAGCATTTTTCATGAGCAATATCGTCATCAAATTATCCGTTTTGGCAGCCGCAGCATTGCCTTTGTGCCAACCGACGGCCGCCTATGCCGACGCGCCGGGTATGGTTCAAGAGAGCCGTTCCGTAAGCATCGCTGGCGTGGACTTGGCCTCAAGCGACGGCATGGCGCTGCTCAACATGCGAATTGCACAGGCGGCGCGTACCATCTGCGGGCGCAAGCAAGGGGCTGACTTGGTCGCATCCATGGCGCAGCGTAAGTGCTTTGCGGGTGC
>JAECRT010000012.1:21656-45533 GCA_016000085.1 Sphingomonadaceae bacterium
TTGCCGACGATGATTCCCAACGAATAGTCAACTTTGCCCAGAATGGCGGTAGTTGCGAATGGGCGATTACTGCGCCGACAGTCGCCTGCGCGATATAGTAGGTCGGGCCATTGAGGCGCAGGCGATGGAGAAGGCTGGCCAGTTGGCTACCGCGTGAAGGGCAGGGCGGATTGAGGGCTGGATATAGCCCGCGTGGAACAACGTCGGGCGAGCAGGGCGGTCTGGATCGACAGTCCGCCTAAACCATGAAGGAGGGCAACGCCTTTCGACATTGCCCTCCTTTCTGTTGCTTGCGCGGCCTGCATCGTTGCTTCGCGACGTTATGCTCGACCGTTCAATAAGTCACTTTGCCTTGGCAGGAGGCACTTTCTTCGTCGCACCTTTGCCTTTGCCCTTCCTGGGCGCTGCCGGTGTGATTTCGAAGGCGAGCGCATCATCCTTCATATGCACATGGACTTCGCCACCATGGACGAGCTTGCCGAACAGCAGTTCCTCAGCCAACGGTTGCTTGACCTTTTCCTGCATCAATCGACCCATCGGGCGGGCGCCGTACAGCTTGTCATAGCCCTTCTTCGTGAGCCATTCCTTGGCATCATCGTCCAGCGTGATGTGGACTTCACGGTCGGCAAGCTGCAGCTCCAACTGGAGGATGAACTTGTCGATGACGCGTGCGACGATTTCCGGCGGCAGATAGCCGAAGGGCACGATCGCATCGAGGCGGTTGCGGAATTCCGGGGTGAAGAGCTTCTTCACCGCATCCTCCTGCACATCCTCGCGTGTCAATTCGCCAAAGCCTATGCTTTCCTTCGCCATGTCCGACGCACCGGCATTGGTCGTCATGATGAGAATGACATTGCGGAAGTCGACCGTCTTGCCGTGGTGGTCGGTCAGGCGGCCATTATCCATTACCTGCAACAAGATGTTGAACAGGTCGGGATGCGCCTTCTCGATCTCGTCGAGGAGCAGCACGCAATGCGGCTGCTGGTCGATCGCATCGGTCAGCAAGCCACCCTGGTCATAGCCGACATAGCCCGGAGGAGCGCCGATCAGCCGGCTGACCGAATGGCGTTCCATATATTCCGACATGTCGAACCGCTGAAGTGGGATGCCCAGCAAGGTTGCAAGCTGACGCGCCACTTCCGTCTTGCCGACACCGGTAGGGCCAGAGAAAAGATAGTTACCGATGGGCTTGTCGGGATCACGCAGGCCTGCACGCGACAGCTTGATCGCCGAGGACAGGGTTTCGATGGCCTTGTCCTGACCAAAGACGACACGGTTCAAATCGGTCGTGAGCGATTCGAGCACGCTCTTGTCATCGGACGAGACCGTCTTGGGCGGGATGCGGGCCATGGTCGCAATGACAAGCTCGATCTCCTTGGGGGTGATCGTCTTCTTGCGCTTGGAGGGGACCACCAGCATCTGCATGGCGCCGACTTCGTCGATCACGTCGATCGCCTTGTCGGGCAGCTTGCGGTCGTTGATGTAGCGCGCCGACAGTTCCACCGCCGCTTTGATGGCGTCGGGCGTATATTTGACGTGGTGATGATCTTCGAACGCGGTGCGCAGGCCCGCAAGAATCTTGATCGTGTCCTCGATCGTGGGTTCGTTGACGTCGATCTTCTGGAACCGGCGCAGGAGCGCCCGATCCTTTTCGAAATGATTGCGGAATTCCTTGTAGGTGGTCGAACCGATGCAGCGGATCGTGCCACCCGACAGGGCGGGCTTGAGCAAGTTCGACGCATCCATCGCGCCGCCAGACGTGGCGCCCGCACCGATGACGGTGTGGATTTCATCGATGAACAGCACCGCGTGGGGCAACTTTTCCAGCTCGTTGACGACGGCCTTCAACCGTTCCTCGAAATCGCCGCGATAGCGGGTGCCGGCCAGCAGCGCGCCCATGTCGAGCGAGTAAATGACCGCTTCCTTGAGGACGTCGGGCACTTCACCCTCAATGATCTTGCGCGCAAGCCCTTCCGCGATTGCGGTCTTGCCGACGCCAGGATCGCCGACATAGAGCGGATTATTCTTGGAGCGCCGGCACAGGATCTGGATCGTCCGATCGACCTCCGCCGTGCGGCCGATCAGCGGATCGACCTTGCCCCGGCCCGCCTTTTCATTGAGGTTGACGGTGAACTGCTCCAAGGCACTGTCCTTCTTGCCTTTCCCGTCCTGCACCTTCTTTTCCTCCTCGGCGGTGCCCTTGGTCTCCTGACGCTCGGGCGCGGGCGTGCCCTTGCCGACGCCGTGGCTGATGAAGCTCACGGCATCAAGGCGGCTCATATCCTGCTGTTGCAGGAAATAGACGGCATAGCTTTCGCGTTCGGAAAAGAGCGCGACCAGGACATTGGCCCCGGTCACTTCGTCTTTGCCGGACGACTGGACGTGCAGAATAGCGCGCTGAACGACGCGCTGAAAACCGCTGGTGGGGGAAGGGTCGCTTGCCCCTTCGACCTTCAGGCTGTCGAGCTCTGTGTCGAGATACTGGGTCACAGCATCACCCAGTTCGCCCAGTTCCACGCCACAGGCCTGCATCACCTTCGACGCATGTTCGTCGTCAATCAACGCGAGGAGCAGATGTTCGAGCGTGGCATATTCATGCTTGCGCTCTGACGCGTGCGTCAGCGCGTTGTGCAGGGTTGTTTCAAGAGCGGCAGCGAAAGAAGGCATATAGTCTACTCCTGGCCCCAAAGAGGGGCGGTATCGAACCCTATGTCGGCATTGCTCGACGCCGGATCAAGACTGTCGTCCCGACCGCCGGAATTGCCAGACTGTCCATGCCCGGTATGGCCATGATGACCGGGGCGAAGGGGCTGGGAAAGGGTCATCGCTTGAATAACGCCTCGGCAGTTGCCTTATGGTTAACGGCGTCCTTCAATGTTGCTGCGGTGCGCGCAATTTCCGTTTCAAGAGCGGTTATGCGGGCTTTCAGTTCGGTCACGGACAAGGGTGCCAGATCCTGTCGGAGCAGCCGGGCCAGCAGATCGTCGCCTTTGCGGGGCAGATCATCGTCCATGTCCATAAACCGTAATGTTGACCCTGCGAGCCACTCTGTCAATAAGGGCGCGTCGACCATTTCTAATTCTGGTGCGACGCAGCATGGCAGCGGTTGGGGACGGCGACGATGGCGGATATGGACGCAGTGCCGGGCGAAATGATGGCGGTTGTCATCCCGGTGCCGGGCGGACCCGACGCGCTGGTTCCAGATCGTCGGGCGGTGCCAGTGCCGGGCAACAACGAGGTTCTGATCCGCGTTGCGGCAGCGGGGGTGAATCGGCCTGATGTCCTGCAAAGGCAGGGTAAATATCCGCCGCCGCCCGGTGCATCCGATATTCCCGGGCTGGAAGTCGCCGGAACGATTGTGTCGGCAGGGCGCGGCGCGGACATGCTGATAGGTCAGCGGGTCTGTGCGCTGCTCGCCGGGGGTGGCTATGCCGAATATGCGGTCGCGCCGGCAGGCCAATGTCTTCCCGTGCCGCAGGATTATGATCTGGTCGAGGCGGCGGCGTTGCCCGAGACATTGTTCACCGTGTGGACCAACCTGTTCGAGCGGGCCTATGCGGTCGGTGGCGACACAGTACTGGTTCATGGTGGCACCAGCGGGATAGGCACGATGGCGATTTCCCTGTGCCGCCTGTTCGATATCCGCATCATCGTCACCTGTGGCAGCGATGCGAAATGTGCGCAGGCAAAGGCGTGGGGCGCGGATCACGCCATCAATTATCGCGTGCAGGATTATGTCGCCGAAGTGAAGCGGATCACGGATGGGCAGGGGGTTCAGGCCGTGCTCGACATGGTCGGTGGCGACTATCTGCCGCGCAACCTTGATTGCCTTGCAGAAGATGGCCGCCATGTGTCGATCGCCGTTCTCGGGGGAGCAAAAGCAGGTATTTTCATTCCTGCGGTGATGAACAAGCGCCTGACGATCACCGGATCGACGCTGCGGGCGCGATCGGTGGGGTTCAAGAGCCTGGTCGCCGACGAGTTGATGCGCACGGTCTGGTCCTTTGTCGACGAGGGCAGATTGCGGCCGGCAATGGATCAGCGTTTTGCGCTGGCGGACGCATCGAAGGCGCATGCGCGGATGGATGCCGGCGAACATTTCGGCAAGATCGTGTTGACCATCTGATTAACGAAAAGCGCGGAAATCGTAGCAATTCCGTCACATTGGGTGCGGATTTGTAACATAGCGTCGCTAAGGCTCCGTCCTCAAGGACAACAGCCTTGAGGACGTATTATGGACGCGATCACGCGCTTGCCTTTCCTGACGGACCTGCCGGAAGATGGCGATGTGCCGTTCGCCATACCGGAAAGGGAGCAGGGCGAGCGCCGCCGCTATCGCACGATCTGGATTTCCGATATCCATCTGGGCACCCGCGGTTGCAATGCAGCGATGCTGATCGATTTTCTAGACAGTGTCGACAGCGACACCATCTATCTGGTCGGGGACATCATCGATGGATGGCGGTTAAAGCGGCGTTTCTATTGGCCCGCCGCCCATAATGACGTGGTGTGGCGGCTAATGAAGCGCGCCAAGCGCGATACTCGCGTCGTTTATATCCCCGGCAATCACGACGAGATGTTTCGCCAGTTCACCGGCATGAACTTCGGCGGCGTGGAAATTCGGCGTAAGGCGATCCACCAGACCGCAGATGGTCGCAAGCTGTTGGTGCTGCATGGCGATGAGTTCGACACCATCATGCTGGCGCATCGCTGGCTCGCCTTTGTGGGCGACGCGGCCTATTCGATGCTGATGCGCCTGAATGTCGTGGTGAATGCCGTTCGGCGACGGATGGGCTTGCCCTACTGGTCGCTCAGCAAGATGGCTAAGCACAAGGTCAAGAATGCGGTATCGTTCATCTCCCGTTTCGAGGAGGTGGTTGCGCATGAAGCCGGAATGCGCGGTGTCGACGGGGTTGTGTGTGGTCACATCCACAATGCCGAGATGCGCGAGATTGACGGTATCCAATATTATAACGATGGCGATTGGGTGGAGGGCTGCACCGCGCTGGTCGAACATTCTGATGGGCGCATGGAAATATTGCACTGGGCCGACGAAATCGCGGCGCGTGAAATGGCGAAACAGCCCGCACGCATGGCGGCCTGACGATGATCGGGCCGATGCGGATCGCCATCGTCACCGATGCCTGGGCACCGCAGGTCAACGGCGTTGTGCGCACACTCCAGACGATTCAGGGCGAACTGGAAGCGATGGGGCATGAGGTCAAGGTGATATCGCCTGACCTTTATGGCTCTATCCCATGTCCGACCTACCCCGAAATCAGGCTGGCGCTGGTGCGATCAGGCGTTGTGGGGCAGGCGATAGCGGAATTTCGGCCCGATGCCGTCCATCTGGCGACTGAAGGGCCGCTTTGCATCGCCGCAAGGCGTTGGTGCCTGCGGACGGCGGTTCCATTCACCACCGCCTATCACACCCATTTCCCCGATTATGTGGCACAACGCACGGGGCTGCCTGCGGCCTGGTTCTGGCGTTACATCCGCTGGTTCCATGGGCCGGCGCAGGCCGTGCTCGTGTCCACCCGGTCGGTGCGCGAGCAGCTGCGCGCCCACGGCGTCGCCAATGTGCGGCCATGGGGCCGCGGCGTGGATATCGCGGCATTCACGACGGGCGCTGTTGCGCCAGCCTTGTTCGCCGATTTGGTCCGACCCATTCAACTCTATGTCGGCCGCATCGCGATCGAGAAGAATCTGGAAGCTTTCCTGGCCACCGATCATCCCGGCACCAAGGTGATCGTGGGCGAGGGGCCAGCACGGGCGGCGTTGGAGCGGGCCTACCCGCAGGCGCGCTTTGTGGGGCCTTTGTTCGGCGCCGCGCTGGCGGGCGCTTATGCAGGCGCTGACGTGTTCGTCTTTCCCAGCCGTACCGATACATTCGGGCTGGTGATGATCGAGGCGCTGGCCTGTGGCACGCCCGTTGCCGGTTATCCCGTGACGGGACCGATCGACATTGTCACGCCCGACACGGGCGCGCTGTCCGAGGATCTCGGGACCGCTATTGCTGCTGCGCTCGGCTGCGATCGGATCGTCTGTGCGGCCTATGGGCGTGGATTTAGTTGGAAGCGCAGTGCGCAGGAATTCCTGTCGGGCCTGCACGCTATCGACCCGATGGTGATGGAGAGCGCGGCCTGACGCTTTTTCTTGCCCATCGGGGCGGCATCGACTATCTCTGAACGGTCACGGCCGCCCTGCTTGGGCGGCCCTTATCGTTTTTAGTGCCGGAGAAGTTCCCGTGTCCCAGCCACTCATGCCCCACGCGACCGCCAGCTGGCTGGTCGACAACAGCGCTCTGAGCTTTGACCAGATCGCGGAATTTTGCGGGCTGCACATCCTGGAAGTGCAGGCGATCGCCGACGATACCGCCAGCACCAAATATACCGGCCGTGATCCCGTCCGCGCCCATGAAATCACCATGGACGAAATCCACAAGGGCGAGACGAACCCTGATTACCGTCTCAAGATGCTGAAGGGGCCGGAACCTGTACGCCGTACCAAAGGGCCGCGCTATACCCCGGTTAGCAAGCGGCAGGACAAGCCGGACGGCATCGCGTGGATTCTGCGCAATCACCCGGAAATCTCCGATGGCGCAATCGGCAAGCTGATCGGCACCACCCGTACGACCATCGCCGCGATCCGCGACCGCAGCCACTGGAACATTTCCAACATCACGCCGAAGGATCCGGTGACGCTGGGCCTGTGTTCGCAGCGCGAACTCGACGCACTGGTAGCCAAGGCTGCGAAGAAGGCGGGCATCGAGGCGCCGACCGATTCGCGCCTGGATGGTGATCGCGCCGCCCTGATCGAGGAACTGCGCCGGGAGCGCGACAATGCTGCGCGCCGTGCGGAAGAAGCACTCAAGAGCGAAGCGGACCTGATTTCCGGTGTCGCAACCATCCTCGATCCGTTCAGCAACAACAAGGGCACGGTATGATGCCGTAACGTCATGCGGCGGCTGACCCAAGCCGCTGCAATGCAGCAATTTTCGAGGCCGCACCTGGCTTTGGGTGCGGCCTTTTTTGCGCTGGTTGACGCTTGCGTAAAGTGGGTGATGCCCATAGACTTCGGGTCATGGAGAACATCGAAAAAACCTGGAGAGACAAATACCAGCATCCGGCGCAGTGGGACCATGTGTTCTCGCCGCTGTCGATGGGCGAGATGGTAACGAACAGCGTCTTGGCGCATCCCGACGCCCCGATGATCGATTTCATGGGCCGCCTGTTCACCTATGGCGAGATGTTTGGTCAGATAAAGCGCATCGCCTGCGGATTGCAGGCCATGGGCGTGGTCAAGGGCGATCGGGTCGGGCTGTATCTGCCCAATACGCCGCATTATGTCGCGGCCTATTATGGCGCGTTGATGGCGGGTGCGATCGTTGTCAACTTTTCCCCGCTCTACACGGCTGCTGAACTGGAGCATCAGGTCGAGGACAGCGGGACGAAAATCCTGTTTACCCTGTCGGCCAAGGCTTTGCTGCCGACCGCGCTGAAGGTTCTCGATGATAGCAGCCTGGAGACGCTGATCGTCGGGTCGGTCGCCGAAATGCTGCCGCCCGTGAAGTCGCTGTTGTTCCGTCTGTTCAAGGCCAGCGAGTCAACGCCGTTGCCTGATGACAAGCGCGTGCTGCGTTATAGTCGGCTGGTCGCCAATGCCGGTGATTGCGTGGTCGCGACGATCGATCCGGTGCAGGATATTGCCCTGCTGCAATATACTGGCGGCACGACGGGCACACCCAAGGGGGCGATGCTCACGCATCAGAACCTCACCGCCAATGCGCGGCAGGTACAGATGATCGATCCCCATCGGGACGAACTGGATCGCATCATTGCGGTGCTGCCCTTCTTTCATGTGTTCGCCAATACATGTACGCTCAATCGCACAGTCGTGAATGGTGGCGAGATGGTGATGCTGCCGCGCTTTGACGCTGCGCAGGTGCTGGCGGCGATCCAGCGGGTTAAGGCGACGTCGCTGCCCGGCGTGCCGACCATGTTCCAGGCTCTGCTGGATCATCCGGCGATCCGCAATATCGACTTTTCCTCCCTGCGCGCCTGTATTTCGGGCGGGGCGCCGTTGCCGCTGGAATTGCGGCAGCGTTTCGAGGAAGCCACGGGCGCGAAACTGATCGAAGGCTATGGCCTGACGGAAACCAGTCCTGTGGTTTGCACCAACCCCTATGAGGGGCTGAACAAGACCGGCACCGTGGGACAGCCGGTGCCGGGGACGCGGGTGAAGCTGGTCGATCGCGAAGATCCGACCAAGCCGCCGCCGCCGGGCGAGCCGGGCGAACTGCTCTTTGCCGGGCCACAGGTCATGCGGGGCTATTGGAACCGCCCCGATGCCGATGCCGAAGTGTTCATCGGTGACTATGTCCGCACCGGCGATGTCGGGGAAATTGACGAGGATGGCTATGTCCGCATCGTCGATCGGCTGAAGGATATGATCGCGGTGGGTGGGTTCAAGGTCTTTCCCAGCCAGGTCGAATCGGTGCTTTATCATCATCCCATGGTGAAAGAGGCGTTGGTGATCGGCATCCCCGACCATTATCGTGGTGAACAGCCCAAGGCGTTCGTAACGCTGGCTGAAGGCGCCGATATCGATGGCGCGGCGCTCAAGGACTGGCTGAATCCGCAACTCGGCAAGCATGAGCGGGTGTGCGAGGTCGAAGTGCGGCTGAACCTGCCCAAGACGCTTGTCGGCAAGCTGTCGCGCAAGGAACTGGTGGCAGAGGAGCGGGCGAAGGCGGCCACCGCCGATGCAAAGGCTGGAACCGGCGCCTGATCCTTCCTATCTGTGCAGCCAAAGCTGACAAGGATAAGATCATGGCGCAGGAAGTCGCGACATTGGCGGGCGGGTGCTTTTGGTGCACCGAGGCCGTGTATCAGAATCTCAAGGGCGTCGAGGCCGTCGAAAGCGGCTATATTGGCGGGCCTCTGCCTGACCCGACCTATGAACAGGTCTGTGCGGGGACAACCGGCCATGCCGAGGCGATCCGCATCACTTATGATCCTGCCGTAATATCCTACGCGGACATGCTCGACATTTTCTTTGCTACGCATGATCCGACGACGCTGAACCGGCAGGGCAATGATGTGGGTACCCAATATCGTTCGGCGATATTCCCCCATTCCCCTGAACAGGAGGTCGCAGCCCGGGCGGGCATCGCGCGCGCGCAGGCAGACCAGTCCAGTCCGATCGTCACGACCATAGAGGCCGATGCGCCCTGGTATCCGGCAGAGGATTATCACCAGAAATATTGGGACCGAGTGGGTGATCGCAACCCCTATTGCATGGCGGTGATCCCGCCCAAGCTGGCCAAGCTGCGTAAAGGTTTTGCTGCACGGATCGATGCCTGATTCCGTGCGGCACGGCCCGGCGCGCTTTGCGTCGTCGGTAGCCTGTGGTTAACGCATGCCGTGCCAAGTCGGCGGCGACGAATCAGGTCGGGGGACTCATATGACCAAGCTATTGATAATTGCCGCGCCGCTGATGCTGCTCGTTCTGCCTGGTTGCATCGCTAAGACCGCTCTGGACGTCGTCACTTTGCCAGTGCGAGCCGGTGCGCAGGCGGCGGACTGGGCGACGACCAGCCAGGAAGAATCCGATCGCAATTATGGCCGCAAGATGCGCGAGCAGGAAGCGCGCGAGGGCAAACAGCGCAAGAAAGCGGACAAGCAGCGTCGCCAACAGTGCCGCGATGCGGGCTACGATAACTGCGGGTAAACCGTGGTGCTGACGGTAAAGGCCGTCACGCGGCTGCCCGGCTGAGCCGATCGTTGATCGCCGTTCCGATCCCATCCATCGGGATCGGTGCGACGGCGATGCGGCTTGCTGCGCTGGCGTCGGCGATATGCAGCGCGGCGAACAGATTGGCGGCTGCTTCCCGTATGTCGGCTTCCGGGCTGAGATTGATATGGCAGGGCATCAGGCCGAAGCCGATTAGATATTCATCCCGTTCCGCCCTGAGCGCCCGAAGGCGCACCGGCTTGGACGGTGCATAATGGCTTTCTAGCTGGCCGGGGGCCTCTATCTTCTTGTCGCCCTTGCCCTCGATGACTGGCAGGCCGGTCGCCTCCTCCAGCATAAAGGCCGTCACCGGGCCGGGGCGCAGCAATCGAACTTGGTCGGCTTCCGGCGCGACGATGGTTGATTCCACGCCTTCGCTGGTTGGCCCTTCGTCCAGGATCATGCGCACTTTGCCGTCGAGGCTGGCCAGCACATGTTCGGCCCGCGTGGGGCTGATCGATCCGCTGCGATTGGCGGAGGGGGCCGCCAGCGGTCGCCCGCTTTCGCGGATCAGCGATCGCATGGCCGGATGGGCAGGCAGTCGGAGCGCTACGGTAGGCAATCCGGCCATCACCAGCGGCGACAGGCCGCTGTCGGCGCGCACCGGCAATACCATCGTCAATGGTCCCGGCCAGAAATGATCGGCCAGCCTGTCTGCAATGGGCGAAAAATCGGCCAGCCGCAGAGCCATGGCCTTGTCGGCGACATGGACGATCAGCGGATTGAAGCTGGGCCGTCCCTTGGCGGTATAGATTGCGGCCACGGCATGGCTGTCGGTCGCATCGGCGGCCAAGCCATAGACAGTTTCGGTGGGGACAGCCACCGGCTCGCCCGCTCGGATAAGCAGCGCCGCTTCCCGCAATGATTCGGTGCTGTAACGGCAGGATCGGGGGGAATAGGCTGGATTGGCGATGGTCACGGTCCCCGCGATATAGACCTCTGCAAGGCGGAGTAAAAGTCCATTGCGTCAGGAGAATGACATGGGCAGCCCAATGCTTGCGGGAGCGTGGATCGGGCGGTAAGTCGGCGCCATGACTGACGCTCTCCTGACCCGTATCGCCGAGGCGCTTGAACGGCTTGCGCCGCCGCCCGCGCTGACCGCCGATCTTGCTGCGTCACCTGCTTATGTGTGGGACGGACATGCGATCCATGCGGTGGAAGCGTTCGCGCCGGTCGATTACGATCTGCTGACGGGTATCGACGCGCAGAAGGCTGCGCTGCTCGACAACAGCCGTCGTCATGCCGATGGTCATGCCGCCCATGACGTGCTGCTGTGGGGCGCGCGTGGCACCGGCAAGTCGGCAGTGGTTGCCGCGGTGATCGGCCGATTGCGAGGTGAAGGGCAGGACATTGCGCTCATGCAGTGCGCGATCGATGAACTGGCGACCTTGCCTACGCTCTTCTCGTTGCTGCGGGGAACGACCCGCCCTTTCATTCTGTTTCTCGACGATCTGGGCTTTGACGAAGGGGTGGGGGACGCCCGAGCGCTACGGTCTTTGTTGCAAGGAGGCACGGCGGCGCGGCCAGGCAATGTCCGGCTCTATGTAACATCGAACCGCCGCCATATCGTGCCGCGCCACCTGTCGGAGCAGGATGATCCAATCAATCCGCGTGACGCGGTGGACGACAAGATGGCCCTGTCGGACCGTTTCGGCCTCAGTCTGGGCTTCCATGCTCTCGATCAGGACACCTATGTCGCGATCGTCAATGGTTATGCCGCAAAGCTGGGGCTTGCGTTCGATCCGCTGGAGGCAATCCAGTGGTCCACGCAGCGCGGCAGCCGATCGGGCCGCGTCGCGTGGCAATATGTGGTGGAACTGGCGGGGCGTAACGGTCGGCAGACGTGAAGACGATCAGTTCGCCTTCGTCACCCGCCATACCATGCCGCCGACATCGTCGCTGACCAGCAGCGCGCCCTTGGCGTCTGCAGTGACGTCGACCGGGCGGCCATGCGCTGCTCCCTTGTCGTCCAGAAAACCGGTCAGCACATCGATCGGTTTAGCCTTGCCTGCGGCGCCATCGGCAAAGCCGACGAACACGACCTTATATCCGGCGGCGGGCTTGCGATTCCAGCTGCCATGGAGGCCCACGAACGCGCCATCACCATAAGGCGCGCCAAGCGTCACCTTGTCCGCGAAGGTCAGTCCCAACGGCGCGACATGATTGCCCAGCGCATAATCAGGACGCTTGGTATATTCGCGCACTTCCGGGCGTTGCGGCTGGACTCGCCGGTCTTCATAGCCGCCCCAATAATTCCAGGGCCAGCCATAGAAGCCGCCAAATTCCACGCGCGTCAGATAGTCGGGAACCAGATCGCCACCCAGCATGTCGCGTTCATTGACCACGCCCCACAACATGCCGCTCTTGGGTTCAAAGGCGAGGCCAACCGGATTGCGCAGGCCCGACGCATAGATGCGATAATCACCGGTCCTTGGGTTCACTTCCAGCACGGAGTCGCGATTCGCCTCGCTCTCCAGGCCATTTTCGCCGATATTGCTGTTCGATCCGACGCCGACATAGAGCAGCCCTTCGGGGCTGGCGGTCAGGCTGCGGGTCCAGTGCATGTTGGGCGCCTGTGCAGGCAGATTCAGTATCTTGCGGCCTGGTGCGCTGATCTTCAAATCGCCTGCCTTATAGGGGAAGGCAATTAGCGCATCGGTATTGGCGACGTACAGCGTGTCCCCCACCAGTGCCATGCCATAAGGGGAATTGAGGCCGGTCAGAAAAACCGTCTTGGTTTCCGCCCGCCCATCGCCATCCGCGTCGCGCAGCAGGGTGATGCGATTGGCCGACGGGACGCCAGCACCAGCCTTGTCCATCAAATAGTTCATTATCCGCTGGACGATACCGTCCTTGGGCCGGGGCGGGCTGTTGGTTTCGGCAACCAATATATCGCCATTGGGCAGGCGCAGCAGCGATCGGGGGTGTGCCAGCCCTTCGGCAAAGCGCGCGACCGTCAGCCCCTTGGCTGCGATCGGCTTCTCATCGCTCTTCCACGGCTTGACCTCGGCGATATTGATCGTCGGGATCGTCTCGCTGCGCGGGCTGGTGAAGGTCGGTTCACGCCCCGTATCCGCACCGGGCGGTAACTGGGCGGTATCCCCTTGCGCGAAATAAAAGAAAACGCCGCCGGCCAGCACGAGGATGACGACGGGAAGGGCAATGACATGCTTGTTCATAGGCCCACATCTATGTCGGCGATGCGCGCCGGGCAAGGCGGATAGGTGGCGTTTGTGCCGCTTATTTACCGCGCTCGCGCCACCAGAGCAAAAGCGCGATTGCAATGCCCGCGCCCACGCCCGCGAGCAGCCCGATACTGGGTTGGCCCATCATCCCGCCACCGATCGTGCCGACCATGATGAGTAAGGCGATGATCGCGCCTGCGCCGGTCGGTTCTTTCCTGTCTTTCGTCATGGTGCGACCCTTGCCATGGTCCCGGGGACAAGGCCAGCGGCTTTGGCGATGTGTCGTTTCGTGATGTCGTGTCCCGGTACGGGACGAACGTGCCGTCCTGGGATTTGGCTAATAAACCATTCACCCTTGTGTCCCGCTGTGTGCGCCAAAGCGCTGAAATGGCACGAGGATTGAAGGCTTTCCGGATCGGCGCATAGTGCCGTCTGGGTCGGGGGTCGTAATGCAGATGCTATATCTTTCAGGTCGAAAGAGCTACGAGGATGCCGCTGAACTTATGTCGATGTTCGGTGACAATGCTGGCTACGAGGCCGCAGCGCGCGCCGATCGCAGCCTCGATCTGGGCAACCATATTCATTTTTGCCATTGGCGACAGATTGAACGGTTGATCGTGCTGCTGACCTATGACCAGCCGATGGGCACCATTCACTAATCCCTGAACTAGAGGCGCAAGCCTGCTGTTTCGGGCAGGCCCGCCAGTATGTTGAGATTCTGAACCGCCGCGCCTGCAGCGCCCTTGCCCAGATTGTCGAGCGCCGCGACGAGCCGCGCTTGACCGCTGGCGGCATTGCCAAACACGAACAGCTTCAACCGATCGGTCGCGCCGACATGTTCGATCTCCACTTGCCCTATGGCTGCGCTGTCGGCCAGTGACGCGACGCTGACCAGCGGCGATCCCGCATAGGCGCTGGCGATTGCGGCATGGACATCGGCCAGCGATGGCTGTTGCGGCATGGCGCGCAGTTGCAGCGGTATTTCGACCAGCATGCCGCGATAGGCGCTGGCGACGGCAGGCGCGAAGATCGGCGGATGCGTCAGGCCGGAATAGCGGGTCATTTCCGGCACATGCTTGTGCGCCAGGCTCAGCCCATAGGCGCGGAAAGCCGTGGGTATGCCATCGGCACCTTCATATTCGGCGATCATCGCCTTGCCGCCGCCGGAATAGCCCGACGCGCCCGACACCGTGACCGGCCAGTCGGCAGGCAACAAGCCCGCCAGCGTCAGTGGCCGCACCAGCGCCAGAAAGCCGGTTGGCCAGCAACCGGGATTGGCGACGAAGCGGCTGTTTGCCAGCTTCTCGCGATGTCCCGGCTCCAGTTCGGGGAAGCCATAAGTCCAGCCGTCCGCGACGCGATGCGCGGTCGATGCGTCGATGACACGCGTATGGTCATTGTCGATCAGCGTCACGGCTTCGCGCGCAGCGTCGTCGGGCAGGCACAGGATGACGATATCGGCCTCGTTGAGCGCCTCACGCCGCGCGGCGGCGTCCTTGCGATCCTTCTCCGCCAGCGTCAGCACGGTCAGTTCGGGACGCCCGGCCAGCCGGTCGCCAATCTCGATGCCAGTCGTGCCGACACCGCCATCGATGAAAATCCGGGTGGTCATGCGCCGATCCTCCGCCGTGCGATAATGGGCTGGGCGTGATCGCCCGCGAGTCGCGCGACGACATTGGCGAGCGGTTCGGCGACGACGGCCATCCAGTGGGCATTGGCGTGCAGCAGCGTGCGCGCATCGGTCATGATGCCGACATGGCCCGGAAAGAAGATGAGATCGCCACGCGTCAGTGCCATCTCGCTGTCGATCGGGTTGCCGATGCCTTCGCATTGCAGGTCAGTGTCGCGCGGAACTGCCATGCCGTACTGGCCCAACGCTACCTGCACCAGCCCCGAACAATCGATCCCGCGGTGGCCGCGTCCGCCCCAGACATAGGGCTGGCCCAGATAGCGTTCCGCCACTGCCACCCAGTCGGTGGGATGCGCATCGACCGGCGCGGTATGCCTCAGATGGATATATCCTTCGGCACAGGCGATGAAGCCATCATCCGCTTCCCCGGAAAACAGCGCGCCGATCGGCCAATAGTCGGCGATCGACGCCTTGATGTCGGGGGCGCTGAACAGCGGCGCTCCATGGATGGAAATGCGATGTGTCGGCGTTTCGAACAAATCCAGCGCGTCACGCCGAATATAGCCGACATAACCGTCGTGCCCGCAAAATCCCCATGCCCAATCGGTCATCACATCGAGAGCATGAAAGGTTTCGCCGCGTAGCAATTCGCTCACCGCTTCGGCGCTGGGGGTGGCGGCCGACAGGATCGGTGCGCCCGGCGCAACGCAGGTAAAGGCCACGGCGCGGGCATAATGCGCTGAAAACAGAGTTCCTGCGAGCGCCATATCGGCAAGGTCACCGCGCGCGGCATGGACGCGGCGATCGAGCGCGACGGAACGGCCTTCCAGTTTGAAACGGGTTCTTTCAGGCGGTGCGTTCCGCGCGGGTGTTTTGGTGCCTGTCATCGCGCGCGGTTCCTGCGATGAAATGGTGAAACACGTCAAGGAATTCCGCGCCTTTTGGGGTTCGGATGATGAAAATATTGCGGCGGTCCGCCGCATCGCGCTCTCGTCGGAGGTAACCGAGCGCTGATAGCTTGTTCAGCGCGCGGGTGATGACCGGCTTTGAAACATGCAACGCTTCGGCGAGTCCCCGCACGGTATGCGGCCCGGACCCGATATAGACGGTCATCATCAGCGCCATCTGCCGGTTGGTGAGGTCGGGTTTCCCCGATCGCACATAGTCCACCAGCGTCTGCATCCAGCGGGTGAGAGGCAAAATGCCCGGCCGGTCGATTTCGGGCGGCTGATCGGTGGCGGAGAGGAGGTTCATGCGAGCTTCAACGCATGATGCCCAATCCGGTTGCGTAACGGATGCGGACAATATGGCGGGGCGTCAGCCGCGCCGATACCGCTGCTGCAACAGGTGGAACACCGCGCGCAGACCCAGTGCTTCGCCACCCTTGGGCCGTCCCGGTTTGGACGAAGGGCGCCAGGCGAACGTGTCGAGATGAAGCCATGGCGTCTGTTCCGGCACGAACCGCCGCAGGAACAGCGCAGCGGTGATCGCTCCGGCAAAACCGCCTTCGCCCGCATTGTTGATATCGGCAATGTCGGACTTGAGCATATCGGCATAGCCATCCCATAGCGGCAGCCGCCATGTCGGATCGTCCACGCTCGTTCCGGCCGTCGCCAAATCAGCGGCCAGCGTTTCATCATCGGTGAAGGTCGCGGGCAGGTCTGGTCCGACCGCCACGCGTGCGGCGCCGGTCAGCGTCGCAAAGTCGATGATCAGTTCCGGCTTCTCCTCGCCCGCACGGGTCAATGCATCGCCCAGCACCAGACGCCCTTCGGCATCGGTGTTCCCGATTTCCACCGTCAGCCCTTTGCGCGTGTGCAGCACATCGCCGGGCCGGAAGGCATTGCCGCCGATCGCATTTTCCGCCGCAGGGATCAGCACATGCAGTCGCACCGGTAGCCGCGCCGCCATGATGAGTTGGGCCAACGCCAGCGCATGGGCCGCGCCGCCCATATCCTTCTTCATCAGCCGCATTCCCGCAGACGGCTTGATGTCCAGTCCACCGCTGTCGAAACAAATACCCTTGCCGACGATGGCGATGCGGGGAGCCGCCGCGTCGCCCCATGTCAGTTCGATCAGGCGCGGGGCAAAATGCTTATCCGCCGCCATGCCCACGGCATGGATCATCGGATAGCCCTGTTGCAGCGCATCGCCGCGCGTGGAGGTCATGCTTGCGCGAAAGCGGCTGGCCATGTCGCTGGCAGCGGCTTCCAGTTCCGCCGGGCCCATATCGGCCGCCGGCGTGTTGACCAGATCGCGGACCAGCGCGACCGCCTGCGCCAGTTGCACGACCGAGTCGATCCGCGCGACGTCGCTGCTCAGCAGGATGCGGGGGCCGGTTGCGGTTTCCTCCCGGCGGTAACGCTCGAAGCGATATTGCGCCGTCAACCATCCCAACGCCGCTGCCCCCGGCGAACCCTGCGTCAGTCGATAGGTGCCTTCCGGCAATATCTCGGCCAGTCGCGCCAAGCACCATGCACCCGGCGTCGCTTTGCTGGCTATGCCCGCCACCACCGACCAGTCATCCGCGCCGTCCCCCGGCAAAATGGCATGCTCGTTTGGCTTGCCCTTGAACTTCTGCGCCGCAACGATCGCGCGCACCCGCTCCGGCTGGGTCGTCAACCAGCCGTCATAGTCTTTCGCCTCGACCAGATGGATCGCGCGCGCGGGCTGATTATTGTCGGCTTTGAGCAGGTCGGCATAGTCGGTCATGGCAAGCATGTAGGTGAAAGGCGCGACCGATGGAAAGGCGAAATTTGGTCGCTCGATCCCCACGTCCGGCCCGTTCACCATTTGCGCAAACGATCGGATCGTCCTAGTTTACCAGGATAACGGACAAGGAGAGTGAAGATGAACCATCTTGACGATCGCGGCCTTCAGGCCATTCGCCAACGCGCCTACAGCCTTGCGGAAACGGGCCGTTTCAGCAGTGCCAATGCCGTCCAGCAAGCGCTGGTTGGCGAAGGCTGGCCCAATGCGGCGCAGGCGCTGGAAAGTGAATTTGCGCGCAAGGCCATCAGCGAACGGTGCCGCGCGGCGCAGGCGCACTGATGCGGAGCGGGAGGTCGGCCCATCTTGCCGTCATCCTGATGGCCGTGGGCATGCTAGCCGCCTGCGCGCCGGCGCATGAAGAGGCGGCTGGTAACGATGTCGACAATGTGACGGCGAGAAATTTCGCCGATCGCATGGTCGGCATGCCGCCACCCGCACCACCATCCAAGCCTTTTGCGGTCAAGGACGATAACGGGCTGTTGGAATTTTCCTACACTTACCCGGCCCAGGCTGCGGCTATTCCTGCGCTGGTCGACAAATTCGCCAAGGCGATGACGGCGGCAAAGGCTGATGCCTTGAAAATGGCGCAGGACGATAGTGCGGGGGCGAAAAAGTCGGGCTTTCCCTTCCGCGCCCACAGTCTTGGCACCGACTGGAGCATGAGCGCGGACACGCCCCGCTTTTTGGCATTACAGTCTGAAACTTACGTCTTTACCGGCGGCGCGCATGGCATGACGGGCTATGATTCGCTGCTATGGGACAAGGCCAGGGCGCGCGAAACCAGTGTGAAGGCGGTGATGACGTCGCCGGAAGCCTTTGGATCGGCGATCAGGGACCGATTCTGCGCGACCCTCGACAGGCAACGCGCCGAAAAACGCGGCGCGCCGGTCGTGCGCGGCGATGACGATTTCACCCAGTGCATTGATCCGATGGAACAGGTTCTGACTCTCACGTCGAAGGACGGCAAGATGATCGATGGCGTAACCGTCATCGTCGGCCCTTACAGCGCTGGCCCTTATGCCGAAGGCAGCTATGACGTGGCGCTGCCCGTCGATGCGGCGATGCGCAAGGCGATCAAGACCGAATATCAGGATGCTTTTGCTGGCGGCTGACGCCGTTCAGTACTGATCGCCCTCAGGCGGGCACGCCGTACAGGTCGTGCTCGTCGGCATCCTCGATCTCCACGGTCAGGATGTCACCGGGCTTGCGGCCTTCGCCGACGTCACGCAGGAAGACATTACCGTCGATCTCAGGGGCATCCGCCTGGCTGCGGGCGGTTGCGCCGATGCTGCCATCTTCCTCGTCCGCTTCACCGACCTCATCGATGATGACGGGCAGCGTGCGGCCAATCTTGGCGGCCAGCTTTGCGGCGCTGATTGCGGCGGTTTTTTCCATGATCCTCTGATAGCGCTCTTCCTTGACCTCTTCGGGCACGGCGCCCGGCAGGTCATTGGCAGGCGCGCCTTCGACCGGCTCGAAGCGGAAAGCGCCCACGCGGTCGAGCTGCGCCTCGTCCAGCCAATCCAGCAGATATTGGAAATCCTCTTCCGTCTCGCCGGGGAAGCCCACGACGAAGGAGGAGCGGATAGCAATATCGGGGCAGATCGCACGCCATTTATGGACACGGTCCAGCACCTTGGCCTCATTGGCCGGGCGCTTCATGGCCTTCAATATCTTGGGCGACGCATGCTGGAACGGAATGTCGAGATAGGGCGTCAACAGCCCTTCGGCCATCAGCGGTATGACCTGATCGACATGGGGGTAGGGGTAGACATAGTGCAGCCGAACCCATGGCGCGACGCCATCGGCCGTGCGCAACTGGCCCAGTTCCCGCGCCATGTCGGTCATGTGGGCGCGGACGTCGCGGCCCTTCCATGAACGGCTTTCGTGACGGGTATCCACGCCATAGGCTGACGTATCCTGACTGATGACCAGTAGTTCTTTCGTCCCTGCGTGGACGAGCTTCTCAGCCTCACGTAGCACGGCGTCGATCCGCCGCGACACCAGGTCGCCCCGGATGGAGGGGATGATGCAGAAGGAGCAGCGATGGTTGCACCCTTCGGAAATCTTCAAATAGCTGTAATGGCGCGGCGTCAGTTTCAGCCCGCCTTCGGGCACCAGGTCGACAAAGGCATTAGGCACGGGCGGCGACGCGTCATGCACCGCGTTGACGACCTGCTCATATTGATGCGCGCCGGTGACGGCCAACACCTGCGGGAATTTCGCGCGGATCAAATCCGCCTCGTCGCCCATGCAGCCGGTGACGATGACGCGGCCATTTTCAGCGATGGCTTCACCAATCGCTTCTAGCGATTCTTCCTTGGCCGAATCGAGAAAGCCGCAGGTGTTGACCAGCACGACGTCGGCGCCGGCATAGTCGGCGGACATCTGATAGCCGTCGGAACGCAGCTTCGTCAGGATGCGTTCGCTGTCCACCAGATTTTTGGGACAGCCGAGCGAAACCATGCCGATCTTCGGCGCGTCAGGAAATTTGGTTGCCATGATTGCCGCGCACATAGGGATAATTGCGTGAAATGTCACGGCCTATGGCGAAATCGGGTTTCAGGGCGTGCCGTCGCCCTCGACAATCTCGATGATCAGGTCGCCGGTCTGGAGCTGTTTCGCGCCATCTTCCCAGAAGCCGATGGGTGCATCCTTGCGATAGATGCGCACTCCAAGCCCCGTCGTGATGGCCGACAGCGGCTTGCCGATTTCCTCTGGTAAAACAAAGCGTTCGTTCAATTTTACGCGTCCGCCCGACGCAGCCAGATCCGACATATAATCGGCGATATGCTTGCCGCTGGTGCTCCCGGCGAGCAGCAGCCCGGCGAAACTCACCGGATTGATAACGGTGGTCGCACCCGCCTGTCGCGCGGGCAATTCATTGTCCTCGTTGCGCACGACGATGCTGATCGGCAGGTCTGGCGCCAGATGCCGGGCGGTCAGCGTGATGAGAATCGATGTGTCGTCGCGCCCCGCCGACACGATCATGTTGCGCGCGCGGTGGACGGCCACATCCTTAAGCGTCCGATCGCGTGTCGAATCGCCGCACAATATGTTGCACCCCTGCGCCTCCGCCAGTTCCAGCGCCCTTTCGCTGGGGTCGATTACCACGATTTCGCGCGGATTGGCCCCGCGTGCGAGCAGTTCATGCACCGCTTCCTGCCCGCTCGTGCCAAAGCCAGTGACGATGATGTGATTGTGCAGATCGGCCTGTATGCGTGCCATGCGCCACCTGTAGAGGATGTTGCGGAGAAAGAGATTATAGGCCGTCCCCAGGAAGATCAGCCATACGAACAGGCGGATCGGCGTCACCAGCAGCGCTTCGAACAAGCGCGCTTCGGGACTGACCGGCACGATGTCGCCATAGCCCACCGTCGTCACCGTGACGGTGGTAAAGTAAAGCACGTCGATGAAGCTGATATGATTGTCGAGATTGTCCTTCAGCCCGTCGCGCCCCACCCAGTGGAGCAGCAACACCAGCGCAATCAGCCCGAACACCAACACCACCCGCCAGGCCAGGTCCGCCCACATCGGCATGGACGATCGCCGCCGCAGAAAGCCCGCCGTGCTGGATGTGGGGATGGGCCGGTTCAGCTTCATTGCGCGGGTAACCGTTCGATCGGATTTACCGGTGCGCGGTCCTTGCGCAGTTCGAAATGCAGCTTGGGTCGGCTGGCATAGCCGCTGTCACCGGTCTGGCCGATCACCTGTCCCTTGGTCACTTTCTGGCCGCGCACCACATCGACCCCGCTGGCATGGCCATAGGCGCTGACCCAGGCGCTGCCATGGGAAATCAGCACCAGCCCGCCGAACACGGCGACCTCTTTCCCGGCATAGGCGACCACGCCGTCCGCGGCCGCGCGGATCGGCGTGCCAGCGGGAACGCCGATGTCGATGCCATTATTCTTGGCGCCGCTCGCACCGGGACCAAAGCGCGACAGGATCGGGCCTTTCGCTGGCCACGCGAAGCTGCCAGCGAAACTGTTCGGCTCGGCGATCGGCATATTGGAGGGCAGGGGCTTTGGCCGGGCCGATGCCACCCTTATCGGCGCATTGTCGGCAATGGCGGGCTGTCCGCCGGTCAGCACATCGTCAATGTCGATATGAAAGGCGGCGGCCCGTCGTTCCAGCGACGGCGGCGCGACGGGGGTGTCGCCCGGCAGCAACAGCCTTTGCCCGCGTCGCAACCGATACGGTTCGGCAAGTGCGTTCGCCGCGACGATCCGGTTCCACGCCACGCCATAGGCGGCCGCGATCGCAATGCCGGTCTCTCCCGCCGCGACCAGATGATAACGGCCGCCGGGGATCGTCAGCGTCTGGCCGGATCGGATCGCATAGGGTGGCGACAGGTTATTCGTCCGGGCAATGATATCCGATCCCGCGCCGGTGCGATTGCCGATGCCGCCCAGCGTATCGCCCGGCTGCACCACATAGGTCGAAGGGATGACGGTGCGGGCGTTCGCGACCACCTGCTGCGCGCTCCACACTGGCTCCGCCTCGACCGTCTCGACCGGGGCGGCGTCTGCATGCAGCCGGGGCGGGGGTATATCGGGCGATGCACGGGGTGCTTCATTGGGGATACAGGCGCCCAGCACCGATGTGACAAGCGAGAGCGTGAACAGGAAAGAAAGACGCCGCATTACAGCCTTTCTATCGCATCGCCCCATTCTTGCCATCCCTCATAGCGTGGCGCTCTTCTTCGCTTCGAAAGCCGCTGCCGTCGCCGCCATCGCACTATCCTGCGTCAGGTCATAGTGAAGCGGCGTCACCGTGACATAATCCTGCGCGATCGCAGCCAGGTCGCTGCCTTCCGGCACAGCGTCGCTGCTGCCCAGGGAAAACCAGTAATAAGTGTAACCGCGCGGATCGACCCCTTGGACGATCTTCGTGCGTTCGACATCATGAAAGCCCTGCCGCACCACGCGGATGCCTTTCACAGCGTCCGGATCGATCGCCGGGAAATTGACGTTGAACAGCATGCGCGGCGAAGCGGGCATCTCGATCAGCGGACGCAGCACTTTCTCGCCCCACGCGCTCGTGGCGGCAAAGGGCACGGCGTCGCCCATGCCCTCGCGCGCATAGACCTGGCTCAACGCGATCGATCTGATGCCCGAAATCGCGCCTTCCATCGCCGCTGCGACGGTGCCGGAATAGGTCACGTCCTCGGCCAGATTGGCCCCGCGATTGACCCCGGACAGGATCAGGTCGGGGCGGCAATCCTTCATCAGATGCCCCACCGCCATCATCACGGCATCGGTCGGCGTGCCGGTGACGCTATAGTGCTTTTCGCCATGCTCGCGGATACGCAGCGGCCGGGTCAGCGTCAGGCTATGTCCCGCGCCCGACTGTTCCTCGCTGGGCGCTACGATCCAGATATCATCCGAAAAGCGCCGGGCGATCGCCTCCAATATCTTCAGGCCCGGCGCATGGACGCCATCGTCGTTGGTCAGCAGGATACGCATCGGTCCGTCTCCGCAAAAAGCGTGGCTGTTAACGCGGCTCCAGCCTGGTCAGGCCGCCCATATAGGACGCAAGCACATCGGGCACGATCACGCTGCCATCGGCCTGCTGATAATTTTCCAGCACCGCCACCAGCGTCCGTCCCACGGCCAGTCCCGACCCGTTCAACGTATGCAGGAAGCGGGTCTGCTTCTCGCCCTCCGGCTTGTAGCGGGCATTCATCCGCCGCGCCTGAAAATCACCGCAGTTGGAAACGGAACTGATCTCGCGATAGGTCTTCTGGCTTGGCAGCCACACTTCCAGATCCCATGTCTTGCGCGCGCCAAAGCCCATGTCGCCGGTGCACAGCAGCATTTTGCGATAGGGCAGGGCCAGCGCCTGCAATATGCCCTCGGCCGCCGCGCACATGCGCTCATGCTCGGCTTCGGATTCTTCGGGTTTTGCGATGGCCACCAATTCGACCTTCTCGAACTGATGCTGGCGGATGAAGCCGCGCGTGTCGCGCCCGGCCGATCCCGCCTCGGACCGGAAGCAGGGGGTGAGCGCGGTCAGGCGGACCGGGAGGCTCTCGACCGGTACGATCTGGTCGGCGACCAGATTGGTCAGGCTGACTTCGGCCGTCGGGATCAGCCAGCGTCCGTCCGTCGTCCTGAACAGATCCTCGGCAAATTTGGGCAACTGTCCCGTGCCGAACAGCGCTTCATCCCGTACCAGCAATGGCGGGTTGGTTTCCTCATAGCCGTTCGCGCCGGTCTGGGTGTCCAGCATATATTGCGCCAGTGCCCGATGCAGCCGGGCCATGCCGCCGCGCAAAGCGGTAAAACGCGCGCCCGAAAGCCTTGCGCCGCCCTCGAAATCCAGCCCCAGCGCCGGACCGAAATCGGCATGGTCCTGCGGCGCAAAGTCGAAATCGCGTGGCGTGCCCCAACGGCTGACTTCCACATTTTCGGCCTCGTCGCTGCCCTGCGGCACATCGTCGGCGGGCAGGTTGGGGATAGCCGCCAGCATCGCGGTCAGCGCATCACCGACCTC
>JAECRT010000012.1:45633-73818 GCA_016000085.1 Sphingomonadaceae bacterium
TCGCGGATGAAGCGGATGTCGTGCATGGGACAGCCCTATGCCGCCGTGCGACGGGCCGCGCAACCCTGCGCGCCGCCATCCGTTCATCCTGCATCGACCAAAGAAAAGGAACCCGGCGATGCAGATCGATCAAGACGCGATGATATTGGTGGCGGACGGCCGCAAGATGCTCTTCTTCCGTAACAAAGGCGACAGCACCTTTCCGCAATTGGAAGCCGAAGAAGTGCGCGTGCAGGACAATCCAGCCGACCGGGATCATGCGTCGGACGCGGCCGGTCGCGCCTCATCGCCCATGGGTGGTCGCCAGAGCTCGATGGAGCAAGTGAATTTCCACGACCTGGAAGAAGCGCGCTTCGCCGCCGAAGCAGCCGATCTGCTCAAGCGCCGGGCGCTGGCGCAGGATTATGAAAAGCTGATTATCGTCGCCCCGCCTACGGCGCTGGGCCAGATGCGCAAACATTATCACAAGGAAGTGCAGAACCGGCTGGTCGGCGAAATCGCCAAGGATCTGGCCAATCATCCGGTTGCCGAGATCGAGAAGATCATTTCCGCCGCCTGATCGGCGACTGGCTACGAAAAAGGGCGGCGCCCGATGCCGGGGCCGCCCTTTGTCATGACCATAGCGCTATTGTCAGGCCGCCTTCTGGGCCTTGCGATCGGCGAAGCGGCGCCGAGCCACCAGCGCTACTGCGGCAGCGCCGAACAGCAGGACCATCGGCGGCGCGGGAACGTCGGTCCCGCCGGTGCTGCTGCTGGTTCCGCCGCTGGAACTGCTCGACGAAGAGCTGCTGCTGGACGAGGAGGATGAAGACGAACTGCTCGTCGATCCGGTGCTGCCAAAGCTGGATGAGCCGCCTGACGAAGAACTGCCGCTGGACGAGGAACTGGAAGAGGACGAGCCTGAACTTCCGTTGCTGCCGCCGCTGGAATGGGGATGATCGGGCTTGCCCGGTTTGCCGCCGCTCGATCCGCCCGAACTGCTCGACGAGGAACTCGAAGAGGAGGAGGACGACGACGAGGAACTGGACGAAGATGAGCTGCTGCTGACGCCCGAGGAGGTCGATACGTTGCCGCTGGACGTCGACACATTGCCGCTCGATGTCGACACGCCACCAGTGGAAGTCGAAACGCCGCCCGTCGATGTCGAGACACCACCGGTCGATGTCGACACGCCGCCCGTGGTCGAACTGGTCGAGCTGCTGATGCCGCCGGTGGAATTGCTGGTGGAGGAGATCACGACCGATCCCCCACCGCTGCCGCCGCCACCGCCGCCGAAGAAGCCACCGATGAAGCCGCCGCCCCCAAAGCCGCCACCGCCACCCATGACAACCGGCACTGCGCCACCGCCGCCAGACATCATCGGCATTTCAGCCATCGGCATCGCCGCGGGCAAGGGAATGGGCGCAGGTTGGCTGGTGACCGTCACCGTCTGCGGAGCGCAGGCCGTAACCGTCTTCACCACCTTGCGCTGCACCGTCCGCGCGGCATAGCGCTTCTTGGGCGCGGCCTTTATGCCCTTGTAGCTGTGGACCACTGCCGGTCGCGCGCTCTCGGCCACATGGACGGCGCCCCCGCCAATGATCGCACCGCCACATGTGCAGGCGCATAACTTAGCCAATGCCATCCGTACCGACATAGGTTCCACTCTTTTCTTGTTACCCCCGGACCCGATGCTGCGTGCGGCAATATCGGGTTGGTAGGAACTTCCTATGCGTAAGAACGCAAAAGAAAGGGTTAACTGCAATGTCGTTAACCCTCAATATGGGGTTCAAGTCGAGGGAAATCCTACGCTTTGCTGAAGGGGAATGGTTAACGTCCCACAATGGAACGTCTGGCGGGCGACAGGTAAAAGCTCTTGCCCGTTCCATTGCAACTGCGTCCGATTTCAGATTCGCCAGGCAACGCCGCGTGCGCCATTTCAGGAAATCAAAATAGCTGGGCCATGCGAGAGAAATCGTTTGAATGCCCGCTTGTGTCGGCCTGCCCCCATCGGTATGAGGCCCGCTCAGTAAAAGTCATGGCGCCCGGAACAATCAAGCGTCGGGGCCTTACGATTCGGAGAGCCAGATGGCATCGGTACTGAATTCCGATAAAGACGGCGACAAGCCGCCGAAATCGACTGTCACGCTTCCCGCCGATTACCGGCCATCCTCCGACGAGGAGTTCATGAATCCGTTGCAGCTGGAATATTTCCGGCAGCGGCTGTGGAGCTGGAAGAAGCAGATTCTCAGCGAAGCGGAAGGCACGCTTGCAGTGCTTCAGAATGAACCGCTGCGCGAACCCGACCTGAACGATCGCGCATCGAGCGAGACGGACTGGTCGATCGAACTGCGCACTCGTGATCGCCAACGCAAGCTGATTTCAAAGATCGACGCTGCGCTGCGCCGCATCGACGACGGCGAATATGGTTATTGCGAAGTGACCGGCGAACCGATCTCCCTGGGCCGTTTGGAAGCCCGGCCGATTGCGACGATGACGGTTGAAGCGCAGGAACGCCACGAGCGGCAGGAAAAGATATCCCGCGACGATTAACGGTTTTTCCATCCCCCTGCGACTAGGATGCCGACCTTATGATGGCATCTAATTCGCAGGCTTGGTCATGAATAACGAACAGGATATTACCGACCGTGGGCCGGCGCGTGCATCATCGCGTGACAGCCTGTTTCTCCTTACGAGCTTCACGACCGCCGAAGGGGTTCCGCTGGGCAAGGCGCGAATCCGCAATCTGTCGGCGACCGGTCTGATGGCGGATTGTGAACGGGTGGTTCCGGCGGGCATCCATGTGCTGTTTGACCTGCGCGGCGTGGGGCGGGTTTCGGGAATCGTCGCCTGGTCGCGCGAAGACCGGATCGGCCTTGCCTTCGACGAACCGATCGATCCTCAACTGGCCCGCAAGCCTGTTTCGACCAGCACGTCGCAACAGGGGTTGCCGGACTATCTTCGATCGCCTCAACGCACGGCGCCGCGTCGCTAGAACGGATTCGGTTTTCATCGATCGGTTCGGATGCTCTGAACCGATTTTCCTGCCACGCGCATGAAAATGCCCCGCGACCATCAGGTCGGCGGGGCTTTTCAGGTTTGACGCTGCGGAAGGGGGCGGGCAATCGCGATTACCCGCGATTGCAAAACGCCCGGCTCCCTCGCACTCGATTCAGTGCGGCGCCTCTATCTCCTCCTTCAACCGCAATTTCTGCTTCTTGAGCGATGCTACCAATATGGCGTCGGGCATGGGCCGACTCGTTTCTGCCTTGATTCGGGCATCAAGGCCGGCATGCTTTGCTGAAAGAGCTGAAATGTGGCTATTTTCCATGACATTCTCCTACGAGGGCGATGGATGACGAAGTAAATCAGGAAATATTCCGCTTGTCTCGCCCATATTGTCGCTTTGCGGTGGTCGAGCGCAAATTTGCGATGGCCCGTATCTCATCGTCTCGCTATCAGTGGGCTGTTTCGGGGTCATGCACAGGAAGGCAAGGGGCGCAGTGAGCCGGGAAGACATCATGCGCCGACTGGAATTGCTGCGGGTGGAGCATCGCGATCTCGATGTCGCGATCGACGCCCTGGTTGCTGCGGGCGGCGGCGATCAGATGCAGGTGGCCAGGCTTAAAAAGCGCAAACTGCGGTTGCGCGACGAGATCGTTATGCTGGAAGATCAACTGGTTCCCGATATCATTGCCTGATGCGGCAGGTCGGCAAATGTTGGTTAACGGCGTCTAACCGGCCCCGAATGGGACATTTTGCGCTAAAGATGCGCTGATGCCCCTGACAATATTGGGATAATGTGGCAGTCCATATCGATGCAGAGCGCAGCCCTTCTTGATCGTGGCCTTCACCGGCGTCTGGTCGATGGCCTTTATCTTGAGGCCATGGTCATGGCGGATGAGGCGCGCGCCTATTTCGATGGGGGCAGTGCGGCCGACGACGGTAGTGGCGATCCGCTGCGCCGTGTCGCCTTTGCCTGCGAATCGCTCAAGGTCACCACGCGACTGATGCACATCATTGCCTGGCTGCTAGGTCAGCGCGCCTGGCAACGGGGCGAGATTGGGGACGCCGACCTGGCGGACGACAAATACCGGCTGGGGCGTGCCGCGCGTACGGACGCGATGCTGGCTGCCGATTTCCCCTTTGCTGCGTCCGCGCTGATCGATGCGAGCCAGGAATTATATGAACGTGTGGCCCGGTTGCAGGACCGTATGGACCCCATGAGCTTGCCCGCTGCGGATGCCAGCCCGGCCCGTGCCCTGCTCGATCGGCTCCAGACCGCTTTCTGACCGTTGCGATGGGGCAGCTCGCCCGTATCTTGGGGGCTAGTCTTTACGGGCGCAGTTGGTCTAGACAATCGCCATGACCCATGGTTTCCGGGCCCGCCGGTATAATTCTGGCTGTGCGCCCGTCGCATCCTTCCTGCTGGCGCCCCTGCTGCTTGCGTTGCCGTGCGTGGCGCACGCGCAGGTCTCGGGTGTAGCCCGGCCGGAAGTTGCGCCTGAACCCGTGCCCGATGTCGATCAATCGCTCGACGCCATGCCTGATATCGGTCTGGACTGGCCCGATATGGATCAGGCCGACAGCATAGCGCCCCTGCCTGACGATCCCGTCGATGTTCAGGTCGCCACCCCCGAATCCACGCCGGATGTCCCTGTTGCCGTCGAACCGATCGATGGCGTCGCCGCGGCGAGCGACATGGCTGCCGATACGGGCGAAGAACGCCGCTACATGGTGCAACTGACCGGCATCGACGCCATCGCCGACGCACAGTTCACTCAGCGTTTCGACGAATTGTCTGCCTTGCGGCTGGGGCAGGACAAGTCCGCCAACCTGGCCCAGATCAATCGTCGCATCAAGGAGGACAGCGACCTGCTGGATCGCCTGCTGCGCGCGAAGGGCTATTACGCCGCGCGCATACGCGGGACGGTGGCGGCACCGCCTGCTGGTGGCGATCGCCTTGCCGTGACTTTCGACATCAATCCCGGCACGCAATATCTGCTGGCATCGGTGGATGTTACTGGCCTGGCCGAAACCAGGGAGCGCGAAGCGAAGCTGCGGGAGGCCTTCCCGCCCAAGGTCGGTGATCCGGTCGATGCTGACGCCATATTGGCGGGGCGGGACAAGCTCGTCACAGCGCTGTCCGAAAGCGGTTTTCCGTTCGCGACCGTGGACGAACCGGACGTGCGGATCGACCATGAGGAACGCAAAGGCGATCTCGACATCATCGTAACACCCGGTGGCTATCGCACCTTCGGCGCTATCCGCCTCAATGACGAACGGCTGTTCAGCGCCCGTCATGTGCAGGAAATTGCGCGCTTCGATCCGGGTGACACCTATATGGCGTCGGATGTCGAGGATCTGCGCCGCGCCATCGTCGCGACCGGCTTGGTTTCCTCGGTCAGCCTGATGCCGAAGGACCAGGGCGATGGCGAGCATGTCGACCTGGCGGTTGATGTCCGTCCCGCGCCGCTCCGCACGATCGCAGGCGAACTGGGCTATGGTACGGGCGAGGGCTATCGGGCCGAAGTGAGCTGGCAGCATCGCAACTTCTTCCCGCCCGAAGGCGCGGTGACGGTGCGCGGCGTCATCGGTACGCAGGAACAGACCGGCGCCTTCAGCTATCGCCGCAATAATTTCCACCGTCGCGACAATGTGCTGACCGGCCTGCTGTCGATCAGTAATATCCGGCGCGATGCCTATGATGCCCGCACCATCACCTTGTCGGGCGGGCTGGAGCGACAGACCAACATCCTGTTCCAGAAAAACTGGGTCTGGCGGTTCGGCGCGGAACTGATCGCGTCCGATGAAGCGGATGCCTTTTCCGGTGGCGCGCGGCGCACATTCCTGATCGCCGCCGTTCCGCTTGGCCTGACCTATGACGGTAGCGACGACTTGCTCAACCCGACGACGGGTTTTCGTCTGGGCGGGCGGGTCAGCCCCGAACTGTCGTTCCAGAACAAGACGTTCGGCTATACGCGGGTACAGGTCGACGGCAGCATCTATCAGCCGATGAGCGAAAAGATCGTCGTTGCCGCCCGCGCCCGGTTCGGCACGATCCTGGGGTCCAACGTCGAACAAATTGCGCCGTCCCGCCGTTTCTATGCCGGGGGCGGCGCGTCCGTGCGTGGCTATGGCTATCAGGCGATCGGACCGCGCTATGGCAAGGATGACGATCCGGTGGGCGGCAAGAGCCTGGCGGAATTCTCGCTGGAGGCGCGCGTGCGCTTCGGTAATTTCGGCGTCGTGCCCTTTGTCGACGCGGGCAATATCTCCACCAGCTTCCTGCCGCGCTTTCGTGACCTGCGCATCGGCGCCGGGATGGGCGTACGCTATTACAGCAGTTTCGGCCCAATCCGCGTCGATGTCGGCACGCCAATCAATCCGCAATCGGGTGATCCGAAAATCGCCGTCTATGTGTCGCTGGGGCAGGCCTTCTGATGGCCGACGACCAACCCGAAGCCGTGGTGCCACCACCACCGGCTGCGGTTGTACGCCGCCGCGCATGGGATGGGCGTTGGCAACGATGGCTGGCAGGGGTGATCGCCGCGTGCCTGCTCATCGTCGTGGGTACGCTCGTTTGGCTCGACACGGCGCCTGGCCATCGCTTCCTTGTGTCGCGCATCATCACGATCAAGCCGCCTTCGGGCCTGCGCATAGAGGTCGGCCGAATTGACGGCAGCATCTACCGCAAGGCCGTGCTGCACAATCTGACTCTGTCCGATCCCAAGGGCCGTTTTCTGGATGCGCCGACGGTCGAACTTGACTGGTGGCCCTTCGCCTGGCTCTCTAACCGGCTCGATATCGACCGGCTCGTCATCCCGCACGCAACGTTGCACAAATTACCCAAACTCAACCCGGCTCAGCGGCAGGGGCCGATACTGCCCGGCTTCGACATTCGCCTGATGCAATTTTCGGTCGATCGGCTGGATATTGCGCCGGGCATTACCCGCCGGGCGCAACAGGCGACGATTGCGGGCGATGCTGATATTCGCGGTGGCCGGGCAATCATCGATCTGTCGGCGCACACGCTCGATGGGCGCGATACGCTGAACATCGCGCTGGACAGTCGTCCCGATAATGATCGCTTCTCCCTAGACGTAACGGTCAACGCGCCAAAGGGCAGTGTGTTGGCCACCATGGCGGGGCTGAAACAGGATGCCAATCTGCGCATTGGCGGCAAGGGCAGCTGGAGCCGCTGGGATGGTCGCCTGTCTGCGACGCTTGACGCCAAGCCCGCGGCCGATTTCGTCCTTGCCGCGCGCAGCGGCGCTTATTCGGCGCGCGGCACGGTGGAAGTACCGGCGATGACCGGCAGCGGTCTGGTCCAGCGCATGGCGATGCCGCGCCTGACCATCCGCGCCAACGGCACGATGGTCGATCGGATCATCGACGGCACGCTCTCGCTTCGCTCTGCCGCGATCGATCTCGCTGCCGACGGGGCGATCGACCTGCGCAACAATGCGCTCGACAACATGCGGATCGACCTCAACCTCGCCCGGCCCGAAGCGCTGATAAAGGGTATGCGCGGCAAGGATGTCGTGGCCAAGGTTCGGCTGGATGGACCCTTCACCAGCCTGGGTTATGAATATCTGCTCACCGCGCGCCAACTGGCCTTCGAAAAGGCGCTCATCAACGAGGTGCGCGCCGAAGGCAAAGGGCGGGCGGTGCGATCCGGCCCGGCGTTGATCCCGTTCCGCCTGCGCGCCCGCCGCCTCGACGGGCAGGGTGAACTGGTCGAAACCATCCTGCGCAATTTCTCGCTCGACGGCGTGTTCCAGTTGCATGGGCAACAGCTCGTCAGCAACCCCATGCAATTGCGGTCCGACAAGCTGCGCGGCAAGCTCACCATGATCGCCGACCTTAAAACAGGCCGCTATGATGTCGGGCTGGATGGCCAGATCATTGGCCTCGCCATTCGCGGCCTTGGTATCGTCGACCTGACCTCGAAACTGCGCGCCGCACCACGCGCGAACGGCGGTTTCGGCCTCAGCGGCAATGCGATGGGCCGGGTGCGGCGGCTGGACAATGAATTTCTCCGGTCGCTGGGCGGCGGTCTGCCGACCTTGCGCAGCAAACTGGAACTGTTGCCCGACGGCCAGATCGCCCTGACCGACATGAAGCTGGAATCCCCCCTGTTGGCGCTCAACGCGCATGGTGTGCGTCATCGCGACGGCAGCCTTCATCTGGAAGGCAACGGCCGACACGCCCAATATGGCCCGGTCATCGTGACGCTGGATGGCATGATCGATCGCCCGAAGGTTGATCTGTTGCTTGCGCGGCCGATGGATGCGCTGGGCCTGCGCGATGTCCGCGCATTGCTCATCCCTGACGCCAACGGCTACAGCTACACAGCTGCGGGCGGTTCCACCCTTGGCCCCTTCACCGGCCGGGGCGTCATCCTGTTGCCGCCGGGCGGGCAGGCGATAGTCCGGGTCGCGAACCTGGCCGTGTCCGGCGTGACCGCGAGCGGCGACATTCGGCCTGTGACCGGCGGCCTCGACGGCCAGTTGGGCGTGACCGGCCCGGTAACCGGCTATGTCGGTTTCCGCCCGGTGGACGGCAACCAGCAAATCCAGCTGAAACTCGTCGCCAACGACGCCAGTTTCGAAGGGCCGACCCTGATCGCCGTGCGCCGTGGCACGCTCGACGGCACGATCCTGCTCGATCCGTCCGGCACGACCGTTACCGCCACGGCGCAGGCGCGGGGCTTGCGCGTGGGTGGGGTGCTGCTCGGCCGCTTTGCTGCCAATGCCGAACTGGTCGATGGCCATGGCAAGATACGCGGCAGTCTTTCTGGGCAGCGTGGTCGCCTGTTCGACCTTCAGGGCGAAGCACTGGTCGAACCCGATCGCATCCGCCTGTCCGCCAACGGTACGATCGACAAGCGGCCCATCCGCCTGACCCGCGCGGCTTTGATCAGCCGCACGGAGGATGGCTGGCGACTGTCTCCTGCGACGATCAGCTATGCGGGTGGATCGGTGCAACTGGCGGGTGAACTGGCGCCCACAACCGTTCATGTCGAAGCCCGCCTGCAAAAGCTGCCGCTCGCCCTGCTGGATATAGGCTATGACAATCTGGGGCTGGGCGGCACGGCGACCGGATCACTCAGCTATGCCCAGCCGCGCGGCGGCCTGCCCACTGGCAAAGCGGAATTGCGCATTCGCGGCCTGTCCCGCTCCGGCCTGTCCCTTAGTTCGCGCCCCGTCGACGTTGGTGTGAACGCCGCGCTGACGGCGGAGCGTCTCGCGACCCGCATGGTTTTTGTCGCCGATGGCAAGACGATCGGCCGGGCGCAGGCGCTGCTCAATCCCCTCGGCCGCGAAGGCAGCCTGGCTGACCGGCTCAACGCCGCACCGCTCTTTGCCCAGCTTCGCTATGCCGGCACGGCCGATACGCTGTGGCGTCTGACCGGGGTGGAGATTATCGACATTGGCGGTCCCGTCAGCGTTTCGGCCGACATGCGCGGTACTCTGGGCGATCCGCTCATCACCGGCACGCTCGCGACCGACAACGCCGCGATCAACAGCCCCGTCACGGGCATGCGCCTGAAAAACGTCAAGGCGCGTGGTCGTTTCTCAGGCGCTCAGCTCGTCATCTCCAGCTTCGCGGCGGCCGCCCAAAATGGTGGCTCCGTGTCGGGCACCGGCCGCTTCACCTTCAACGGTATAGCGGGCGTCGGCATGGACCTTGCCATGCAGGCGGACAATGCGGCCCTGCTGGAGCGTGATGACATCGCCGCGACCGTGACCGGCCCTATAACTCTGCGATCGGACGGCGTGGGCGGCACGATCGGCGGCGATGTTGTACTCAACAAGAGCCGTTTCACCATGGGCCGCGCTGCCGCCGTCGCCACCATCCCCGAATTGCAGGTGACCGAAGTCAACCGGCGTGGCGATGAGTTTGAAAAGCCACGCGCCAATGTCCCCTGGGCGCTCGCTATCAAGGCGCATGCGCGTAACCGCCTGACCGTCACCGGGCTTGGCCTGGACAGCGAATGGCGCGCAGATCTCGACATTGGTGGCACCGTGACCAACCCGGCCATTGCCGGCACCGCCAATTTGGTGCGCGGCGGCTATGAATTTGCCGGGCGACGGTTTGAATTGCGCGAAGGCCGCATCCAGTTCGATGGCCGGACCCCGGTCAACCCGACGTTGGACATCGACGCGGAAGCCGACGTCAATGACCTGACGGCCACGATCCATGTGGGCGGCACGGGGCTAAAGCCTGATATCACCTTCACCAGCATCCCGGCACTGCCGCAGGACGAACTGCTTTCGCGCATCCTGTTTGGAACCTCGATCACCAACCTGTCCGCACCCGAAGCGCTGCAACTTGCTTCGGCGGTAGGGTCGCTTCAGGGCGCCAGTGGGCTTGATCCGATCAACGCGGTGCGCAAGGCAGCGGGCCTTGATCGCCTGCGTATCATCGCCGCCGATCCCACGCAGGGGCAGGGGACGTCGATCGCGGCGGGCAAATATCTGACCCGCAAAACCTATGTCGAACTGATTACGGACGGGCAGGGCTATTCCGCGACCCGTATAGAATATCAGGTCACGCGCTGGCTTTCGCTGCTGGGCGCCATTTCCACATTGGGTCGACAGAGCGCCAACGTCCGTGTTTCCAAGGATTATTGACCGTGACCAAGTCTCGTATCGACGCTGCCGCCGCCATCAGCGTCATGGACCTGTTCACCATCGGCATTGGTCCGTCCAGCTCGCATACGGTTGGGCCAATGCGCGCAGCGCTGATGTTCATGGACACGCTGCCCCGCCAGCCGGACCGGGTGCGCTGCGATCTCTATGGCTCGCTCGCGCTGACTGGGCGGGGCCATGCCACCGACAGCGCGATATTGCTCGGCCTGTCGGGCTACCGTCCCGAAAATGTCGACCCCGACGCCATTGGCGCCATCCTTGCCGCCATTCGTCGCGATCGACGCATCCGCGCAGGCAGCGCCGCAGATCAATGGATCGCCTTTGAAGAAGAGCGCGACTTGATCTTCCACATGGGCGAATTTCTGGAAGCGCACAGCAACGGCATGCGCTTTTCCGCCTGGTTCGACGGTGGCGACGACCCGCTGGTGCGCGACTATTATTCGATCGGCGGCGGCGCCGTGCTGCCTGGCGTCGTGCCGGTGAGCGACGATGCGCCATTTGGCCACAATGTCGTTCAGCCTTTTCCCTTTTCCTCTGGCGCGGAAATGCTGGAGCAGGGGGAGGTAAGTGGCCTGTCCATCGCCACCTTGGTTCTGCGCAACGAAGGCGCATGGCGGGCGCAGGCGGAAACAGACGCTTTTCTCGACGGCGTCATCGACGCGATGAGCGCCTCGATCGATCGGGGCTTGGAACAGGAAGGGCTGCTACCCGGTGGCCTCAAGGTCCGCCGCCGCGCGCGCGCCATTCATCAGCGACTGCGCCTGCAACAGGACGCGCTCGGTCCGGCCCAGATATTCGAATGGGTCAGCCTGTTCGCGCTCGCGGTGAATGAGGAAAATGCGGCGGGCGGCCGTGTGGTCACAGCGCCCACCAACGGCGCGGCAGGCGTCATTCCCGCCGTGCTGCACTATTATCGTCGTTTCGTGCCGGGCGCTGATCGCGATGGCGAGCGCCGCTTCCTGTTGACCGCGGCTGCGATCGGCTTTCTCTACAAGAAGCGGGCGTCCATCTCCGCCGCCGAAATGGGGTGCCAGGGCGAAGTCGGCGTTGCCTGTTCCATGGCGGCGGCGGGGCTGGCCGCTGTGCTGGGCGGCACCAACGGCCAGATCGAGAATGCCGCCGAAATCGGCATGGAACATAATCTGGGCCTGACCTGCGATCCGATTGGCGGCCTCGTCCAGATCCCCTGCATCGAACGCAACACGATGGGCGCGGTCAAGGCGATCAACGCCGCCTATCTCGCGTTGCAGGGCGATGGTCGGCATATCGTCAGCCTCGACGCGGTGATCGAAACCATGCGCCAGACCGGGGAAGACATGGCCAGCCGTTATAAGGAAACCAGCCTTGGCGGCCTGGCCGTCAATGTCGTGGAATGTTGAAAACCATCGTATCGGTTCATCCCCAAACACGCTCACAAACGGGATGGGCTGATCCCATTTCGTGACATTAATGGCACATAATCAACTGTTTATCTGCGGTTCATGAAACTTGCGGCCCGGCTTTGCTTTCTGTCTCTCACCCCCATCGGGGCGTGAATGATAATGGAGTGAAGTTATGCGTAAGTTGATGGTCGCAACCCTAATGGCCGGCGCTTCTGTCGCCTCACCTGTCCTGGCACAGGATGTCGGCCCGACCTTCACTGGCCCGCGTGTCGAAGCGATACTGGGCTATGACCATGTTGGTGCCGGCAGCGATGTCGATAATAATAATGGGCGCGATGACCAGTCGATCGACGGACTGCTCTACGGCATCGGCGCGGGCTATGACGTCAATCTGGGCAGCGCAGTCGTGGGTGTCGAAGGCGAATGGACGGATTCCACTGCCAAGAGCAGCCGCTATGACCTGACCGACCAGTTCGGCTTTGGCCGCGTCAGCCAGGGGCGTGATCTGTATGTCGGCGCACGCGCTGGCATTCTCGCAAACCCGGCCACGCTCGTTTATGTGAAAGGCGGCTATACCAACAGCAAGCTGAACGTGCTGGCGGGCAACACCAACGAAACCACTGACACTGCGTTCAAGCTGGACGGCTGGCGCGTGGGCGCAGGCGTCGAGCGTGCCATCAACGCCAACACCTTCGCCAAGCTCGAATATCGCTATTCCAAATATAGCGACGCACATATCGATTTCGCCAATGGCGCGACCAGCGAGGAATTCGGCATCGACACCGACCGGCATCAGGTCGTCGCCGCTGTCGGCTGGCGCTTCTAAATATAAAGGGGTGGGAGCGGTACAGGCCGCTCCCCCTTACCGCGTCAATAGGGCGCTTGCCCCTATCGGCGTAAGCCCGGATCTGCTACTGACATTCTTGTGAGTAATGCGATTCCCTACGACTATGCGGTCGGCATCCGACCCGACGACATCGACTTCATGGGTCATGTCAACAACGCCAGCTATCTTAAATGGGTGCAGGACGCCGTGCTGGACCATTGGCGCGCGCTGGCGCCATCGGAAGCTGTCGCACAGCATCTCTGGGTCGCGCTCAAGCATGAGATCACCTATCGCAAGCCTACTTTCCTCAACGATGACGTGATCGCCACCGTCTTGCTGGAAAAGGTGCAGGGCGCGCGGGCATTCTATGAAACGATCATTCGTCGGGGTGAAGATGTTCTGGCGGAGGTCAAGTCGAGTTGGTGCTGCGTCGACGCCGCCACGCTCCGTCCCGCACGGATCGCGCGCGAAGTGATGCAGCATTTCTTCGCCAGCGAAGTCGCAGCAGAGGCGTGACGCCGTAATCGCGCTCCGTCCTGACGGAGCGCCACAGTCTCTATAATGTCGCCTCAATCTCCCGCGCGGCCTGATCGGGATCTTCCGCCAGGCTGATGGGCCGACCCACCACCAGGATCGACGCGCCGCGGTCGAGCGCCTGACGCGGCGTCACTGCCCGCTTCTGGTCTCCCATCGCGCCGCCCATCGGCCGGACGCCCGGCACCACGAAGAACCCATCTGGCCAGGCCTGCTTGACCATCGCAACTTCCTCGCCAGAACAGACGATGCCGTCCAGCCCAGCACTCTGCGCCAGATCGGCCAATCGCCGCACTTGATCCTGCGCTTTGCCGCCAACCCCAATGTCCAGCAGGTCGCCATCGTCCAGGCTGGTCAGCACCGTGACCGCCACGACCTTGGTCTTGGTACCTGCCGCCGCCTTGGCGTCTTCCAGCATGGCTCGCCCACCGGCCGCATGAACGGTCAGGATCGCAGGTTCCAGCAGGTGCAGCGCCTGCACCGCCTTGGCCACCGTATTGGGAATGTCGTGCAGCTTGAGGTCAAGGAAGATCGGCAAGCCGAACTTCATCATTTCATGCACGCCATGATGGCCATGAGCGCAGAAAAATTCGAGGCCCAGCTTCAGTCCACCGACATGATGGCGCACCTGCCGCGCGAGCGTTTGTGCCTTTTCAAGGTCTGGCGTGTCGATGGCGACATAGATCGGGCTGCTCATGCTGGTCCTGTGGGCGTTAATGTGGGTGAAGAAGGCTCGGAAAACTGTTCCAGCGACGGCGGGATCGAAACGGGGGCAGGGGGTGGAGCCACGGCAGCCGTCGCGGCGACCAGCGCCCGTTCGGTGCTGTCCAGCCGTCGCCGCATCCGCCATCGTGTCGCGCGCGCCATGACCCAGAAGGGCAGGGCGCCCAGCAGGAATGCGCCGATCAACAACACGGGCAATTTGGTTTCCATCACCATGTCGCCCCACAGGCGCACAGTCACGGGGACATAATTCGCCATGCAGAAGAAGGCGAGAGCGACAGCGATAACGACCCAGAAGGCAGTCCGCAAAAATTGCATCGGCATGACCTCTTTGCTGCGATTGGACGGCAGCTTAGGCGATCCTGTCGGAATTCGGAAGCGCTTCGTCGCATCGTGTGATGACGATGGCCATCGACAGTTGAATAGTAGCGCCTGATTCCACGATCGTCATGGCGCCGTCCCGGTTGATCGCGTCGGGCATATGGCTGACTGGTTCCAGGCAGAAATCGGCGGAATCGGGCGGGCGAAAGACATGCAGCCAGTCCGCGCCCTGTGCGCTCAGCTTCAGGCGGAGGCCATCGCCGCGCGTCACCGTCGCCACGCCATCCCAGCCGCCATAAACATTGTCGATCAGGCTCTTGCCGCGCACCGCGCCACCGCGCGCCCAGTCTCCCATGGCGTCGGCAGGCACTTGCCTTTCCGGCAGCATGTCCGGGGTGGCCTGCCACATCATCGTTGTCGCGAATTGCATGCCGGTGTGATCGTCCGCGACGAAATAGGGATGAAATCCCAGTCCCGCAGGCATGGGCCTGTCGCCGTTGTTGGTCAGCATCAGCGTCATGATGATCGCGTCCGGCGTCAGCGTCACCAGCTGCTCTGCCCGGTAATCCCATGGCCAATGCGCATCGGCGCGATGATCCAGAGCCAGTCGCGCCTCATCCTTCGACTGTTCTGCTACGCTCCACCCGCGTTGCCAGCCATTGCCGTGGATCGTGTGCGGGTGATCGCCGAAGTTGCGCGGCAATTGATAGCATTGCCCGTCGAAATCGAAGCGCCCGTCCGCAATGCGATTGGCATAGGGAACCAGCGGAAAGCTGGCCATAGCGAGCGGATCGACACTCCCCTGTGGCGCGCGCCGCAACAGGTCTGCCCCATCATACGCCAGCCATGCCAGCGATCCGCCGACCGCGGGAAAGAGCGCTGCTTCCAGCGCCCCCGCCCGCAACAGGATCAGGTCCGCGCTCAGCCGACCATATCCTCAAGCTCGCGTCCCTTCGTTTCATGCACCATGGCGCGCACGAAGAAGAAGGAGATCGCCGCGAACAGGGCATAGCCGGTATAGGTCACCACCAACCCCGGCGATACCGCCAGCGCCGGGAAGCTGACCGAGATGGCGGCGTTGGCGATCCACTGGGCAAAGCCCGCGACCGCCAGTCCCGATCCACGGATCTGGTTGGGGAACATCTCGCCCAGCATCACCCACATGATCGGACCCCAGCTGAGGTTGAAGAAGATCACATACAGGTTCGCCGCAATCAGCGCCATCAGACCACTATACCCCGGCAGCGTCACGGCGCCGTCCGCGCCGGTGATCGCCGTGGAAAAGGCATAGGCGACGATCGCCAGCGTGACCGCCATGCCGACCGATCCGATCAGGAGCAACGGTTTGCGCCCGATGCGGTCCACCAGCAGGATCGCGCCCAGGCACGCGCCGATCGACAGCACGCCGGACAGGATGTTGATCTGGAGCGCGTTATCCTCGGAAAAACCAACCGCTTCCCACAGCGTCGCGCCGTAGTAAAAGACGACATTGATGCCGACCAACTGCTGAAACACGGCAAGGCCAATGCCCGTCCATACGATCGGGCGGATCTTGCCCGTGGTCTTGCTGATGAGGTCGGACAGCTTGGGGCGATGATGGTCGGCGGCCAGGCTGGCGCGAATTTCCGCCACCTTGCGTGCCGCTTCCTGCGGCCCGAACAGCCGGGTCAGCACGACCTGCGCCTCTGCTTCACGGCCACGCGCCACCAGATAGCGGGGGCTTTCGGGGATGAAGAGCAGCGCGACAAAATAGATGGCTGCCGGTATCGCCTGCAACCAGAACATCCAGCGCCATGCCGGGAAGTCCAGCCACAATGGCGCCGTGGAACCGCCAGCATAGCGCGCCAGCACGAAGTTCGCGATGAACGCGCCGGTCAGGCCGGAAATGATCATCACCTGCTGGATGCTGGACAGACGCCCGCGTACCGCTGCCGGGGTAACCTCGGAAATATAGACGGGGGAAATGACGCTCGCCGCGCCGACGCCGAGCCCGCCGATGATCCGCGCAAAGATGAAGATGGCCGAAGAACCCGCCGCGCCCGCCAGCAATGCACTGCCCAGGAACAGGATCGCCGCCAGCATCATGACGCCGCGTCGCCCGATCAGGTCGGCCATGCGTCCGGCCATGAACGCGCCGATCGACGAGCCGACCAGAATCGCGCCGACATTGACGCCGATGCCTAGCTTGCCAAGGTCGAATGCGGCTTCCAGCCCCTTCTGCGTGCCGTTGATGACACCGGAATCATAGCCGAACATGAAGCCGCCGATCGTCGCTACCGCGACGATCGCTGCAATGAAGGCCATATTGACCTTGTCGGCGCTCCCCTCATTCATCCTTACATCCTTCCTATTCTTATATCGTTGCGACATGTCCGGGCAGTCCAGCGACGCCGGGGTCGAAGGCGAAAAGATCACCTGCCAGCGGCTGGGCTGCAAGCGCCTTTTCATCCAGCCCCTTGCGCGCCGTGGTGGCATAGGCGGTGGACAGGTCTTCCCCGCCAAAGGCGATCTTGGTGATGTTGGCGATCGGGAAGCGGATTTCGCGCATCATCCGGCCCGCCGGGTCATAACGGCGCACGGCCCAGCCACCGAACAGGCCAGTCCACAGGCATCCTTCGGCATCCACCGTGGGACCATCGGGATAGCCCGCGCCATCCTCGATCTTGGCAAACAGGCTGGTGTTGCCGGGCATCCCGTTATCACCCAATGCGGTGCGCCAGATGCGTTTGCCCAGCGTATCGGTGTGATAGAGAATGCGCCCATCAGGGGAGAGGGCAGGGCCGTTGGTAATCGACACCGGCGGCAGGCCGCTTTCCGCGCATAAACCGTGATGCAGGCGATAGAAGTGCCCGCTATCGGCGGCCTCCGCATCGTCCATCGACCCGAACCACAGCGCGCCGTCGGGCGCGACGCAGGCGTCATTCTGTCGATTGCCGGGCAGGTGCGCTTCGGGCGCGTGGAGCAGGGTGAAGGCGGCGGTGGCAGGATCGAAACGATGCACGCCCGATTGTAGCCCCACCGCGAACAGCCCGTCATCGCTCGGCACGATCCAGCCCACCTGTCCCGGCGCAGTCCAACTGCGCGTGACGTTCAGGGCCGGGTCGAAGCGGTGGATGCGTTGCCCCTTGATGTCCACGAACCACAAGGCCGCCTCGCGCGCGACCCAGACCGGGCCTTCGCCCAGTGTTGCGCTTACGCTCAGCACGCTTTGCGGCTCGGCGGTCAGCATATCAGCGCCAGCCGGCATCGATGAAATAATCATGGCCGGTGCAATAACGCGCATCGTCCGACGCCAGGAACATCGCCAGCGCGGCGACATCGACCGGCATGATGCGCCCGTCCAGGCACTGCGCCGCGACGATCTCCGCTTCGCCTTCTGGCGTGTACCATTTCAACTGGCGCGGCGTTTTCACATTGCCCGGAATGATCGTGTTCACGCGAATATTGTCGCGGCCCAGATCACGCGCCAGACTGCGGGTCAGCCCCTCGATCGCCGCCTTGGCGGTCTGGTAGAGAACCAGATCGGGCAGGGCGAGGTGCCAACTGATCGATCCAAAGTTCAAAATCACCCCGCCGCCCGCGCGCTTCATCGCGGGAACGGCCGCCTGTGCCGTAAAGAACAAGTGGCGCAGATTCACCGCCATTCGCTCGTCCCAATAGGCCGGGGTCACTTCATCGATGCTGTGCCGGTCGTCATTGGCCGCATTGTTGATCAGGATATCGATCCCGCCAAGCTGGTCATCCACCTTTGCGATCATCGCCTGCACCGATTCAATATCGCGCAGGTCGACCGCATGGAAGATGGGGGTGAAAGCCGCGCCGCTCAACCGTTCGACCAGCGTCCGGCTTTCCGCCTCGGCTATGTCGCAAAAGGCGACGCGCGCGCCTTGCGCGACGAAGGCTTCGACCAGCCCTTCGCCGATCCCGCTGCCGCCGCCACTGATGAAAACCCGTTTGCCCGACAGGCTGGGGTAGCATGCGCCGCTCATACTGTTTCTTTTTCCTGCTCGGCCGACAACAGGCCACGCCCGGCCAGGTTGGTCATCAGCGCGGTCAGGCCCATGGTCCATGGCGCGGCATCCTTTGACGTCACGACCCGGTTGACCAAAGTCCCCAGGCGCGGGGTGGAAATGGCGACGACATCGCCGACCTTGTGCGTGAAGCCCCGGCCCGGATCGTCCCGATCCTGCACCGGCGCGAACAACGTACCCAAAAACAGCGCGAAGCCATCGGGATATTGATGCTCGCTCAGCGTCTGGCGCACCAGTTCCAGCGGATCACGGCTGATCTGGTTCATGCTGCTGGCGCCTTCGAGGCGGTAATTGTCCGTGCCTTCGATCGTCAGTTCCACTTCGGCCGCGCGCACATCGTCGATCGTGAAGCCCTCGTCGAACAGGCGGATGAGCGGCCCCAGCGAACAGGACGCGTTATTGTCCTTCGCCTTGCCCAGCAGCAGGGCGGAACGTCCCTCGAAATCACGCAGGTTGACGTCATTGCCCAGAGTCGCGCCGATCACGCTGCCCTTTGCATCGACGATCAGCACGATTTCGGGTTCGGGATTATTCCAGGTGGAATCGGACCGGATGCCGATCTCCGCCCCCGCGCCCACGGTCGACAGAACGGGGGCCTTGGTAAAGACCTCCGCATCGGGGCCGATCGCGACTTCCAGATATTGCGACCACAAGCCATCCTCGATCAGCGCGGCCTTCAGCGCTGCCGCTTCGGGCGATCCGGGCACCACGGCGCGGATCGATCCGCCGACCCGTTCTTCCAGTCGGCCACGAATGTTCGTCGCCGCGCTCGCGTCACCGCGCGCGCGTTCTTCGATCACGCGCTCGATCGCCGACAGGGCAAAGGTCACGCCACATGCCTTGACGCATTGCAGATCGACCGGGCTGAGCAGCGGCAGGTCCAGCGCTTCCAGTGGCCCCAATAACTTGCCGGCGCTCGCGGACACCGGCAGCATCTCGACCAGTTGGGATATGGTCGGCGCAACGCGGCTCATATCATAGGCTATACCCTGTTCGATCAGGATCGGGCTGGGGCCAGCGGCGGTCAGCACGCGACCCAGAAACAGGCCGCCGCGCCAGTCAGCGGGCAGGGAATCGAGCAAGGAAATCTTCCCTGGCATCATCAACTCCTAAAGGACGGTTGTAATTGATAGCGCTACCAACATGGAACGCGGCCTTGAGTCAAGGGGCTGCATATCAAAATGCGGGGGTCGATCGTCGGAGCCTTTATCCGGCTCAGAACATCTTCCATCGCAGATCGCTTTGGGGCATAGCTGACAGGACCATGAGCAAGACTGAAAACAGCGCGCCGGACACCGGCGTCGAAACCGCCGCTCCCGCAACCGCGCAGCCCAGCGAGCATCCTGTCGAAAAGGGCGATCTGGCAAACGCCGCCCGCAAATCGGCTAGCAAGGCCGCCTGGATGGGCACTGCCGTCGGGATCGGGTCCGCCGCCATCGTCGCGGCGCTGCTCTACACAAATAAAAAACGGTCCTGACGCCGGCCGCGCACGAAAAAAGAGGCGGTATGGCCTTCGTTCCATACCGCCCCTCTGTGCGACCCGTTACGGGTTCTATTTCCAGTCCTTCGCGACCGGGAAATTCTTATAATATCAGGCTGCGCCACCGCTCAGATAGGTGACGAGTTCCGGCTTGCTAACCGTCGTGCTCTTGTCGGCATCGGCCGTCTTGAACGCGCCGCTGGCCCAGGCGGAAACCTGTTCGGCGGGCAAGGTCTTGCCGGTCGCCTTCATTTCCTGATCCTTCAGCGCCACCATCCAGCGGGAAAACTCGCTCTGGTCCAGTTGCCCATCGCCATTGGCGTCATAGGCCGGAAACTCGCTGTCCACGATCGAAGCCACTGCGCTGCCGCTATTGGCGGGCGTTGCGGCCTGTGGTTGTGCCGGGGCCGACTGGGGCGCCACGGGCGCAGCGTCAGCGGCTGGCGTAGCGGCAGCGCCCTGATCGGGCGTCGCGGCCTGCTGCGCCATCGCTGGCGCGCCGATGGCCAGCGCCGTCGAGAATAAAAGAGTGCGTATCATGGCAAGATCCTCGATTTACATCATCTCTGGGCCAGTCTCTGGCCCCTGCGTTGTCGATAGTCTGACACAATAATGATCCATGACCGGCCAATGTTCCTGTTTCTCTGACCATCATTTGCCATTCATCTTGGGAATCCATTCGGCTCATCTGCGGGCGCCGCTTTTTTTGCGACGGGGTGAAAGGAAGGCGCTGTTTTCCCTGTCCCGGCTTTCCTGATTTGCCCCGCACGGACGACGCTGCTAGTCGGCGCGGCGACATTCTCCTCCAGCCACGCAGGATTCGCCCCATGGTCCCCCGCTATTCCCGTCCCGCAATGACCGCCCTCTGGGAACCGGAAGCCCGGTTCAGAATCTGGTTCGAGATCGAGGCGCACGCGACCGAGAAACTGGGCGAACTGGGCGTCGTGCCCGAATCTGCCGCCAAGGCGCTGTGGGACTGGTGGGCGACCAACCCCACCATCGACGTTGCCGCCATCGACGCGATCGAAGCCGTGACCAAGCATGACGTCATCGCCTTCCTCACTTGGGTAGCCGAACAGGTCGGCGACGAAGCGCGTTTCATGCATCAGGGCATGACGTCCTCCGACGTGCTCGACACCTGCCTCGCCGTTCAGATGGCGCGTGCATCCGACCTGCTGATCGAGGATCTCGACAAGCTGCTCGAAGTCATCAAGCGCCGCGCCTTCGAACATAAGCTGACCCCGACCATCGGCCGCAGCCACGGCATCCACGCCGAGCCCGTCACCTTCGGCCTCAAAATGGCCGAAGCCTATGCCGAGTTCAGCCGCTGCAAGGCGCGCCTGATTGCGGCGCGCGCAGAAATCGCCACCTGCGCCATCTCCGGCGCGGTCGGCACCTTCGCCAATATCGACCCGCGCGTCGAAGAGCATGTCGCCGCCAAGCTGGGCCTTGCGATCGAACCCGTCTCCACCCAGGTCATCCCGCGTGATCGCCATGCGATGTTCTTCGCCACGCTGGGCGTCATCGCCAGCTCGATCGAGCGCCTTGCCGTCGAAGTCCGCCATCTCCAGCGCACCGAAGTCCTCGAAGCGGAAGAATATTTCTCGCCCGGCCAGAAGGGGTCGTCGGCGATGCCGCACAAGCGCAATCCGGTGCTGACCGAAAACCTGACCGGCCTCGCCCGCGTGGTGCGCGCTGCTGTCGTGCCCGCTCTGGAGAATGTGGCGCTGTGGCATGAACGTGACATCAGCCATTCGTCCGTGGAGCGCTTCTTCGGCCCCGACGCCACCATCACGCTCGATTTCGCGCTGGGTCGCCTGACCGGCGTTATCGATAAGCTTCTCATCTATCCCGAACGGATGATGAAGAATCTCGACAAGATGGGCGGCCTTGTCCACTCGCAGCGCGTGTTGCTGGCCCTTACCCAGGCAGGCGTCAGCCGCGAGGATAGCTATCGCTATGTTCAGCGCAACGCGATGAAGGTGTGGGAATCAGACGGCCAGCTTTCGCTGCTCGAACTGCTGAAGGCCGATCCCGAAGTCACGGCGGCCTTGCCTGCCGTGCAGATCGAGGAAAAATTCAACCTCGATTATCATTTCAAGCAGGTCGACACGATCTTCCGCCGGGTCTTCGGCGAGGCCTGAGTTTCCCTGAAGGGTGGGCGCCTAACCGCGCCCGCCCGTCCGTGGCCGCATCCGCGGCGCGGCGTCTGATTGCCGCCGGACCAGCGCATGATCCAGCACCAGATGCTCGATCGCCTGGTCATGGCCGCCCCGACGTCCTTTCAGCAATCGCACCAGCACTTCCACCGCGGCGCGCGACATGGCGCTCACCGGCTGATGGATCGTGGTCAGTTCCGGCCAGATCGTCGTGGCCAGCGACGTATCGTCGAACCCGCAAACCGTCAGGTCGCCCGGCACATCCAACCCGCCGCGATGCGCGATCGCCACCGTCGCCGCCGCCATGTCGTCATTGCTGGCAAAGATGGCGGTCGGCGGATCGCGTAGCGCCAATATATGCTCCGCCGCGTCCAGTCCGGATCGATAGGTAAAATAACCCTGCGCGATCAGTTCGTCCTGCACCGTCAGGTCCGCTTCGGCGAGCGCCGCGACATAGCCTTCGAACCGGCGTCCGCTCGCGGTCTGGTTGGGATTGCCCTTGATGAAACCGATCCGCACATGGCCCAGCGCAATCAGGTGGCGGGTCATCTCATAGGCGGCCTGGCGATCGTCGATGCTGACGGCGGGCATGTCGCCGGGCACGCGACCCGTCGCCACCGCGACGGCAGGAATATCGGCGGCGGCCAGCGCCTGCACCATTTCTTCCAGATCGCATAGCGGCGGCGGCAATATCACCCCGTCGATCCGCCCGCGTAGCAGATGGTCGACCACCGACTTGACCGATGTCTGCTCATCCCATTTCTCGACGACCAGATCCACGCCGCTGCGGCTCGCCTGATCCAGACTGCCGACCAGAAATTCGCTGAGATAGGAGGATGACGGGTTGCTATAGAGCAGGCCGATCCGCGTGTCGTCGCCGCCCGCCAGACTGCGCGCCGCCGCGCTGGGGGCGTAATGGAGGGCGGCGATCGCCGCCTCCACCTTGGCCTTGGTCGCCGCTCGCACCACCTGTTCACCGTTGATGACGCGCGAAACCGTCATCGGCGACACCCCGGCATGGTGGGCGACGTCGTTGATGGTGGGCGCGTTGCGCTGGCGGCGGGACGATCGGCTATCGGTCAATGCAGAACTTTCGTTGCGGGGTAATGTCGTTACCGAAATGGTAGCGGCATCACCCCGCCGTACCCAAGCGAAAAATCAATGATGGCCCGGCGCATAAGGGAAATTCTGCGCTTTGTACCAGTCCAGCGTCTGCGCGGGCGGCGCAGCGTCGGCAGGTAGGGGGCGTTTCGCGATCGACTGGAAATAGGCGATGCTGGCGTCCCGCCACCATTGCGCCTCGCGATGCTGGATGCCAAGCAACGCCTGCGTTTCCGCAAATCGTTCGGCATCGACATAGGGGCGCAGGGCTTCCCAGCTTGTCTGCATGCCCGCAACATAGGCTACGCCTCGATCATAGCGGTGAACCAGCCCGTTCCAAACCGTCTCGCCAGACTGCAACTTGCTGTCCCAGCCGACATGATGGAACCATAGCAGGTCGCGCTCCGGCGTCGTTTTCACCTTGTCCAGCATCTTGGCGACCGGCGCGGCATATTGGCCGGTGGCGTTGCTGCCCGTCTTCGTCCGGTCAAAGCCGATGCCGTTGGCGTCGGCCTTATGATAATAGACCGGGTTCCATTCGGGCCGTGCCAGATCGGCAACCCACGGTCCCGGTCCATAATGATGGCCGGTTGCCATGACATGGGTCAGCCCCAGCGGCGTCATATAATCGACCGCCGCCTCGCGTGATCCCATCATCATCGCGACCACGGGATCGATGACCTTCGCGTCCGGCGAGAAGGTCAGCGTCGCCCACTCGCGCGCCACGCCCTGCGCCGTCAGGCCGGTATCCCACGCCATCCGGCCAAAGACATACCAGTCCGCCTGATTGAAGATCGATCCGCTCCAGTCGCGATCCGTGCCGATATTGGCCACGCCCGCAATCCCGGTCAGCTTATGGCCGTCCAGCGATCCGTCGATGACCTTCGCCACGGTCGATCCCTTGCCCTTCGCATAGGTGTCGCTCGTCAGCGTTTCCTCGAACAACGGGCCGAGATAGGTGAGGTGTGTCGACTGGCCCAGATATTCCTTGGTAATCTGGAACTCCATCATCAGCGGCGTTTTTGGCATCGCCCCGAACAGCGGATGGAAAGGCTCGCGCGGCTGAAAGTCGATCGCGCCATTCTTGACCTGCACGATGACATTGTCGGCAAACTGGCCGTCGAGCGGCTTGAAGTCGCTATAGGCCTGCTTGGCCCGATCATCGGGATTGTCATGGGCATAGACGAAAGCGCGCCACATCACGATGCCGCCATGAGGCTTGACCGCAGCCGCCAGCATGTTTGCGCCGTCGGCATGAGTGCGCTTGTAATCCTGCGGCCCCGGCTGGCCCTCGCTGTTGGCCTTGACCAGAAAACCGCCGAAATCGGGGATTTCCTTATAGATTGCGTCGGCCTTCGCCTTCCACCATGCGGCAACTTGCGGGTCGAGTGGATCGGCGGTCTTGAGGCCATCCAGTTCCATCGGGGCGGTCCATTTGACCGACAGATAGACCTTGATGCCATAGGGACGAAATATATCGGCCAGCGCCGCTGCCTTGGCGATATAGGGCGCGGTCAGGCTGTCCGACTTGGCGTTCACATTGTTCAGCACCGTGCCGTTGATGCCGATCGAGGCATTGGCGCGGGCATAGTCGGTATAACGCGGCCCTTTCCAGTCGGGCAGCCGCCACCAGTCCCAGATCGACGAACCGGCATAGCCGCGCTCCACCGTGCCATCCAGATTATCCCAATGGTTGAGCAGCCGCAGCCCGATCTTGGGCGCACTGCTTATGTCCAGCCGGTCCAGCCTTTCGCCACTCTGCGCCAGCCGCAGCCAGTGGAACGCGCCGTGCAGCAACCCGATGTCGCTGTTCGCGGCGATCAGCGTCACGGCCTTGCCGTCCTTCGTGACCGATCGAATCGCATAGCCTTCATTGCCCAGCCCGTTGGTTTTGACCGGAAGGGCAGGGGTGGAGGCCGATGACGCCAGCCACAGCGCGTCTTGCTGCACTGTGTCGGACAGGGCCGGAGCTTTGCCCGTCATGCCCGTAACGCCACGCTGCAATTCGGCGCGCACGGCGGTCAACGTCGCGCTGGTGCCGGGGGCGACGATCGCGGTCGCCTGCGCGGCAATCCGGCCTGCCGCCTCGCCCTGTGCCGGGCGGTAACGCAGCCATAGATCATAGCCATCTTCGGCCGACGCAACCTGCGTCAGGCTCGCCATCGCGATGGCAATCATCCAGCAAAAAAGGCGCGCGATCATCCGGTCCCCTCCTAATGTCCTTGGCCTGCCTGCCGTGTATTGGCATTGACAAGCGCATATTGTCTGAGCAATGTTAACGCTATCAGCATTAAGGCATAGATGCGCAGCACGGCAAGCTAAAAGGTCCGCCGGCGCAAAAATGGAGAGGGGTAACGTGGTTCGTTCCAGCAAGATATTGGGCGCTGTATCGGCGTTCGCGCTCGGCGTAGCGCTGCCGCTCGCCCCTGTCTGGTCCGCGCCGGTTCCTTCGTCCGCCACCACTGCCAAGCCTCTCTACAAAAACGCCGCCGCACCGATCGAATCGCGTGTGGATGACCTGCTCGCCCGCATGACGCTCGACGAAAAGATCGCCCAGATCACGACTGTCTGGACCGACAAGATCAAGATTTTCGATGACCGGCTGCAACTCGATCCGGCCATGCTGGCGGCGCAATATCCCAATGGCCTGGGCCATTTCACTCGCCCGTCGGATGGAAAAGGATCATTCAGCCCCCGCGTCGCGCCGGGGCGTAATCCGCGCCAGACGGTCGTCTTGGTCAACGGCCTGCAAAAATGGGCGATGACGCAAACCCGTCTCGGCATCCCGATCCTCTTCCATGAGGAAGGGCTGCACGGCTATGCGGCCGTCGGCGCGACCAGCTTCCCCCAATCCATCGCCATGGCGTCTTCCTTCGACACCGACATGCTGCGCGAGGTCAACGCCGTGATCGCCCGCGAAATCCGCGCACGTGGCGTCAGCCTCGTTCTGTCGCCCGTGGTCGACATCGCCCGCGATCCCCGCTGGGGCCGGATCGAGGAAACCTATGGCGAAGATCCCTATCTGGTCGGCGAAATGGGCGTCGCCGCTGTTGAGGGGCTGCAAGGCGTCGGCCGTTCGCGGATATTGCCCGACGGCCATGTCTTCGCCACGCTCAAGCATCTGACCGGCCATGGTCAGCCCGAAAGCGGCACCAATGTCGGCCCGGCGCCCATCTCCGAACGCGAATTGCGGGAGAATTTCTTCCCGCCCTTCGAACAGGTCGTGAAGCGCACCGGCATCGAAGCGGTGATGGCCAGCTATAACGAAATCGACGGCGTGCCGTCCCACGCCAATCGCTGGCTGCTCGAAGACATATTGCGCGAGGAGTGGGGCTTCCGGGGCGCGGTCGTCTCCGATTATTCCGCCGTCGATCAGTTGATGAGCATCCACCATATCGCCGCCAATCTGGACGAAGCCGCCATCCGCGCGCTCGACGCGGGCGTCGACGCGGATCTGCCCGATGGCCTGTCCTATGCGGCGCTCGGCAAGCTGGTGCGCGAAGGCAAGGTCAGCGAAGCGAAGATCGACTTGGCCGTGCGCCGGATGCTGGAACTCAAATTCCGCGCGGGCCTGTTCGAAAATCCCTATGCCGATGCGGCTGCTGCCGAAAAGATCACCAACAACCCGCAAGCCCGCGCACTGGCGCTGACCGCCGCGCAGCGGTCCATCACTATGCTCAAAAATGATGGCATGTTGCCGCTCAAGCCCGAAGGCACGATCGCCGTCATCGGTCCCAGCGCCGCCGTGGCGCGGCTGGGCGGCTATTATGGCCAGCCGCCGCACACCGTTTCCATCCTCGATGGCATCAAGGCGAAGGTCGGCGCAAAGGCGAAGATCGTTTTCGCGCAGGGCGTGAAGATCACCGAGGATGATGACTGGTGGGCCGACAGCGTCACCAAGTCCGACCCTGCCGAAAACCGCAAGCTGATCGCACAGGCGGTCGAGGCCGCGCGCCATGTCGATCGCATCGTCCTGACATTGGGCGATACCGAACAGTCGAGCCGCGAAGGCTGGGCCGACAATCATCTGGGCGACCGCCCCAGCCTCGATCTGGTCGGCGAGCAGCAGGAACTGTTCGATGCCCTCAAAGCGCTGGGCAAGCCGATCACCGTGGTCCTCATCAACGGCCGCCCGGCCTCCACCGTTACCGTGTCGGAACAGGCCAACGCCATTCTCGAAGGCTGGTATCTGGGCGAGCAGGGCGGCAACGCCGTGGCGGACGTGCTCTTCGGGGACGTCAACCCTGGCGGCAAGCTGCCAGTCACCGTACCGCGCTCGGTCGGGCAATTGCCGATATTCTATAATTATAAACCCAGCGCCCATCGTGGCTATCTGTTCGATACCACCGACCCGCTTTACCCCTTCGGCTTCGGCCTCAGCTACACGACGTTCGACCTGTCCGCCCCGCGCCTGTCCGCCGCGAAAATCGGCATTGGAGGCAAAACGACCGTCTCGGTTGATGTCCGCAATAGCGGGCCACGCGCCGGGGACGAGGTCGTCCAGCTCTACATTCGCGACAAGATCAGCTCCGTCACCCGCCCGGTCAAGGAATTGAAGGGCTTCCAGCGCATCACGCTCAAGCCGGGCGAAACCCGCACAGTGACCTTCACGGTCAGCCCCGAAAGCCTCCAGATGTGGAACGACCAGATGCAGCGCGTGGTAGAACCTGGCGACTTCGACATCATGACCGGCAACAGCTCCGTCGCGCTTCAGACCGCCACGCTGACGGTGACGCCATGATCGCTCGCTTCGCACGCCGTCAGGCGCTCGGCCTTCTCGCCTCCACCTCTTTCCTCGCGGCGGCCCCGGCCGTGGCGGCGAAGAAGGGTGGCCCGCTCTACAAGGATGCCACCGCTCCCATCGACCTGCGCATCCGCGACCTGCTGGGCCGCATGACGCTGGAGGAAAAGGTCGGCCAGATCATCGCGCTCTGGGCGACCAAGGCCGACATCATGGACGACCTGACCTTCTCGCCTGCCAAGGCGAGCAA
>JAECRT010000012.1:73918-79525 GCA_016000085.1 Sphingomonadaceae bacterium
GTCGCCGCCGTGCTCGGCCTGCAAGGGGAGAGCAAGCAGCTTGGCCCCGACAAGGTCATGGCCACGCTCAAGCATATGACTGGCCACGGTCAGCCCCAGAGCGGCGAGAATATCGCGCCCGCGCCGATCAGTCAGCGCGAACTGCGCGAAAATTTCTTCCCGCCCTTCCGGCAGGTGGTCAAGCGCACCGGCATCGCCGCCGTCATGCCGTCCTACAATGAAATCGACGGCGTCCCGTCGCACCAGAGTAAATGGCTGCTCGGCGACATCCTGCGCGGCGAATGGGATTTCGACGGCGCGGTCGTCAGCGATTATGGTGCGGTCCACGAACTCGACACCATCCACCATGTCCAGCCCGACCCGGAAGCATCGGCCCGCGCCGCGCTCCGCGCCGGGGTCGATTGCGAGTTGCCCGACGGGATGACCTATCGGACGCTCGTGGAACAGGTCCGCGCCGGAAAAGTGCCGGTTGAGGCCGTCGACATCGCCTGCACGCGTATGTTGACGCTCAAATTCCGTGCGGGCCTGTTCGAAAATCCCTGGCCCCGCCGCGATTATGACGCGCTGACCGGCAATGCCGAAGCGCGCGGGCTGGCGCTCAAGGCCGCGCATAAATCCATCGTGCTGCTCAAGAATGACGGCACCTTGCCGCTCACCCCCGGCGCGCACAAGCGCGTCGCAGTGATCGGTCCCAACGCCGCCATCACCCGGCTGGGCGGCTATAGCAGCATTCCGCGCCAGACCGTCTCCCTGCTCGAAGGGGTACAGGCCAAGCTGAAGGGCAAGGCGGAGGTCGTCCACGCCCAGGGCGTCTTCATCACCCAGAGCGAGGATCGCTCGGTCGACGAAGTGCTGCTCGCCGACCCGGCGAAAAATCGCGACCTGATCGCACAGGCAGTCGAAGTCGCCAAAACCGCCGACATCATCCTGCTCGCCATCGGCGACACCGAACAGACCAGCCGCGAAGGCTTTGCCGCCAACCATCTGGGCGATCGCACCAGCCTCGATCTGGTGGGTGAACAGAATGACCTGTTCGCCGCGATGCAGGCGACCGGCAAGCCCGTCATCGTCTGCGCCATCAACGGTCGTCCGCCCAGCTATCCTGCCGTGGTCGCGGGCTGCAACGCGCTGCTGGAATGCTGGTATCCGGGGCAGGAGGGCGGCACCGCCATGGCCGATATCCTGTTCGGTGCAGTCAATCCCGGCGCCAAGCTGCCCGTCACCGTCGCGCGCAATGCAGGCCAGATCCCGATCTTCTACAATCGCAAGCCTAGTGCGATGCGAGGCTATCTGTTCGCCGAAAAGACGCCGCTTTTCCCGTTCGGATATGGTCTGAGTTACACAACATTTGCCTTTGAAAAACCTAGACTTTCCTCGCCAAAAATTGGCGCGGGGGGGCAGGTCATGGTCGAAGTCGATGTGCGTAACACCGGCAGCCGGGCAGGGGACGAAGTGGTACAACTCTACGTCCACGACCAGACTGCATCCGTCACGCGCCCGATCAAGGAATTGAAGGGCTTCGAACGCATCACGCTCGCACCAGGTGAAAGCCGCACGGTGCGCCTGTCGCTCGGGCCTGATGCCTTCTCGCTTTGGAATCTCGCCATGGACGAAGTGGTGGAACCCGGCCTGTTCGACATCATGGTCGGACCGGACAGCGACAATCTCCAGACCGTCACGCTCGAAATCATCTGAACAGGACTGCGCAAATGCCTAAAATCATTGATGCCAAGGTTATCGTCACCAGCCCCGGCCGCAATTTCGTCACGCTCAAGATCATCACCGAAGACGGCGTCTATGGTCTGGGCGACGCGACGCTCAACGGCCGCGAACTGTCGGTCGCCAGCTATTTGCAGGACCATGTCATTCCCTGCCTCATCGGCCGCGACGCCCACCGGATCGAGGATATCTGGCAATATCTCTACAAGGGCGCCTATTGGCGTCGCGGCCCGGTGACGATGTCCGCCATCGCTGCCGTCGACACCGCCTTGTGGGACATCAAGGGCAAGCTGGCGGGTCTGCCCGTCTATCAGCTTCTGGGCGGCGCAAGTCGCGAAAGTGTCATGGTCTATGGTCATGCCAACGGCACTACTATCGAGGATACCATCAAGACCGCGCTGGAATATCAGGCGCAGGGTTACAAGGCGATCCGCATCCAGTGCGGCGTCCCCGGCATGGCGTCGACCTATGGCGTGTCGAAGGACAAATATTTCTACGAGCCGGCCGATGCCGACCTGCCGACCGAAAATGTGTGGAATACCAGCAAGTATATGCGCATTGTTCCCGAACTGTTTAAGGCCGCGCGCGAGGCGCTGGGCTGGGACGTGCATCTGCTCCACGACATTCATCATCGACTGACCCCGATCGAGGCCGGTCGCCTCGGCAAGGATCTGGAGCAATATCGCCCCTTCTGGCTGGAGGATGCGACCCCTGCCGAAAATCAGGAAGCCTTCAAGCTGATCCGTCAGCACACCACTACGCCGCTGGCCGTGGGCGAGATTTTCAATTCCATCCACGACTGCCGCGAACTGATCGAAAATCAGCTGATCGACTATATCCGCGCTACCGTGGTTCATGCGGGCGGCATCAGCCACCTGCGCAAGATCGCCAACCTCGCCGATCTCTATCAGGTCCGTACCGGCTGCCACGGCGCGACCGACCTGTCGCCCGTCTGCATGGCCGCCGCGCTGCATTTCGACCTGTCTGTCCCCAATTTCGGGGTGCAGGAATATATGCGCCACACGCCCGAAACCGACGCCGTATTCCCGCACGCCTACACCTTCGCGGATGGGGCGATGCATCCGGGCGAAGCACCGGGTCTGGGCGTCGACATCGACGAGGAACTGGCCGCCAAATATGAATATAATCGCGCCTTCCTGCCGGTGAACCGGCTCGAAGACGGCACCATGTTCAACTGGTGATGGGGATGTTGGTGGCACCGGCCATCTGGCACCGGGGGGTGTCTGAACGCTTCTTCTTGAGGATGTGGCTGTGAACGAAACTGCCCCCAAGCCGCGCGGCCGCGTCCGCTGGATCATCTGCGCGCTGATCTTTACGGCGGTGGTCTTGAGCTATGTCGACCGCCTCGTGCTGTCGGTGCTCAAGCCGTCCTTGCAGCAGGAATATGGCTGGACCGAACCGGGCTATGCCAATGTCGCCTTCTGGTTTCAGGCGGCCTATGGCATCGGTTACCTGCTGTTCGGCCGGTTCATTGACAAGGTCGGCGCGAAGGTGGGCTATGCCGTCGCGGTCGGCGTGTGGACGCTGGGCCATTTCGCGCAGACGCTGGTGACATCCACCATGGGCTTTGCCATCGCTCGTCTGCCGCTGGCGCTGGGCGAAAGCGGCACCTTCCCCGCCGCGATCGCCGCCGCCGCCGACTGGTTTCCGAAGCGCGAGCGCGCGCTCGCCATCGGCATTTTCAATGCGGGCGGCAATATCGGCGCGCTGGTGACGCCGCTGATCGTGCCGGTCATCGTGTTGTCGATGGGCTGGCGCGCAGCCTTCTGGATCACCGGCGCGGTCAACATCATCTGGCTGGTTGTCTGGATCGCCTTCTATCGGCGCCCGCGCGAACATAAGATGGCGACGAGCGAAGAGGTCGCCTATATCGAGAGCGACCCGCCGATCGAACAGAAGCCGGTGCCGTACCGCACCCTGTTCCGCCTGCGCCAGACATGGGCCTATATTCTCGGCCGCTTCCTGATCGACCCGGTCTGGTGGATGTTCCTGTTCTGGCTGCCCGACTTTTTCTCGCGCCGCTATGGTGTCGATCTCAAAGGTTTCGGCCCGCCGCTGATCGCCGTCTATCTGCTGGCGGACGTCGGTTCGATTGCGGGCGGCTATGCCTCCTCCAAGATGCTGGGGAAGGGCTTTTCCGCCAACCGCGCGCGCAAGCTCGCCATGCTGGGCTGCGCGCTGCTCGCGGTGCCGGTCGCCTTTGCGCAGCAAGCGCCCACCCTGTGGGTCGCGGTGACGCTGATCGGCCTTGCCTGCGCCGGGCATCAGGGTTTTTCGTCCAATATCTACGCCATGCCGTCTGACCTGTTCCCGCGCTGGGCGCAGGGGTCGATCATTGGCCTGGGCGGTTTCGCCGGGGCGGCGGGCGGCATGTTGATGGCGAAATATGCCGGATATGTCCTGGAAGGCGTGGGCAACTACACGCCCATCTTCGCCTTTTGCGGCATCGCCTACTTGCTGGCACTCGCCGTCTATCACTTCATCAATCCGACTTACGCGCCCGTCTCGACCGAGGGACTGGTGAAGGAGCCTGCATGACCCAGCCGCTCATCCTGCACCCCGACCGCCTGTTCCCGGCCGATCCGCGCACCCGCGACATTGCCCGCGCGCTTTATGCCACAGTCAGCGACTTGCCGATCATATCGCCGCACGGCCATACTGATCCGCGCTGGTTTGCCTATGACGAAGCGTTCGCCAACCCCGCCGAACTGCTGATCGTGCCGGACCATTATGTGTTCCGCATGTTGATGAGCCAGGGCGTCCGGCTCGATCAGTTGGGCGTGCCCACCGTGGACGGCAGCGCGACCGAAGGCGACCCGCGCGCGATCTGGCGCCTGTTCGCGGCGAACTATCACCTGTTCCGTGGCACCCCCTCGCGCATGTGGCTTGACTGGGTCTTTACCCAGACCTTCGGCATCGACGTGCGGCTGGAGCCGGGCACCGCCGACCATTATTACGACATCATCGACGCAGCGCTCAAAACGCCGGACTTCCGTCCGCGCGCGCTGTTCAAACGCTATAATATCGAGCTGATCGCCACCACCGAAGGTCCGCTCGACCCGCTCGACCATCATCGCGCCATTCGCGAGTCCGGCTGGGACGGCAAGGTCATCACTGCCTATCGCCCCGATCCGGTGATGGACCCGCACGATCCGCGCTTCATCGATAATGTCCGCCGCTTCTGCGCCATGACGGGCGAGGATGCGGGCAGTTTTGCGGGCTATCTGCGCGCCCATGAAAAGCGCCGGGCCGACTTCCGCGCGGCAGGGGCGACCTCGACCGACCATGGCCACCCGTCCGCCTTCACCGCAAACCTGCCACGGGCGGAGATCGAAGCCCTCTATGCCAAGGTCATGAGCGGGCCTGTATCGGCGCAGGAGGCTGAACTGTTCCGTGGCCATATGCTGACGGAAATGGCGCGCCTGTCGATCGAGGACGGTATGGTGATGCAACTCCATCCCGGCGTCCACCGCAGCCACAATGCCGCCGTGCTGGCGCGCTTCGGCAAGGATAAGGGGGGCGACATTCCGACCGCCGGAGAGTTTGTGCAATCGCTCAGACCCTTGCTCGACCTGTACGGCAACGACCCGCGCCTGACCCTGATCCTCTTCACGCTGGACGAGGATGTCTATTCGCGCGAACTCGCTCCGCTGGCGGGTCATTATCCCGCGCTAAAGCTCGGCCCGCCCTGGTGGTTTCATGACAGCCCTGAAGGGATGCGCCGTTTCCGCGAGCGCACGACCGAGACCGGCGGCTTTTACAACACGGTCGGCTTCAACGATGACACCCGCGCTTTCCTGTCCATCCCGGCACGCCATGACGTTGCCCGCCGCATGGATTGTGGCTGGCTCGCGCAACTGGTCGCCG
>JAECRT010000013.1:0-49691 GCA_016000085.1 Sphingomonadaceae bacterium
TGGGCCGATCACCGTCGCGATAATGGCCGCCGGAACCGATACAGTCATCGCCGACATCGCCCGGCTGATGGACCAGGCCGCACAGGGCAAGTCGCGCTATGTCCGCCTTGCCGACCGGGCCGCGCGCTACTATGCGCCCTGCGTCCACCTGCTCGCCGCGCTTTCCTTTGCCGGATGGATGATCGCGGGCGCGGGCCTCCATCAATCCTTGCTGATCGCGGTCGCGGTGCTGCTCATCACCTGCCCCTGCGCGCTCGGGCTGGCCGTACCCGCCGCGCAGATCGTGGCGTGCGGCGCGCTGATGCGACGCGGCGTGCTGGTCAAGGACGGGTCCGCGCTCGAACGGCTGGCGGAGGTCGATGAAGCGGTCTTCGACAAGACCGGCACGTTGACCATGGGCCGCCCGGTGCCGCGCGACCTCGACCGGCTGGATGCGCAGGATCGCACGATCCTGCTCGCCCTTGCGCGCGGCAGCCGCCATCCGCTCAGCGTCGCGCTGCGGCAGACGCTGGAGAGGGAGGGCGTCACCCCGGCCCTGCTCACCGACCTGCGCGAAATCGCAGGACAGGGCATGACCGCACGCCATGGCGCGCAACCCGTAGCGCTGGGCCGCCCACGCAGCCTCATCACCCTGTTCGACCTTGCGACCGAATATCGGCGTGGGGAACAGCCGACGCTGCTGCGCTTCACCGACGCGCTGCGGCCCGATGCCGCCGATACGCTGGCCGACCTGCGCGCCATGGGCTTGCGCACCCTGATCGCCAGCGGCGACCGGCCCGAAGCGCTCAGCGACATCGCCCGCACGACCGGTTCGACGGCAATCGGCCATCTGCGCCCGCAGGACAAACTGGCCTTGCTTGATCGCCTCAAAGGATCGGGGCGGACAGTGCTGATGGTCGGCGATGGCCTCAACGATGGCCCCGCGCTCGCCGCCGGCCATGCCAGCATGGCCCCGGCCTCCGCCAGCGACGCCAGCCAACTGGCGGCCGACGCCGTGTTCCTGGGCGACCAGCTGGCGCCCGTGGCCATCACCGTGCGCGCCGCGCGGCGGACGGTGCGCGTGGTGAAACAGAATTTTGCGCTGGCGATCGGCTATAACATCTTCGCCGTCCCGCTCGCCATCGCCGGGCATGTCACCCCACTCGTCGCCGCCATCGCCATGTCGACCAGTTCATTGATCGTGGTCGCCAACGCCCTGCGCCTGAAAAGCGCCGCGCAATGACCGGCCTTTCCATCCTGATCCCGATCGCGCTGCTGCTGGGGCTGCTGGGTCTTGCCGCCTTCTTCTGGGCATTGGGCAGCGGCCAGTTCGACGATAGTGAGGGCGCTGCCGTCCGCATCCTCATGGACGACGACTAATCAGCGCCCCACCAGAATGAACGGCGCCCAGATATAGGGCTGGGCAGCGTCGGGTCGGTTCGATCGCATCAGCTTGAGCATCGCCCGTTGCAACGCCACCGCGCGCGGCAGCCCTCTGGCGGCCCCCTTCACCGTCTCCAGCGTGACGAAGGCGCTGGCGTCATCACGCACCGGCCAGTGCGACACCAGCAGCGCGCCCGCCCCCGCATAACGGAACGCCTGCGCCAGACCGGAATAAGCCGGCGCTTGCGCATTCTCGCCCGCCGCCGTGTTACAGGCCGACAGGATCACCCAGTCCGCACCGATCCGCATTCCGGCGACTTCCGATGCGGTCAACAACCCATCGTCAGACGCGCCCGGCTGCGGCGGCGACAGCACCAGCGCCGGTTCGGTCACACCCTCCATCTGCCCGCTGACCAGGCCATGGGTCGCAAACAGGATCACCGAATAGGGGGTCAGGTCGCTGGTCCGCAGCATCGCCTCGCTGGCGTCTCTGCCGATCATCAGCCGCGCCGCGCCCTTCCCGAACCGATCCGCAACCGCTTCCAGCTCCCTGTCCGAATCCGGTAAAAGCGGCAGTTGCGACAATGTCTGCGCGTCCGCCGATCCCCCGCGAAAATAGCGATTGGCCGTCAGGAGCGCCTGGGACGGCGCGACATCGGCTGTTGCCGCCGTCGGAAAGGGCAAAGGCGCGCCCACCCCCAGAAAGCGGGTCGGCGCGGCCGCCATGCGCACGGGCGGGCGCGGCGCTTCCATGGCGAAGGACGGCTGCACTTCGATCGCGAAACGGTGGATCAGCCAGGGCGTCGCCCCGTGGTTCGCCGCGATCGGCCGCTGCGGCAGCATGGCGAAGGGCAGCGACGCGAACGCCCCGGTCGGCACGATGCGCAACGTCTGCGCCTTGCCCAGTTGCGCCAATATGCCCGGCGTGAATAGCTGAGCGTAGAGGTCATCGGCGGCGGCCCGGTCGAAACCTGCGGGCGTCATCGACCCGCGCAACCGGTCGACCAGCGCCACCAACCCGGCCCGGTCCATCCGCGCCCGCTCGATGCGCGCCCCGTCCGCGCCCACCGCCAGCAGATATACGCCGTCGAAAGCGGGCATCACCGCCAGCAGCGCCTCGTCCGGCGCCAATGCGGCGCGCAGCTTGGACAGGTCTGGCCGCTCGCCGCCCTGCACCTCGACCCAGCGCGGATAGTCGCGTGCAATGCCCATGCGCTCGGCCGCGACCTGGTCCGCAAGGGTCGCCCGCGCCGCACGGGCCACGGGCACGCCTCTGTCGGCGGCCAGCGCCTTGAGCAAAGCGCTATCGGCGGCGTCCAGCGCCTTGATTCCGTCCTGCAATCCGCGCACCCGCGCGGCCAGCACGGGATCGGCCACCATCCGCTGCGCGACCAGACGATTGGCCTGTGCAATGCGCGATCCTGCCAGCATCGCCATCGCATCCAGCGCCAGCGGCGCATCCTGCGTGCGCGCCGCCACGCTCAGCACCGTGTCGAGCGCGGCGCGGTGATCGTCGGTCAGTTCGCCATCGCTGCTCAGGCTGCCGCCATCGCGCAGCACGCCCGCCAGTCGCGCCGCCGCTTCGCCAAGGCCCGTTGCGCCCTCCGCGCCATCCTGCGCCCATGCCGACAGCATCGCGGCGCGCGCCAGCGGAAAGGCAGGCGCATTATCCAACTGGCGCGTCTCGGCGACAAAAGCCCTCGCGGCCCCCCGCGCGTCGTCCGCCCGCCCTGCGTCGATCAGCGCAGGGATCAGGAAGGGGTAAACATGCTGGCCGATATCGCGGTCCTTGTCCGACCCCGCCCGCACCCGCGCCAGCGCGGCGCCCAATCGTTCGATCCCCTCAGTCCTGTGCCCCTCCGCCAGCGCCGCCTGTCCGGCAAAGGCCAGCGCGCGGGCTGATTGCGGGCTGTCATTCCCTTCGATCTGGCGAAACCCCTGCTCCGCCTCCATGAACAGCGCATCGGCATCGGCATAGCGCTCAAGCGGCAGCAGCACCGTCCCCAGATTTTGCAGCGCGAAATGGAAATAGAGGCTTTTCGTGCCCACCGTCTCGCGCTTGATCGCGATGGCGCGCTGGAGATAGTCCAGGCTCTCGGCCCGCCGTCCGGTCCGCGACAGCAGCAGCCCCAGCGCTTCGAGCGCCCGGGCGTAGCTGGGATGCCTGCGGTCGACATGGTCGGTCGCCACATCCACCGCCAGCCGCGCATAATGTTCCGCTTCGTCGTCCCGGTCGGCGCGGGACAGCATCTGGGCATAGGTATAATAGGAACCGATGGCGTCGGCATGGTTGGGGCCGACCGCCGCCACCCGCGCCTCCATGCTGGCGCGCTGCGCTTCCACCGCTTCGGCATTGCGGCCCAGCCGGGTCAGCGCCTGCGCATGGGCAAAGGCGATGTTGGACCGCAGCATATGCGTCGAATCGTCCAGCGCCTTGGGATCGGTGCGGGCGATATAGCCGTCCATATAGGCGCTCGCCTGCGCCAGCGTCTCCGCCCCGCCCGCCACATCGCCCAGCGCCGCCTGCACATAGCCCTTGACCGACAGCCCCTGCATCCAGCCGATCGGATAGGCGTCGCGGAACGGCGCAATCAGCGCCAGCCCCTTATTGGCATGGTCAAGCGCTTGCGGGTTGCGCCCGTCGATCTGGTCCATCGACGCCAGATTGACCAGCGCCACCCCGGCGAGGGGATGGCGGTGGCCGCCCACCTTCACCGTCAACGCGACGTCGTGCAGCCGCGCCCATGCATCGCGTGTCTTTTGCGACATGGACAGGGCGTAATCGTCGCTTTCGAACAGGGCGAGCGCCTGCTTTTCCAACAGACGCAGATGGGCATGACGGGAATCGCTGACGGAAAAGCCGCTCGGCACGCCATCGGCGGCCTGCACAGATGGCGCGACCAGGGCCAACATCATGGCCGCAGCGCGCGAGGAAAGCTTCACGAAAGCACCTCCGCTACCCTGACTCGACCCACGGCTGTCTTGGGTCGGGCGCGGCCCGCCGTCAAGACAGCCATCAGGCCAGCGTCAACCGCCAGTCCCACCGCAACGGGTCGCCGTCCATCACCTCAACCCCGCGCGCAATCAGCGCATCCCGTATCGCGTCGGACAGGGCGAAATCCTTGTCCGCGCGCGCCGCGGTGCGACGGTCGAGTTCCGCTTCGATCTCGTCGGCCGTGATCTGCGCATCCTTGGGCCGCAACCGCAGGTCCGCGCGCGTCAGCGTCAGCAGATTAAGGCCCAGCGCGGTATCGAACGCGGCCAGCAGGCACAGCCGTTCATCGACCGGCACCTTCTTCATCGCCACCACTTCCTCCAGCAACGGCAGAGCGCGCGGCGTCATCAGGTCGTCGGCCATGGCCGCGTCGAACTGCTCCAACAGCGGCGTGAGCTTGGGGTGCAGATTAGCGCGCAGATAGTCGATCCGGGGCGACTGCCACGTCACGCCTTCCGCCCGCGTCTTGAGATTGTCGATTCCCATCACCAGCCGCTTGAGCCGCGTCAGCGTTGCCGCCACGCCCTCCGCGCTGAACTCCAGTTCGGACCGATAATGCGCGCCAAGGCACAGCAAGCGATAGGCCAGCGGATGCACCCCCGCATCGATCAGCGAGAACAGCGTGGTGAAGCTGCCCTTCGACTTGCTCATCTTGCCGCTACGGTCGACCAGGAAATTATTGTGCATCCACCAACGCGCGCCGGTGAACCCCGCTTCCGCCGCGCCGACGTCTGAACCGCAGCAGGCATGGAACGCCTGATTCTGCGCAATTTCATTGGGATGGTGGATTTCGCGATGATCGATGCCGCCGGTGTGGATGTCGAACGGATGGCCCAGCCGCGCCTGGCTCATCACCGAACATTCCAGATGCCATCCCGGCGCGCCCTTCCCCCAGGGCGAATCCCATTCCATCTGCCGCTGTTCGTCCGGCGGCGACTTGCGCCAGATCGCGAAATCGGACGCATTGCGCTTGCCCGCCACCGGGTCGATCCGCGCATGGGCTGCGTCATCGCGCCCGCCCGCCAGCGCGCCATAATCGGGCACCGAAGCACTGTCGAAATACAGGCCGCTCTCCAGCTCATAGCAATGATCCGGCGCGATCTTCTCTGCAAAGGCGATCATCTGCGGCACATAGTCGGTCGCGACCGTCCATTCGCTGGGCGCAATGATGTTGAGGTCGGCGATATTCTGCTTGAACGCGGTCGTATAATGGGCCGCGATGTCCCAGATGCTCTTGGCGCTGGCTCGCGCCGCCGCTTCCATCTTGTCGTCGCCCGCGTCCGCGTCGCTGGTCAGGTGGCCGACATCGGTGATGTTGATGACATGGGTGACCGCCAACGCTTTCCACAACAGCGTCCGCCGCAGCGTGTCGGTAAACACATAGGCGCGCAGGTTGCCGAGATGGGCGTAATTATAGACGGTCGGCCCGCAACTATAGATGCGCGCATGGCCCGGCTCGATCGGCACGAACGGCTCGATCGTGCGGGTCAGGCTGTTGAACAGGCGCAGCGGGGCGGCAATATGCTGGTCGTCGGACATGGCCGCAGCCATGCGGCGGTTTGCGCCGGGCGTCAACGCCCCCCACGGCTTCAGGCCGGCAGGACGAGGCTGGCCTCCAGCCCGCCCTCCGGCCGGTTGGCCAGCCTGAGCGAGCCGCCATGTTCCGCCATGATCGCCCGCACCAGCGCCAGCCCCAGCCCCGCGCCGCCCGTCTCGCGGTTGCGCGATCCCTCCAGCCGGGTGAACGGCTCCAGCATCTCGTCCATCCGGTCCTCGGCGATGCCCGGACCATCGTCGGCCACCGACAGGCGGATCATCCCATCCTTCTGTTCCACCGATACATGGGCGCGTTCGCCATAGACGATGGCATTTTCAATCAGGTTGCGCAGCGCCCGGCGGATCTGCTGCGGCCGCACGAAGGCGACGGCGCGATCGCAATCCGCCATCTCCACCGGCGATCCCAGTTCGATGAAATCCTCCACCACCGCGTCGGCCAGCGATGTCAGGTCGACCTTCTGCGCCGCCTGCGTGCTGCGCCCGGCACGCGCGAGCGAGAGAATATCCTCCAGCATCCGGTTCATCTCTTCGATAGTCTGCGACATCCGGGCGCGCTCGCCCTCATCCTCGACCGATTCGGCGCGCAGCCGCAGCGACGCGAGCGGCGTGCGCAGGTCATGGCCGATCGCGCCCAGCATCCGGTCCTTCTCGTCCAGCATGGCGATGATCCGCGATCGCATCGCGTTGAACGCCATGGTCAATTCGCGCACGTCGCCCGGCCCACGCTCGTCCACCGCGTCGGCCAGTCCCGTACGCGCAAATTGCTGGGCGGACCCTGTCAGTTGCTTGAGCGGCCTTGCCAGCCGCCGCCCGACCCACAGCAACGGCGCAAGCACGATGACGTACAGGATCAGCGTCTGCCCGATCAGCCAGCCGTCATAGCGTGGCGCTCGGTCGCCGCTGCGCGCCTGCGTCACCACCCATTTGCCCGGTTCATATTCCGCCGCCAGCGTCAGCCGGGAAACGCGATGGTCATGGGGGCGCTCACCATTGGCGCGGATGCGCATCCGTTCCCAGCGGCGCATGGGCATGACGGCATCATCCTGCACCACCCGCACGTTCAGGATGCGCAGGCCGATATCGTCGAACATCGCGGCGGCGCGTTTTTCGATGTCAGGCCGCGCCTGTCCGTCGATCGTCGGCCGCCCCTGCACGAAGCGCGCGCGCATCCGATCCGGGCCGGGCCGGTCGGGCCGGTTGTCGAGCGCATCAACGACGCGATAGACGACAGGCGCAGTCTGGCCGGTCAGTTCCAGACGGGTCCGTTCGCGATACAGCAGCGCGAAATTGATCGCCTGCGCCACGAACAGCGCCAACGCGACCAGCAGGATGATCTGCCCGACCAGACTTTGCGGCCACAGGCGCAACCGCTTCCACGCCTGCGCCATCACAATTTGCGAACGTCGGAGGACAGGGCATAGCCCCCGCCCCAGACCGTCTTGATGAGCGTGGGATTCTTGGGGTCCGGCTCGATCTTCTTGCGCAACCGGCTGATCTGGTTGTCGATCGCCCGGTCGAACGCATTGGCCTCGCGCCCCTGCGTGATGTCGAGCAACTGGTCGCGGCTCAGCACCTGATTGGGTCGCGTGGCAAAGGCCAGCATCAGATTATATTCGGCGGTCGACAGCGGCAGCGACACGCCCTCGGCATCAACCAGCATACGTTCCTGCGTCTTGAGCATCCACCCGGCAAAGGCATAGGTCGCTCCATCCGGCGCGGTGACGCGCTGGCCGCCGGTGGCGACGCGGCGAAAGATCACCTTGATCCGGGCGACCAGTTCGCGCGGCGAAAAGGGCTTGAGCACATAATCGTCCGCGCCCATTTCCAGGCCCACGATCCGGTCCGTCTCTTCCGTTCGGGCGGTCAGCAGGATGACCGGGATTTCGCTCGTCTCGCGAATATGGCGACACAGCGACAACCCGTCTTCACCCGGCATCATGATGTCCAATATCACCATGTCGATCGCGTTGGCCGCCAACCGCAGCCGGGCCTCCGCCGCGCTTTCGACCGCAGTGATGCGAAAACCGTTACGGCCCAGATATTGGGCCAGCGGTTCGCGGATGGAACGCTCGTCGTCGACGAGCAGCAAATGGGGGCGATCGGTCATGCAAGCCTGTCTGTCATGGCGGGTTACAGGTTGGAAGGGCGAAGGCGCGAAATGCCTTCGCCCTTTCCGTTCAAGCGGTCGGCAACCGCTCGCTTACTTGTCGGTTTGCGGCGGCGCGGCTGGACCCTTGCGATCCTGCCATGCGCCACGCATCGCCTGGCGCGCGGCCTTCATCTCGTCGGCGGTGACGCTGCCGTCCTTGTTGGTGTCGGCCTTGTCGAACATCGCGATCGGGCCAGCCATGAACTCCGCCTTGGTCAACGTACCGTTCTTGTCGGCATCGCGACCGCCACGGCCACCCATCATCATGCCCTTGCCATGGCCGCCATGATGACGCCCGCCCCAGCCACGGCCTTCGTCGCCCTTGCCGGCCCCGTCGCGCGCACCATCGCGCCCCTCGGCCCGCCGCTCGAACCGCGCCTGTTGCGCGGCGGCAAATTCCGCCTTGCTGATCTGGCCGTTCTTGTCGGCGTCGAGCGCGGTGAAGCGCGCGTCCAGCCGTTGCTGGCGCATCGCGTCGCGATCCTTCTGGGTGATCTGGCCGTCATGATCGACGTCCATCTTGGCAAAGCGGGCTTCCAGCGCCGCGGTCAGTTCCGCGTTGCTGATCTTGCCATCCTTGTTGGTGTCGGCCTGCGCCATCATCGCGCCGCCGCGTCCGCCGCGCGCGCCATGGTCGCCGCCGGGCCCCGGCTGGGCAAAGGCGAGGTGGGCGCCGGCCAGGCCGCCCACGAACAGCGTGCCGACCGCTACGGTGGTCATGAATTTGCGGATCATTTCAGTGTTCCTCGATAATGTCTGTCGCGAACGGCAATCCGCCGTCCTTGAAGACGCTTATCGACAGAACATGTCCCGCAACTTTGTCATGTCACCCGATAAAATGTCGCAATTTGTATCGGGCGCGTTTTAGCAGAACCGCACCGGCGCGCACCTCCATCCGGTGCGGGCCGGTGCCGCAGATTGTCAGACGGCGTCGCGGCGACCCAGCAGGCGCAGGCGCAAGGCGTTCAACTTGATGAAGCCCGCCGCATCGCGCTGATCATAGGCGCCCGCATCATCCTCGAACGTCACGACCTTCTCGCTGTAGAGCGAATAAGGCGACTTGCGGCCCACGATATAGACCCCGCCCTTGTAGAGCTTGAGCCGAACCGTGCCCGTCACCTTCTCCTGGCTGTAATCGATCGCGGCCTGCAACATCTCGCGCTCGGGCGAGAACCAGAAGCCGTTATAGATCAGCTCGGCATATTTGGGTGCGAGTTCGTCCTTGAGATGCGCCGCACCGCGATCCAGCGTCACCTGCTCGATGCCGCGATGGGCCAGGTGATAGATGGTGCCGCCGGGCGTCTCATACATGCCGCGCGACTTCATGCCCACGAAGCGGTTTTCCACCAGATCGAGGCGGCCAATGCCATGCTTGCGGCCATAGTCGTTCAGCGTTTCCAGCAGCGTCGCGGGTGACATCGCGATGCCATTGATCGCCACGCCGTCGCCACGCTCGAAATCGATCGTGATGAACTCGGGCGCGTCGGGCGCGTCTTCCGGGTTCACCGTGCGCGAATAGACATAATCGGGGACTTCTTCCCACGGATCTTCCAGCACCTTGCCCTCGGACGAGGTGTGCAGCATGTTCGCGTCGGTCGAAAACGGGCTTTCGCCGCGCTTGTCCTTGGCGATGGGGATCTGGTTCTGTTCGGCGAACTCGATCAGCTTGGTGCGGCTGGTCAGATCCCATTCGCGCCACGGCGCGATGACCTTGATGTCGGGCGACAGCGCATAATAGCCCAGTTCGAAGCGGACCTGATCGTTGCCCTTGCCGGTCGCGCCATGCGACACGGCGTCCGCGCCGACCATTTTGGCGATCTCGATCTGGCGCTTGGCGATCAGCGGCCGGGCGATCGACGTGCCGAGCAGGTACAGCCCCTCATACAGCGCATTGGAGCGCATCATCGGGAAGACATAATCCTTCACGAATTCTTCGCGCAGGTCGTCGATGAAGATATGCTCTTCCTTGACGCCCATCAGCCGCGCCTTGGCGCGCGCCGGTTCCAGTTCCTCGCCCTGCCCCAGATCGGCGGTGAAGGTCACCACTTCGCACTGATAGGTCTGTTGCAGCCATTTGAGGATCACGCTGGTGTCGAGGCCGCCGGAAAAGGCAAGGACGATGCGGTTGATCTGATCTGACATGGCGTGAGCGACTCTTTCGCAAATGAGGGCGCGGATATGGGCGCGCCGGTATCAGGCAAGGCGGCAAAGCGCAACCGGATCGCGCCGGGGGACGCACAGCAAAAGGGGACGGAAGCATTGGCTTCCGTCCCCTTCGCCTAACCTGGCGTGATCGATCAGCGTGTGCGCGGCTTCAACCCGGCCGGGCGCATGGTTGGTCCGCCATAGCGATAGACGGTCTGGCTCCGGTCGACCGCCGGCGCGGGTGCAGGCTGCGCGGCAGGCGTCTGCATGACCGGCGCTGCGCTGGCCGGGCGCTCCGTACGCTGCGCCAACAGATATTGGGCGCGACGCATCCGCTTGGTCCGCGTGCGGAAAGGATTTTCGGCACTGGGCGCGGCAGCGACCATCGCCTCCAGCCTGTCATCGCCCTGCCTGTCCGGCGCGCGCGCCGCCATGGCCGGTGCTGGGGTGGCCATCGGTGCAATGATCGGTCGCGACAGGACCGCTTCACGCGGGGCCGCAACCGGCGTGGCTGCAACAACCGTGTCGTCCTCGATCGCATCGGTCGGGCGACGACGGCGCATCAAAGCAGCCCCGCCCAACCCGGCGAGCAGCAGCGCTGCGCCACCCATCGCCCACAGCAGGGCGTTATCCGGCCGGGCAACGCTCTCCGTCACGGGCGCGGCCGCAATCGGCGCAGCGTCCTGTTCTGCAACCACGGGGGCAACAGGTGCAACGGGGGCTGGTTCAGCTACTGGCGGCACGACCGCAGCAGGCGCTTGCGTCCGCGCGACCGGTGCGGCCGCCGGAGCGACACGTTCAACGGGCGCATCAGCGACGCGCGACGCGACGGCGCGGCGAGGGGCAGGCGCAGGACGGGCAGCAGCCTCAGCTTCGGCAGCCGCCACAGCAGCAGCGCGATTTTCCTCGACCGAAGGGGTCGACTGCACCATCGGCTGGGCGGGCGCGAAAACCGGCGCAGCGGGCGCAGCAGGCGCGGCGCTCACGGTCGGCGGCGCGACAGGCGCATCCGGCATCGCGGTCTGCGCGACCGGCGGCGGCGCGGCGACCTGTGCCAGCACAGGGGTTGCACTCAAAGCCAGAACAGCGGCGATCGCGGCCCTGGCGGGGCGGATTGATGTAATGTGTCCAGTCATAGCAAAGGACCAACCGTCGACTCATGCAATCGAACGCATGACCCATCTCCATTTTAGGATGAATAGGTGCGACAGGCCGATGAAATGATATTCATGAACAATCGTTCATCTGAACATGAACTCTGTATTTACAGAATTACCTATGAATATTTCATCATGACTATGCTTCATCTTCCGGCGACGACGCATCGCGCCGATCTTCGCGAAATGCGCCGTCCAGCAATTGCGCACGCCGGGCGGCCTGTTCGGCATCGGCCTGCCGCTGCGCCTTGGTACGGCCGAATTTCGCTCGATTGGCTTCGGCTTCGCGCTGCTTGTCGCCCCGCGCCTTATCCTTGCGCGCCTGCCGCAGATTGACGATGTTGCTCATGCCTTATCATAGGGTGAAGGATCGCGGCTTGCCAAGCGCGGCCTCATCCCCGCATGACGCACCGCTTACCCCCTTTTTTTTGAGCCCACCCCGTCCATGACCAGCATCCACGACGTCGCCGCACTGGCCCAGGTTTCGATCAAGACCGTGTCGCGCGTCGTCAACAAGGCGCCCAACGTCAGCGCGCCGCTGCGCGAACGGGTGGAAACCGCAATCCAGACGCTGGGTTATCGTCCCAACCAGTCGGCGCGGCGGCTGGCGGGCGGGCGCTCCTTCATGATCGCCTATCTCTACAACAACCCTGCCCCCGGCTATACCAGCGCTATTCAGGCGGGCGCGGCCGAACGCTGCCGTGACCTGGGCTATCATCTGGTGGTCGAACCGATCTCGCCGGGCGGCGAGGAAAGGTTCGACGTGCTGGACCGGCTGGTCGCGGCGCTGCGGCCCGACGGCGTGCTGCTGGTGCCGCCGCTTTCCGATGACGAGCCGCTGCTGGCGCGCCTTGCCCAGCTTGGCCTGCCCTGCGCGCGGATCGCCGGGTCGGTAGCGGCGGTCAGCTACAACCTCCCCACGCCCGAGCGCGCAGCCGGGCGCATGGTGGCGGATCATCTGATCGCGCACGGCCATCGTCGCATCGGCGTCATCACCCCGCCTTTGTCCCACCGCGCCGCCCTGCGCCGGGTGGAGGGGTTTCGCGACGGACTGCACATAGCGGAGGTGCCGGTCGACGAAGCGCTGTTCGTGCGCGGCGCGTTCGACTTCACCTCCGGCATCGCGGCGGCCGAAGCGCTGCTCGCGCTGCCCAATCCCCCCAGCGCGATCTTCGCCACCAATGACGACATGGCGCTGGGCGTGCTGACGCTGGCCCATCGCACCGGGCTGCGCGTGCCGGAGGATCTGTCGGTGGTCGGGTTCGACGACACGCGCGCCAGTCTCACGTCCTGGCCACCGTTGACCACCGTGCGTCAACCGCTGGCGGACATGGGGCGGTCGGTCGTGGATGCACTCGTCAACGGCCCGGTCGAGGCGCCGGAATTTCTCTTCACGCTGGTCGAACGCGGCAGTTGCGGCCCCGCCCCCACCTGACAGGGCCGTGACGGCTGGGCGCACCGCCATGGGCCGCCGTTGCAATCAAGCTGTCACGGAAGCGTTCTAGCAAGAGTCCATTCACATTCCCCGGACATGAAGGACCAGGCCGCATGAACGCGACGATTGCCAGGGACAACGGCGCAATAGGCGGAGGTGCCGCCCGCCCCGATCTCGACAAGGGGCTGGGCGTCATCGGCATGGTCGGCTTCGGCGCAGCGATCGTCGTCGCCCTGGCCTATGTCGCCTACAGCATCTATGCCGACGCCAGCGCGGCGGGGGTTCAGGCCACGGCCTATCTGCCCTTCATCCTGCTGTTCATCGCCCTGCTGATCGCGCTCGGCTTTGAATTTGTGAACGGGTTCCACGATACGGCCAACGCCGTCGCGACCGTTATCTACACCAACGCCATGCCCGCCAATGTCGCGGTCGTCTGGTCGGGCTTCTTCAACTTCCTGGGCGTGCTGCTGTCGACCGGCGCGGTCGCGTTCGGCATCGTGTCGCTGCTGCCGGTGGAACTCATCCTCCAGGTCGGTTCGAACGCTGGCTTCGCCATGGTGTTCGCGCTGCTGATCGCCGCGATCCTGTGGAACCTCGCCACCTGGTATCTGGGCATCCCTTCGTCCAGCTCGCACACGCTGATCGGATCGATCATCGGCGTGGGCGTCGCCAATGCGATGATGCATGGCAAGAGCGGCACGTCGGGTGTCGACTGGACCAAGGCGACGGAAATCGGTCAGGCGCTGCTGGTGTCACCGCTCATCGGCTTTGGCGTCGCGGCCCTGCTGTTCCTCGCCATGAAGCTGCTGATCCGCAACGAAGCCCTGTATCAGGAACCCAAGGACGGCGTACCCCCGCCGCTGTGGATTCGCGCATTGCTCATCTTCACCTGCACTGGCGTCAGCTTCGCCCATGGCTCGAACGACGGGCAAAAGGGCATGGGCCTCATCATGCTGATCCTCATCGGCACGGTGCCTACCGCCTATGCCCTCAACCGCGCCGTGCCCGAACGCTATGCGGTGGAATTCCACACCAACTCGATCGCCGCTGCCAGCGCGCTGGGCGTCGCCGCACCGGCCGCCTCCGATCCGGCGGCAGCCCGCCAGACCGTGACTCGCTATATCGCCGACAAGCGCTACACGCCGGACACCAAGCCTGCGCTGGGCGTGCTGATCCACGACGTCGACCAGCAGGTCGCCGAATATGGCTCGCTGGCCAAGGTGCCGGCCGCCGCCGTCAGCAACATCCGCAACGACATGTATCTCGCCTCCGAAGCGATCAAGCGCTTGGGCAAGGACAAGGGCGCTGGCCTGTCCGAAACCCAGAATGATACGCTGGGCACATATAAGAAGTCGCTCGACGCAGGCACGCGCTTCATCCCGACCTGGGTGAAGGTCGCCGTGGCCTTTGCGCTGGGCCTTGGCACCATGGTCGGCTGGAAGCGGATCGTCGTCACCGTGGGCGAAAAGATCGGCAAGACGCACCTCACCTATGCGCAGGGCGCGTCGGCCGAACTGGTGGCGATGGGCACCATCTTTGGCGCCGATCATCTGGGCCTGCCCGTATCGACCACCCATGTCCTCTCGTCCGGCGTCGCGGGCACGATGGCGGCCAACGGGTCGGGCCTTCAGATGAGCACCATCCGCAACATGCTGATGGCATGGGTGCTGACTCTGCCCGTTTCGATCGGTCTGGCGGGCCTGCTCTACGTCCTCTTCTCCCAGATCATCTGACGGGAGCGGCATACGGATACCGAACCCGACCGGCTGTTTCGCGTCCCCATGCCTGCGCAGGGCATGGGGCCGGGCCTTATCTGGGGGCTGGATTTCGCCGCTGACGGCACGCCCAGCCCCGTCGCCCGTTGCGATGGCGACACGACCGGCGTCTTCCGCTGGCTGCACCTCAACCTCGCCGATCATGGCACGCGCCAGTGGATCGCCGACGCTCCCGACCTCTCCCCCCAGATACGCGACCTGCTGCTCGCGCCCGACACGCACCAGCGCGCGCTGGTCGATGGCGGCTGCGTCGGCTGCGTCCTGCATGATTTCGAACGCGACTTCGACATTGCCGATACCGACCGGATCGGCGCGTTGCGGATCGCCCTTACCCCCTCGCTCATGCTCACCACCCGGCTGCACCCGCTGCGCTCGGCCGACATTGCGCGCGGGCGGTTGGAACGGGGCGGCGCGGCAACCGGGCCGGCACAGGCGCTCGACCTGCTCGTCGGCGCGATCACCGGCAATATCGCCGACATCGCCCGGTCGCTGGGCAATGACGTGCAACAGGGCGAAGACGCCTTTCTCGACGGCCATCACTTGCCCGACGCGCGCGACCTGATCCGCATCCGGCGCAGACTGGCGCAGATCCACCGGCTGCTCACCGGGATGCGCGGTGTGTTTCAGCGACTGGAGGAGGATGAGGAACTGCCCGAGACGCTGCGCCCCACGGTCGAAAAGCTGGTGCAACGGCTTCAGGCGCTCGACGGCGACATATTGGGCGCGCAGAGCCAGCTCCGGTTGCTGCGCGACGAACTCGACATCCAGTCGGCGCAACGCACCAACCAGAATCTCTATATTCTCTCGATCATCACCGCCCTGATGCTGCCCGCGACCTTGGTGACCGGCATCTTCGGCATGAACACCGGCGGCATGCCGCTGGCGAGCGGCGCCCATGGCACGCTACTCGCCGCGCTGGTTGCGGCGGGTGCTGCCGGGCTGACCTATTGGCTGCTGCGCTGGATGGGCTTCATGCGCCGCTGAGCGGCCCCTGTCCTACAAACCCGCCTGCGGCTAAAAGGATGGTCGCGACACACCGCCCCATCCGACGCGTAATATTATTTCCAACTTTTGTTCGAAAAAGTCAAAATTACCGGGAAATGTGCGAAGTTAAGCGATTTCCAAGCGATCGGCATCGATCGCTGGTTAAGAAATCGCGGCCGATCAAAGAAGCGGATCAGAAGCGATCTGGGACGATCATTTCTGGCGGCACGGGATGGCGGATATAATCCTCATGCCGCTCCCGGTCGGGCAGGACCACCGGCGCCTTGGGGACATCCTCATAGGGGATTTGGTCCAGCAGATGGGCGATGCAGTTGATCCGCGCCCGCTTCTTGTCGACCGCTTCCACCACCCACCACGGCGCTTCGGGGATATGGGTCCGCTCCAGCATCGCTTCCTTGGCCCGCGTATAATCCTCCCACCGACGGCGCGATTGCACATCCATCGGCGACAGCTTCCATTGCTTGAGCGGATCATGAACCCGCATCGCAAACCGGAACTGCTGCTCGTCATCGGTGATCGAAAACCAATATTTGATCAGGATGATGCCCGACCGCACCAGCATCCGCTCGAACTCCGGCACCGACCGGAAGAATTCCTCCACATCCTGCTCCGAACAAAAGCCCATGACCCGTTCGACCCCGGCGCGATTATACCAGCTCCGGTCGAACAGCACGATCTCCCCCGCCGCCGGCAGATGCGCGGCATAGCGCTGGAAATACCATTGGCTGCGTTCCCGCTCGTTGGGCGCGGGCAGCGCAGCGACCCGGCACACCCGCGGATTGAGCCGCTGGGTGATGCGCTTGATCGCCCCGCCCTTGCCCGCCGAATCCCGGCCTTCAAAGATCACCACGACCTTCAGCCCCTTATGCACCACCCAATCCTGCAAGCGGACGAGTTCATGCTGCAACCGGAACAGCTCGCGGAAATAGGCCCGTCGCTCCATTTGCTCGCGATCGGGATGCTCCTCCATATCGGCCAGCATCGTCTCCAGCCGGCTCTCGTCGATTTCCATCTCCAGTTCCTCGTCGAAACTGTCGGCAATCTCGGCCTTGATGCGGTCCATGGCGAAGGAAGATTGATCGAAGGTCATGGCTGAGGCGCTTTCCGTGCGGGGTGTCGAAGCCAAAGATGACAGCAAGCGATGACATTATATTGACGCCGCCCCGCGCCGCTCCCACATCGGCCCGGCCCCGCAACAGCGAAAGTCCCCCATGTCCCTGCCCCACGCCCGTTACATCGTCCTGCACCATGACGGCGCCTGGAAGATCAACCTCGACAATAAATATTACGGCCCCTTCGCCACGCAGGCCGCAGCCGTGGCAAGCGCCACCGATACCGCCCGCAAGGCGAGCGAAGGCGGCTATCCTGCTTCAGTATTGCTAATGAAGGGAACGGATTTCGAAACGCTGTGGACGAGCGTGGCGGACTGATCGTGCCAGTCCCGCCGATATCGCGGGCTTACGCCGGTCCCGTGCTGCCAGAGTCGAGATCATAGAGCGCCAGCAACGCCGCACGATCCGCCTCCAGCCCCCGCGCCTCAGCCGTCGCTGACCCGCTCAATATCGGCGCCCACGGCAGAGAGTTTTTCCTCCAGCCGCTCATAACCGCGATCGAGATGATAGACACGATTGACCTGGGTTTCGCCCTCGGCGGCCAGCCCCGCGAGAATAAGGCTCATCGACGCACGCAGGTCAGTCGCCATGACCGGCGCGCCGACCAGCTTCTGCACGCCGCGCACCACCGCCGTCCGGCCGTTAACGGCAATGTCCGCTCCCATGCGCGCCAGTTCGGGGACATGCATGTAGCGATTTTCAAAGATCGTCTCAGTCAGCACCGACGCGCCGTCCGCCATGGTCAACATCGCCATGAACTGCGCCTGCATGTCGGTCGGGAACGCCGGGAAGGGCGCAGTCGACAGCGATAGCGAGCGCAGCTTGCCGTCCGACGCGATACGGATACCGCCCTTATATGGATCGACCTGCACCCCGGCGTCGCGCAACGCGGCCAGAATGGCGTGCATATCTTCCGCATTGGCGCCCACCAGATCCACCGATCCGCCAGTGATGGCAGCAGCGCAGGCATAGCTGCCCGCTTCGATCCGGTCCGGCATCACGCGATAGGTCGCACCATGCAGCCGGTCGCGCCCATGGATCACCAGCTTGTCACTGCCGACCCCTTCAATATCCGCGCCCATTGCCAGCAGCAGGTTGCACAGATCGACGATTTCCGGTTCGCGCGCGGCATTTTCAAGAATGCAGGTACCCTTCGCCAGCACTGCCGCCATCAGCGCATTTTCGGTGGCGCCCACCGAAACGACCGGGAAAGTATAGATGCCGCCCGGCAATCCGCCGTCGGGCGCGCTGGCGCGGACATAGCCCGCCGTAATTTCGATGATCGCACCAAACGCTTCCAGCGCCTTCAAATGCAGGTCGATCGGCCGGTTACCGATCGCACAGCCGCCGGGCAGCGACACCCGCGCCTCGCCCGCGCGCGCCAGCAGCGGACCGAGCACCAGGATCGAAGCGCGCATCTTGCGCACGATGTCGTAAGGCGCTTCGGTCGATGTGACACGTCCCGCACGCATCGTCATCACCCGGCCGAAATCCTCCGGCCGCGCGCCTTCGATCATGGTCGATACGCCCAACTGGTTCAGCAGATGGCCAAAACTGTCGACGTCGGCGAGGCGCGGCAAATTGCGCAGCGTCACCGGTTCGTCGGTCAACAAGGCGCAGGGCAGCAGCGTCAACGCCGCATTTTTCGCGCCGGAGATGGGAAGGCGGCCATTGAGTACGTTGCCGCCGCGGATGTGAATGCGGTCCATTGGCTAGGGTTCATAGCGTCTAATGCGCGCCGTGCAAGGCGGCTGCTCGTCCATTCGTCGCCGAAAAAGCGGTCCGAACGCCCCGCACAACAATCATACAAAGGCCGGAAGAACCTTAATCGAGTTTAGTGCAACAACTGAGAATGCAGCCAAAAGGCATATGGGGCGTTCTGCCATCGTAATGACAATCCTTGATGAGGTTATAATTGGTGGCAACAAGTTGTTTCGCCGAAAGGCTGGCAAAGAATGCGCCCTTGGCCGATGCAGAAAGAAAGGCTCTGGCCAGGCTTGAGGAAAACCCCCGAAAAATAAAGCGCGGCGCACTGATTCAGCGCGTTAATGAACTGGTGACAGAGTTATTCGTTTTGCGCGAAGGTCGAGTGATGAGTTTCGTCATTCTGCCCGACGGCAGCCGACAGATATTGCGTGTCTATTTTCCCGGCGACTTCATCGGGTCGGCCAGCACCATATATAATAAAGCGCCCGAATCACTGGTCGCGTTGTCGGACGCCATTGTTTGTCCATTCGATAAACATGCATTGCGGCGTTTGCTGGAGGAATATCCACGCGTAGCGGCTTTACTCTTCCTGCTATCCAATGCCGAACGGGTCGCAATGACTGACCGGCTGGCCTCTCTGGGACGCACATCCGCCAAAGCCCGCGTTGCGTCGTTCCTCCTCGACATGTTCGACCGGTTGCGCGTGACCGACGACAGGATCGTCGACAGTTTCGATCTCAAGCTCACCCAGGAGGAGATCGGTGATTCCATCGGCCTGACATCGGTCCATGTGAACCGCATGATCCGGCAGATGGAGCAGGAAGGGCTGATCAGCCGTGCCAATGGCCGCATAACCCTGCTCGACATGGCGCGGCTGGAGGATATCGGCCATTATACCAACCGGCACAAGGATATCGACCTCGACTGGCTGCCGATGGCCTGAGCCTTACTGTTTCGTCTTCCGTTCCGGGGCGAAACAATGCTCACACCGGCGCCAGCAGACAAGGCCCGGCATTGCGGCGGCCGGTTGCAGTCCGCGCTCGGGATAAAGGCCGATCAGAATGGCGGGAGATATGCCCTCCGGCGCGGCGCGGCTATGACACATCAGGCAATTGCGCACATATTTGGCGCGGGTCCGGCCGGACCGATCTTCCTGCGCGGCCAGAACGCCGGGCAGGAAGAAGGCAAGCAGCGCCACCAACCGCGCCAGCGCGATCACGCCAGTAACTCGACATCCCAATAAAGCCAGTCATGCCAGCTTTCGTGCAGATAGCCGGGCGGAAAGGCGCGACCATGTTCCAGCAATTGCCAGCTGGTCGGCCGGATCGGCTGAACATGCAGCTGCATGCCCGCCTGCCGGGGCGTGCGCCCGCCTTTTTTGAGATTGCAGGGCGAACAGGCCGTCGCGACATTTTCCCATGTAGTGCGCCCGCCCGCCCGACGCGGCACCACATGGTCGAACGTCAGATCGCTGGTCGTGCCGCAATATTGGCAGGCAAACTTGTCGCGCAGGAACAGGTTGAAGCGGGTGAAGGCAGGATGCTCGGACGGCTTCACATATTGCTTGAGCGCAATCACCGAAGGAATTTTCATTTCCAGACTGGGACTATGCACCTGCCGCTCATAGGAGGCGATGATGTCCACACGGTCCAGAAACACCGCCTTGATGGCGGTCTGCCACGGCCACAGGCTCAGCGGATAATAGCTGAGCGGCGTGTAATCTGCATTCAGAACAAGCGCCGGACAGTTTTCCGGGTGTCGTATGAGGTCGGGATGGTACATAGAAACCTTCTACCCCCTTGCCGACGACGCTGATCCACCAGCATCGTGACAAGAGCATGACAGCATTAACCAATATCACCCGTCAAGAGCCTGTATGACTCCTTCTGTCGCACCACAGCATATGGTGACCCGCTTTGCGCCCAGCCCGACCGGACGACTACATGTTGGCCATGGCTGGTCCGCGCTGCTGGCGATGGACATGGCTCGCGCGGCAGGCGGCGCCTTTCACCTGCGCATCGAGGATATCGACGGCACCCGCAGCCGCCCGGAACATGCGGCGGGGATCATCGCGGACCTGACGTGGCTGGGTGTTGCCTGGGATGGCGACATCATCTTTCAATCGCAACGGCTCGATCACTATCATGCCGCACTGACGCAATTGCGGGCCATGGGCCTGCTCTATCCCTGTTTCTGCACGCGAGCGGACATTCAGGCCAGCCTGACCGCGCCGCATGAGTCGGAAGGGCATGCTTACCCTGGAACATGCCGACGGCTGGGCGAGGACGAGCGAGCACGGCGGATCGAGGCGGACGAGCCGCATGCTTGGCGGATCGACATGGAGCGAGCGACAGCCATGACGGGCGATCTGGCATGGCGGGCCTTTCCCTTTCCCCCGACAGGCGATCCCACAACGGTCATCGCCCGCCCGCACATCGCGGGCGACGTCGTGCTGGCCCGCAAGGACGCCCCGGCCAGCTATCACCTGTCCTGCACGCTGGATGACGCCGCGATGGGGATAAGCCATGTGTTGCGCGGCGATGACCTGTACGGCGCGACGCACATTCATCGGCTGCTGCAAGCACTCCTCGACCTGCCCTCTCCCATCTATATCCACCACCCTTTGCTGGTCGGCGCGGATGGCAAGCGGCTGGCCAAGCGCGACGGGTCGATCGCCCTCGCCGACCTGCGCGCACAGGGCATGGAACCCACACGCCTCACCGATGACTTGCGGGCGCACCGCTTTCCGGTTGGCATCGCTCTGGCAAGCGCCTAGACTGGCGGGATGAATACCGTCCTTGTGATCGCCCTCATCCTTGCCATGGCCGCGACGCTGTTCGCGCTTATCCGCGGCATCATCAGCTTCCTTCAGACCACCAAGGAGGAACTGAACATGCCCGAAGGCAGCGGCCCCAGCCCGTCGCGCCTCAAGCAGAACAAGATGATGATGAACCGCATTCTGTTTCAGGCGGCGGCGATCATCATCGTCGCCATCCTGCTGCTGATGAAGGGCAATGGCTGAACATAGGGGGCTGACCCCATGGTCAAGCTGAACAAGATCTACACACGCACAGGCGATGCAGGAACGACCGGCCTGGTCGACGGATCGCGCCTGCCCAAACATGCGCCGCGCATGCAGGCGGTGGGCGATGTCGATGAAACGAACAGCGCCATCGGCCTGGCCATCATTGCCATGGGCGACACGCCGGAATCGGGTTGGTTGACGACGATCCAGAACGATCTGTTCGATCTGGGCGCCGACCTCGCAACACCCATCCCCGATGGTCCCGACGAACCCTGGGCGCTGCGCATCATCGCAACACAGGTAGAGCGGCTGGAAAGCCAGATCGACGCGATGAATGTCGACCTTGCCCCGCTCGACAGCTTCATCCTGCCCGGCGGATCACCTGCCGCCGCCGCCGTTCACCTCGCCCGCGCCATCACCCGCCGGGCGGAACGCAGCGCGACTGCGGCCGCCGCCGATGTGGCTCTCAACCCGCACGCTTTGGCCTATATCAACCGGCTTTCCGACCTGCTCTTCGTGTTGGCGCGGCGGCTGAACGGCAATGGCGCTAGCGATATCAAATGGGTGCCGGGCGCTTCGCGCTGAATTATTGGCCGATGACGTATCTGGTTGCGATCCGACTCTCCTGCGGCACGGCTCGTCCCGGCCACCCGAATTAACCTTGTTCATTCAGATCGCGTTTAGGCGAATTGCCGATTTTGCACCCCATCATGTTTCCAGGGGCTGCCATGCATTTCTATCTCGCCACCTCTTTCATCTTTCCGCGTTCACTCAGACTACGTCTTTTCACTCTTTGCTTTGTCGCCACCCATTTGCCGTTACTGGGTTATTGCGTCTGGGGCCTGTCGACCGGCCGGATCGCCCTTGCCGAGTTCATGGCGGTTATGCTCGCAACGCTGATCGGCACAGGCATGGCCCTGTGGGGCATCGGCGCACTGCTCAACCCCATTCATGCACTGGCGCACGCGCTGCATCGTAAGGACGAAGCGCCCCCCACGACGCTGCCTGAAGTCGGTGACGTCATCCGCACCCTCTATTCCGGGGTGCAGCAGGCCGCGGCGACGACCCGCGCACAAATGGATGACCTGCATGTCGCCGCCCATGCAGATCCACTGACTGGCATCGCCAACCGACGCGGCTTTCTCGCCCGGATCGACGCCCTGCCGCCAACCGCACGCCGCGGCTGTATCGCCATACTCGACCTCGATCATTTCAAGCAGGTCAACGATCAGTCCGGCCATGACGAGGGCGACCGTCTGCTGGCAGCCTTCGCCTCTCGCCTTTCCGCCCAGCTACGCCGGGTGGATATGGTCGCCCGCTGGGGCGGCGAGGAGTTTGTGGTCTTTCTGCCTGGCTGTATCGAGGATGAGGCAAGCTGGTCCCTGTCCCGCATCGCCAGCCTGATGCGCAGCGATCCGGTCGGCAGGCTCGACGGCCGCGCGATCAGCTTTTCCGCCGGGGTGGCTCGCTGGTCGGGCGACAACATCGACGCCGCGCTCAGCGCCGCCGACAAGGCTCTTTACGAAGCCAAACGCGCCGGGCGCGACCGGATATGCCGCGCCGAATCCAGACTGCAACCTGCCTGCCCCTGACCACAATCGGGAACCGCTCCTTCTTTCGTGCGCTTGAGCCAGTGAAAACGGCGCAACCGTATCGGAAGGGGCGTGCATGGCCAGACGCTGGACTGAAGCCCAACAGGATGCACTGGAAGCGCGCTATCGCGACGTCCGTGCCCTGACTCAGGCGCTTGCGGCACCACTGTCGGATGCGGACGCGACGGTCCAGTCAATGCCCGACGCCTCGCCCGCCAAGTGGCATCTGGCGCATGTCACATGGTTCTTCGAAACGTTCGTGCTGCGGGATCATGTCGCGGGCTACCGCCCGTTCGATCCGCGTTACGCCTTTCTCTTCAACAGCTATTATGAAGCGGAAGGCGCGCGCCATCCCCGTGCCATGCGGGGAATGCTGACGCGCCCGTCGCTCACTGAAATCCTGCGCTGGCGTGCGCATGTCGATGATGCTCTGTCCGCCGCGCTGCCGACACTGCCGGCAGTCGCGCGCGATCTGGTCGCGCTGGGGTTGCATCATGAACAGCAGCATCAGGAGTTGCTGCTGACAGATCTGCTCCATCTTCTTTCATGCAATCCGTTGGAGCCTGCGCTGTTCGCTCCGCCCAGCGGCACGCCGGTTGACCTGCCCGGCCCGCTCCACTGGATCGAGGGCCGCGAAGGGCTGGTCGAAATCGGTGATAGCGGCAATGTCGGCTTTGCCTTCGATTGCGAGGGGCCAGCCCATAAGGCTCTCCTCCATCCCCATGCACTCGCGCATCGTCCGATTACCAATGGCGAATGGATCGCCTTCATCGAGGATGGCGGCTATCGCGCCTCCGCGCACTGGCTGTCGGACGGCTGGGCATGGCTGCGCGAGGAAGGCATAAACGCGCCGCTCTACTGGAAACGCAGCGAACAGGGCTGGACCCGGTTCGGGCTTGATGGACGCCAGCCGGTCGATCCCGCCGCCCCGGTGACGCATATCAGCCTGTATGAGGCCGATGCCTATGCGTCTTGGGCCGGAGCGCGCCTGCCGACCGAAGCGGAGTGGGAAAGCGCGGCGCAAAACATTTCGCCCCTCGGCGGCGTCCAACTCGAAGGCCCATCCTGTCCAAGTCCCCACGCCGCCGAAACGGAATCGGCCTTGACCCAGATGTTCGGCGACGTGTGGGAATGGACCGGCAGCGCCTTTCGCCCTTATCCCGGCTTTCGCCCGACCGAGGGCGCGGTGGGCGAATATAATGGTAAGTTCATGTCCGGCCAGTTTGTGCTGAAAGGCGGCAGTTGCGCCACGCCGCGCGGCCATGTGCGGGCGAGCTACCGCAATTTCTTTTATCCCCATCAACGCTGGCAGTTCACCGGGCTGCGGCTGGCGAAGGATCTGTAACGCGATGCTACTGACCGAAGACGCCCTGGCCCCGACCCGCGCCGTCGATCCGGCCTTTCGCCGCGACATAGTGGAAGGGCTGTCGCGCAATCCGAAGGCAACACCGCCAATCTGGTTCTACGACCGGCACGGATCAGAATTGTTCGAGGCGATCACCGACCTGCCCGAATATTATCCGACGATCACCGAAACTGCCCTGTTGCAGGCCCACGGGGCCGATATCGCAACAGCGGTCGGCCATGGGCGGGCGGTCGTGGAATTTGGCGCGGGCAGCGCCCGCAAGACGCCGCACTTGTTGCGCGCCATCGCACCGGCCGCCTATGTGCCGATCGACATCAGTGGCGACTTTCTGCGCGCGAGCAGCGCAGAATTAGCAGGCGTCTTTCCCGGCTTGCCGGTGATTCCGCTGGTAGGCGATTTCAACGGACAGCTCTCGCTGCCCTCCGCGATCGACGCCATGGCGCGGCTGGGTTTCTTTCCCGGATCGACGATCGGCAATATGGAGCCGGACGCCGCCGTCGATCTGCTGCGGGCGATGCGTCGCCTGCTCGGCAGCGACGCCATGTTGCTGATTGGCATGGATCGGATCAAGGACCGGGAAAGGCTCATTGCCGCCTATGATGATGCCGCTGGCGTCACGGCCGCCTTCAACCTCAACCTGATTGCCCGGATCAACCGTGAACTGGAAGGCGATATCCCGATGGATGCCCTAGTCCACCGTGCCATCTGGAACGACGCCAAGGCGCGAATCGAAATGCATCTGGAAGCGACCCGGTCGCTCCATTTCCATGTCGCAGGCGAACCGTTCCGCATGCAAGAAGGCGAGACAATCCATACCGAAAGCAGCCACAAATATGGCTCGCGCGACGCCCGCCTGCTGCTGCGCGCGGGTGGATGGGAACCGATGGAAGCATGGACCGACGCTGACAGCCTCTTCTCGCTGATGCTGGCACAGGCGGGCTAAGAAACCATAGGCCGCGCCTGCCCCGTGCGTCAGCGCATGCTCAGCATCAAGCCCGCCAGCGCAGCGCTCATCAGGTTGGCGAGGCTCCCCGCGACAAGCGCCTTCATCCCCAGTTTCGCGATCATCGGGCGCTGGTTGGGGGCCAGATTTCCCGTCACCGCCATCTGAATCGCGATCGAGCTGAAATTCGCGAAGCCGCATAGGGCGAAAGTGACGATGGCGATGGTCGATGGGGACAGTGCGCCCTGCACCTGACCCAGGTTGATGTAAGCGACAAATTCGTTGAGCACGACCTTTGCGCCGAACAGACCGCCTGCGACCTGTGCTTCTTCCCAAGGAATGTTGAGCAGGTACATGACCGGCGAGAAGACATAGCCGAGCATCTGCTGGAAGCTGAGGTCCGGCATACCGAACAGCCCGCCGATGCCACCCAATATCCCGTTCGCCAGCGCCATCAGCGCAACGAACGCCAGCACCATCGCCCCAACCGCGACGGCCAATTTGACGCCTGTCTGCGCACCCTGCGCGGCGGCCATGATGATGTTGGCTGGCCGTTCTTCATCATGGGTTGCGGGCGGCATCGGTTCACCCGGCGTTCCTTCGGGCAGCAACGCGGCAGGACCGACGCCGCTGATCCGCGCATCAGGCAACGGCAGCGCGGGCGTATCGCCCAGCGGCAATTCGCCTTGCACCGGCACGCGCGGATCGGGCATCATGATCTTGGCCATCAACAATCCGCCCGGCGCAGACATGAAGCTGGCCGCCAGCAGATAATCGATCCGGATGCCCATGGATGCATAGGCCGCCAGGATCGTCCCGGCCACACCCGCCATGCCGCTGGTCATCACCGCAAACAATTGGGGCGGGGTCAACCCTGCCAGATAGGGGCGAATTACGAGCGGACTTTCGCTCTGTCCCACAAAGATATTGGCGGCAGCGCACAGGCTTTCCACCTTCGAAACGCCGGTCACTTTCTCGATGGCGCCGCCGACCCAGCGGACGATGAACTGCATCACGCCCAGATAATAGAGGATCGATACCAGGCTGGCGAAGAAGATGATGACCGGCAGCGCCGCAATGGCGAAACTCGCTCCGCCGATTTCCGGCTTGGCCAGCGGCCCGAAGATGAAGTCCGTCCCTGCCTGCGCGTAGCCGAGCAAATTCGACACGCCTTTCGACATACCCGCGATGATGGAGCGACCGGCAGGCACATAGAGCACCAGCACGGCAATGCCGATCTGAAGCAGGAAAGCCGATCCCACGACACGGGGATTGATCGCGCGGCGATCGGAGGAAAAGGCGAGGGCAAGGCCCAGGATCAACAGGATACCGGCAAGGCCGATGAGAAAATGCATGCGCGCGCTTGCTCGTTCAGTGGAGAGACGGGGCGACTATACAGGCCACAGGGCGCGAGGCCAGTGGGTTTGCACGGGGCGGAATAAGGTGACTTGGCCTGTTGCGCGCCGGTCCACGATCCATAGCGATATGGCCAACGGCTATAACGGGACGGCGACAGTCAGGCTGGCTGTGTAAAACGTGGAAGGGGGCTGGCGCCTCGCGGTCACGACCCCATCCTTCTGCCCGCTTCAGCTACCGGCCTTCTTATCCTTGTCCTTATGCGCTTTCAGCAGGGCGTCGAGTTCATCGATGCGCAGCCGTTCCGGCGTGCCCTTGGCCAGGCCCTTGAGGCGACATTCGGCCCAGAGCTTGCGGCGTTCGGATTCGAGGGCCTTGAGGTAGAGATCGGCCATGAGGATGTCCTTTACATTGGAAAAGGGCCGAGGCGCACTTCGCGCCCCTGCCCCTCCACCATCTGCTCCGCAAATGGTCCTCCTCCCCCGGCTTGCCGGGGAAGGAATGCGTTATGCAGCCTTGGAGCGGCTCATGCGCTTGCGCTCGTTCGGGTCGAGCCAACGCTTGCGCAGACGGATGGTCTTGGGCGTGACTTCGACCAGTTCATCATCGTCGATATAGGCGATCGCCTGTTCCAGCGTCAGCTTCCAGGGCGGGGTCAGGCGAACGGCGTCGTCCTTGCCGCTGGCCCGGAAGTTGGTGAGCGCCTTCGACTTCATCGGATTGACTTCCAGATCGTCGGGCTTGGCGTTTTCACCGATGATCATGCCTTCGTAAAGCGCTTCGCCCACGCCCACCATCAGCACGCCGCGTTCTTCGAGCGGACCCAGCGCATAGGCATTGGCTTCGCCAGCGCCGTTCGAGATCAGAACGCCATTTTTGCGGCCTTCGATCTTGCCCTTGTGGGGGCCGTATTTCTCGAACAGGCGGTTCATGATGCCGGTACCGCGCGTGTCGGACAGGAATTCGCCATGATAACCGATCAGGCCGCGCGAGGGCGCGGAGAAGGTGATGCGGGTCTTGCCGCCGCCCGAAGGACGCATGTCGGTCATTTCCGCTTTGCGCAGGTTCATCTTTTCGACGACCGTACCGGAAAATTCATCGTCCACGTCGATCATGACGGTTTCATACGGCTCGGTCTTGCCGCCATCTTCATCTTCGCCAAACAGCACGCGCGGGCGGCTGATCGACAGTTCGAAGCCTTCGCGACGCATCGTTTCGATGAGCACGCCCAGCTGCAATTCGCCGCGACCGGCGACTTCGAAGCTGTCCTTGTCGGCGCTCTCGGTCACCTTGACCGCCACGTTCGATTCGGCTTCGCGAGCGAGGCGATCGCGGATCATGCGGCTGGTGACCTTGGTCCCTTCACGGCCCGCCATCGGCGAATCATTGACGGCAAAGCGCATCGACAGCGTCGGCGGATCGATCGGCTGAGCCTGAATGGGCACGGAAACCGAGGTGTCGCAAATGGTGTTGGACACGGTCGCGACGGCGAGGCCGGCCAGCGAAATGATGTCGCCTGCCTGCGCTTCTTCGACTGGCACCCGCTCCAGACCCTGGAACGACATGATCTTCGACGCACGGCCGGTTTCGATCACGTTGCCGTCCATGTCGAGCGCATGAATCGCCTGATTGACCTTCACCTTGCCCGACGTCACGCGCCCGGTCAGGATGCGGCCCAGGAAGTTGTCGCGATCGAGCAGCGTCACCAAGAAGGTGAAGGGCGCATCGACGTCCAGCGCTGGCGGCGGGACATGCTCGACGATCTTTTCGAACATCGGGATCAGCGTGCCTTCGCGGCGCGATGGATCGTCGCTGGCGTAGCCGTTGCGGCCCGATGCGTAGAGGACGGGGAAGTCGAGCTGCTCGTCGGTGGCCTCAAGGCTCACGAACAGGTCGAACACCTCGTCCAGCACTTCCTGGATGCGTTCGTCGGGACGGTCGACCTTGTTGACGACGACGATCGGACGCAGGCCCAGCGCCAGCGCCTTGCCGGTCACGAACTTGGTCTGCGGCATCGCGCCTTCCGACGAATCGACCAGCAGGATCACGCCGTCGACCATCGAAAGGATGCGTTCGACTTCGCCGCCGAAATCGGCGTGGCCTGGCGTATCGACGATGTTGATGCGAACGGATTCGCCACCACCGGGAGGCGCCCACTCGACCGAGGTCGGCTTCGCCAGGATGGTGATGCCGCGCTCCTTTTCCAGGTCGTTCGAATCCATGGCGCGTTCTTCGACGCGCTGGTTGTCGCGGAATGTGCCGGACTGGCGGAACAGCTGGTCGACGAGGGTGGTCTTACCGTGGTCGACGTGCGCGATGATCGCGATATTACGCAGGGACATGTGTTGCCTTCGGGATATGGGCTCCCCTGGCCGACACAAGGTCACGCAGAGGCTTCGGGCGCGCCCCTACAGGAAATGACGCGATGCGGCAAGTGTGGCGCTGCCCGCCCCTGCCCTTGATCGGACGCGCTGCTGCTTTATGGGCGTAAAGCAGGTTCGCTCCCAACAAAAAAGGAATGCCGATGCGGTCGCCCGCCCTTCTCACCCTTGCTTCCATGATCGCGCTGACCAGCCCCGCGCTGGCGCAGAAGGATGCGCCCGACGCCGCCAAGGCCCATGCCGAAAAAGTGGCCGACGATGTCGCTAAAAACTGGGCTAGCGCCCCGGTCGAGGAAGTCACCAAGAGCGGCAAGGGGACCGCGCGGGTCGATGGCAAGTCCATCGCCTACACCCAGACCGCCGGCACGCTCACGATCCGCGACGAAAAGGGCAAGCCGGTCGCCAGCATGTTCTACACCGCCTATATAGCGGCGGGAAAGAACCGACCGCTGACCTTCTTCTACAATGGCGGTCCCGGCTCCTCGTCGCTTTGGCTGCGCATGGGCAGCTTTGCGCCGGAGCATGTGCGCACCAACAATCCCGAAGCGGTCAAGCCCGCGCCATTCGACGTCGGCCCCAATAATGACAGCCTGATCGGCAGCACCGACATGGTGTTTCTGGACGCCATCGGCGCGGGCTATTCGCGTATCCTGGGCGACGCCAAGCCGTCCGATTTCTACGGCGTCGATCAGGATGTCGACGCCTTTGCCAAGGCGATCATCCGCTACACGACCAAAAATGGCCGCTGGGCGTCGCCGAAATATATTTTCGGCGAAAGCTATGGCACGACCCGGTCGGGCGCGCTGGCCTATCAGCTTGAGGATAGAGGGCTAGCACTGAACGGCGTGGTGTTGCTGTCGTCGATCATGAACTATGGCGTGCGCCAGTCGGGCTTCGACACCATCCATATTGGCTATATCCCCAGCTACGCCGCGACCGCCTGGTATCATAATCGCGTGCCCGGCGGCCGCCCGGCCAGCCTGGAGCAGTTCGTCGAGGAATCGCGTCAGTTCGCCAACGGCCCCTATGCCACCGCACTGCTGAAGGGGCAGGACATCACGGCGGAGGAAACCGACGCGATCGCCCAGCAGATGAGCCGCTTCACCGGCCTGTCGGTCGATTATCTCAAGCGCGCGAACCTGCGCGTCAACCTCTCGCGCTTCCGCAAGGAGATATTGCGCGACAGCCATGAAACGGTCGGTCGGTTCGACAGCCGCTACAAGGGAATCGATGCGGACGCCGCGGGCGAGGAACCGGAATATGATGCATCCAGCACCGGCATCACCGGCCTTTATGTCGGCAGCTTCCTGGATCAGGTGACGCGCCAGATGGGCTATGAAACGGACCTGTCCTATCGACTGAGCGCGCGCGAAGGCGGCGATTTCAAATGGGATTGGAGCCATCAGGCGCCCGAAGGCGGCAAGCAGAATGTCGCGGACGTGACCGCCGACCTGTCCAGCGCAATGCGAGCCAACCCGCATATGCGCGTGCTGTCCTTGAACGGCTATTATGACATGGCGACGCCCTTCTTTTCGACAGAGCGCGACCTCAAGCATATGATGCTGGAGCCGGGGCTGCGGCAGAACCTCCAGTTCCGCTACTATCCTGCGGGCCATATGGCCTATCTCAACCCGGAAGCGCTGCACCAGATGCGGCTCGACATGGAACGCTATTACGCGGAAGGCGCGCGCTGAGCCCGGCCTGCCCCGCAGCGCCTTCGACGTGTGCAGCGGGGCAGGCCAAGCAATTCAATATCGCAATTTGGGATACCAGTCGGGCGCTCGCCCCTCCGGCGTCAGGTCAAGGATAGGCCATAGCGACGCGATGTCCGGCCCGTCGCGCGGATCCTGCCCCGGATCGGCCATTTCGGCGCGCATCTCACTCATCCAGAACAGGCGGATCTGCTCGCCATCCTTCCTGAACACGACAAGCGCGGGATATTCTCCATCGGGCGTCAGCAAACCCAGGTCATTGGCATAATCGTCGCCGATGGTCTGGATGAAGTCGGTGTTCCGCCAGCCCCGCTCCTGCGCGAAGGCGAACTGGCGCTCGACTGGGCTGCGACCCAATATCTTGTAAGCGACGCGTTGCTTGATGTCGTTGGCATTGCCATCGACCGATCCGACCCAGTTGGTACACATGGGGCAAGGCCGCTCGCGTTCCGGGCCATACATCCAGAAATAGGCGACGAGTGCATCCTTGTCCCCGAACAGTTCGATCAGACCGACTTCAAAACCCTGTTCATCCTTGAAGCGATAGTCCTTTGTAATCAGCGGGCCGGGCGGCAGCGCCTGTCGCTGTTGGGCCACGCGAGTCATATGACGGCGCAATTCGATTTCCTGCGCCAGCAGCGCGGTGCGTGCATCGCGATAGGCGTCGCTTTCGCCGGGAAACACAGGCTTGCGATAGGTTACAAGATCGGCGGCGGGTTTCAGGCTCTCCATGACGGCTTCTCCTTCCCGTGATGATTGCCAAGCAATGTCCTGCGGCCCTATATCGTTCCCTGACAGGCTTGCGACGATGGTGTATTGTCACCATATTACAGTAACGAGCCGCTTATGGCGACTGGAGACGATATGGCCACCACCGCGCCCACCACGACGACGACTGCCGAACCCCTGAACCTGACGCCGCCCGATCCCGTGCCGGTGGTCGCGCCGGAAAAGGCGTCCGGCCTCGTCCCAATTGACGAAGAGAAAAAATCCAAGCTGGACGAAAAGGTCGATGCCTTCGTCGAAGACCTCGTTGCACAGGACGCCAACAGCCCGGAATTCGGTGCGCGGGTCGACCAGTTGACCAATATGGGCCGCAAGGAAATCGCCGAAGCCGCCGGGCACAGCAACCGATTCCTTGACCGGCCCGTGCGCGCGATGGACAGCGATACCAAGGTCGGCGCGGACCTGGCCGAACTGCGCCGCACCGTCGAGGATCTCGATCCCGGCAAGCGCGGCAATCTGATGGCGCCCAAGAAACTGTTCGGGATCATCCCGTTCGGCAACAAGGTGCGCGACTATTTCGATGGCTACAAAAGCGCGCAGAGCCACATCAATGCGATCCTGGGATCATTGGCCAGCGGCAAGGACGTCCTCATAAAGGACAATGCCGCGATCGATGTCGAGCGGCAGAATATGTGGCAGACCATGGGCCGTCTGGAACAGATGATCCATATCAGCAAGACGATGGACGCCCGGCTCGAATCAAAAGCGCTGGAACTGGACTCGTCCGACCCGGCCAAGGCCAAGGCGATCCGCGAGAGCGCCCTTTTCTATATCCGGCAGCGCACGCAGGATCTGCTGACGCAGATGGCGGTCACAGTGCAGGGCTATCTGGCGCTCGATCTGGTGAAGAAGAATAATGTCGAACTGGTCAAGGGCGTGGACCGCGCCGGCACCACCACCGTCGCGGCGCTGCGCACGGCTGTAACCGTGGCGCAAGCGCTGGTGGGCCAGCGCTTGGTGCTGGAACAGATCACCGCGCTCAACACCACCACGGCGAACATGATCGACCGCACCGGCGAACTGCTCAAGAGCCAGACCGCGCAGATCCACGAACAGGCCGCAGCCAGCACGATCCCGATCGAGACGCTCCAGCGCGCCTTTCAGAATATCTATGATACGATGGACAATATCGACGCCTTCAAGATGAAGGCGCTGGAGAATATGAAAACCACGGTGAATACCCTGTCGAACGAGGTGGAAAAGTCGAAGGGCTATATCGCCCGCGCCGAAGGTCAGGCGCAGGCCGCCAAGGAAGTGCGCGCCGACAATCCCCTTCTGAGCGCGATCGAGGGCTAAGGATGATCCTGTCCCTCCCCTGGATCGTTGCAGCATGAGCCGGTCCGACCGCGTTCTCGCAGATGCCGAAGTCGTGCTGCGTCGCCATAGCGATCGCGGGCAGAGCCTGTCGATGCGCGCGCGGCAGCGGCGCAACGCCGGGCTGATGCGCAAGGTCAAATATGCTTTCTGGGCAGTGCTGGCGGTATTGCTGGCCAGCACGGTGGCGGGTTTCGTCATGCCGTTGGGCACGACCGGCGTGATGATCGTGCTGGGCATGATGATCGCCGCGCTGCTGCTGATCGCGCTGCTCCCCTCAGAGCCGCGCGTCCGCACCGAATCGCTGGCGGAAACGGAATTGGCGGCCCTGCCGCTCAAGACCGAAATCTGGCTGGAAAACCAGCGCAAGGCGTTGCCCGCCCCCGCCATCACGCTGGTCGATAGTATCGGCGTGAAGCTGGAGGCGCTGGCGCCGCAACTTGAGCGGCTCAACCCGCAGGAGCCGGCCGCACAGGAAGTACGCAGGCTGCTGGCCGACCATCTGCCCGAACTCGTGACCGGCTATCAGTCGATCCCCCAACCTCTGCGGCGCGAGGAGCGCAACGGGCGCGTGCCGGAAAAGCAATTGGTCGACGGGCTGTCGGTGATCGACGCGGAAATCACACGGATGAGCGAGCAACTTGCCAGCGGCGATCTCGACAAGCTGGCGACCCAGAACCGCTTTCTGGAACTGAAATATCAGGAGGCGAAGGAACTGGGGCAATAGGCCCAACTTCCTTTCCTCATGATCCATCTCACCCTTATCATCGTCGATTTCCTGACCGGCTTGCTGGCGGCGGGCGCATGGGCGCTCGCATCGGCAGGCGGCGTGATAGCCGCGCTGGTGGGCAGCGGTTTTCTGGGCGTCTCGCTATTGCGGCGCTGGCGGCGCAAGGGTTAGATGCCTAATCCCCCATGACGACGCGCTGGACGATCATGTCGGCCAGCGGCACGTCGAAACGGAGGCCAAAGCGCCGGGCGCGGACCCATACGACCCGCCCCGACACACACAGGGATTCCCCTTCGATAAGCACATGATCGCCGACACACGGCGTCCGTTCGCTATGGGCCAGTGCGCCTGTTGCCGACAGATCGAGCAAATGCGCGCGGAACGGCATGCCGTGCAGCCGCAATAGCACCGGTTCGAATAATTTGAGGCGCGTCGCGCGTCTGGCGATGGCCAGCGACTGTTGGTCGTGCATGTGATGAAACTCCCCGATTCCGCCACGAACGCGGCGTGGGGCCGTAAGCTCCAGACAAATCGACATCATCGCGGGGTTAACCCTCTTTATCCCCGTTCAGTTCACAGGGCACGATGGCATAGGGGTCGGGGCGCGCGGTGATACGACGAAAACGGGCAAGATAACCGCCCGCCGTCGGCTTGGGGATCAGTTCCTCCATGCGAAAACCCATGGCGGCCAATTCGCAAACCAGCAGGCGTGGCGGTGTGCCATGCTGGTCGGTCGGCCGATCAGCATCGACCACGATCAGTTCGCCATCCTTCTTCAGCGCCGGGCTGAGATGCCAGAGAAACGCGTAGGGTTCGGCAATCTCATGATACATATGGACCATCAGGATGCGGTCGAAGCTGTTTTCGGGCAATTTGGGATCTTCCGGCGCGCCCAGTTTGACGCTGACATTATCCCATTTCTCTCGCGTGATACGGCGTGACAGCGCCTCGATCACTTCAGGCATGATATCCTCGGCCAACACCCGGCCTTTGTCCCCCACTCGCGCGGCGAGGCGCACGCTGTAATAGCCCTCTCCCGCGCCGATGTCCGCTACCGTCATGCCGGGGTGGATGCCCGCCCGGTCCATGATATCTTCCGCCTCATTGACGCGGTCGCGCGCCTCCTCGCTGGACCAGCGGGTCGACACGATCGGCGCGACCGGGCGATCGGCGCGGGGGAAGGGCCGGGCGGCGGCGGACCTGTCCGCTTCATGCCCCGGCGTCAGCGCGTCGCAGGCGGCCAGCAGGACCAGAACGCCCGCCAACGCCACCCGGATCATTAATCCACATCCTCCACATCGACCTTCTCGCCCGTCACCTTCTGGCTGAGGGCAGCGGCCATGAACGGATCGAGCGCGCCATCGAGCACATCGTCCGGCGCCGTGGACGTCACCCCGGTGCGGAGATCCTTCACCAACTGATAGGGCTGGAGAACATAGGAACGGATCTGGTGGCCCCAACCGATTTCGGTTTTGGCCTGATATTCGCCCGCCGTCACTTCCTCGCGCTTGCGCAATTCGGCCTCGTAAAGGCGCGCCTTGAGCATGTTCATCGCGGTCGCGCGATTCTTGTGCTGCGACCGGTCATTCTGCGACGCCACGATGATGCCCGAAGGCACGTGGGTGATACGCACGGCCGAATCGGTGGTGTTGACGTGCTGCCCGCCCGCGCCCGACGCACGGTAGGTATCGATCTTGAGGTCGCTTTCCTTGACCTCGATCTCGATATCGTCGTCGATTACCGGATAGACCCACACCGACGAGAAGCTGGTATGGCGGCGCGCGGCGCTGTCATAGGGGCTGATGCGGACCAGGCGATGAACACCGCTTTCGGTCTTGGCATAGCCATAGGCATTTTCGCCCTTAAGCAGGAAAGTCGCGGACTTGATGCCCGCCTGATCGCCCGCCTGATAGTCGACCAGTTCCACCTTGTAGCCACGCCGTTCGGCCCAGCGGCGGTACATACGAGACAGGATTTCGGCCCAATCCTGGCTTTCGGTCCCGCCTGCACCGGCATGGATTTCCAGATAGGTGTCGCTGGCATCGGCCTCACCCGCCAGCAGCGCCTTGATCTTGTCCTCGTCGGCGCGATCGGCCAGCGCTTTCAGCGCCGCGACCGCTTCGTTCACCATATCCTCATCGCCTTCGGCCTCGGCCATTTCAATGAGTTCGGCATTATCGGTCTTTTCCGCCTCGATCGAACGGGTGGCGCCGATGGCGCTGTCCAACCGGGTGCGCTCGCGCATGACTTCCTGCGCCAGCTTCGCATTGTCCCACAAGGTCGGATCTTCGACGCGCGCGTTCAATTCGTCCAGGCGGCGCAGCGCGCGGTCCCAGTCGAGCGACTGGCGCAGCAGAGCCAGCGCGGCGTCGATACGGTCGATATATTGCAGCGCTTCGGCGCGCATGATCTTTACTCCAACTGGCGTCGGCCCGGCCAACGCCACGCTCCTTAGCGCGTCATGGCTGACTTGTCGAAACGTGCGTCCTTCCCGATACGGCGCATGTTCGTCAAGCGGTTAACCTTGCGACACGCTTTCCAGTACGGCGGCGCGCAGTTCGGCTATGCCCATGCCCTTTTCGCTCGATGTGGCGATGATGTCGGGATGCGCGGCCGGGCGTTTGCGGATTGCGTCGGCCGTCGCCTGGGTGACGGCGGCGAGTTCGCTCGCCTTGATCTTGTCCGCCTTCGTCATGACGATGCGATAGCTGACCGCCGCGCCATCCAGCATGTCGAGCATGTCGGTATCGACATCCTTGATGCCGTGACGGCTGTCGATCAGCACCAATGTCCGCTTCAATGCCGCACGCCCACGCAGATAGTCGTTCACCAGGAACTTCCATTTGCGCACGATGTCCTTCGGCGCCTTGGCATAGCCATAGCCCGGCATGTCGACGAGGCGAAAGCGCAGCGGCTCGCCCACGTCGAAGAAGTTCAGTTCCTGCGTCCGTCCCGGCGTGTTGGACGTGCGCGCCAGATTGTTGCGGTTGGTCAATGCATTGAGCAGCGAGGATTTGCCGACATTGGATCGGCCCGCAAACGCGACTTCATTCACCGCCATATCGGGCAGGAATTCCAGCGTGGGCGCGGACTTCAGGAAGGTGATGGGGCCGGAAAAGACCTTACGGGCTTCCTCGATCAGGGCGGATTGGTCTTGTTCTGTCATAATGAAAATCCTCCCCTTGCGGGGAGGATCTCTTTCCTACTTGGCCGTCGCAGCGCTCAGCACGGGATGGCGTTTGTACAGCCACCATTGCTGCGCCATCGACAGGCAGTTGTTGGTGATCCAGTAAACCAGCAGGCCCGCCGCGAACGGCGCCATGATGAACATCATCATCCACGGCATGATCGAGAAGATCTGCTGCTGCATCGGGTCCATCTGGGCGGGGTTCAGCTTGAACTGGAAGTACATGCTGATGCCCAGCAGCAACGCCAGCACACCGATCGCCAGGAAGGACGGCGGCGTGAAGGGCAACAGGCCGAACAGGTTCAGGATGTGCATCGGGTCAGGCGCGGACAGATCCTTGATCCACAGCACGAACGGCTGGTGACGCATTTCGATCGTCAGCTGCAACACTTTGTACAGCGCGAAGAAGATCGGGATCTGGATGAAGATGGGCAGGCAACCGGCGAGCGGATTGACCTTTTCCTTCTTGTAAAGCTCCATCATCTCCTGCTGGAGCTTGGGCTTGTCGTCCTTATATTTTTCCTGCAGCGCCTTCATCTTGGGCTGCACGGCGCGCATCGCGGCCATGCTGGAAAACTGGCGCTGGGCGACCGGGAACATCAGGCCGCGCACCACGAAGGTCAGGCAGATGATCGCGAAGCCGAAATTGCCGAGCGTTTCGAACAACCAGTGCAGCAGCGCGAAGATCGGCTGTTCGAACCAGTAGAACCAGCCCCAGTCGATCGCGCGGTCGAACAAGGTCACGCCGCCGCGCTCATAGGCCTGGAGCGTCTTGACCTCCTTGGCGCCGACAAACAGGCGCAGAGTCTGGCTCGCAGCCTTGCCGGGGGGCAGCATGGTCGAACCCAGCGCAACATCGGCCTGATATTGCACGCCCTCGCCCTTGCGGAACTGACCTGCGAAATCGGCCTGCGGCCCCGGCACCAGCGCCGACAGCCAATATTTATCGGTAAAGCCAATCCAGCCGCCCTTGGACTGGAAACTCTGGGTCGACGGACCCTTGTCCAGATCCTTATAGTTCACGTCATAATTGGCTGCGCCGTTGAACACGCCCATCGGCCCGATATGGATCGTCCAGGTATCGGGGTCCTTGGGAATGCCGGTGCGGCTGATATAGGCATAGGGCTTCACGCCGATCATGCCCGCGCCGCTGTTCGACACTTTCTGCGTTGCCGAAATCATGTAATTTTCGTCGACCGATAGGCGAATTTCGAACAGCTGGCCCGCGCCATTGTTCCACGTCAGCGTGACGGGGCTGGTCGGCGTCAGTTCCTTGCCGCTTGCCGTCCAGAGCGTGTCCTTGGTCGGCGCCTTGAGCCCTTCGCCCTGCCAGCCGAAGCCCGCGAAATAGGCGTCTTGCGTGCCGGACGGGCTGTAAAGGCGAACGTCGGGCGAATCCTTGGCGATCGTTTCCTTGTAGGTTGGCAGGATGATGTCGTCGATCCGTGCCCCCTTCAGGTTGATCGAGCCGATCAGCTTGGGCGTGCGGATGGCCACACGGGGGCTTTCGCGCAGCACGATCGCTCGGTCGCGAATCGCTGCCGCGCTGTCCACTGCGGGGTTGGCGCCCGCGCCAGCGACGGCCGTGGTCTTGCCCCCCTCGATCTTCGTGACCGGCGGATTGGCCGCCGGAAAGAAATGTTGCGAGACATAGGGCCAGCCGAACAGGATCGCTGCGGTCAGCAGCACCGCCAGAATGATATTCTTCTTGTCGTCCACGCGTGTCGGCTCCGCCGTCTATATCTGTCGGTCAGGGGACCGGGTCGTACCCCGACCCTCCCCATGGGTGGCATCGCATTAGCCGCTTGAAGCCGAGCCAGCTACCCTTCATCGCGCCATATTTGCGCACGGCCTGAATCGCATATTCAGAACAGGAAGGCGCATAGCGGCAAGTAGGCGGCAATATGCGCGAAGGACCGACTTGCCAGAAGCGCGCGATCAGGATGAGCAAGCGGGCGATCACGCCCGGCCACCGCGGCCCCGACGGGGCGTTTCGCCGTCTGGCGCGGGGCGCATCACCTTGCGCAGCGCCTTTTGCAATTCGGTGCGCAGCAAGGAGAAGTCACGCTCGATCCCGCCATCACGGCCGATCAATACATGGTCCGCCCCGGCGATACCGTCCGTTGGTAACAGCTCGCGCGCCAAAACGCGAAAGCGGCGCTTCATCCGGTTGCGGATGACGGCGCCGCCAATCTTTTTCGTGACCGTGATGCCGAAACGCATCGCCGGATCGCCATCGCCGCGTTCGCGCACCAGCAGGACAAAGCCCGGCATGGGTGCACGCTTGCCGCGATTCGCCGCCAGAAAATCGGCGCGCCTGCCCATGATGGCAGGCGTCGCCGTCAGCGGCAGGTCGCTCAGGCGCTCAGGCTCTTGCGGCCGCGAGCGCGACGCGCACGAATGATATTGCGGCCGCCGGGGGTCTCCATGCGTGCGCGGAAACCGTGACGGCGCTTCCGAACCAGATTGCTCGGCTGAAAAGTGCGCTTCATCGTTCATTCCTCAAAATAGAATCGGGCGTGACAAAAAAGGGCCGCCACACGGGCGACCGCAAGTCAGGGGGCGTCCGATAGGCAAAAGGGGCGCGCAAGTCAATGGCCGAGCGCCCCTGCCCAGCTGCGGAATTATTTACCCCGCGCCGCCGCCACGCCGTCCTTGAGCGCGTCATAGCCGACCGCCCCATTCAACACCTGACCGCCTATCACGAAGGTGGGCGTGCCGCTGGCCTGCAATTTCTGGGCGAGCGCGATATTGGACTGGATTTCGGCATCATATTTTTTCGATGCGATCGCGGCTTCGGCGTCGGCCTTGCCGATGCCCGCCTTGGTGGCCGCGCTAAGAATGGAATCGCGTGTCACCCGACCCGCGCCATACAGCGCCTTGTGATAGGCCATATATTGGCCCCGCTCGGCGGCCAAAAGCGACACCTTGGCCGCGTCGCTGCTTTCTTCCGACAGGATCGGCAGCTCGCGATAGACGACCTTCACCTTTGCATCGGCCCCGACGAGTTTCGCCAGATCGGGCAGAGATGCACGGCAATAGCCGCAGGCATAATCGAAAAACTCGACCACGGTGACGTCCGCATTGGCCGCCCCTTCCCATGCCCCGGCATAGGGGGTTTCGAGCGCGCTGCGGCTGGCCTCGATATTGCCCGACATCCGCTTCGCCTGCAGCTTCTCCACGGCCTGCGGAATGATTTCGGGATGCTCAAGAATGTAGTCGTGGACGATTTTCTCGATCGCCGCCTTGTCGTTCGCGCCGACGCTGGCGGGCGCCTGCACAGCCAGCGCGGTTCCGGCCGCAGCCGCGATAAAGGCGAAAGCGCCTAGGGTCATCTGGATCGTCCTGTTGGATAGGGCGGCGCGAAAAGTCGGCCGAGGATTATCTGTCATCTATTATCTTTTCTTCCGCTGCTGCTCGATCGCGGCGCGCGAAACCATGGCGATATCCTGCGCGCGCAGATAGTCAACCGTGCCGGGCTTCAACCCCTGCATGGCGGCGTCGGCGCTGCGCAGCGCCATCGGGTTTTCCCCCATCATCGCATAGCGCTCCGCCGTGGCCAGCGCCGCACGCGGCGTATCGCCACGTCGCTCATAGACGACGCCCAGTTGATACCAGGCAAAGGGATTCTCCCGGTCGCGCGCTACCGCAACGCGCAACACCTGTTCGGCTTCGGCGAAATTGGCTTCGTCCTCGGTCGCGATCAGGGCGTGGGAGAGCAGTACCGAAATCAGCGGCTGGTTGGTCAGTTTCACCGCCTCCCGCAACGGCGCGATGGCGTCTTTCGGGCGACCGCTTTCCAGCAGGATCTGCCCTTTCAACTCCAGAAAATAGGGATCGTGCGGCGCGGCGGTCAGCAGCGCATCGGCTTCGTCCAGCGCCTTTTGCGGATAGGCGCTTTTATGCCAAGCATAGGCCCGGGCGTAATGCGCCGGGATAGACTGGTCGCTTTCGGGATATTTCCGCAATGTCTGGGTGGGTTCGGACACAAAGCCAACCAGCTTCGCCTTGATCCGCTCAAACCGCTGCTCCAGCGCCGGGTCCACCGGCTTGTCCCATGAGGGATCGACGGTATAGACTTCGCGCAGCACGTTGATGCGCTCGCCCGACAAGGGATGGGTGCGCCCATAGCTGTTGTCCTGCGGGATCGCGAGGCGATATTCCTGATTTTGCAGCTTCTTGAAAAATTCCAGGCTGCCCCGACCACTGACACCCGCTGCGCTCAGATAGCGTGCGCCAGCCAGATCGGCCGAACTTTCCTGACCGCGGGAAAAGGCCAGGAACTTGCTCATCGCCGCCTGCTGGCCCAGGCCCATGATGCCCATGCCCGCTTCCGCACCGCCTGCCGCGATTGCCGCCGCACCGAGCACCAGGCTGAGCAGCGTGACGCTCGTGGCTTCCTTCATGCCTTCGCCGAAACGGACGATGTGACCGCCCTCAATGTGGCCCAGTTCATGCGCGACCACGCCCTGAAGCTGGTTCACATTGTCGGCCTGCGCGATCAGGCCGCTATGCACCCAGACATATTGTCCGCCCGCGACGAAAGCATTGATTTCCGGGTCGTCGATGACGAGCACCTGGACATTGCGGGGATCCATCCCGGCCGCCTTGACCAGCGGGCCGGACATGTCGGCCATGAAGGCTTCCGTTTCCGCGTCGCGCAATATGCTCTGCGCCAGCGCCGGGCGGGCGATGCTGGCTAGCGCCACGACCGCAAAGGCGACCAGTTTCAACCGCCGCCGCATCACGCGCAATCCTGAAAATGGGGAGTGTGGACCATCGGCGCGAAGCGATGCCATGGCCGCCCTGAACCTGTCGTGAAGCCCATATCAACGAAAAGCGCCGCTGCGCTCCGGTGGGAACCGGCAGGGCAGCGGCGCTTGTTCATAGTCGTGCGTCCAGGTTTACTGGCCGAAGGTACGCTGCCACCAGCCGCGACGGGGGGCGCCATTTTCGTCCACGCCATCCGCTTCGTTTTCGGCGGTCGCTGCCGTTTCCGCTTCGGCGACGGGCGCCGCCTCGACCGGACCTTCGATCGCGACGATCCCCGTCGACACAGCGTCCGTCTCGACGGCGTCGCTTGCGACCACCTTCTTGCGACGGGTGCGCTTGGGCTTGACCGGCGCTTCCTCGGCGACGGCTTCCACCGGCGCTTCGAGCGCAGGTGCCGCTTCGACTTCCGCCGCGATGTCAGCCTTCTTGCGACGGGTGCGCTTGGGCTTGACCGGCGCTTCCTCGGCAGCGGCTTCCACCGGCGCTTCGGCCACTACCTCAACCGCGACCGGCGCTTCTGGCGCTGGTTCGGCTTCTACCTTTGCCTTGCGGGCGCGGGGACGACGACGGGTCTTGGGCGCTTCCTCAGCGGGGGCTTCCTCGACTGCCTCGATCACCGCTTCCACTTCGGTCACAGGTTCGTCAGTTGCTTCCGCCTCTGCGCCACCGATGGGCGCTTCGCCCTCACCTGCTTCACGACGGCGACGACCACCGCGACGACCGCGACGACCGCGACGGCGCGCTGCGCCCTCTTCCTCGGTCTCGGTGGTTTCCGCGGTTACGCCATCCGCGTCCGCTTCGGCTTCAACCTCTTCGGCTTCGACGCCATCGGCATCACCGGCTTCGGTTTCCGCGTCACCTTCGCCCTCGACGCGAGTCTCGTCGCGCTGACCGCCACGACGGCGACGACGGCGGCGACGACGACGGGTGCCGTCACGATCCTCGCCCTGGTCACCCCGGTCGCTGCGCTGCTCGCGCTCGCCAGCCGTTTCCTCTTCGTCGGCTTCCGCCTCTTCTTCTACCTCTTCCTCTTCTTCCTCGATGATATCGAGGTCATCCTCTTCCTGCGGCAAGGGCGCATAGGACACGACCCGTTCCGGCCGGGGACCGCTGGCCTCGACCGACATGCGCGCGCCTTCGACTTCACCATCGGGCAGGACGGCGATGCTCACGCCATAGCGCTGCTCGATTTCGTCCAGTTCGCGACGCTTGTTGTTGAGGACGTAGAACGCCGCTTCCTGGCTGGCGCGCAGGGTGATGAGGCTGCCGCGACCGCGCGCCGCTTCCTCTTCCAACATGCGCAACGCGCTGAGGCCCGCCGACGAAGCGGTGCGAACCAGGCCCGTGCCTTCGCAATGCGGGCACTGACGCGTGGACGCTTCCAGCACGCCGGTGCGCAGACGCTGGCGGCTCATTTCCATGAGGCCAAAGCCCGAAATCCGACCGACCTGGATGCGGGCGCGATCGTCCTTCAGCGCCTCCTTCATCGCCTTCTCGACCTTGCGGATGTTGGAGTTCACCTCCATGTCGATGAAGTCGATCACGACCAGGCCTGCCATGTCGCGCAGGCGCAACTGGCGTGCAATCTCGCGCGCGGCCTCCAGGTTGGTGGCCACGGCGGTCTGTTCGATGCCATGTTCGCGGGTCGACCGGCCCGAGTTGATGTCGATCGACACCAGCGCCTCGGTCGGGTTGATGACCAGATAGCCGCCGGATTTCAGCTGCACTACCGGATTATACATCGCGGCGAGCTGATCCTCGACGCCGGCGCGCTGGAATAGCGACACCGCATCGGCATATTGCTTAACCCGCCGCACATGGCTGGGCATCAGCAGCTTCATGAAATCGCGCGCGGCCCTGTAGCCATGCTCGCCCTCGACGATCACTTCCTCGATATCCTTGTTATAGATATCGCGGATCGCCCGCTTGATGAGGTCGCTGTCATTATGGATCAGCGCAGGCGCGGCGGAACCCATCGTCTTTTCGCGGATCTCGTCCCACAGACGGGCGAGATAGTCGAAGTCACGCTTGATCTCGACCTTGGTGCGCTGAAGCCCTGCGGTACGCACGATGCAACCCATCGACGACGGCAGCGCCATGTCGGCGATGATCGTCTTGAGACGCTTGCGATCCGCTGCATTGCTGATCTTGCGCGAAATACCACCGCCATGCGACGTGTTGGGCATCAGCACGCAATAGCGACCGGCCAGCGACAGATAGGTGGTCAGCGCAGCACCCTTGTTGCCGCGTTCTTCCTTGACGACCTGCACCAACAGCACCTGACGGCGCTTGATGACGTCCTGAATCTTGTAGCGACGGCGCAGCGCCATGCGCTTGCGACGCAGTTCATCGGCGGCATCGTCGCCGCCGCGGCCCCGGCCACGACCGCCACGGTTGCCGCGATCCCGGTTGCCTTCGGCCTCACCATTGTCGGCCTGCGGCTCGCCTTCTTCGCCCGGCTCATCATCGTCATGATGATGATGGCTCGCCTCGACATATTCGACGCCGCCTTCGCCCGCGCCATGATCGTGGTCGTCATCGTCATCGTCGAAATCGGCGCGCAGGGCGGCCTCTTCTTCGGCATGAGCGCGTTCTTCACGCAGCAACGCCTCACGGTCTTCGCGCGGGATCTGGTAATAATCGGGGTGAATTTCGCTGAAAGCAAGGAAGCCGTGGCGATTGCCGCCGTAATCGACGAACGCCGCCTGCAACGAGGGTTCAACCCGCGTCACCTTGGCCAGATAGATATTGCCCTTGAGCTGCTTGTGCTCCGAGGATTCGAAGTCGAATTCTTCGATCCGGTTACCCTTGACGACCGCGACACGGGTTTCTTCCCGGTGGCGCGCGTCGATCAGCATACGCATTGTCATTGATGTGTCTCCGGCGTTGGCAGCCCAATGCCCATGGGCGGGCCGCCACGCGATAGTGAAGGGACGGCCGCACGCGCGCCGGTAAGGGCGCCGATTGCGGCATCATCCAGGTTTGAAGGAAATTATATGCGTCTGCTGCGTCGGCAGGGCCGGACAAAGCGCCGGGCCGGACCATCCACGCCGCATCGCCCGTCACCGGGGCAAGCGTAGGATGGAAATCATGCCTCATGCAGCGTCAACCTGTTCATGGCATCCCATCGCGCGACAGAAAGAGCGCGCGCCGATGCCCTATATTGGCCCCCAAAAGGCCGCCAGCTCGTGGACATACCTGTCGGGAATGTGAATGGGTAGCAGCCAAAGACCCACGGAGCAACGGCTGCCTGAAATATTATGCCATCATCCAACGGGCCATCGACAACTATCGGCCACGATGGTGAAGATGAGATTAACCCTCTCATTTTACGGAGCCACAAGCAGGCAATGCTTAATCCGGTGTTCAGCGTGGGGACGCTGGACGGATTTGCGTAATGACATTTGGCTGGACGAGCGTCACTGCCGCGTTGCACAAGCGACGCATGTTGCACAGCCTTGCCCTGGTGGGCATGATCCTGACTGCTACGCCGGGCGGCGCGGGCGGTATCGCCGCCGTCGACGTCGCGGACAATCGCGTGACGGTGCGTTTCGACGATCGGGTGGACGGCGCCTCCGCCTTCCTGCTGGACGGGCCACGCCGAATCGCGCTGGATATTAGCGGCGCGCAGGCAGGCCGCGGCAATGTCATCCCAGCCAACAATGCCATCGCCGCCATACGACAAGGACAATTGAGCGGCGACACCGCCCGCGTCGTGCTGGACCTGTCGACCCCGGCGACGCTGGACGACGCCCGAATCGCGCCCGACGGCAAATCGCTCAGCTTTTCCATTCAGGGCGTCAGCGACAGCCATTTCCGCGCCGCGATCGGCAAGGGCCGCACCCGCTTCGATGCGCCAGCAGACATGGCCGCACGCCCTCAAAAACGCCTCCATTCCATCACCGTGCCGATCCCGGCAGCGGCGCGCGGCGTCACCCTGCCACCGGTAGAAGGCGCACATGACGGCGCGCGGCCGCTCGTGGTGATCGACGCGGGTCATGGCGGCCATGATCCGGGCGCGATCAACAAGGAACATGGCAAGCGCGAGAAGGATGTGACGCTGGCCATCGCACAGGCGATCCGCGATCAGCTCGTCAAATCGGGCCGCGTCCGCGTGGCACTGACTCGCGACGATGATCGCTTCCTCGTGTTGCAGGAACGCTATGGCATCGCCCGCAAACTGGGCGCGGACCTGTTCATCTCCATCCATGCCGACGCCGCCGAAAATGCCGACGCGCATGGCGCAACCGTCTACACCCTGTCGGAAACGGCGTCCGACCGCGAAGCGGCGCGGCTTGCGGCGCGCGAGAACAAGGCAGACATCATCAACGGCATGAACATGGGTGGCCAGTCTGGTGACGTGTCATCCATCCTCATCGACCTGACCCAGCGCGAATCGATGAACATCTCGGCGAATTTCGCGCGCCTGCTCCAGCGTGAAGCCGCCCCCTACGTGCCGTTCCGCAGCGCCTATCACCGCTTCGCCTCGCTCATGGTGCTCAAGGCGCCCGACACGCCATCGGTACTGTTCGAAACCGGCTATATCAGTAACGCCGAAGATGCCGCCTTCCTCTCCTCCCGCCAGGGCCAGCAAAAGATCGCACAGGGCGTCGCCCGCGCGATCGAGGTGCATTTCGCGCGCAAACTGGCCATGCGGGGCGATACCAGCGGCGGGTGATAGCGCGCTGCGTCGATCCATGCTGGCTTTGACGACATTTTGACCCTAGAGCCTCTTTCATATGGAAGAGGCCCGTTCCGAAAACGCATCATCGTCCACCACTTATCGCCTGCGCCGCGACGCCGGGGGCTTTCTCGCTCGCCTTGGTGGCCTGTGGCAGCGGCGCCTGTTCCGCTGGGGTGCGATCCTGCTGGGCGGCATACTCGTCGCATGGCTGCTGTTCTGGCTGATTTTTGCGCGGGGCCTGCCCGACGCCGCCACGCTGCTGGAATATGAACCGCCGCTGCCGACCATCGTGCGCGACATCAATGGCCAGCCCGTGCACAGCTATGCCCGCGAACGCCGGGTACAGCTGCAATATAGCGACTATCCGCCACTCCTGATCCGCGCCTATCTGGCGGCGGAGGACAAGACATTCTTCGAACATCATGGCGTCGACATTCCCGGCTTTGCGGGCGCGGTCGTCGATTATGCGAGTAAATTGGGGTCGGGCCAGCGCGCGCGCGGCGGCTCCACCATCACGCAGCAGGTCGCCAAGAATCTGCTGATCGGCGACGAATATTCCCCGACCCGCAAGGTGAAAGAGATGATTCTCGCCTATCGCATGGAAGGTGTGCTGTCCAAGCAGCAGATACTGGAACTCTATTTCAACCAGATTTTCCTGGGTCGTAACGCCTATGGTGTGCAAGCGGCGGCCCGCGCCTATTTCGACAAGGATGTGGCGGATCTGACGCTGCCCGAAATGGGCTACCTCGCCATCCTGCCCAAGGGACCGGCCAATTATCGTCCCGAAAGCACGACCGGCCATGCCCGTGCGATCGACCGCCGCAACTGGGCGCTGGGGGAAATGTTCAGCAATGGCTGGATCAACGCCGCCCAGCGCGACGCCGCTCAGGCCGCCCCGCTCGGGACCGTGGCCGCCCATAGCTCCAGCTTCGATGCGCGCGCCGGCGGCTATTATATGGAAGAAGTGCGCCGTCGCCTGATCCAGATGTTCGGTGAAAAGGCGGACGATGGCCCCAACAGCGTCTATGCCGGCGGCCTTTGGGTGCGGAGCCCCTATGACGCCGTGGTACAGGACAGCACGGCCACCGCTCTGCGCAACGGGTTGCTGCGCTTCGACGCCGGGCGCGGCTGGTCGGGGCCGGTCGCCCATATCAATATCGACAAGGGCTGGGAACGCGAGCTGGCGGCCAGCTATATTGACGTCGATTACGCCCAGTGGCGCGTCGCCGTCATCATCAGCCGCACCGCGTCACAGGCGGAAATCGGCTTTGCCGACGGCAGCACCGGCGCACTGCCCGCTGCGATGGCGCAAATGCCCTATCGCAAGAGCGGCGGCCCCGCCTTTTCCGCGATGAAGCCGGGCGACCTGATCGTCGTCGCGCGCAACGGCGCGGGCTGGGCTTTGCGCAACATTCCCGAAGTGTCGGGCGGCATGGTGGTCGAGGAAGTCCATTCCGGCCGCATCCGTGCGATGCAGGGCGGCTTCGATTCGCGCCTGTCCTCCTATAATCGCGCGACCCAGGCGATGCGTCAGCCCGGATCGACCATCAAACCGTTCGTCTATGCCGCCGCGCTGGACAGCGGCATGACACCAGCCTCGATCATCGTGGACGGACCGCTCTGCGTTTATCAGGGCGCGGGGCTGGGCCAGAAATGCTTCCGTAACTTTTCCGGCGGCAGCGCGGGACCGCAGACGATGCGCTGGGGCGTGGAACAATCGCGCAACCTGATGACCGTACGCGCCGCCAGCCAGACCGGCATGGATCGCGTCGTGCGCACCATCAAGGGAATGGGCATCGGCGACTATAAACCCTATCTCTCCTTCGCGCTGGGCGCGGGGGAAACGACAGTCGAACGCATGGTCAACGCCTATGCCGCGCTCGCCAATCAGGGACGGCAATTCCAGCCCAAGGTGATGGACTATGTGCAGGACCGGCGCGGTAAGGTGATCTGGCCGGAACGCTGGCGTGCCTGCGACGGGTGCAACATGGCGAACTGGGATGGCAAATCGATGCCCCGCTTCGGCATGGAGGGCAAACAGGTATTGAACCCGATGACCGCCTATCAGGTCGTCCACATCACCGAAGGCGTGGTCCAGCGCGGCACCGCGACGGTGCTGGCGGATCTTAAGCGCCCCTTGTTCGGCAAGACCGGCACCACCAACGGCCCGACCAACGTCTGGTTCGTGGGCGGATCGCCCGATCTGGTTGCGGGCGTCTATATCGGTTACGATCAGCCCCGCAGCCTGGGCGGCTGGGCACAGGGCGGCCGCATCGCCGCGCCGATCTGGAAAGCGGCGATGGCGCCCATATTGGAAACCATGCCCAAGACACCTTTCGTCGCTCCGGCAGGTATCCGCATGGTCGCGATCGACCGCCGATCGGGCAAGCGTGTCTATGGCGCATGGCCGGGCAATGAAGCGAAGGCGGCCGTGATCTGGGAAGCGTTCAAGCCCGAATCCGAACCACGCCGCACCATCCGCAAGGAAGAAGCGGAGGATCAGGCGAAGGCCGCAGCCGCCAAGGCCGCGACCCATGCCACGCGCCAGCGCACCGACAGCGATTTCCTGCAGGATCAGGGCGGCATTTACTGATCAATAGGCAAGGAATAGCCATGGCAGACGACGACTATATTTATGACGAAGCGACCGGCGAATGGATCAGCGCCGCCGATGCGGCGGCCGGGGTAACCGCTGGCGATGCCGTCGAAGTGCGCGATTCGGTCGGCAATCTGCTGGCCGATGGCGATCAGGTGACGCTGATAAAAGATCTAACCGTCAAGGGCGCGGGCCAGACGCTCAAGCGCGGCACCGTCATCAAGTCGATCCGCCTGACCGGCGACGCGCAGGAAATCGACTGCAAATATGACGGCATCAAGGGACTGGTGTTGCGCGCCGAGTTCGTGCGGAAACGATAATTCCTTAAAACAGGCTATATTGGGCGCTGCCCTTGAGCGGCCAGGTGGCCAATATATCATGCCGGGTGCGGCCGACATGGCTACACAGCAGCACAAACTGGTCGACATGCCAGTGAAACCCATCAACCGGCCGCTGCTCAGGCGAGGAATCGCGATAGAATAGGGTCTGGTGCGGACTGAACGTCCATTGCGGGCGCAACGCCACGCCTGCCCCTTTCATCCCGTCGAGAATATTCTGCTGGAGCGCGGTCATCAGCGGAACCACTCGTGACGGGCGCAACGCCGCGGATCGCCCGCCGACGCTCAGCCGGTCGAGCGTCAGGTCGAACGGCTCGGCCATCACTCTGGTTCCTGCGCGGATCAGCGCCTTCACGATGGCATAGGGATAATCGTCATAATCCGCCGTGATCGCCAGCGTCACATGCTGATGCTCGATCGCGATGCGTTGCGCGTTCCCTGCCAGCGTCGCAGCGAAATGATCGGTCTGGCGCGCGACTACAGGGTCAGGTTTCAGCGCATAGAAAAGG
>JAECRT010000013.1:49791-71403 GCA_016000085.1 Sphingomonadaceae bacterium
CATGCGTTTGCGCTTTCGGCGCGAAAGGACGACGCATGACGGTGACGGCTCCGGTGATGCAATATATGGACAAGCCCAGCAGGCGGATCGCACGCCTGCTGCTGGCCGCCACCTATGCGTTCGCTGGCACCGCCCATCTTCGTGCGCCGGGCGGCTTCATCGCCATCACGCCCGATTGGGTGCCCTTCCCCGCGACCGTCATCCTGCTGACCGGCCTTGCCGAAATTGCCGGTGCAGCGGGACTGATGATCCCGCCGCTGCGCCGGGCGGCCGGGATGGGGCTGGCGCTCTATGCCTTGTGTGTGTGGCCCGCCAACATCAACCATGCGGTAAACGATATTCCGCTGGGCGGCGTGCATCTCAGCTGGTGGTATCATGGTCCCCGCCTGGCGTTGCAGCCCGTCATCATCTGGTGGGCGCTATGGGCCAGCGGCGTCAACGACTGGCCGTTCGCGCGCAGGCGGCAGGGCCGCTGATCCTCGACTAACCGGCGATTGTGTTTTGAAGTCAGCGCCCTACTGTGCCGTCCCACGATGACAATGCCCAGCTATAAGAGAGAGCGATGACCCGGCACCTTCCCTGGATGGTAATCGCGATCGTCGGCGCAATCGCGCTATCGGTCGTGGCGGTGTCGCGCGGAGAAGCGGTCAATGCACTGTGGATCGTGGTCGCCGCGGTCAGCTGTTTCCTCGTCGCCTATCGTTATTATGCGCTGTTCATTGCCCGCCATGTCATGCGGCTTGATCCGGCCCGACCCACGCCCGCCATTCGGCGCGCCGACGGATTGGACTATGTCGCCACCGACAAGTCCGTGCTGTTCGGCCATCACTTCGCGGCGATCGCGGGCGCAGGCCCGTTGGTCGGGCCGGTCCTGGCCGCGCAGATGGGCTATCTGCCCGGCACATTATGGATCATCGTGGGCGTCGTGCTGGCGGGCGCAGTGCAAGATTTCATGGTCCTGTTCATCTCCATGCGCCGCGACGGCAAGTCGCTGGGCGAACTGATCCGCATGGAAATGGGGCAAGTCGCAGGCACGATCGCGCTGTTCGGCGCCTTCATGATCATGGTCATCATCCTGGCCGTGCTGGCGCTGATCGTGGTCAAGGCGCTGGCCGAAAGCCCGTGGGGCATGTTTACCGTCGCCGCCACCGTGCCGCTCGCCATGGCGATGGGCGTCTATACCCGCTGGATCAGGCCGGGCCGGATTGGCGAAGTGTCGCTGCTTGGCCTGGTCGGCCTGCTCGCCGCCATCGTCTATGGCCAGGCGATCGCACAATCGCCAGTCTGGGGTCCAGCCTTCACCTTCACCCCGCTCACCTTGTGCTGGATATTGATCGGCTATGGCGCGGTCGCTTCCGTCCTGCCGGTCTGGCTGTTGCTCGCGCCGCGTGACTATCTGTCGACCTTCCTCAAGATCGGGGCGATTGCCGCGCTCGCCATCGGCATCGTCATCATGGCGCCGCCGCTGCAGATGCCCGCCCTGACTCAATTTGTCGACGGTGGCGGGCCGGTCTGGTCAGGCGGCCTGTTTCCCTTCCTGTTCATCACCATCGCCTGCGGGGCCGTGTCGGGCTTCCACGCCCTCATCGCCAGCGGCACCACGCCCAAGCTGATCGCCACCGAAGCCCATGCGCCGCTGATCGGCTATGGCGCGATGCTGATGGAAGCGTTCGTCGCCATCATGGCGCTGGTCGGCGCGTCTATCCTCGATCCCGGCATCTATTTCACGATGAACAGCCCCGCCGCGCTGATCGGCACCGATCCGGCCAGCGCGGCCGCCGCCGTCACCGCCATGGGCTTCCCCATCTCCCCCGACCTTATCGCCCAGACGGCGAAGGATGTGGGCGAACACAGCATCATTTCCCGCGCGGGCGGCGCACCGACGCTGGCCGTGGCGATGGCCGAAATCTTCAGCCACGTCTTTGGCGGCCCGGCCATGAAGGCCTTCTGGTATCATTTCGCGATTCTGTTCGAGGCGCTGTTCATCCTGACCGCCGTCGATGCGGGCACCCGCGCCGGACGTTTCATGTTGCAGGATCTGATCGCGCTCGCCGTGCCATCCTTCAAGGATACGACCAGTCAGATCCCCGGCTTCATCGCAACCGGCCTGTGCGTCGCGGCCTGGGGCTTCTTCCTCTATCAGGGCGTCACCGATCCGCTGGGCGGGGTCAACACCCTGTGGCCGGTGTTCGGCATCTCCAACCAGATGCTCGCGGCGATCGCGCTGATGCTGGCGACGGCAGTGCTGTTCCGCATGAAGCGTGACCGCTTCGCCTGGGTCACGATGGTCCCTACCGTCTGGCTGCTGATCTGCACGCTGTCGGCTGGCTGGCTGAAGCTGTTTTCCAGCGACGCGAAGGTCGGTTTCCTGGCCCATGCGACAAAGTTCAGCACGGCGGCGGACAAGGGCGAGATACTGGCCCCCGCCAAATCGATGGCGGAAATGGAACGCATCATTTTCAACGACCGGATCGATGCCGCACTGGTCGCGCTGTTCCTGGCCGTCGTGCTGTCGTTGCTGTTCTTCACCATCCGCACCTGTTTCGCCGCGCGCCGGACAGATGCCCCTACGGCGCGGGAAATTCCCGCTTTGGCGGTGGCGGCGGAATGACCGGACTGCTCGACACGCTGCGCCGCACGGCGCGCCTGATGGTCGGCTTGCCCGATTATGACGCCTATGTGCTTCATCGGGCCACGCACCATCCCGGCGAGCCGGTCATGGATCGCACCGCCTTTTTCCGCGACCGGCAGGAAGCCCGCTATGGCGGCAAGAATGGCGGTCGCTGCTGCTGAACACTTGTAATATTACTGCAATAACCAAGAGTATAGCGTAAGAAAAAATCAACCTTATCCCATTGGGGGTATGGTCATGTCCTGCACGGCGTTTTAGGGGGCACGCGTCCTTGATGCCCGACAGCAACAGGATGTGTCCCCTGCCCATCCCTTGCGGCAGGGGACAGTTACGCCTCGCACGCCGTTTTCAACGCCGCGCGTTGAATCCCGCGACCATGCCCGCCGCAATCGACAACGCGATTTCCGCCGGCCCCATGGCGCCGATGTCCAGCCCGGCAGGCCCGTCGATCCGCGCCAGGTCGTCCGCTTCAAAACCCATCGCCGTCAATCGCTCCAGCCGGGCCGCATGGCTCTTGCGTGATCCCAGCGCCGCGACATAGCCGGTCGGCGCACGCAAGGCGGCGATCAGCGCTGGATCGTCGATCTTGATGTCATGGCTCAACGTCACCACGGCCGTCGCTTCGCCGGGGGAGCGCGCCGCGATAGCCGCGTCGGGCCAGCGATCGTCCAGTTCGACACCGGGAAAACGTTCGTCGGTCAGGAAGCGTCCGCGCGGATCGATCACCACCGGCATGATCCCGATCGCCTGCGCCAGCGGCACCAGCGACTGGGCGATCTGGACTGCACCTACAATAAAAAGGCGGCGCGGCGGATCATAGCGATTGAGAAACGCGCCTTCCGACACGCCTTCCCGCGTCAGGCCGCTGGTCAGATCGGTCGCCAGTGTCAGCGCACGACCACGCGCGCTTTCCGCCTCGATCCGGTCGAACAGGCCGGGCGCGAAGCCCCCTTCGCTCACCGGCTGAACCAGTACGGCAATCTCGCCGCCACAGGGCAAACCGACTTCCCAGGCATCGCCATCGGCCACGCCATATTCCTGCACATGCGCCCCGCGCCCTGCAATCACTTCGGCTGCGCGCTGAAGCACGTCACTTTCGACACAGCCCCCCGAAATGCTGCCCTCGAACCGGCCGTCGGCATGGACGATCATATGGCTACCGCGCGGGCGTGGGGCCGAACCCCATGTCGATACGACCGTCGCCAGCGCCATCGGTGCGCCTCGCCATTCCATTGCCTTGCGGATCACCGCGCCGTTGTCATTCACATCTGGACTCCCTGGCCGCATAGATAGGGTAAGACGATCGACGGGAGAAGATCGCGCCGTGCCTGCGACATCCTAGCGCTTGGAACAGCCGGGCAATCAGTCGGGAAACGGACACTTGACAGGTGAGGCGACGCCGCCGCCGATCATGTCAAACGCCGCCCGGTCCACACTACCCGCCCGACAATCTCCACCAGCGCGGGGTCAATATTGGCCCAATCCGGATAATGCGCATTATCGCTCACGACGCTGATCTGCCCACGTAGTGGCCCGGTCGCGATACGCTTGACCATCAGCACGCCATCCAGCCGCAACACATAGACGCCATCGCGCAGCCGCCCCGCATCATCATCATGGTCCACCATGATGTCGTCGCCATCGCTCAACGTCGGCGCCATCGATTCGCCGTCGACACGGATGATCGATACGCGCTGGGGCCGCACGCCCAGGCGCCGCAACCAATGCGCATCGAACGCCATCACCCCTGCCGCCCGCTCGTCCTCGTCCAGCGTGCCAACGCCCGCCGACGCGCCCAGCGCCAGTCGCGGCACAGTCACCACCGCAGGCAGGCCGCGCATACGGACGGGCGCAGCCGACAGCGACACCGTCCCGCCCAGCGTCTGTTCCGGCACGCCGAAATAGCGCGCCAGCACGCGGCGATCATCCTCATCCAGTTTGCGCGGTGTGCCGCGCTTGATGAATTGCTGGATATAGGCCGGGTTGCGCCCGATCAGGCGCGAAAGATCGGCATAATTCTCCCCCCGCTCTGCCACCAGCCGTTCAAGCGCAATCCGGGCGTCCTGCGAATCATCCATGTTTCATCCATTATCGATAAGATTTTTCCTAGACAAGTAGGAAATTGGGTATGAAATAGGAATATACCTACTGACTTGCTACCGGCGAGTCGCCAAATTTGGGGAGATTGGAGCCGATGTTGTTGCGCATGATCGAAAAGTTCCTGAACCTGCACGCCATGCCGCCGACCACGTTCGGGCGGGCCTGCGTGCGCGACCCGCGCCTCGTCTTCGACATGCGCAACGGACGCGAACCGGGAGATCGCATGAAAAGACGAATAGAACATTTCATGAACACATATCGCAGGAGCGTCGGCCAATGACAAGCATCGATCCGCATTTTGGCTCACCCAACCTGATCCGAAATCAAGTGATAGGAAATCGCTCATCCGATCCGCTGCCACGCCTGCTGGCACAACTGGTCGAACGCGCGGGTCCGCCAGCAACGATCGAACGGGCAGTCAGCCGTCCCTGGTCCAGCGCCCTGTTCGAAGGGCGTCGGCACATCATCGTGCTGCGACTAACGGGCACAGACGTCGCGGCCCGGCGCGCGCGCTTCATAGAGGGTCTGGAATCAGCCGAATGGCTGTTGCCCGGCCATTTTGTCGCCGACATCTGTATCGACGAAGATCACATGGATGCAGACGGCGTTCTATTCGAACTGTCAGCCCTGACGATCATGGACTGGTGACCAAGGCAGCCAGCCGACCCGGTTCGACCGGATCGGCTGGCTTCTCATGACCTTCAAAATCAAAATGTCAGCGCGTGCGCGCCGCCATGGTGCGCAATGCGCCCAGCGCCGCGCGCAACGCTTCGTCTGCATCCGATGCGACTGCCTGACGCACCGGCACAGCCGAAGCGACGGGCATATCGGCAAGGACACGCACCTGACCGGCCTGCACTGGCGTTGCGCGACTGCGCGATGCCAGTCCGCGCTCCAGCCTCTGGGTCAGCTGCGCGATCGACAGGCCATGAGTCGGCTCAAACACCGGCACGGCTGCAATCGGCGGCGTTGCATCATCGACCGACGCCTCCAGCGCGATCTCCTCTACGACCTCCACCGTCTCCGGTTCGGCGACAGCGCTCGCCAGAAAAGCCGCCAACATGGGGTCGGTCAGCGGTTCGACAGAGCGCAGGAAGCTAGGCTCCGCCGCGACATCGCCGTCGATCGGCTCGGGCGCTTCGCTCTCCGATCCGGCACGGACGGCCAAGGGTCGCCGCACGGGTTCGTCGCGGCCGAAAATGTCGGCGCCGCCGAAATCGCGACTGGCAAAGATCGGCGCGCGCGCAGGTGCATCGGGATGCGCATCGGCGCGGCGCAGCGATGGCAGGTCCGCTTCGAATGCGGGTGTTGCCCGGCCACGCGCAAACGCGGCCAATTTGGAAAAGGCGAAACCCATCTGTCTTTCTCCTCGAACGCCCTTGCGGCGTCCTTTCTGTTGCCGGGCCGGTTCACGGCCCATCATTCCCGTCACGCCGACCGTCATCAATGCGGCGAACCCGGCCAATATGATCCGCGCCTTGATGCCCAGGGGCGGTGCGGCGGCGGGCAGCGCTTCACTCAGGCCGCTCGATGCGGCCAGCGTTTCGATCAAACCGACCGGCACGCACAGCACCAGTAGCGCTGCCGCAATGCCACCCAGCGCCATGATCGCCCCGTTCCTGCGCTGCTGCATTTCGACCGTCATCCCGTCTCCAGACCCGGCTTCAGGCCGCCGCGCGCATTTTGTCGGCGCGGGCCAGCAGCCGCTGGTAAACCGGTTCGTACCGCACAATGTTTGACGACCAGTTACGCTCGCCTTCGACAAAGGCCCGCGCCGCCGCGCGACGCGCATCCCAACCGCCACGATCGGCAAACAATCCGGCCAGCGCCAGCGCGATCGCCTGCGGATCATCCGGCGCGAACAGCGTGCCCGTCACCCCATCCGCAATCAGTTCGCGATGTCCACCCACGCTCGATGCGGCGACCAGCCGCCCTTGCGCCATCGCCTCCAGCGGCTTGAGCGGCGTAACCAGATCGGTCAGGCGCATCGCCTTGCGCGGGTAAGCGAGGATGTCGACCTGCGCATAATAATGTTCGACCTGGTCGTGCGGCACCCGCCCGACAAAGACGATATGGTCGGCAAAGGGCGACGCCATCGCCTGATCGCGCAGCGCCTGTTCGCGCGGACCACCGCCCACCAGCAACAGCTTTGCCTTGGGGCGCGCCCGCACGAGTCGCGGCATCGCGGCGATCAGGTCGTCCAGACCCTCATAATCATAGAAACTGCCGATAAAGCCGACGACATCGGCGCCCTCCAGCCCCAGTTTCGCGGCCAGTGCCGGATCGCGCGGGACCGGATCGCCAAACTGCTCCATATCGACGCCATTGGGCGATACGATGATCTTGGCCGCATCCACCCCACGCGCGATCAGGTCGCCGCGCAATCCTTCACAGATCACCGCGACACTGTCGGCAGCACGCACTGCGTGGGTTTCGAGCTGGCGCGTCAGCCAGTAGCGGGGACTGCCCTCCGTCCCGGTGCCGTTCCCCACCGCCGCATCCTCCCAAAAGGCGCGGATTTCATAGATCATCGGTATTCCGTGCCGCTTCGCCACCCGCTGCGCCGCAATGGCGTTGAGCACGGGTGAATGGGCGTGGATGATGTCGGGCCGCCATTGCCGCACCAGCGCATCGATCGCATCGGCATGGGCCGATATGTCGCGCCATTCGCGGATCAGCGGATTGCCGGTCGCCGGCTCGCCGGGCGTGCGGTGAAAGTGCAGCCCATCGACTTCTTCCTCCAGTGGCCCGTCGGCGCTGTGGCGATGGCCGGTAATGCCACGCACCGCCCAGCCCCTGGCCATCTGCGCACGCAGGATCGCACGGGTGCGGAACGTATATCCGCTGTGGAGGGGCAGGCTGTGGTCCAGCACATGAAGGATGCGTGTCATAGCTTCATCTATTTGCAGAAAAAGGTTTAACGCCCCGTCAACTCTGTCGCGTTAGGGATGAAGCCGTGCGCAACGGAACCCCTATCGAGCGATGATCGACGCATTATCCCTGCTGGTCAGCCATGGCGCGATCCTGCTGGCAGCCTGGCGGCTGTTGTCGCGCGTCGATCTGGACCGCGACCCGCAGCCGACGGAGCGCGCCGACGATGCGTGACCTGTTCTTCATCGCCTTTCTGGGCCTCTTCTTCCTGATGGGTTTTCGGCGACCGTTCCTGTTGGTCGCGGTTTACGCCTATATCGACATCGTCTCGCCCCAACGCCTGTCCTATTTCCTGCTGAACTCCATCCCCATTTCCTTCATCGCCTTTGCCGCGATGGTCGGCGCGTGGCTGGTCGTGGACGACAAGAAGGATTGCCGATTCTCCGCGCGACAGGTGCTGATGCTGATGCTGCTCGCCTGGTGCGGCTACACAACCGCCACCGCCGATTTCCCGGTCGAGGCGATGACCAAATGGAATTGGGTGTGGAAAGCGATCATCGCAGGCGTGTTCCTGCCGCTGACACTGCGCACGCGCCTGCGAATCGAGGCGCTGACCGTATTCATGATCCTGTGCGCCAGCACCATCATCATCAATGGCGGCATGAAGACGGCGCTGTCGGGCGGCGGCTATGGCGTGCTCAACCTGATGGTCGACAATAACAGCGGCCTGTATGAGGGCAGCATCATCAGTTGCGTCGCCATCGCCCTCATCCCGCTGATCCTGTGGCTGACCAAATATGGCACCATCTTCCCGCCCGACTGGCGCGTAAAGACCTTCTGCTACTGCCTGTGCCTGGCCTGCATGTTGATGCCGATCGGCACCGAAGCGCGCACCGGCCTCGTTTGCCTCGTCATCCTGGCGGGCATGATGCTCCTGCGTTCGCCGCGCCGATTCGTCTATGGGCCATTGATGCTGGTGGCGGCGCTCATCTCCATACCCTTCCTGCCGGCCAGCTTCACCGCACGCATGTCGACCATCGAAAATCATCAGGGCGACGAAAGCGCCTCCACCCGCGTCGCGGTGTGGATGTGGACGCTCGACTATGTGAAGCAGCATCCCGGCGGCGGCGGCTTCGACAATTACCTCCAGAACAGCTTCACCTATTTCGCCCAGAGCGAAGTGGGTGACGGCGACGACAAACGGATCGAGCGGCGGCTCGTCACCGACAAGGGCCGCGCCTACCACAGCGCCTATTTCGAACTGCTGGGCGAACAGGGCTATGTCGGATTCGCCCTCTGGGCCTTGCTGCATCTGGTCTGCTTCATCCGCACTGAATCGATCCGCCGCCTCTATCGTCAGCGTGACGGCCCTGATGAAGCCTGGATCGCGCCCTTCGCCATCGCCCTGCAACAGGGCCATATCGTTTACATGATCGGATCATTGTTCGTGGGCATCGCCTATCAACCGTTCATCTTCATGATGCTCGCCCTCCAGATCGGGCTGGACACCTATTTGACCCGCAAGCGCAAGGCGGCAGCGAATCAGGACCGCACCAACGCCTTGCTGGCACGACAGGGGGCATTGGCATGAGCGGGGAATTGCGCATGGTGGGCCTGGCCCACGGCCTGTTGCTGGGGCTGATACTGGCGTCGCCATTGGTGGCGCCCGACCTGTTTCCGTGGGGCGTGCAGGCATTGTTCCTGCTGGCCGGTTTCGAATTGCGGCTCGCCGACCGGCGCTGGTCGCTGCGTGGCGGCCTTGGCGGCTGGATCAGCCATATCCGCATGGCACCCCAACGGCTCATCCCATGGACTGCCGCCGCCGTGGTCGCGACGATCGCAGGCGATGGCGCGCTGGCGATGGCTATCCTGATCGCAGCGACGCTGTGTGAACTGTTGGCCTATCCCATGGTCGCACATCTGCTGGGTCGCCTGCCGCGCCGTACCGTCGCGGTCATGCTGCTGGCGCTGGTCGCAACCGCATCCCTGACCCATGCCGACACAGCGCGGCATATGCTCACCTTCATGAGCGGTATCGCCGCCTGCCTCATCTGGCTACGCGGCCCCGATGCTGAACCCCGCGAATTGGCCATGGCGATGGCGGGGCTGGCGGCTTCGATCCTGACGCCGATCTTCGTCCCCGCCGCCATGCCCTTCGCCTTTCTGGCGGGCCTCATCTGCGCCACATGGGCGCTCGCCCACCTGTCCATGTGGCGCCGCAGCCCGGTGCCATGGCGGAACGAAGCGATGCAAAAGGGGTTTGTTGGGATGAGAAGGACAATATGGCCACCCCATCCCTCGTCCATGCGGACGACAGCATCCCCGGCATCACCCGACGCGCGCTGAAGCGCGGCTGGGCCTATTATGGCGCGGACGGCGCGCGCATCGCCGACCGCGCCGAGATTGACCGGTTGAACGCCATCGCCCTGCCGCCCGCTTATGGCGATTGCTGGTTCTGCCCCTCTCCCTTCGGCCATATACAGGCCACCGGACAGGACGACCGGGGCCGCAAACAATATCGCTATCACCCCGATTTCCGCGCCGCGCGGGACGCACTGAAATATGCCGGTTGCCCCGATTTCGGCCGCGCGCTGCCCCGCCTGCGCGAACGGCTGGAAGCGGACCTGTCGCGCCGGACCCTGCGCAAGGACCGCACCATCGCCGCCGTCATCCGCCTGCTCGATCTGGCGAAGGTGCGCGTGGGTAACGAACATTATGCGACAACCAACAAGAGCTTTGGTGCAACCACACTGCGCCGCCGCCATCTCGACCTGCACGGCAAGTCCATGACGCTGCGCTATCGCGCCAAGTCGGGCAAGGCGCATGAACTCACCGTCACCGACACGCGCCTGCTGCGCTTCGTGCGACAGGTGCAGGATCTGCCCGGCCAGCATCTGTTCCAATATCTGGATGAGGATGGACAGGCCCGACCGATCACTTCCAGCGACGTGAACGCCTATATCGCCGATGCCATGGGCGGCCCCTTCACCGCGAAGCATTTCCGCACCTGGGGCGCGTCCACCATTGCCTTCGATGCGCTGGTCAACGGTCCTGTCTCACTCACCGACATGATCGCCCCGGTCGCGAAGGCGCTGGGCAACACCCCGGCGATCAGCCGCAAAAGCTATATCCACCCCGCCCTTATCGCCTTGTGCAAAGATGGGCAGGATGAATGGCGCGAAGGACTTCGTCTCCCGCGCCGGACACGCTATCTCTCGCGCGAGGAACGCGGCCTGATCGCCTTCCTCGATTCGATTGCGGATTGCGCCCCGCTCGCCGCGGCGGCCTGATCCCCCCACTGCAAGACAGGACAGGCATGGCCGACAAGAAAGACCCCGCCCTCCCCGAAATGACCGTGCGCGCGCCCAATCTGCCGGAAATGTGGCACTCCACCAGCGACTGGTTCGCGGTCCACTATCTCCAGATCCTCATCACGATCGGCGCCGGCATCGCCATCTATGTTGCGCTCGCCGCGCTGCGCCGGTTCGGCACGCAGCACCGGGGCGTGCATGGTGACCCTCTGGGCATCGCCAATGTGCTGAGCCGGGCCGTGTCACGCACGACCCATTTCTTCATGGCGATGGTCGCCGCCCGGCTGGTCGCGGGCTATGCCAATCCGCCCGCCAGCCTGTTCAAGACGGTGGCCTTCCTCTTCACCATCGCCGCCGTGTGGCAGGCAGCACTCTGGGCGCGGGAGATCATCCTGGGCCTGATCGAGCGCAAGACATTGGCGGATGATGGCCAAGGCGAAACGCTGGCCAATGCGATGGGGCTGATCCGGGTACTCGTGACCTTCGCCCTGTTCGCGATCGCAACGATCGTGGTGCTCGACAATCTGGGCGTCAACGTCACCGGGCTGGTCGCAGGTCTGGGCATCGGCGGCATCGCCATCGGCCTTGCCGCGCAGGGCATCTTCTCAGATCTATTCGCCGCGCTCTCGATCATCTTCGACAAGCCGTTCCGGCGGGGCGAAATCATCACCTATGACCAGACGACTGCGCGCGTGGAAAAGATCGGCCTCAAAAGCACGCGGTTGCGGGCGATGAGCGGCGAGAAAAAGGTCATTTCCAACGCGAACCTGCTGCAAAAGGAAATCACCAGCCTCCAGACGCTGACCCAGCGACGCGTCAGCTACGCCATCGGCATCATCTATCAGACGCCGGAGGACAAGGCCGACGCGATTCCCGCCATGCTGAAGGAAATCGTGGAGGCCGAAGGGATGATCTTCGTCAATTGCGGGATCATTGCGTTCGGCGCGAGCTCACTCGACTATCAGCTCAATTTCGATGTGCCGGACCCGGACCATCACGATTATTTCCAGATGCGTCACCGCATCGGCCTCGCCATATGGAAGCGCTTCAACGCCGAAGGCATAGAGTTCGCCTATCCGACGCAAACCAGCTTCACTGCCGCGCCCGATGGTCGGGCCGTCATGCCCTATCCCGATCCACAGGCTTTGCACCCGGCCTCCTGAGATACAATTTGCCGCAGCAGCGACTCGCCTCGTCCCCTCACCCGTTGCGAGGGGCGGGGCGACGACGTAGCCATCGGCATCATGAAAATCATTCCCGCCTTCGCCGCCGCCGCGCTCTTCGCCGCCCTGCCCGCCACCGCCCATGCCGAAGGATTGGGCGCGGAAGTCGGATACGGCCGCGCCGACGGCCATTGGGGAACGGAAATCGGGGCAGGCTATGCGCTGGGCTTTGCAGGCTTTCAGTTGACGCCGGGCGCGGGCGTCTATCTGCGCGATGGCGACACCAAACTCTATGGCCGGGTCGAAGCGACCTACACCATTCCCCTGTCCGCCACGATCGGCGCGGGCGTGCGCGTCAGCGGCGACAACACCCGTCCCTATGCGACACTCGCCATGCCGCTCTTTCCCAAACTGCGCGCCAAGGCCAATGTCGGCCCCAAATATTACGCAGTCGGTCTGACGCTGGGTTATTAGAGCGATTGCCAAGCGATCGGAATCGATCGCTGATGAAGAAATCGCGGCAAACGCAAGACTAGCCCATGCCCCACAGCCCGCCGGGCTGAAGCATCCCGTCCACCAGCGCCAGCCCGCCTTCCCGATCCTCCGCCAGCAGCAGCGCGCCGTCCAGGTCGATCCAGTCCGCGCCCTGTGCCACCAGCGCTGCGGGCGCTATGCCCAATGACGTGCCCAGCATACAACCGACCATGAGGCGGAACCCTCGCTCGCGCGCCGCCTTCGCCAGCGCCAGCGCCTCGGTCAGGCCCCCGGCCTTGTCCAGCTTGATATTGACCGCGTCGAAATCCTTGAGCCGATCGAGGTCGGCCCGCGTATGGCAGCTTTCGTCGGCACACAGCGGCACGGGCGCGCGCACCCCCGCCAACCGTTGCTCCTGCCCATGGATAATCGGCTGTTCCACCATCTCGACGCCGAGTGTGGCCAACGCCTGCGCTTCGGCGGCAATATCCCGATCATGCCAGCTTTCATTGGCGTCGACGATCAGGCGCACGGCGGGTGCGCCATTGCGTACCGCCGCAATCCGCGCACGATCCCCCTCGCCGGTCAGCTTGCATTTGAGCAGGCCGAAACCCCGCGCCGCCGCCTTGCGCGCGTCGGCCTCCATCCCGTCAGGCTCGCCCAGACTGATCGTGAATGCACTCGGCAAGGGCGCTGGCGCAGCCAGCCCGGCCAGTTGCCATACCGGCGCGCCAGCCCGCTTCGCTTCCAGATCCCAAAGCGCACAATCCAGCGCATTGCGCGCCGCCCCGCGTGGCATCGCGTCGAGCAACGCCACCCGGTCGAGCGGACCGGCATAACCGGCGAGCGTTGCAACGCACCCTTGCGCACTCTCGCCCTCATAATAGATCGCCGTGCCCTCGCCGCGTCCGACATGCGCGCCATCGCCTACGGTACAGACGACCACATCGACATGGGTTTTCGCGCCACGGCTTATGACGAACGCGCCCGCCACGGGCCAGCGTTCGACGGTGGCGGATATGATACGGATCATCGGTCTTCCCTGCGTCATCCCTTGCCCAAGGCGACCCCATCCTATGCGCGAAACCGCACGGCGGGCATAGGCCCGCGATCCTGCAAGCCACATCTGGTCCCGTAAACGCCCCCCTGCATCTGCGGCAAGAGCAGAGATTCTCTATCGGACAGCCGGTGCGATGGCCGATAGACACTCAGGCGACGACGATCGCACCGCGCGCCCGAACCGCCCATTGAGGCTTGGCTGGCGGACTGCTAAGCGCCGCCCATGGTGGATACCCCGACAACCGCGCCCGGCGCTGACACAGGCGCTCAAAAGCGCCCCGCCCTCGCCAGCCTGGTCATGCTGTGGCGCTTCGCCCGCCACTATCCCGGCCGTATCGCAGGTGCGCTCGTCGCATTGATCGTCTCGTCCGCCGCGACCCTGGGCATCCCCAGCGGCTTTCGCCTAGTCATCGACCGGGGCTTTGCGGGCGGCGGCGACATCAGCCGCTGGTTCCAATATCTGCTGCTCATCGTCATCATCCTCGCGCTCGCGAGCGCCATGCGCTTCTATTTCGTGTCCTGGCTGGGCGAGCGCGTGGTCGCCGACATCCGCAGCGCGACGCAGGCCAATTTGTTGCGGCAAGCGCCCCGCTTCTTTGAAGAAAACCGCCCGTCCGAAATCGCTTCGCGCATGACCGCCGACACCGCCATCGTCGAACAGGTTGTGGGGTCGACCGTGTCGGTCGCACTCCGCAATCTGGTGACGGGGCTGGGCGGGCTCATCTATCTCTTCGCGCTCGCGCCCAAGCTGGCGGCCTTGCTGCTGCTCGGAATCCCGCTCATCCTGCTGGTGCTGATCAGCCTGGGCCGTCGCGTCCGTGCCCTGTCGCGCGCCAGTCAGGACCGCCTGGCCGATGTCGGCACCGTCACGGCCGAGGTGCTGGGCGCGATGAAGATCGTGCAGGCTTTTGGCCAGCAACGGCGGGAAGCCGATCGCTTCGACGCCACCGTGGAAAATGGATTCGCCACCGCGCGCGGCCGCATTCGGCTGCGCGCCATCATGACGGGCGTGGTGATCGCCCTCATCTTCGGATCGATCACGGCGGTCATGTGGCAAGGCGCGCTAGACGTTGCCGCGGGCAAGCTGTCAGGCGGCAGCATCGCCGCCTTCGTGCTGACCGGCGGGCTGGTGGCAGGCGCGTTCGGGTCGCTGTCGGAAAGCTGGGGCGACCTGCTGCGCGGCGCGGGCGCGGCAAGCAGGCTGGAAGAACTGATGTCCGCCACCCCGGACATCTTGCCGCCCGTCGCCCCGATCGCCATCCCCGCAGCCAGCGATGGCGCGCGACTGACCTTCGAATCGGTGCATTTCCACTATCCTACCCGGCCCGACCAGCGCGCGCTCAACGGCGTAACGCTGGATGTCGCGCCGGGAGAAACAGTCGCGGTCGTCGGGCCTTCGGGCGCGGGCAAGTCCACCCTGATCCAGTTGGCTCTGCGCTTTTACGATCCCGAATCCGGCACCGTTCGCCTGAACGGCGTAGCGCTGCCCGATGCGGACCCAGCAGCACTGCGGGGCATGATGGCGATGGTGCCGCAGGATAGCGTGATCTTCGCCGCCTCTGCGCGCGATAATCTGCGCTATGGCCGATGGGATGCCAGCGAAGACCAGATCTGGGATGCGGCCCGCGCGGCCAATGCCGAATCCTTCCTGCGCGCCTTGCCGCAAGGGCTGGACACATTCATGGGCGAAGGCGGCGCCCGCCTGTCGGGGGGTCAGCGCCAGCGCCTGTCGATCGCGCGCGCGCTGTTGCGCGATGCGCCTCTGCTGCTGCTGGATGAGGCCACATCCGCGCTCGACGCCGAATCCGAACGGCTGGTGCAGGATGCGCTCGCCCGGCTGATGCAGGGGCGTACGACGATCGTGATCGCACATCGGCTGGCAACGGTGCGTGCAGCCGACCGAATCATCGTGCTGGACGAAGGACGGATCGTCGAACAGGGCAACCATGCCACGCTGGTCGCGCAAGGCGGCCTCTACGCCCGCCTCGCCAGCCTACAATTTCAGGATGCCGCTCCGGCATAGGCACGTCTCGCAGGGGGGCAGCGCCGTCGCCATGACGCTAAACACAGCACCGAACTGCGCGTTGTGGGCAAAGCCCATAGAACTGCTCTGGCGATGCTTTGATAGCAGCGGGACAGCCAATTCCGCGCCATGGCGTAAGGCGCGGCAAGTCCTGCCAGCCCAAGCGGCGCATGGCCTCATTCTCGTCATCACTCCAAGCGGGATCACAGGCCAGCCCAGCTAAAGTGGGTTGCCTTCCATGCGATGCTTTCCGGCTTTTTCCCGCGCCGCTGGGAACGCACGGCTATGCTGACCTCTCGACTAGCTGCCTCATCCGGACCGACAGATCGTCCGTCCCGCGTCGTAACCCACTAAGCCGAGAAATTCTCAGTCTGGCTCGCGATTGGCCCAGAGCCGCACGATATGATCGAGAATCGCGGGATGCAGCGGCCGTTCGAACGTGCAACCGGCTTCATGCGCCCGCGTCCACAGCACATGGGCGCGACGCCCTTCGAAGCCTGGCAACATGATCCACAGGTCGCTGCCCGATGTCAGCTTCATGAAGCTCTGGAGGCGAAAGCCCGTGACGGAAACGTCCGCGATGGTGCTGCTGAACCAGGTTTCACCAGGCCGACGAACCATGACGCCGATCTGCACCGTACGGCGGTCGGTCGTTCTTATCCTGCGGATGAAATCGATTTGCCGTTCGGCGCCCATGATCGCTGCTACCCGTCCTTCACCGCTTTTATCGGTCATCGGGGTAAGCAAAGAGTTAAGTTGGCTGCGCTTTAAAGCGCGCATCACCAAAAAAAAGGGCCGCCAGAGGCGACCCTTAATCTAGCGGCTCAATCCGCTCTTCCGTCCGGTGCCGTTCGCGAAAACGGGAAGTCTTGGCGCGAACGCCCCGGCGATCAGAGCTTAGAAATTGCCATATTGTTCATTGCCGACGAAGCCCAGCTTCGTCACGCCTGCACGCTTGATCTCCGCGAGCACCTGGTCAACCACGACATAGCGGGTCTGCGCGTTAGGCTGGAACTGCAGTTCCGGCTCGACGGGCAGGCGCAGCGACTGCTGCAGATACTGACGCAGGGTCAGCAGGTCGATCGACGATCCATTCCAGGTAATGATACCTGCCGGATCGATCGCAACCTTGTTCTTGACCGGATCGATCACGCTGTCCGTGGGCGGCGCGTTCTGCGGCAGGTCGATCTTGACCGCGTGGGTCTGGATCGGAATGGTGATGATGAACATGATGAGCAGAACGAGCATGACGTCGATCAACGGCGTCGTGTTCATTTCCATCATCGGTTCGCCTTCATCGGAACCCATGCTCATGGCCATAGCGAAATCTCCTTAATCAGCCGGTCAGAGGCGGGTCGTCGTCGTGCCGGGTTCCGGCTCGGAGATGAAGCCCACCTTGGGGAAACCGGCGCGCTGCATCGTGTAGATGGTGCCGCCGATGCACCGATAGGGGGTGTTGATGTCGCCGCGAATATGCACTTCGGGCAGATCTTCGGGCGTCATATTCTCGACGCCACCTGCCTTCTTGATGTCCGCTTCGAGTTTCGCCACGGCCCGGTTGAGCAGGTCGCTGGAATCGACCTTGGTCATGTTCCAGTACACCGCACAGCTACCATCGGAAGCCGTGGTGACCGAGAGGGACACATTTTCCGGCTTCGTCGTGGTGGGCTCGAACGCCACCTTGGGAAGTTGCAGGTCGACCGTCTGAACGACGACCGGGACCGCGATGAGAAAGATGATGAGCAACACCAGCATGACGTCGACGAGCGGCGTCGTGTTGATGTCGGACAAGGGCTTGTCGTCACCGCCGCCGGGGCCAACACTCATTGCCATTGATACTATCCTAACCTTGGTGTCGATGGTGCCTCGTTTCGCGAGGCCCACGTCCGGCGGGGAATCGGGCGGTCGCAGCCGCCACCCGATTCCCGCACCGGCGTCTTAGGCAATCAGGCCTTGGTCGGCGCAACAGCCGGCTTGGCGGCCGTGGCGGCAGGAGCCGGACCAACGGACGGCTTCACGGCGCCGTCGGAAACCAGATAGGCCAGCAGATCGACGGTGAAACCGTTGAGCTGTTCGGCGATCGACTTGTTGCGGCGCTGCAGGAAGTTGTATGCGAGCACTGCGGGAACGGCCACGGCCAGACCCAGAGCGGTCATGATGAGCGCTTCACCGACGGGGCCTGCGACCGCGTCGATCGATGCCTGACCAGCCGCGCCGATCTTGATGAGCGCGCGATAGATGCCGATAACCGTACCGAACAGACCGATGAACGGCGAGGTCGAACCCACGGTCGCGAGGAAGGCGAGACCGCCACCCAGCGAGGAGTTGATCGCCGCTTCCGAACGGGCCAGCGAACCGTGCAGCCAGTCATGGGCTTCAACCGGGTCCTTCAGCTTGCCATGCTCGTCCTGAGCCTTGATGCCGTCGTCGACGATCTGCTTGTAGGCCGAATTCTTTTCCAGCTTGGCCGATGCTTCCTTCAGCGAAGCGGCGCGCCAGAACGTCGCACGGACCTTCTTGCCCTGGTTGATCACCTTCTGCTGTTCGATCAGCTTGGTGAACAGGATGTAGAAAGTGCCGACCGACATGGCGCACAGGATAAGGAATACGGTCCAGGCAATGGTGCCGCCCTGTTCAAGGGCTTCCATCAGGCCGTAGGGGTTTTCCGGCTTGGGAGCCGCAGCTGCGAGATACATCAACATGTTCAAGACTTCCCTCTCAATGAGATCAAGCGAGGGGAAGGCGGCGCAGCGCGCTCGCCTTCCCGGTAAGGATTATTCCGGCAAACGCCAGGTGATACGACCATTGTACGTATCGGCCATTTCCGCGCCATCGGAACCCTTCGCCGGCTTGAAGCGCGCACGCTTCGGCAGCAGGCGGCAGGTCGCCTCGTCGAGATCGGGATGCCCGGTCGAAGAGGTGATGGTGCAGTTGGTCACACGACCATCAGCGCCGATTTCCAGGCGGAAGCCAGCCGTACCCGACCGTTCTTCACGCTGAGCGCGACTCGGATAGTCCGCGTCGCTCAGCCACGTACCCGGCTGACTGCGCGGCGATGCGCGCGTCGCAGCCTGAGGCGGCGGTGGCGGTGCAGCCGGCGGTGGCGGCGGAGCCGCGACCGGAACCGGGTTGAACACCGGCGGCGGCGTGCGAACGACAGTCATCGTCGGCGCGGGCGCAGGCGTCTGCACGATCGGCGGCGGCGCAACGACCGGCGGCGGCTCGACCGGCTGGTCTGGCGGCGGCGGTGGTGGCTCCTCGTCCGGTGGTGGCGGTTCCTCCTTCACGTCGATCACGTTCAGCTGTTCTGCCGCCTTTTTGACATATTTCATGCCAAGGCCGGTGACAAAGGCATAGCCAAGCACAGCGTGAATCAGGGCGACGATGACGATCGAGACAGTGCGACTCGATCCTTGCGAGTGGTCAGCATAGGCCATTCGGCAACGACACTCCTTAACTCATCTTACCAGTGGTTTATACAAATCAGCCAAAAACGACCCAAGCTGTCCGGGCTACCCCGGCCACCTTTGGCCCCTGTCCGTCCAATTGCTACCGTTCGAACTCCTATCGCGGCGCATCGTGGCACGCAAACGCTTTATCGATATGTTCATTTTCGGTTACCAATTCATAACGGAAATACTTGCCTGTGACATCCATGCCACTGGCCAAAATCATAGGACGAAGCTGACGATGAAATCCACCACCCTGCTGCGAATGCTGGCCGCGCCATGCCTCATTTCAGCCGTAAACCTCGCGGTTTCCCCGACCTTCGCGCAGCCGGCGCCACTGTTAACGCAACCATCCGCCGCCGGGGCAGCCCTGTCCTACGCCGACCTTGTGGACCTGTCCGACGCGGCGTCGCTAGTGGCCAATGTGCGTATTCGCAACATCATCATTTTGAAGGCAGAACAGGCAGGAACCGTCCCTGCGGGCCATAAAAGGCTGTTTTTGGAAGGCGATGTGACGGGGCTGATTCGCGGCGACGCGGGAATCGCACCTATTGTAAGCTGGCTATACGATGCCCCGCTCGACGCACGCGGCAAGCTGCCGAAGCTCAAAAAGGCGCAGGTCATTCTGTTCGCCCGCCCCGGCGATCGGCCAAGCCAAATTCAGCTGGTCGCCCCCGACGCACAGATCGCTGCGAATCCTGCGCAGATGGAGCGCGTAAAAGGCATCGCTTCGTCTCTGCTCGCCCCCGACGCCCCGCCGCGAATCCTGGGACTGGGCGATGCCTTCCATGTCGCAGGCACCGTCGCGGGTGAAGGCGAGACGCAGATTTTCCTGCGTACACAGGCCGGGGAGCCGGTGTCCCTGTCGATTCTTCGTCGGCCCGGCCAGCAACCCCGCTGGGCAGTGGCGCTAGGTGAAATCGTGGATGAAGCCGCCCGCCCGCCCGTGCCCGGCAGCCTGCTCTGGTATCGGCTCGCCTGCACGCTGCCCCCGGCGCTACCCGCCCGCGCCGTACGCACCCTGGCGATTCAGGACGCCGAAGCGGCGCGCGCCGATTATGCGGTGGTCCTCGCCGCGCTCGGCGCCTGTGGACGCACCCGTCTGCAGGCCTGATTCGCGGCTTTCGTCCGGCAGTGGTGCAATGCGGGCAGCTTTCGCTTGGACAGGCGCGCACGGGCCGCTATCAGCGCGGCCCATATCATCTGAGAGGGAAAGACAGCCATCATGACCAATCTGCACCGCCATGCACCGCTGCGCGTCGCGCTTGTCGGCCTCGGCACGGTGGGCGGCGGGGTCATTCGGCTGTTGGAAACCAACGGCGCGCTGATCGCCCGGCGCGCCGGCTGCCCGATCCAGGTCGTCGCTATCTCCGCGCGCGACCGGAACAAGGATCGCGGCGTCGATCTATCCGCCTATGAATGGGTGGACGACATGACGACGCTCGCGACCCGCGACGATGTCGATGTCGTGGTCGAGCTGATCGGCGGGTCGGACGGCCCGGCCCTTACCCTGGCCCGCCAGTGCCTGACGATCGGCAAGCCCTTCGTCACCGCAAACAAGGCGATGCTGGCCCATCATGGCCTCGACCTTGCCCGGCTGGCGGAGAAAGGCGGCACCGCGCTCAAATATGAAGCGGCGGTCGCGGGCGGCATTCCCGTCATCAAGGGCATGCGCGAAGGCGCCGCCGCCAATGAGATCAGCCGCGTCTATGGCATCCTCAACGGCACCTGCAATTACATCCTGACCACCATGGAGAAGGAAGGCCGGGGCTTCGACGAAGTGCTCAAGGAAGCACAGGAACTGGGCTATGCCGAAGCCGATCCCAGCTTCGACATTGACGGCGTCGACGCCGCGCACAAGCTGACCATCCTCGCCAGCCTCGCCTTCGGTACCGAACTGGATTTTGACGCGGTCGCCACCACTGGCATCCGGAACGTGATCGCCGCCGACATTGCCGAAGCCGCCGCGCTGGGCTTCCGCATCCGCCTCGTGGGCATGGCGGAAAATGGCGCGGAAGGTCTGTTCCAGCGCGTCCATCCGATGTTGGTGCCGCTCGATCATCCGCTCTCGCATGTCGACGGGTCGCTCAACGCCGTCGTGGCGGAAGGCAATTTCGTTGGCCGCCTCTTTTTCCAGGGCCGGGGTGCGGGCGAAGGCCCGACCGCCTCTGCCGTGGTAGCCGACCTGATCGACGTGGCGCGCGACGAATATGGCGATGCCTTCGCCATGCCCGTCGCCGCGCTCACGCCCCAGAATACCGCTGACGCAGGCGTGCGTACCGGCCGCGCCTATATGCGTTTCAAGGTGCAGGACCGCCCCGGCGTGCTGGCCGAAATCGCCGCCGCCACCCGCGACGCAGGCGTCTCGATCGAAAGCATGATCCAGCGCGGTGCGAATCAGGCGGACGGCGTGCTCGTCGCCATCGTCACCCATGCGGGCGAGGAACGCTGCGTGCGCGATACGCTGGACCGGCTGGCTGGTTCGGACAGCCTGCTCGATACACCGGTGGTCATGCACATTCTCGATTAA
>JAECRT010000013.1:71503-78465 GCA_016000085.1 Sphingomonadaceae bacterium
GATTCGCGCGGCAGCGGCAGGCGTTCGCGTGCATTGCGCTCGGCCCGGTTGCCACACACGACGATAGCATCCCCGCTGCGGTCGCACGGTTTCACTACCTGCGTCTTCGTACGATAGGCCGCCATCAGCGGATCGTCGTCCGCCGCCCACGCATTGCAGGGCAGCACCAGGACGAGAGCTGCGGAAAGGCGCGCGACGTTCATCTGGCGGATGACATCATCCAATCATGGCCAGAGCGTGGCCGGTTCCATCCTCGCTCGACAAGCACCGGGCAAGCGCCTATCGGCACTGCCCATAAGAAAAGGCAGAGGAATGAAGATGGTGCAGGCAAGCTCGATTCTCGATCGTGTGCTCGTTCTTGAAATGGTCCGCGTGACGGAGGCAGCCGCGATCGCCGCCTCGAAGCTGATCGGCCGGGGCGATGAAAAGGCCGCCGATGCCGCCGCCGTCGAAGCCATGCGCCTTGCCTTCAACGACCTCTATATGGATGGCACCGTCGTCATCGGCGAAGGCGAGCGGGACGAAGCGCCCATGCTGTATATCGGTGAGAAGGTCGGTAACGCGATCGGCACGGGGCCAAAGATCGACATCGCGCTCGATCCGCTGGAAGGCACTACCATCACCGCAAAGGCCGGGCCGAATGCCCTCGCCGTCCTCGCCATTTCCGAAGAAGGCGGCCTGCTCAACGCGCCCGACGTCTATATGGAAAAGCTGGCGGTCGGCCCCGGCTATCCCGACGGCGTCATCGACCTGAAAAAATCGGCGCGCGAAAATGTCGAGGCGGTCGCCGCCGCCAAGGGTGTGGCGCCGGACGAAATCATCGTCTGCGTGCTCGACCGCCCCCGCCATGAAAAACTGATCGCGGAACTGCGCGCCATCGGCTGCGGCATCATGCTGATCCCCGATGGTGACGTTGCGGGCGTCATCGCGACCACGAACCCGGAAACCACGATCGACATCTATATGGGGTCGGGCGGCGCGCCCGAAGGGGTGCTGGCCTGCGCGGCGCTGCGCTGCGTCGGCGGCCAGTTCAAAGGGCGGCTGCTGTTCCGCAACGAGGATGAGAAAGCCCGCGCCCGCAAATGGGGCATTACCGATCTCGACCGCATCTATGACCTGAAGGAACTGGCGCGCGGCGATTGCATTTTCGCGGCGACCGGCGTCACCGACGGGTCACTGCTCGACGGCGTCAAGCGCCTGCCCGGCGGCAAACTCACCACCGAAAGCGTAGTGATGCGCGCCAGCACTGGCACGGTCCGCTGGGTAAAAGGTGAACATCGAACCGATCGCAAGCCGCTTTGAAGGCGCGCCGGACCCGCAGGCATTGCAGCCGGTCCTATCGTCCCGCGCGGTGGTTCAGGTCATGGCCCAGTGCCAATATCCCGACGCCGATCAGCGTATAGACGCTTTCCTGCAAGCCATGATCCATGGTCAGCGCACCGGCCATCACGCCCAGCCCCAGCGATCCGATCGCGGCAGGCATCATATAGCCATGCATGAGCGCGCCATGGCCCAGGGCGATAGCGCCTAACGCGATCGCCAGCACCAGCCCCGCCTCGTGAAAGAGCGGACTTTCGAAGATACCGCCCGCCGATGCGAGCAGGCCCAACACCACCGCCGTCACGAAACAATGCGCGACGCACAGCCCGGACAGCGCCATCGCGATGCGATCGAGGCGTCCGGTATGAAGGGCATTGCGAAGGCTGACTGGCATGATGGCAGCTACATAGGCCAGGCCATCATAAGTTACAACATAACATGGCGGATTTTGCGCGCGGCCGAACGAATATCCGCGCCTATGCCGCCAGGCGCATACAGTTGCGGCCGCTATGCTTGGCGCGGTAGAGCGCCTTGTCCGCCGCCTCCAGCATCACCGACCGGGTCGAGCTGCCATCGAGCTGGACCAGACCCGCACTGAACGTCACGCGAATCGCTTTCCCGCCAGCATCGTCCGCCAGCGCGATCGGCGCGACCAGCGCCTGGCGCAATCGCTCGCACACCATGCTCGCCTGATCGATGTCGCTATCGCCCAGCAGGATCGCAAACTCTTCCCCGCCCAACCGGCCGATGCTGTCGCCTCCGCGCAAACCGGGGCGCAGCCGTTCGACGAAGGCGGTCAGCACATGATCGCCCGCGCCATGGCCAAAGCGATCATTGACCTGCTTGAAATGGTCGATGTCGATCAGCAACAGGCTGGATTTTACGCCCTGCCGCGCCCGCACCATTTCACTGTCCAGCTTGTCGAGGAAGGCGCGGCGGCTGTCCGCCCCCGTCAGCGAATCACGCGCCGCCACCTGTTGCAGCGCGCGTTGGCGCGCCTTGTGCCGCGACATGTCGCGAATCGTGCTGACCACGCCACATGGCTGGCTTCGTTCGTTGACCATCGCCCGGCTCACCATCTCACACCAATCGAGATCGCTGGCCGACGCGAGCGGGCGAAACTCGACCTTGTGGGTCAGGCCCGGCTGGAGGAGAGCGCGACGATGGGTCGCGATCACGGTCGCACGGTCCTGCGGATCGACCAGATTGGCGACGGACTGCCCGACCAGCAATTCGGGCGCACAGCCAATTTGCTCGGTCGCCGATGGTGAAGCATATTGGATCGTGCCGTCGACGCTGATGTCCAGCACCACGTCGCCGCTATGTTCGGCAATGGCGCGATAGCGCGCTTCACTGTCCTGCAACATTCCGAATAGCCGCCGCCGTCCGTTCAACGCGGCCGCCACGGGCATGCAGAGCAAGAAGCTGAGCGCGACATAGAATTGGAAGAATTGCGTCCGCACGCCGGTCGATCCCGGCAGCATCGTCAGCGGCCCAAAGCCCGACATGGTCGCCGCGCCCCCGATCCCGGCCAGGATGATGATGGCCGCCGCCGCGCCCATCTGACCCAAACGGAAGGAAATCAGCACCAGCGGCAGCAACGGCACGAACAGCAGCGGATAGTGCGAAAAACAGAAGACATGCACCGTTATCGCCGCGAACAGGGCCAGCAGCGCGACAGCCTCCAGCTGAACGCGCGGCCTGCTATCTCGCAACCATTTGCCCAATTCCCCCTGCAAAAACAGAATCAGGATCGGCGTGAAGGTCAACCCGCCCAAAACATGGCCGGTATACCATTGCAGCCAGGACGCGCCGAACGACACGGGCGTCAGGTTCGCCGCCACCATCGCCGCCACCGCCGCCGCCGCCACATTGGCGATCCCGCACAGCACGATGATGAAAACGGCCAGCGGGCGCGTCGATCCCGTCACCTGCCGGTCCGGCACAAACCGGCGACACAGGATCGCGACGATCAGCGATTCCAGGATATTGATCGCCGCCATCGGCACGGCGGCCAGCGGCCCCATTCCGAACAGGCTCGTCGCCAGCCCGCTCGCAATCCCGCAGGCAATGATCGCTTGGGGCCACGCCCGTGTGCGCGACGTCAGCAGTTGCGCCATCAGGAAAGCGTTGGAGCCCCACAGGAAGGCAAGCCCCCCTTCGAAGCGTGACATCATCAGCGCCAGCGACGCCACGACGAAATAGACGCAGCCGGTCAGGATCGGCGCGAACAGGGAGGACGGGTGACGAAGAACTGGCCGCTGCATATGGCCGTCAGTCGTAGGACGTCATCCTTAATAATTGCTCACGATGGGCGACGGAGAAGCAAGAAAGCTGAACCCCAACAACAGAAAAACCCCAGCGCCGAAGCGCCGGGGTTTCCATGTCTTGCCTACGCGAAATGTCAGGCCGAAGCGTCGGACAGCACCTCGTCGGTCGGGGCGGATATGGACGGGTTGCGATCCTTGATCGTGGCCCGCGCCGCCCGCACGCCCGCCCCATAATCGGGGTGGACCTGATCGAACAGCTTGCACTGCCGTTCCTGGATCTCGGCCGGAATATCACCCATCGCCGCGGCGATATTGGCGAACAGCCGCGCCTTCTGCGCATCGTCGAACAGGTTGAACAGAGCGCGGGGCTGGCCGAAATCGTCATTGCCCTCACGGTGGTTCCACCGATCCGCATCGCCCGAAATCTTCAGCGGCGGTTCGGCGAAGCGATCTTCCTGCACCGGGCCACCAAAGCTGTTGGGTTCATAATAGGCCGCCGGATTAGGGTTGTTCGGCGTGAAGCGCATCGCCCCGTCCTTATGGTAATTATGGACGGCCACCTTGGGCGCATTCACGGGCAGCGCCTCATAATGGGTGCCGATGCGATGACGATGCGCGTCGGCATAGCTGAAGATGCGCGCCTGCAACATCTTGTCGGGCGAAAAGCCGATGCCCGGCACGATGTTGGATGGCGACATCGCCAGTTGCTCGATCTCCGCGAAATAATTGTCGGCGTTGCGGTTCAACTCCAGCACGCCGATGTCGATCGGCGGATAGTCGCCATGCGGCCATACCTTGGTCAGGTCGAACGGGTTATAGCTGGTCTTGTCCGCATCCGCTTCCGGCATGATCTGGACCTGCATCTTCCACTTGGGGAAGTCGCCCGTCTCGATCGCCTCGAACAGATCCTCCTGCGTCGATTCGCGGGTGCGGCCCACGACCTGCGCCGCTTCCTCGTTGGTCCAGTGCTTGTGGCCCTGCATCGTCTTGAAGTGGAACTTCACCCAGAAGCGCTCGCCCGCCTCATTGATGAGCGCAAAGGTGTGGCTGCCATAACCGTTGATATGGCGCACGTCGGTCGGCAGGCCGCGATCCGACATCAGGATCGTCACCTGATGCAGCGATTCGGGGCTGAGCGACCAGAAATCCCACATCGCCGTGGGCGACCGCAAATTGGTGCGCGGATGGCGCTTTTGCGTGTGGATGAAGTCGGGGAATTTCAGCGGATCGCGCACGAAGAACACCGGCGTATTGTTGCCGACCAGATCCCAATTGCCTTCGGGCGTATAGAATTTCATCGCAAAGCCACGCACGTCGCGCTCGGCATCGGCCGCGCCCATTTCGCCCGCCACCGTCGAAAAGCGCAGGATCATCGGCGTCTGCGCGCCCGGTTGCAGCACCTTGGCCTTGGTATAGCGTGAAATGTCGCCCGTGATGGTCAACGTGCCATGCGCGCCCCAGCCCTTGGCATGCACCACCCGCTCAGGGATGCGCTCACGATTCTGGTGCGCCAGCTTCTCGATCAGCTGATAATCCTGCAACAGCAGCGGCCCGCGCGGCCCGGCGGACTGGCTGTTCTGGTTGTCAGCGATCGGCGCGCCCGCGCTGGTGGTCATTGTCGACTTGTCGGCCATTGTCATCCTCCTCGGCTTGATACGATGCAGGCTAGTCCCTGCGATCATTTTGGCAAAATTGATTAAACCACCCTGACTGATCGATTTAGACGCTCAGTATGTCGTTCCGGCGCAATGGTCCAATTCTGCCCGTCATCCCTTGATCAATTTGCGCCAGCCCGCCAGTCGTTCCATGCGTCGCGCTGGCTCCATCGCCGGTTCGAACCGCACCAGCGCCGACGCCATCGCACCCGCTGCGGCCAGATCGGAGAACAATCCCGCCCCCACGCCCGCCAGCATCGCCGCGCCCCGCGCCGTCGTCTCGACATCGGCAGGACGTTCAACCGTCAGACCCAATATATCGGCCAGATCCTGCGCGATCCAGTCGTTCGCGCTCATCCCTCCGTCAATCCGCAACCGCGTCCACGGCGCGCCATCGGCGGCAAAGGCTCGGCCCAGATCCTGCACTTGGTGCGCCATCGATTCGAGCGCCGCCCGCACGATATGCGCCCGCCCCGTGCCATGGGTCAGCCCCGTGATCGTCCCCGTCGCCTCCGGCTGCCAATAAGGCGCGCCCAAACCCGACAGCGCGGGCAGCATATAGACGCCGCCATTATCCGGCACCGACCGGGCAATGGCATCACTATCCTCCGCCGCCTCGATCAGGCCCAGCCGGTCACGCAGCCACTGGATCAGGCTCCCCGCGACAAAGATCGATCCTTCCAGCGCATAGCTGCGCCGCCCGTCAATCTGGCACAGCACCGTGCCCAGCAGCCGATGGGCCGATCGCGGCAGCACCTCCCCCATCGGCGTCAGGATGAACGCCCCGGTCCCCAACGTCGCCTTCGCCTCGCCCGGCGCCAGACGCCCCTGCCCGATGGTCGCCGCCTGCTGATCCCCCGCCAGCCCGCAAATCGGGATCGCCCCGCCCAGCAGGTCGGGCAGAGTCGCGCCAAACATCCCGGCATTATCCACGATCTGCGGCAACGCGCCCATCGGCACGCCGAACAGGGTGCATAGCTCCGCGTCCCACCCTGCCCCGTCCAGCGCCATCAATTGCGTGCGGCTCGCGTTGCTGGCGTCGCTGACATGCAGTCCGCCGGTCAGCTTCCACACCAGCCAGCTTTCCACCGTCCCGAACGCCAGCGCATCACCCGCGCCCGCAACATCGGGCACATTATCCAGCATCCAGCGCATCTTGGTCGCGGAAAAATAGGGATCGATCACCAGCCCCGTGCGCTCCTGCACAAGGCGCTCATGTCCACCCTCGCGCAGCGCCGCGCAGGCATCTGCCGTGCGCCGGTCCTGCCACACGATCGCGCGGGCCAGCGGTTCGCCGGTGCGCCGGTCCCATGCCACGACCGTCTCACGCTGGTTGGTGATGCCGATCGCCACGATCCGGTCTGCGCCGCCCGCCTGATCCACCATCTCGCGCGCGCAGGCCAGCGTCCGGTCCCATATCTCCGCCGCGTCATGTTCGACCCAGCCGGGACGCGGATAATATTGCGTGAGTTCCCGCTGTGCCATCCCGACCCGCCGCCCATCCGGCGCATAGAGCATCGCCCGCGTCGAGGTCGTGCCTTCGTCCAGCACCAGCAACAGTCGCTCGCTCATCGTTTCTCCTCCAGCCACTGTTCCAATGCCTCGACCTGCTCCGCGTCCAACCGCAGCCCCAGCTTGCTGCGCCGCCAGAGGATGTCATCGGCGCGCACCGCCCATTCGCGCCGCACCAGATAATCGACTTCCGCTTCGCTCAACC
>JAECRT010000014.1 GCA_016000085.1 Sphingomonadaceae bacterium
ACATAGCTGACTGCTGGCACCCACGCATAATAGGCTTTGTCCTTGCCGCCCATGGCGTCGCCCAGAAAGCCGCCCAGCAACACGCCCGCCACGCCGCCGATCAGCAGCAGACCGCCCAGAAACTGACCTGCCCCCATGATATCCAGGCCAAAGCTGCGCATCAGCAGGCTCGGCAACCAGAAGGCGACCCCATAACCGCACATCGAACTACAGGCGGCGCCCAGTGCCAACAGCCAGAAGCTGCGCTTGGCCGCCAATATGCCGAACACCGCGGACACCGGCACGGCGTCCGCCGCCTGAATCGGCCGCGCGGGTTCCCGCACGACGAGCCGGAAAATGGGCGCGATAAGAATGCCCAATATGCCCACAGCGATGAAGGCTGTCCGCCATTCCACCGTCTGCGCGATATAGCCACCCAGCAATACGCCGCCCGCTGATCCCAGCGGGATACCCAGCGAATAGATGGACAGCGCCCGCGCCCGCTGATGCGCGGGGAAATAGTCGGAGATCACGGCGTAGGATGGCGCCACGCCACCCGCTTCGCCCACACCCACACCGATGCGGAATAGGAACATCTGCGTGAAGCTGTTCGCCACCCCGCAAAGCGCGGTGAAGCCGCTCCAGATCGCGAGACTGACCGTGATAACCCATGTTCGACTGGTTCTGTCAGCCAACAACGCCAGCGGGATCGCCAGCGTCGAATAGAGCAGCGCGAAAGCGATTCCGCCCAGCGCACCAAGCTGGGTATCCGTCAGCCCCAACTCCGCCTTGATCGGCCCGGCCAGGATGCCCAGGATCTGCCGGTCCAGAAAGTTGAACGTATAGACCAGCAGCAGCATGGCCAGCACGACGCCGCGATAGGCGGGGGAGACGGAACGGTCGATCATATGTTTGTACCCATCTCCGCTCGGTTCGCGCTTGTCGAGAACAAGACGTGCGAAGCGTCTCTCCAGGCTAGCTTAAAGCAAAATCGCGAGGCCCGAACCGACCGGAGATGGGCGTGGATCAGAACTTCACCGTGCCGGTCACGAAGACCTGCCGGGGATTGCCATAGAAAGCAGTCAACACGCCTTCACGGCCCAGCGTCGAAAGGCCCGCTGCCGACTGATAATTGTAGCCCGACGTGATATAATGTTTGTCAGTCAGGTTCTTGCCGTGCAGCCCCAGCGAGTAATGGTCATCGGCCGAAGTCCAGACGATACTCGCATCCCACAGGGCATAGCCAGGCTGATCGAGCGCGGGAATGGGCACTTCAAATTGATGGGTCAGGCTACGATAGGACAGAGTGCTGGACAGGTCGAGCGACCCGCCCGCCATCGCCACGCCGCCGCTCAGCGTTCCCGACAGCGTCCATTTGGGCGTATTCTGGAAGGTACGGATGTCCGAAACGTCGATCCCGGTCGGGCCGATGAAGCGCTTATATTTCGCGTCCACATAGCCCAGAGCGCCCACGAAGCGCAGGTTCGACCCGGCCCCGGCAAAGTCGCGCGCGAGCAGGGCGTTTGCCTCTACCTCCACACCCTTGATATCCGCCTTGGCCGCGTTGGTGGTGATGCCGCAGAAACTCTGTATCCCGCCCACAGTGCAGCCGACCGAGCCAGGAATCTGCACATCCTTGTAATTGGCGTAGAAGCCCGCAACGCTCAGGCTCAGGCGACGATCGAACATCGACCCCTTATAACCAACCTCATAGCTGTCGACCTTTTCCGGGTCGAACGAGAGGAAGTCGTAAATTTCCTGATAGCTGCGCACCCCGTCATTATTGCTGTCGGGCGCCGACGATCCCGATCCGCGAGGATCGAAGCCGCCGCCCTTGAACCCCTTGCTGTACGACGCATAGACCATCTGGTCCTGCGCAGGCTTGTAGCTCAACGAGGCACGCGGCGTGAATTCCTTGAACGTGCGATCGCCGCGGAAATTGGTCGCCGTTGCAATCACGATCGGGTCGACGCCACCGAATTCCGGTGATGTGCCGGTAATGCGGTTCTGCTTCAGGATATAGGCCGAACGCTTGTCATTAGTATAGCGCCCGCCAACCGACAGGCTGATCTGGTCGGTAAAGTCGAACGTGAAATCGCCAAACACCGACCATGTGTCGGTCCGCACGTCACCGGCAGTATAGCCGTTAAGCCCTGGCAAGCCGATGGTCGCACCGGTCAGGCCCAGCAACACATCAAAGGATGTCGCTGCCCTCGCGTCGAGATAGTAAAAGCCCAGCAATCCCTTCACCCGGTCGCTTTCATAGAGAAGCTGCCATTCCTGGCTCAGTTGCTCGTTGCGATAGACTGCCGGAACGTCGACATCGACTGCAGGCAGCGCGTCGAAATCGATGGGGGTGAAGCTGGTGTCTTTGCGCCATGCGCTGATCGACCGCAGCGTGAAATTTTCGGACAGTTCCGCCGTGATGTTCATCGCCAGCCCATAGGCCTTCACATCCTGCTTCGGATTATTAAGACCGGCGCGGGTATCGAACACATCGTCCAGCACGGGCGCGCCCGAAATCAGCCCCGGAATCAGGCGATGACCGTTGCGGGCATTGGACTTGTCGCGGGTATAGTCGCCTGAAATGCGGATCAGCACCGGTTGGCCATTGCCGCCAATTTCCAGCGTGCCACGCCCGGCCCAGACATCCTTGTTGTAATTGTCGATCCCCAGCGTGAGATTCTCGCCAAAGCCACCGCGCGATAGCCGTGCGACCGATCCACCGACGCGGATCAGGTCGCTGATCGGGGTGCTGACGGTCAGAACGCCGTCTGCCTGGTCATAGCTGCCATAGGTGCCGCGCAGCTTCACCGAAAACTGATCGGGGAGCGACTTCGTCACATATTTGACTGCGCCGCCGATCGTGTTTCGGCCATAAAGCGTACCCTGGGGGCCACGCAGCACTTCAATCCGATCGACATCGTAAATGTCCAGCACCGAAGCCTGCGGACGGTTGAGATAGACGTCATCCAGATAGATGCCGATACCCGCCTCGAACCCCGGCACCGGGTCTTGTTGGCCCACACCGCGGATGAAGGCGGTCAACGTCGAATTGGTGCCGCGCGAATTTTCCAGCGTGGTATTGGGGGTGACGTTGGAGATGTCGGTGATGTCGATCGCCCCACTGCGCTCAAGCGCTTCGCCGGAAAACGCGCTTACTGCAATCGGCACATCGAGCAGCTTTTCCTCGCGGCGACGGGCAGTGACGACGATATCAGTGCCGGTATCGGCCGAAGGTCCGCTATCCTGCGCCAGGACGGGCAGCGCGACGAAACTACCCCAGGCGGCGGAGGCAAGAGCAAGGGCGCGAATAGTGTTATGGGCCTTCATCGGTCGGTCCTCTCCTGAAAAAAGCAGCGCCCGATCTGTCAGGTCGCTCATGTTGATTGATTCGATAATGAAAGTTGAACCATCTTTCAACTTCAAATAAGAGAATGGTGACGCAAGCCCATAACTGCGGCAAAAAGAACACAGGATTTCAGGAGTAGTGATGACCGGGCAAGAAGCCGCAAAGGACGACAAGACGCCCAGAACCCCGCGCGGGGAACGCACCCGTCGCGCCCTGTTGTCGGCCGCTGCCGAAGAATTTGGCGAGAAGGGATTTCATGATGGGTCGATCAGCGGCATCACCCGACGGGCGGGCTGTGCGCTGGGCAGTTTTTACACCTATTTCGATACTAAGGACGATATCTTTCGCGCGTTGGTGGCTGATATGTCGGGCCAGGTTCGCGATTATGTGACCCCTCGCATCGCGCAGGCGCGCGATGGCATCGACGCGGAACGGATCGGTCTTCTGAGCTTCCTGGAATTTGCCCGCGCCCACAAGGAAATCTATCGAATCATCGACGAAGCGGAATTTGTCGATCAGGCCGCCTACCGCGCTCATTACGAGAATACCGCCAGCCGCATGGCGGCGCGCTTGTCTGGGGCGGCGGAACGCGGCGACGTCCGCGCGGACGTGGAAGAAGTCCATGCCTGGGCCATCATGGGCATGAACGTGTTCCTGGGCCTGCGCTACGGCGTCTGGGACGACAGCCGCCCCGCCGAGGAAATAGCAGCGATCGCCAATGCGCTGGTGGAGAAGGGCATAGGGAAGCGAGGTTGAGAGGTTATGCCCGGTCGACCACCCGCCGCCAGGGCATGGAATGGCATTATCCTGACATCACCTCTTAGCCAACACCATCTGTCCGCGTATCGGTGATCCGCACGACCCGGTTGCTGAACTTCACGGTACGAACCGCGAGCGAGGTTTCGATATGATAAACCCCCGTCAGCGCCAATATGTGGCCAGAAGTGACTCCATGAAAACTGTCGAGATCATCATAGAGGCACGTCGCCATGATGTTGAACGGCCCCAATGTAATCATGACGGATTTGACCATAGGGATGTGCGCTATATCGCGAGCGATCTGACGCACCTGAGCCACATCGGCCTGGATGGCGATAAAGGCGATATTGGTGGCTTTGTCCAGCTTGAGCCCTGTCAGCGCAGTAAAGGCGATCAGGCCATCCTGCTGCAACCGCTTGATCCGCCCACGAACCGTACCCTCATTGACGCCCAGGTCGACGGCAATCTTGCGATTGGAAACGCGGGCATCCTGCGCCAGTATCGCGATTAACTGGCGATCCAGGTCATCGAGATCGGGTCGCTTCATACAAGCCTCTTTCTGTCGATCGGTGCCGTATCGAGGCCATATTTTACGATGTCGAGGCCAATTGCGGGAGTCATTGAGCGGACGCCGGACACCTGCGACAATTTTTCGGTGATGAGGGGCGACAACTCCTCCATGTCCCGCAGGGCGAGCAACAGGCTGATTTCGTAGCGGCCCGTGACGAGATGCGCGGCAAAAACCTCGCGAAAATCCGCCAGTTCTTCGGCAACCTCCAAAGCAGGCCGTCCGCTGACCTCTACTGCCAGATGGATCAGGACATGATAGTCATGCACCGCAAAATCGGACACGGCAACGACGCGCAATACGCCCGCCTCCTCCATCCGGCGAATGCGGGTCGATACGGTCGAGGCGATCAGTTTCAGGGATTCCGCAATCTGCTGATTGGTCGCCCGGCCATTCTGCCGCAACTGTTCGACGATTTTTCGGTCGGTTTCGTCAAACGCGAACGTCTCATGCATAGGACTACTCTATTTCCCTTCCGGCAGCGGTCTTGCCAGCAAAGAAGCGGCAGGTCGAATCCAAAGCGCTTCCCGCAACGCCGCTCAACCGATAAGCGCCGAATGGCGGATCGATGGTCTTTTGCAGGATGTCGCCCGTCAGTCGATGGCGGCGATGCGCGTGATTTTCGCCACACCGGCCTCATATTTCAGATTATGTACCGAGATAGAGGTTTCCACTCGCTGGATGCCCGGCATGCTACGGATCTGTTCGACCACCAGCTCATTGAGCTGCTCGATATTGGTGAACAGCCCCATCGCCAGCAGGTTGAAGCGACCAAGTAGCAGCACGACGCAGTTGATTTCCGGCATCATCTTGAGCCGCGCGGCGACTTCGGTGACGCGCGAAGGATCGGCGTCGATGCCGAGCATGCACAGGTTCGGCGATCCCGCCATCCGAAAATCGGTGACGACGGTGAACTGGATCAGCCCCTCATTCTGCAAGCGCTTGATGCGGGTGCGGATGGTCCCTTCCGTCACGCCCAGTTCGGCCGCGATCGCACGGTTGGAAATGCGCGCATCAAGCGCAAGCTTGCTGACGATCTTGTGATCGAGCGCGTCCAGCCGCTGCCAACTGGTATCGGTCACAGCGGCGCCACGTTAAATTCATATTTCGCAATGTCGACGGCGATCCCGGCGTCGATCTGGGCTACGCCGGCGATGCTGCCGATATGGTCGTAGAGAAATTGCTGCACTTCGGAAAAGTCATGCAGAGCGACGAGCAGTTCGATGTCGTGACGCCCATTCATGATGTTGACGCTCAGCACTTCGGGGAATTTGGCGAGGTCATGGCCGACCGCCTGAACGCTGCGCGCCTGCACCTTTACGCCGACGGCGATGATGACATTATAGCCCAGCGCGGCAAAATCCGTGACGGCAACCACACGCATGGCGCGCGCATCCTCCATCTTTTGCAAACGGGCCGAAACGGTCGCGGCGGTTATCGACAATTGTTTGGCAATATCCTGATTGGTCGTGCGGCCATTGGTACGAAGAATATCGATGATGCTATTATCAAGCGCATCCAAGGAAGACGGTGTCAGCGACCGCCCGCTTCTAATCTGCATTCCCTACCGCCTCCATTTGCGGGCCAAGCATAGCGCGCAGAAATGCAGCGCGCCAGACTTGATGCTCGTTCATCGCGCAACCGTGGAAGCATCAAGCCGCCAGGCCCAGCCGGGAAACAGCCTCGGTTCTGGCATAACATGGCGGCCATTGTTGTTCTTCACTGCTGCATAGGTCGGCTCACAGCGCCTCGACGATCGTGACGTTGGCGATGCCGCCGCCCTCGCACATGGTCTGTAGCCCATAGCGCTTGCCCTGCGCACGCAAGGCATGAACCAGCGTCGTCATCAGCTTCGTGCCCGTAGCACCCAGCGGATGGCCCAACGCGATCGCGCCGCCATGGATGTTGAGTTTCGCCGGGTCGGCGCCGATCGCCTTCAACCAGGCCATGGGGATGGAAGCGAAAGCCTCGTTCACTTCGAACAGGTCGATATCTTCCAGCTTCAAGCCCGATCGTTCGAAGGCGCGACGCGTGGCGGGGATCGGTTCTTCCAGCATGATGACGGGATCGCCCGCGGTCACGGTCAGGTTCACGATCCGGGCGATGGGAGTAAGATTGTGACGCTTGAGCGCAGCTTCGTTGGCGACCAGCACGCCGGACGCCCCATCGGTCATCTGGCTGGCATTGCCCGCTGTGATGGTGCCGTTCTCGACGAGCGTTTTGAGTGAGGCCAGCGCGTCCATCGAGCTATCTGCCCGTACGCCTTCATCATGGATCACGGTGCCTTCGGGCGTCGTAAACGGCACGATTTCGCCCGCAAAGGCCCCAGACGCGATGGCGGCCGCCGCCTTGCGGTGACTGTCGAGCGCATAGGCATCCATGTCCTCGCGACTAAAACCATATTTGTTCGCGATCGCCTGTGCGCCGTGAAACTGGCTGAATTCCTTGACGCCATAGCGCTGCTGGATGCTGCGGGGCCATGGCCCCTCACCCATGCCTGCCTGCGCATGGAGCGTGTAGTTGGAACCCATGGGGACGCGGGTCATGCTTTCCGCGCCCGCCGCGATCACCAGATCCTGCGTGCCGGACATGACGGCCTGCGCCGCGAAATGCAGCGCCTGCTGGGACGATCCGCACTGCCGGTCGATGGTGACGGCGGGCACGCTGTCGGGCAAGGACGACGCCAGCACCACGTTGCGGCCAAAGGCGAAGGACTGTTCCCCACCCTGCGTCACGCAGCCCAGGATCAGATCGTCGATCGCAGCCGGATCGACCCCCGAGCGCGCAACCAGTGCGTCGACCACCGCGGCGCCCAGATCAGCGGGATGAACCCCCGCGAACGCGCCCTTGCGCTTGCCGCCCGCCGTGCGCGCGGCTTCCACGATATAGGCTTGGGTCATCGTCATACTCTCCTGAAATTGGCGGAATGCTTGGCGCGCCTCTATTTCACAGCGGCGTTCTGGCCATGGCGGGCAACCCAGTCGGCATTGTTGCGCCGGATATATTGGCGCAGCCCCGCGAGTTCGGCATCGTCAAACTCCTCGAAGCGCGGCATGCCATTGGGCACCAGCGCTCCATCACGAACGACCGTTGCAAAGGTGGCCGGATCGAGCGGCACTGGCGATGCGCGCAGATCCGGCGCATTACCGGCCGCGATAACATCGACGCCGTGGCATACCGCGCAATGGCGGGCAAAGGTCAACATGCCGCGCGCCTCCAGGGCCGCATCGGGCTTGAAGGCCGGGTCGGTCGCCGGGACGAGAGGCGCTGCCTCCGACCGGGGCAGCATCGCCTTGCCGTCGATCGCGAAGGTCAGGATGCGGCGCGCCTGCGTGCGATAGTCGATGCTGACCGGCAGCAGCGCGCCAAACGCCGCGCCGCTGGTGCCCATGCCAGTGATGACCGTTACATATTGCTTGCCCTTGACCGCATAGCTGATCGGCGGCGCGGTCACGGGCGCCTGCGCAGCGAAACTCCATAATTGTTTGCCGCTGTCGGCCGCATAAGCGTTGAACTGGCCGTCGATCCGACCCTGAAAGACAAGATTGCCCGCAGTCGTCATCACCCCGCCATTCCACGGTCCCGGCGTGCGTACCTTCCACGCCGCGCGCTGGCGCACCGGATCCCATGCCACCAATGCGCTGGTCGCATTGGTCGGCCCAGCATCCTTGACCACGAAATTGGGGATCGCCGCGCCGTCCACCGCATTGCCCGGCGCACGCACCCAGTTAGCCTTGGTGATGCCGACGTCGTTATAGCTGGTCGCCATTTCGATCGCCGGGATGAAGACGAGGCCAGCGCCGGGATTATACGCCATCGGCAGCCATGTATGCGCGCCGACCGGACCGGGCCACATCGTGAAGGTCTTGCCATCGGGATAGCGCGCGTCGGGGTCTTCGACCGGACGCCCGGTCTTGAGGTCGATGCGCTTGGCCCAACTGACCTTGACGAAGGGTTCTGCGGAGATCAGCTTTCCATTGGTCCGGTCGATGACATAGAAAAAGCCGTTCTTCGGCGCCGTCATCAGCACATTGCGGACCTTCCCGTCGATGGTGAGATCGGCCAGTTCCATATCCATCGAAGCGTTATAATCCCAGCTTTCGCCCGGATTGACCTGATAATGCCATTTATACTGGCCGGTCTTGGCGTCGAGCGCCACGACCGAAGCAAGGAACAGATTGTCGCCCTTGCCCGCGCTGCGCACCTTGTGGTTCCAGGGCGATCCATTGCCGACCCCCAGGATGATCGAGTCCGTGCTGGCATCATAGGTCATCGCGTTCCACACGGTGCCGCCGCCGCCATATTTCCACCAGTCGCCAGCCCAGCTTCGCGCCGCCATTTCCATGGCCTTGCTCTCAAACCCGTCCTTCGGATTGCCCGGCACCGTATGGAACCGCCAAAGCTGCTTGCCGGTCTTGGCGTCATAGGTCGTCACATAGCCGCGCACCGAACTGACGTCCCCGCCACCGAAACCGATAATCACCTTGCCCGCGAAATAACGGGGCGGGCCGCTGATGAAGCTGGCATTGTCGAGCGGCAGCGTGCGGGAAGACCAGGCCAGTTGCCCGGTGGCCGCATCAATCGCCAGCAACCGTCCGTCATGAGTGCCGACGAATATCCTGCCCTCACCATAGGCAAGGCCACGTATGCCCCAGCCCTGCCGCAGCTTGCGGCCCGACGCTTCGGCGGCTTTGCTGTCATATTCCCACAACAGCTTGCCCGTGGCCGCGTCGATCGCGCGCACAACGCTATAGCCAGTGGCGGTGTACAGCACGCCATCAATGGCCAGCGGCGCGGACACGCTGTTCTGCGCGGGCAGGTCCATCGACCAGACAAGGCCCAGCTTGCCCACATTGCCACTGTCTATGTCACGAAGCGGGCTGAAATGCTGTTCACCGCCGGTGCGTCCGAAGCCGGCCCAATTATTGGGGTCGAGCGCGGCGTCGGTAGTATCTCGCACAGCGGGCGTACAGCTGAAAAGGAGCATGGCCATCGCCGCAAGCCCTCCCACAAAACTGGCCTTGTGACGCCGCATATAACCTTCCCCTTGCTCTTATCGTCCCTCAGATAACCCGGCACGGACCAGCGCGCGCCTGTCAAAGCTGTTAGTCGCCGTCCTGTCCAAAAAGCCTAGTCTGGAATCAGATGGGGTGGTTGCCGCCCTCCCCAGACGGCATCGCAATGTGCCAAAGAAGTGGTGTTGAGACCACTGAGCGGAAAGGACGGCAACCGTGACAAAAGATACGATGATCGGGGTGGATTTGGCAAAGAATGTCTTTCAGCTGCACGGCGCGTCGATGACGGGGCAGATGCAGTTCCGTAAGAAGCTATCACGACAAGGTTTTTTCAAGTTCATGGCCGAGCAGCCTCCAGCGGTGGTCGTAATGGAGGCCTGTGGCAGCGCGCATTACTGGGCCCGCGAGATGACCCGGCTTGGCCACGAGGTGAAGCTGATTGCGCCGCATTACGTGAAGCCGTTTGTGAAACGGCAGAAGAACGACGCGGCAGATGCCGAGGCCATCGTGATCGCGGCCCAACGGCCTGAAATGCGCTTCGTCGATCCGAAGTCTGCAGAGCAGCAAAGCCGGGCTATTTTGTTTCGGGCTCGAGAACGGCTCGTCCACCAGCGCACCGAACTGGTCAACGCCCTCCGGGCTTGCCTCTATGAATATGGCCACGTTGTTCCTCAGGGGATCCATCAGATCAGGCGGATCGCAGAGATCCTGGACGCACCGAACAGCGACTTGCCCGATTTGATGCGCGAGGAATGCCGAGATTTGCTTGAACAGATTGCCGAAAAGACAGTCCGCATCGATGCCCGGACTGGCAAGATCAAGGCACAGACGGCTGAAGGCGACATGGCGCGGCGCTTGCAGACAATCCCCGGTGTTGGACCTTTGACGGCCTTGGCCGTCGAAGCCTTCGCTCCGCCGATGGAAAACTTCCGGTGTGGCCGCGACTTCGCTGCCTGGCTCGGTCTCGTTCCCCGCCAGTTCTCATCCGGCGGCAAGGAGCGGCTCGGGCGCATTTCGAAGGCAGGACAGCCCGATATCCGCAGGCTGCTGATTATCGGGGCGATGTCGCGCCTGAACTGGCTGGGCCGCAAATCAATCCCGGAAGGTTCGTGGCTGGCGCGCATAGCTGCGCGAAAGCCAAGGATGATCGTGGCGATCGCTTTGGCCAACAAGATGGCGCGGACGATCTGGGCCATGCTGACGAAGAATGAGGATTATCGAGTTCCGGCGCAGGTGCCAGCAGCATGATCAACATGCCGCAAAATCAGCCTGCCGTCGGATAATGGGGGGTGAAAGAAGGCGACGACCCGAATGGGCAAAATGATCGAACAGATCTGGAGCAGGAAAACCAGTTGATTTCTATGAGCCGTGGAGCTCGAGAATCAGATTTGGACCTGGTCCGCAGATCACCATACCGGCCAGCGGCTTCTGGAATGCCGCATTATACAGGCCTTACAGAAGACCGCACTCGATCACTCGCGCATCGGACCAGAAACTTCTTGCACCGCGGGCGGCAACCACAGAAGAAATCGGGCTGGAGAGGATAGATGACGGAACGCGCGGCCAGCAGGATCGTCCAGAATGCCTATGTCGTGCGCGATCTGGAGCAGGGATGCGCCCGCCTGCACGCGCTGTTCGGCATCGGCCCGTTCGTGGGCGGGGTCGAGGTGGTGCTCAACGATCATCGCTATCGTGGCGCACCCGCCGCTCCGATCCGGCTGCGCGGCGTGTTTGTCCAGTCAGGCGACCTCAATATCGAATTGATGGAAATATTGTCGGCCAGCCCCAGCGCTTTTCACGACATGTTCGAAAAGGGCGAGGAGGGACTGCATCATGTGGCGATGTTCAGCGACGATTATGATGCCGAAAAGGCGCGCTGGATCGCCGCCGGGCATGATGTGGTCAGCGAATTCACGACCGATTTCGGTGCCGACATCTGTTATATCGACGCGCGCGATACGCTGGGCCATTTCATCGAACTTTATCCCGAACATCCGATCATTCGGGCCATGTATGCCCAGACAATCGAAGAAGCGCGCGACTGGGACGGTCGCCAATTGATCGTCCCCTGGCGCTGACACATCCCTTTTTCCCTCGCGAAAGGCCTACCCATGATCGACCTGCAACGTTTCCACCACACCGGCATGGCCGTGGCCGACATAGATGATGCAATGGCCCTGTTCGGCCCCGCGCTGGGACTGACATGGGCGCCGGTGCGGCATTTCGATCCCCTGCCCTTCTGGACGCCGGAGGCTGGATCGCATGAAGTGGATGTCAAGGCGACCTATTCGCTGGGCGGGCCACATCATCTGGAACTGGTACAAGGCACCGGCCCATTCTACGACCCGCAGCGCGCGCCCGACGCCCGCCATATCGGCGTGTGGGTCGACAACCTGACCGCCGAGACAACGCGGCTTGTCGGTGAGGGCTGGACGGTGCTGGCGGCCGGTGCCTCGCCAGAGGAAGGCTATGGCATGATCGCCTATGTCTCCCCGCCGGTGCCGGGGCTGCTGGTCGAACTCATATCCACGGACCTGAAACCCGTGATCGACGACTGGCTGGGTGAATAGCTTCCTGGGTCCGAGGCATTACCCTAGCGTAATGTCTCGGATCAGGTCACGGCCATCGAAACCGACCGACGCCTGCTTGACGAAGTCATAAAAGCCGGTGAGCACGGGCATGGCTTCATATAGCTCGATCATGTGGCCGTAGCGCGCAACCGCGTCCATCATCAGGAAACGAAAGCCATCGTTCATCTCCGCCGCCAGTGCCGTGGTGAACCCCGCTTGTTCGCACGCGATGCGGGCGGCCTCCAGATCGTCAACGATCACCGCGACGTGATGCAAGCCTTCCTGCCCCTGCGCGAACATATCCCGAAACACGGACGGGCCGTCATTATTCTGCTGCACGAACTCGATCATGAGGTCGTTCCACTGACCATAGGCCGAACTATGGTCCAGAAACACCTGCTGGTCGCGATGCAGGCAGCTTTTGAGCGGAATATTGTCGGCCACGAAATAGGGACCGGAACCGAAAGTTGCAGCATGCGCCATCGCAGCGACGCGTGCATCCTCGACGAAATAGGCGATCTGGCGAATGGGGAGTCCAGCGATCATGCCGTCATACCCCCCGCCGCGCGTATCGCCGCCAAATCGGATTGATGCTCTTCCACGAAGAACATCCGGTTGTGCGATCGATCAAACAACCGCTCCTCATCCGCCGCGATCTCCGCCGCCGGGCCGGGTTCGCGCAGAACGGCCAGCGTCCGGTCATACGCGTCACGATCGGCGAACCCTATTTCCAACACCACATCATAAGGCTTGTCCGCCGCCTCGTCCGCAGGATGCAGGTAGCGACGCACATAACGCAGCGCGCCCTGGGCAAGATATGTCTCGCCGATGCGGGCGTGAACCGTTTCATAATGCGCGATGAACGCCTCCATCGAGAGGCCCGGCTTGCGCTTGAGCAAGGTGATGGTGCTGAACATGGGTCAGGCCGCGACCGGCTGGCGGGCATCCGCCGCGATCAGGCTGGCCGCGTGCCAGGCCAGCGCCATGGCGGGACCGTTGGTATTGCCCGACACCGGCGAAGGCATGACCGAGCAATCGACCACGCGCAGCCCCTGTACGCCGCGCACGCGCAGCCGCTCGTCCACCACCGCTGCATTGTCGTTGCCCATCCGGCATGTCGCAACCGCATGCGTGCCGCACAGCGACAGGCGACGGAAGGCAGTGAGTATCTGATCGTCGCTTTCACACGCGACACCCGGCACCAGTTCCTCCCCCACATAGCGGGTCAGCGCGGGCTGCTGCATATATCGGCGCATATAGCGGACCATCGCGATCGCGGCATGTTCGTCCTCCGGCGTCGTCAGCCAGTTGGGCGTGATGACCGGCGGTGCGTCAGGGTCTGCCGAACGCAGCATCACGCTGCCCTCGCTGGTCAGGCGCAACAACTGCCCGTACATCGTCAGACCCGGCAATCGTTCCACATCGGCCAGCGGCACCGGGAAATTGTCATCGCCCCGCGCAAAGGTGAACGCGCCCATATAAAGTTGGGCATCGGGTCGATCGACCTGTGGTTCGGTGCGCACGAACGCGCCGACCTCGAACGGACCGGTCGCCATCGGCCCCTTGTGCGTCGTGAAATATTGCAGGACGCTGGCCATCAGGCCCAATCCGTGGAACCGCCGGTTGATGCCAGGATCACCCTTTAGCCGATAGGGAATCGAAAAGCCCAGATGCTCGCGCATCCGCGATCCAACATCGGGGCTGTCGACCACCACGTCGATACCGAAGGACCGCAGCCTATCGGCCGGTCCGATGCCGGAAAGCTGCAAAATCTTCGGGCTGTTGATCGCACCGGCCGACACGATCACCTCTCTCTTGCAATGGAAGGTCAGCGCTTCCTTCCCCCGACGCCCTGCCACGCCGGTCGCCACGCCATTTTCGACGATCACCCGCTCGACCAATATCCCCGGCTCTATCCTGAGATTGCGCCGCTTGCGGGCGGGATCGAGGAAAACGACTGCCGCGCTCTGGCGGCGACCATTTTTGATATTATGCGCGTAATAACCGACGCCTTCCTGATCCTCGCGGTTGAGATCCTCCTTGCGCTGAAGGCCCATCTGCTCGCCCGCCTCGATCAGCGCTTCGGCCACGGGATAGCGGAACTGTCCGGTGCTGATATGCACCGGCCCGCCTGCACCGCGCTGGTCGTCGGCGCCCAGTTCATGATCCTCGATCGCCATGAAGGCCTGTTTCATCGTCGGCCACCCCCAGCCGGTCGCGCCCTTTGTTTCCCAGTCCGCATAATCCTCTGGCTGGCCGCGCACATAGATCATGCCGTTGATCGAGCTGGAGCCGCCCAGCACCTTGCCGCGTATCCATATTTCGGAAGCGGGCATGCCCGGTTCGCGCGGCTGGTCGACCGGATAATGCCAGGCATGATTGGGATCGAGCACCAGCTTGCCGATCCCCTTTGGCATGTGGATCAGGAAGCTACTGTCCCTGCCGCCTGCTTCCAGCAGCAGCACGCTGTTGCGGGGGTCGGCGGACAGACGTTCGGCCAGAACGCAACCGGCCGATCCTGCGCCGATGATGATATAGTCGAAAGACTCAGCCAAAATAGCTTCTCCTCTCCATTGTTATAGCGACATCATCGGGCGGCACAGGCTTCTGTCAGCTAGTCTAAACATCAGGCCCGTCTTCTAAAATTAGATCAGGCTATTTTATTATCCCTGTGACCCTAGCGTTTTGTTGAGGTTGTGAGTGACCATCCGCTGAGCATAACATTCGTTACAAATACAGCATGGCGACTGATATAAAAGCAACAGGGAGAGAGTAATGACCGACAGGAAAACCACGCCGTTATTGGGCCTATTGAACGGCTGCGCTTTACCGGTTCTGGCCTGTGCCGCCTTTGTCGCGCCCGCCAGCGCCCAGGATACCCCTGCCGCGCCGCAGATGGAAACCAGCCAGATTCAGGACATTGTCGTCACCGCACGACGCCGCGACGAGACGCTTCAGCAAACCCCGATTGCAATTACGGCCTTCTCACCGGACCAGCTTGAAAACAAGGCCGCGATCAACATCGGCGATCTTCAGGGTGCTGCCCCCAACGTCCTCATCACCAACCAGAATAGCGGCGCGGCCGCCGCCAACGTGTCCATCCGTGGCCTGACCTTTGCCGACGTCGAAAAATCCTTCGAACCGACGGTCGGCGTCGTCGTGGATGGCGTGTTCATCGGCACCAACACGGGGCAATTTTTCGACTTTTTCGACATCAGCCAGATCGAAGTGCTGCGCGGGCCACAGGGCACCCTGTTCGGCCGCAACACGATCGGCGGCGTCATCAACATCCGTCGGACGCGCCCGACGGGCGAATTTGGCGGCAAGTTCGAAGTCAGCTACGGCAATTATGATTCATGGGCCGGACGCGCAGTCGTCAACGTGCCGATCATCGACGGTGTGCTGGCCGCCAAGGCATTCTACTTCCACAACCAGAGCGATGGCTATTATCACAACGCCATCCGCAACAAGCGCGTGGGCAAGAGCAACAACGAGAATTTCGGCGCCAGCTTCCTGTTCACCCCGTCGAGCAATTTCGACGCACTGCTGACCCTGGAAAAGCAGGTGCAGGATTTCGAACCGGTCAATTCCAGCCTGTCCAACAGCAGCGAAGCCTTCTGCAACCAGGCGATCCTTGACGCAGTAATCGGAGCGCCCGGTCTGGTCGCCGCGGCGCCCGCCAACGAGTGCAACCGGAACACGACCAACGATCTCTACACCGTTTTTGGCAGCCCGACCCATTCCCACTATACCGCGCCTGCCGCAACATTGGAGATGAATCTGGACCTGGGCGGCGTCAAGCTGACGTCGATCACCGGCTATCGCAAATCGGATGAAAACCAGACGCAGGATTTCGACTCGACCAGCGCCAATCTCTATTATGTCCGCCGCGTACAGGACTTCCGCCAGTTCAGTCAGGAACTGCGCGCAGCGGGGAAAATCAGCGATGGGTTCGATTATGTCGTCGGCGCTTATTTCTACGATTCCAAATATCACCTGACACAGGAAACCACCTTTGCGACCTTCCCCGCGCCAACGCAGGTCGTGACGGGCACGTCGCAATCCTACGCCTTCTTCGGCGACTTCAACATGCAACTGATCGACAAGGTTCGCCTGTCCTTCGGTGGCCGCTGGACGCATGACAAAAAGACCAACGAGAATTTCGTCGCGCCCAATCAGTTCCCCAAGGCGGATTATTCGGGCAGCAAGTTCACGCCCAAGGTCGGGCTGGACTTTCGCCCCAATGACGACCTGATGCTCTATGCGTCATGGTCGCGCGGCTATCGTTCGGGCGGCCTGTCGGGTCGTGGCCAGACGCTGATTTCGTCCACCACCCCCTATGGCGCGGAGACGGTGGATTCCTACGAAGTCGGCTTCAAAAGCGCCTTCCTGGACAAGCGCCTGTTGTTCAACGTCGCCGGTTTCTATTCCGATTACAGCGATCTTCAGCAGAATACGACGATCCCCATCTCCGGCGGCATCGGCAACGAGACGGTCGTGACCAATGTCGGATCGGCGCGGATCAAGGGGATCGAGGCGGAATTGACGGCCAAGCCGGTTCCCGGCCTGACGCTCACCGCCTCGCTCGGGCTGTTGCGTTCGAAGTTCAAGAACTTCATCACGCAGGCGCCGGTCGGAGGAGTGCTGACGACCTTCGATTATTCGGCCAATCACCTGATCTACAACCCGCGCGAAACCCTGTCGCTGACCGCCGACTATGCCGTGCCGCTCAGCTTCGGCGAAGCGAAATTCAACGTCAGCTATCGGAACATAGCGCCCTATGACCAGCAAATTTCGCTCGGGCCGACGACCACCAACAGCAGCGGCATCGTGATCGTGGGCGGCAATGATCCGCGCGTGCGCTCCGATCGGCAGGGGTTGCTCGACGCCAGCGCCACGCTGGAATTCGACCTCAATGGCCACAAGGCGCGGGTGACGGCCTATGGCCGCAACCTGGCCAACGATCGCGGCCCCAACGCGGCCCTGACCGTCGCGGGCCTCTTCTCCTTCTCGTCGGCGCGCGAACCGCGCACCTATGGTCTGCAACTGGGCTTCCAGTTCTAGACGATCCTCATCCCTCCCCCCTGAATGAGCGGTGCGCCAAACGCACCGCTCATTTTTTATGCGCCTTGGCCGTCGATCCGCACGCCAAAGATGGTGGCACGCGGGAAACCCTCTGCCGTATAAACAGGCTCAACCTCGTCCGCGCGGTATAGCTTGACGTCGAAGCCGGTCATAGGGAAGGTTTCCAGATGCGCGCGCATCGCCTGATAGGACGGATCGCGGAAATGCGCGCCCAGATCGGTTTCGCTTTCCCATTCCTCGAACACATGCAGCACGCCCGGCTCCAACGGATCGACCGACCAATCATAGCTGACGCAGCCCTTTTCCTGCCGACTGGCAAGGATATGCTCGCGCCCGCCGGTTATGATCCCGGCACAGATGTCGCCTTCAAATTCGATCCTTCCGGCAATCAATATGCGCATCGTCTTCTCCTCTTTCCAAGAAGGCGGAAGAGAACGGATTGCGGGCATGCAAGCATCTGGTGGAAAGCATAGTCTGAAGGCGGACGTCAGGAAACACAGGGATGCCGGCACAATTGCTAGACCGTGCGAAACCCGCCTATAATGGGGTTTGCATACCGGAAGACTATCACATGCCTGCCCCCGTCGATCATGAGGCCCGCCGCCGCCATATCGCGGAAATCGCCGCCGATCTGATTGCGCAGGGCGGCATGGAAAATGCGACGATCCGCAGCGTGGCCGCCGCTGCGGGCTACAGCACCGCGATCGTCACTCATTATTTCGCGCATAAGCGCGAATTGCTGTTCTGGGCCTATCGCGCGGCGGCTCACTCCACCCAGCGTCGCTTCGATGCGGCACAGGCCGCCGATCCCGATGATCTGTTCGCGGCCCTACAGGCATTCCTGCCCGATACACCGGAAGGCGTCCGAGCGTGGCGGGTCTATTTCGCCTTCTGGAGCGCGACGATCAGCGACCCGGAAATGGCCGCCGAACAACAATGGTGGCAGGCCAACGCCCTGTCCATCATCGGCGCCGTCGCCATCCGCCAGCATGGCGCGATCGCGCAACCGGATCACGTCGCCCGCATGCTGCTGACCACGGTACAGGGCATCGCAACGCAGGCTGCGTTGGATCAGGCCCATTGGAGCGCGCAACGACAGCACAGGCTGCTGGAGCTTCAGGTCGCCGCCATCCTGCGCCATGCAAACGAGCCGTAGGCCAGCCTTACCTGCTTTAAGTGATAGTCGGGATCAGCCCGCCCATGCTCTAGCCTTTCCGGCGGACAGAACAAGTACCGGAGAGAAACGCGACATGGGCAGAGTAGCGGGCAAGGTCGCCCTCATAACCGGCGGCGCGTCAGGGCTGGGCGCGGCGGACGCCCGCCTGCTGGCGGCACAGGGTGCGCAGGTCGTCATTACCGATGTTCAGGAAGCGCTCGGCCAGGAAACGGCTGCAACCATTCCCGGCGCGCTGTTCCTGAAGCATGACGTCCGCAACGAAGCCCAATGGCAGGATGTGATCGCGCGGACGATCGCCCATTTCGGCAAGCTGGATGTGCTGGTCAACAATGCTGGCCTCGTCCGCTTCGGCACGATCGAAGAGTCCACGCTGGCGGATTTCCGTTTCCAGATCGACGTGATGCTGGATGGCTGCTTCCTGGGCTGCAAGTCGGCCATCCCTTTCATGACCAAGACTGGTGGCGGATCTATCATTAACGTGGCCTCCGTAGCCGCGCTGAAAGGGATCAGCACGATACCAGCCTATTCCGCAGCGAAAGCGGGCATCATCGCCATGACCCGCAGCGTCGCCGTCCATTGCCAGGAGCAGGGCTATCGCATCCGCGTGAACGCGATCGCGCCGGGCGCGCATGACACACCGATGACGCAGCAGGCGCTGGCGCAACTGCCCGCCGACGCCGCCGGCCTCGATCAGGTGAACGCGCAGGGCCAGGGCCAGCCCGAGGATGTCGCCAATCTCGTCCTGTTCCTCGCCTCCGAAGAATCGCGCCAGATCACCGGCACCCACATCGTCATCGACAATGGGGAAACGATGGCGTGAGCGACAGGCCAGACCCTTCCGGCGGCGACCCCCATTCCACCGCTACCGACAAGGCGATCGATGCTGTCCTTTCACGCCAGCAGATCGCCGACCTGACGATGGCCTATTGCCGTGGCGTGGACCGCGCAGACGAAGCTTTGTTGAAAAGCATCTTCCATGACGACAGCGTCGTCGTGAGCGGCGCGTTCAACGGCAATGGCCAGCAATTCGCGACCGAAATCTGCGGTATTGTTAGAGCGGTGTTCGATCAGACCTTTCATTCGATCGCAAATCAATGGATCGAAGTGACCGGCGATACCGCCGTTGGCGAAACCTATGTCATCGCCGTCTCGTCCATGACGGACCTGGAAATGGGCAAGTCGGAAATGCTGTCCGGTGGGCGCTATCTGGATCGCTTCAGTCGGCGCGAAGGCGTGTGGAAATTTGCCGCGCGCACTTTCGTCAGCGACTGGAGCCGCGTCGACAAAACCAGTTGCGACATGAATGGCGGTCCGGGCGCGTCGTCTGATTTACAGGGCAAGCAAGGCCCCGATGATCCCGTCTATGCCATGTGGAACTAGGATGCAGAAATGACAGGAAGTGAACCGATGAACCTGGAAGCCGAAATCCGTGATCTGGCCGCCCGTCGTGACATTCACAAGGCGATCTTCGCTTACATGCGTGGTCAGGATCGACTGGACCATGACTTGCAGATGACCGCCTTTCATACCGATTCCGACGTCGATTGCGGCCTGCTGCGCGGGGGACCAAAGGCCTATACTGACTTTGCCCAGGCTTTCCTTGCCGGGATGGGCGGCAGCCAGCATCTGGTCGGCCAGATCGACCTGGAGGTTGATGCAGAGGCAGGCACCGGCAGCGGCGAGGTCTATTTTTTCGCCTGGCACCGTCAGTTCGAGGATGGCGAGGAATTCGACCTGTTCATGGCTGGCCGGTATATCGACGAATATACGTATAAGGACGGGAAATGGGCGATCCAGCGCCGTCGCGAACTGATCGACTGGGCGCGCAAGGATGCGCCGAGCGACGCCTTCATGGCGGGTATGCCGCTCATTCATCTGCCGGGCCGCAACGGCGCGGATTTCAGCCAGACGCTCGACTGGGCGTCGGGCACATCGGGACGCTGACAGACATGCCCATCAACCGCCGTTTCCTCCTCACCGCACGCCCCGACGGCATGATCAGACCGGACGATTTCACGCTCGTCGACGAACCCGTCCCCGCCATCGGTCCCGACCAGATACTCGTCCGCAATCATTATGCCTCGCTCGACCCGGCCATTCGCGGCTGGCTGGACGACGTGCCCAGCTACCTGCCGCCCGTCGCGCTGGGTGATGCGGTGCGTGCCACTACGGTCGGCGTGGTCGAAGCCAGCAATCTGGAGGGCTTTGCGCCTGGCGACTGGGTCATGGGCCTCAACAAGATCGAGCATTATTCGGTCGCGCAAAAGGGTGGTTTCACCAGCCCGATCGACGCCACCCTCGTCCCGTCCGTCACCAACTATCTGTCCGTGATGGGCGCCGTTGGTCTGACCGCCTATTTCGGGGTGAACGACATATTGAAGCCCCAATCCGGCGAAACCTTCCTGATCAGCGGCGCGGCAGGCGCGGTCGGATCACTGGCGGGGCAATTGGGCAGGCTGGCCGGTGCGCGGGTCGTCGGCATTGCTGGAGGACCGGAAAAATGCCGCCGTCTGATCGAGGATTATGGTTTTGACGCGGCGGTCGATTATCGCGGCAAAGATGCCGAGGCGCTCGCCGCCGCGATCGGCAAAGCCTGCCCGGACGGTATCGATCTGGTGTTCGAGAATGTCGGCGGTATCGGCCTCGACGCGACGCTGGATCATATCAATGCCCATGCCCGGATCGGCCTGTGCGGCCTGATCTCCGAATATAATGGCGCGCCCTATGGCACGCGCAACCTGTGGAAGCTGATCGCACGCATGGCCACCATCCGCGGCTTCCTGATCAGCGAATTTCTCGACCGCTTCAACGAGGGCGGCATGGCGATGGCCAAGCTGGTCGGCGAAGGCAAGCTGCGCTTCGACGAGCATATCGACGAGGGGATCGACAATGCCTTCCCGGCCTTCCTTCGCCTGTTCGAGGGCAGCAATCAGGGCAAGATGATATTGAAACTGGTGTAATCGCTACAATCGTAGTACTTGCTTCCCCCGGTTCGCGCCCGTGAACAGACGCGCCAGCGCCGCCGGGGCATTTTCCAGACCTTCCACCACGTCCATCTGCCATTTGATCCGGCCTGCCAATGCCAGCGCAGCGAGCCGTGCGCGTATCGCAGGCCATTCAGCTTCATGGTCCAGCACGATGAACCCGCCCATCGTTGCGCGGCGCAGGATCAGGTTGAAATAATTGGCAGGTCCGGCGATCTTGCCCCCTTGCTCATAGCGGCTGATACCCCCGCACAGCACGACCCGCGCACCGATCGCCAGCCGCGCCAGCATCGCGTCCAGCACATCGCCCCCGACATTGTCATAGATGACATCGATGCCCTTGGGCGCCAGCGCCTTCAACTGCCCGGATATATCGCCCGCCTTATAGTCGATCGCCGCATCGAACCCGGCTTCTTCGACCAGCCAGGCGCATTTTTCCGCGCCACCGGCAATGCCGATCACCTGGCATCCTGCGATCTTCGCCAACTGCCCCGCCACCGATCCGGTAGCCCCCGCCGCACCCGACACCACGACCGTATCGCCCGCCACCGGACGCCCGATCCGATGCAGGCCGACCCAGGCGGTCAGCCCCGGTATGCCCAGCAACCCCAGCATGGCCTCCGGCGGCAAATCGGCATGGCACAGGTCAAAGCCCGCCCCGTCGCTCACCAGCGCCTCGGTCCAGCCGGTCATGCCGGTGACCATCGCACCAACCGGAAACTTGCCGCCCTCACTCGCGATCACCTCCGCCACGCCCATGCCGCGCATGACGTCGCCCATCTCGATCGGCGCGACATAGCCGCCGAAATTCTCCATCCATCCCTTCTGCGCCGGTTCAAAACCCAGCCATCGTGTCGCCAGCAGCATCTGGCCGGGACCGGGCGCTGGCATTGGCACATCGACCATCGCGAAATCGGTGGCCGCAACCGGCCGACCGATCGGGCGATCGGCAAGGACAAGCTGGCGCATCAGTGCCCCGCGTTGGCGCGTTTGATCTTCTTGGCGAGGCTCCATTTATGCACCTCAGTCGGGCCGTCATAGATACGGAAGGCGCGAATTTCGCGGAACACCTGCTCGACCATCGTATCCTGCGTGACGCCGGTGCCACCCATCACCTGAATGCAGCGGTCAGCGACCCGGAACAGCGCTTCGGACACGGCAACCTTCGCCATGGAACTCTCCGTCGTGCCAAGCTGGCCGCTGTCCAGCACATCGGCGCACCAGTCGATGATGAGTTCGCATTGCTTTAGGTCGATCAGATTGTCCGCCAGCGGGAACCCCACGCCTTCATGGTCGATCAGCGGCTTGCCGAATGCCTTGCGCTTGCACGCATAGGCCGACGCAATTTCCTGCGCGCGAATGCACGCGCCCAACCAGCGCATGCAATGGGTCAGCCGCGCGGGGCTCAGGCGGATTTGCGCATAGTCGAATCCCTGGTGCAATTCCCCCAGCACCTGATCGGCGGACACACGCAGATTGTCGATCGCGATCACCGAATGCCCGCCGGGCATCGATCCGTCCAGCGTGTCCATCACCCGCTCGATACGGATCGCCGGATCGGGCAGGTCGACCAGAAACATCGTCGCCGCCATCTTCTCCGCCGTGCCGCTATTGGCCATGATGATGCCGACCTTGGCGCCCTTGGCCCCGGTGATGAACGCCTTGCGGCCGTTGATGACCCAATGGTCGCCATCCTGCACGGCGGTCGTCTTCATCATCGACGGGTCGGCGCCTGCGCCGTCATCCTCCGCCGGTTCGGTCATGAAGAAGGCGGAGCGCGCCTCGCCCCGGTGCATGGGGCTAAGAAAATGATCCTTCTGCGCCTGCGTGCCGACCTTGCCGATCAGGTACATATTCCCCTCGTCCGGCGCGGCAGTGTTAAGCGCCGTGGGGCCAAGGATGGACAGTCCCGATTTCTTGAGCACGAGCGCGGTTTCGCGATGGGTCAAATGCCCGCCTTCGGGCAGGACATGCGGCGTCATCAGCCCGGCCGCGCGTGCCTTTTCGCGCATCTCCGCGACCAGTTCCTCCGTAGGGCCATGCGCGTCCTGACGCGGGTCTTTCTCATAGGGGATGATCGTTTCCCGCACGAAGGCCTCGACCCGCGCGGCAAGATCGGCCGCGCGCTGTGTCGGCGCGGGATGGGGAGCGGTAATCATGGAAATATCAGTCCTTTCGTTCCGCCATGGCGCGGGCGAGGCCGGCCAGTTCGGGCAATGTATCGACCAGGCTGGCTGCCTCTGGTGAAGAGGCCGTGCCGCGCGCCATCCGCCCCTTGATGCCGTGGATGATCGCGGCAAAGCGGAACATGTTGAAGACGAGGTAGAAGGACAGATTGTCGATCCCCGCCCTGCCCGTTCGCGCGCAATAGGCGGCCACATAGGCATCCTGCGCAGGGATGTTCAGCGCGGCCAGGTCCGCGCCCTTGAACCCGCCGATGATATGCGGCGGCAGATGGTACATCATCAGATGATAGGTGAAATCGGCGAGCGGATGACCCAGCGTCGATAGCTCCCAGTCGAGTACGGCCAGTATCTTCGGCTCGGTCGCATGCCAGATCATGTTGTCGGCGCGGAAATCGCCATGCACGATCCCGCTGTCGTCGCCTGCCGGGATATGCGCGGGCAGCCACTCGACCAGCCAGTCCATATCGTCCAGCCGACCGGCCTCGACATCCTCGCCATATTGGCGCGACCAGCGCCCCACCTGCCGCTCGAAATAATTGCCCGCCCGCCCATAGTCGCCAAGGCCGATCGCGTCCGCATCGAACCCGTGCAACCGGGCGATGGCGGCATTCATCGCGTCAAAATAGGCCGGGCGCTCGTCGGCGCTCAGGCCCGGCAAGGTCGAATCCCAGAAGATGCGTCCTTCGACCATCTCCATCAGGTAGAACGCCGTGCCAACGATCTCCTCATCCTCGCACAGCGCATAGGCATGGGCGACGGGAAAGCCCGCCGCGCCCAGCGCACTGATGACACGATATTCCCGCTCGATCGCGTGCGCGCCCTTCAACAGCTTGCCGGGCGGCTTGCGGCGCATCACATATTTGGCGCCCGGCGTAATCAGCTTGTAGGTCGGATTGGACTGGCCACCCTTGAACTGTTCGACCGTGGGCGGGCCAGCAAAGCCCGCCACATGGCTTTCCATCCACTGGGTCAGCCGCTCGACATCGAAGCCATGCCCCTGCCGGATCGCGCCCGACCCGGCGAAGCGCTGCTGCGCGGTCCCGGTCATCGTCATTCCGCGTCGATGAATTTCATCAACGTATTCTGGAACTGGCGGATCTGGATTTCCTGATAATTGGCCAGTTGCACTTCACCATTGGCAGAGCTTTTCAGCCCCTGCTGCACGAAGGGCAAATTCTCCATATCCTGCTCGAACACGTCGCCCAATATGCCGATCTCGGCCGCTTCGCTCCATTTCTGGTCGTCGGTCAGGAAGTGCATGGGCGGACATTTGGGCGGCGTTTCACCCGGCGGCGTGCGCGTAAGGATGCGAACCTCCATCAGGCAATGGTCGACATCGTGCCACGGACGCCAGCGATAGACGATGTTCGGCTGAAACCCGGCCCACGGACTGTAGTTGGGGAAGATATTATAGAGCAGCGCGTCCATCATCTCACTGTCCGACGCGAAGCTGATGTCCTGCCCGAACATCTTGCTGGTCGTTTCGCGCAGGCTTTCGCCCAACGCGGCGCGCGCCGTCATCCCCTCCGGCACCTTGACGTTGTAGCCACCCTCGGGCTGCTCGTCATAATTGTCGGACGAGCGGCCATTATATTTGACGAATTCGTCGACGATCCATTGCTGCGCCTTCCCTTCCGGGTCGATATGCGGAGACATGGTGCCAAAAGGCGTGACCGTCAGGTTCGTATAATCGCCATAGATATTATACATCGAATTGGCGTCGCCGGTGAACGGCAGCAATTGCGGGTGCGTAACAACCGTGTGCCAGCTTTCCATGAAAGCCTCCATCACCACCTTCCAATTGGCCGGAACTACCTTGCCAACCCAGATGACGGTCGTGCATTCCTCATGCTTCCAGCGCTGGAAATGTTCGGGGATCGGCGCCAGATATTCCTCAAGACTTGGCCCTTCGGCGGCCTCGCGAATGAAGATATAGCCGCCCCATTGGCCGACCGACACTTCCGGCAGCGCCATTTTCTCGTCCGACAGATGCGAAAAATCCCAGCGGCATGGAATCTGTTTCATCGACCCGTCCATGTTCCAGGTAAAGCCGTGGAATGGACATTGCAGCTCGCCCGCCCAGCCGCTTTCCAGCTTCAGCTTGCGGCCGCGATGCAGGCAGACATTGTAGAAGGCGCGGACAGACATATCCTCCTGCCGTACGATGATGAAGGACTTGCCGACATTTTCGTACACCGCATAATCGCCAGGTTCGGACAACTCCTCCTCGCGCACGGCGAACTGCCACACCTTGGGCCACATTTTCTGCTTTTCCAGCTCGAAAAAGGCCGGATCGGTGTAGCGCGACGCGGGAATCGGGTCAGATCCCAGATTTTCATACACATCCTGATACAGGAACTCAGGCACCTCGTTGGTGTCCTCCAGCGCCAGGTCGCGATAGGACGTGCCGGGGCAGCGGGGCAGTGGTTCTCCCTTGATCTGCGGCGGGGCTTTGATCTGGGGATCGGCGTCAGCCATAGTCTCGAATCTCCTCTTCCTTGACCCAACCTATCGAATCTTCTGCCAATCATGACCTATGGATTGCATCAGGCGATCAAAAGGCAGGCCAAGGGCAAGATGGCCGGACCTAGCGGTAGTGACAGGGAAGCGCGAACCGCCTGCCCCCTTATCATTCCGCGGCCGGCCACGACCGGCATGAGGGAGAGACATGACCGGCATCAATCGCAAAATCACGCTGGCGCGGCGTCCAACCGGGCTTCCCCAAGCGGATGACTTCCACTTGCAGGAAGCCCCGCTACCGCCTGTGGCTGATGGCGCCATGCTCGTCCGCAATCGGGTGTTCGCGATCGATGCGGCCATCCGGGGGTTTCTGGACGACCGGCCCAGCTATCTTCCGCCGCTGGCGATCGGCGACCCCATTCGCGGCATGGCGCTGGGCGAAGTGGTGGACAGTCGCCTGCCCGGCTTTGCAGTCGGCGATACTATCCGTGCGCTCGCGGCATGGGAAGAATATAGCGTGCTGGGCGCCGACGCGCTGGGCCTGGAAAAATGCGACTGCCCCGATCGGGATGCCCTGTCGCTCTACATGGGCACGCTCGGCCCCTCTGGCCTGACCGCCTATGTCGGCCTGTTCGCCATCGGCCGTATCAAGCCGGGTGATACCGTCGCGATCAGCGCGGCGGCGGGTGCGGTCGGCAATGTCGCTGGCCAGATCGCGCGCCTGGCCGGTTGCCGCACCATTGGCGTCACCAGTTCACCCGACAAGGTCGCGCTATGCCGCGACCTGGGTTTTGACGCGGTGATCGACTATAAAGCGCCCGGCACGCTGGACGAAAAGATTGCCGCCGCCGCCCCGCAGGGGATCGACGTTTATTTCGACAATGTCGGCGGCGAGATACTCGACGCGATACTGCCTCATCTGGCCGATCACGGCCGGGTCGTCATTTGCGGGATGATCGCCAACTATAATCATGCCGACGAACAATATCCGATCCGCAACCTGTGGCAGTTGCTGGTGAAGCGCGCGACGATGCAGGGTTTCCTCACCTATGAACATCCAGAGTTTCTGGGCGAGGCGCAGTCGCGTATCAGTAACTGGGTAAAATCGGGCGACTTGCGCCCCTTGGAAAATATCACGCACGGGCTGGAAGCCGCACCGGACGCGCTCATTCGTTTGATGAGCGGCAAGACTACCGGCAAGACCATCGTCTGCCTGCCCTGAGGAGAGAGAAGCACATGGGCTATCATGATATAATCGGCGACGAAGCGGCCAGAATGCTGGACTTCGTTGAAAATGGCACCACCGACTGCGCCGAAGACACGATGCAGGTGCCCTCCACCGCCTATACCGACACCGGCTGGTTCGACCGGGAAATGTCGGAAATCTTCCTGAAATTGCCCTTGCTGGCCGCACTGACCGCCGAAATGCCCAACCCCGGCGACTATAAGGCGATGGATCTGATGGGCAAACCCATCCTGATTACCCGTCGCAATGACGGGTCGGTCACGGCGATGTACAATGTCTGCTCGCATCGCGGCATGATCCTGAAACCCGAAGGCCATGGTAATGCGAAGCGTTTTTCCTGCCCCTATCATGCCTGGACCTTCGCCAATGACGGCAAGCTGATCGGCGTCGCCGAACCCCAGAAGTTCGGCGCGATCTGCAAGGAAGACCATAACCTGACCACCCTGCCCTGCGCAGAGGCGGGCGGCATCATCTGGGTCAGCCTGGACCCCAATGCCGACATGGACATCGGCAAGCATCTGGGCGGCATGCTCGATGACCTTAACGCCTATGAGCTGGACAAATGGCATTTCTGCGGATCGCGGCGCATTTACGGCGCCAATTGGAAGATCGCCTATGACGGCTATCTGGAGGGCTATCATTTCGCGGCGGCTCATCCCGAAACCATTCATCCGCGCACCTTCAGCAACATCATGAGCTTTACCGCCTATGGCCCGCATTTGCGCGTGGGCTATCCGCAGGTGCGCATCAAGGAAGCGCTGGGCGCATTGCCGCGCGAGACATGGGGCAGCCATGAGAATGAAGGCTATGACTTTGTTCGCACCATCTTCCCCAATGTCAGCGTCTTTTTCGCTCCCGAAATCACGCAGGTCGCGCAACTGATCCCCGGCCCGACGCCGGACAAGAATATGACCAACCTGCTGTTCATCCGTCGCCAGGGGCCAAAGGACGATGCCGACGCCGCCGCCATCGAAGGCATGATGGACTGGCTGCGCGACGTCGTCGATGTGGAGGATTATGGCGTCGGCCTGCAAGTGCAGAAGGGTATGGAATCGGGCGCCCGCCCGAACATCACCTTCGGTCGCAACGAGCGCGGGAACCAGTATTTCCACCGCTATATCGACTATTATCTGAACGACGACCCGGACAAGACGCCCCCGGTCCTGTGATAATGATGGCTCCTGCGAAAGCAGGAGCCAACTGTTAGACGCCCATCATTCCTGCCGTCGACGCGCCGTCGATCGCATATTCCGCGCCAGAGATGAACGCCGCGTCGTCCGACGCAAGGAAAGACACCAGCGCCGCGACCTCCCCCACCTGGGCCATGCGGCGCAGCGGGGACATGCCCTGATAGGCGGCCAACGCACCGGCACTATCGGGGGACTTGTCGATGATCGCCTGGATCATTTCGGTCTGCACGACGCCCGGCAGAATCGCGTTGCAGCGGATCTTCATCCCTTCGTTCGCACAGTGCATCGCCGTCGACTTGGACAGCGCCAGCACCGCCCCCTTGGTGGTTGAATAGGCAACGAAATTGCCCATCGCCTTATGCGCGCTCATCGAACTGTTGATGATGATCGAACCGATGGCTCCACCCGGATTGTCGCGCATCAGGCGGACGGCGGCCTGCGCGGTCAGCATCACGCCGGTCAGGTTGACGTCCAGCAGGCCGTTCCAGTCGTCGAGCGCGATCTTTTCCACGCTGCTGTCGCCGCGCTCCATCCCCGCATTGGCGAAGGCGATGTCGAGGTGGCCAAAGTCGGCCCGCACCATCGCATCGAAGCGCGCCCAGTCGGCAGGCTCCTGCACCCGGCTCTTGAAGAAAGTCGCGCCGGTCGCGGCAGTGATCGCGGCAGCGGCGGCCTCGTTCGATCCCGTGAAGATCACCTTCGCGCCGTCAGCGGACAGGCGCTCCACGGTCGCCTTGCCGATGCCCGATGTGCCGCCAGTGACCAGGGCGACCTTGCCCGACAAATTGCTCATGTGCTTGTGATCCTCTTGCCTGATTACGCTTGTCTTCTACCATCATGGCAAGGGTTGCGTCCTTTGCCGCCTGCCACAAATCGCAGGCCGCAAAAAAGGTCAGGCGTCGACGAGCGTTCCGGTCGCGCGACAGATGGCTGCGGTGTCAAAATAATAGGGCGTGATGCCGCTGAACTTGCCGTCGCGCAGATGGAAAACCTCGCAAAGTGGCATTTCCAGCCGCTGGCCATTATGGCGCGAGGTGGCATGAAAGGAGAGCAGGACGACGATATTGTCCTGCGACACCGCTATATCCTTATAGTCGAGCGAAGGATCTTCCCAGAAGGCGAAGACCTTCGTGAAAAGTTCCTGCAACGCACCCTTGCCCTCATACACGCCGCCAAACGGCAGGCTTTCCGCCTCGACGATACGAAAATCGTCCGTCAGCAGCGCCTCCACCTCGTCCCACTTGCCCGCGCCGGTCAACGCATAGAGATGTTCGACCAGGCCTTTGGTGGCGGCGTAGCGTTCGGCGTCCATAGTCATATCCCTGTGAAGAAAGGGGCGCCTTCCCTATGGAAAGCGCCCCTGCCAGTGTCAGAATTTGGTCGAAAGCTGGAGCATGACGGTGCGCGGCAACGTCCCGAAGCCAAGCTGGTCGGCATGCGCCGGAGTCAGCCCACCCGATGCGCCGCCGGTCGACGGACCATCCACCGCGCCGGTCACATAGAAGCGATTGGTCAGATTCTTGCCGATCAGCGCAATCTGCCAGCGCTCATCCTCCGCTCCCAGACGAATACCCGCATCGATCGACACATAGCTGCTCTGTTTGGAATCGAGGCTGCCGAAGCCCGACGCCAGATAGGAGTCGCTGTAGCGAGCGTCCGCGTTGAAGCCGAGCATCATGCCGTTCCCCATCGTCATGTCATAGGCAAAGCCCAGCGTGCCCGTCCATTCCGGCGCGACCGACAGCGGCTGGCCTTTCAGGTTCTGGCGTTGCGCCGTACCGACAGTCACATTGCAGCCTTCCGACTGGCTCTGGCCCGCATAGCAGGGCGCATCGGGGAAGTCGGTGTAGCGGGCGCGGTTATAGTTGATCGAGCCATGGAGGTTGAGGCCCAACAGGTTGCGCGGCGCATATTCAAACTCCAGCTCCACGCCCTTTGTGCGCGCGTCGGCGGTCAGGGTCTGGAACGCGAAGATCGGCGAGTTGAAGAAATCGATCTGAAGGTTGCTGTAGCCATAGCTGTACAGGCCCAGGTTCAGGCGCAACTGGTTGTCCAGCAGGGTCGACTTGATACCCGCCTCGAACCCGCTCGCCTTTTCCGGGTCGAAGGTCAGATCGTCGAACGGGACGCTCGACAGCTTGGAATTGATGCCGCCGTTCGAAAAGCCGCCCGACTTGTACGCGGTCTTGAACGCGCCATAGACCAGGAATTCGCGATTGGGCTTCCATGTGATCGTCGCTTCGGGCGACCAGTTGTTGAAGGTCTGGTTAGCGGTCACGACCCCCAGGCCATCGGGATCATCCTGCGGACGGAAGACCGAGGTCAAGCCAGGATTATTATAGGGCTGGGTGAAGAAGCTGTCCTTCGTCTCATGCGTGTAACGCGCGCCACCGGCGATTTCGACCGTGGGCACCACTTTCCATGTCACCTGCGCGAAGGCGGCGATCGTTTCGCCGTTCGTGAAGCTGGTCTTGCGCGTGGCGAGAAATTCATCTTCGGGCGCGGCGGCGCTGTTGGTCAGGCCAGCCAGCACGATATACTGGTCAAAGGTCCGCTTGGTCTTCTGATACAATCCGCCGACCATCAGGTTGATCGGCGCATCGAACGTCGTCAGCGCGCGAAATTCCGATGAGAAAGCATGATAGGTCGAATTTTCCGTCGCCCAGTTGGACGCGGGGCTGGACTGGAAGTCGCAAGCGCAGGCCCAGCGGTTATTGTTCCAGTTATAGTTGGTGACGGACGTGAGCGTCACATCATCCATTTCATAATTGAGGTTCGCCGTGACCGCCCAGGATTTGTAGCGGTTATAAAGGCTGCCATCGTCCTTGGCGAAAGGGATGTTGGCGGCGAATTCGGCCGGCAGCTTGTTCTGATGACCGACAAAGTCGCGCTGACAGGTATAGCCGGTCAGCTGGCTGACACCGCCGTTCGGGCAATTGAACGCCACATAGTTCCAGCTGTTGTTATTGGTCTTGCTATAGGTGCCCGACCCCTTGACCGTGGCGGTGAAACGATCGGTCGGTTCCCATTTCAGGGTGATGCGACCCAGCAATTCCTTTTCGCCGGGCTGGTCTTCGGGCGCCGGGTTGGACACGACACTTCCCGCCGTGCCGGTCGCCACGTCCAGGGTCGCGTAGTTGAACGGGGTGGAGACGTTCTTGTAATAGCCTTCATACATTTTCGACGCGCGCACCGCGACGCGAATACCCAGCGTATCGGTCAATGGGCCTGAAGCGACACCTTCCAATTGCACCTGCTGCGCGTTGAATTCATAACCAGCCTTGGCTTTGAACTCCGGCGTGCTGGTCGGATCGGCGCTGGTCAGCGAAATCACGCCCGCCGTGGCATTCTTGCCGAAGAACAGAGCCTGCGGCCCCTTGAGGATTTCGACCCCGCCCAGATCGAAGAAGCCTTCGTTGATGATGCGGCCCTGACCATAATAGACGCCGTCGACGACGACCGCGACCGACTGTTCGATACCGATCGAGGTCGAGGACGAGCCGATGCCGCGCAGGGTGAGCTGCGCGCCCGAACCGTTCGATGCGCGCCCGACATTGAGGTTGGGCGTGCGCGCCGCGATCTTCTCGATCGAGGTCAGATCCTGCTTGTTGATGAGTTCGGCGGACAGCGCGGTGACGGCCACGGGCACGTCCTGCACACTTTCCGCGCGCTTGCGGGCCGTGACGACGATGTCGGTCAAGCCGCCCTGCGCTGGCTCAGCGGCGGCCTGTGGCGCGGCCACGTCCTGGGCCATGGCAGGAACGGCAATCGCCAGCGTAAGCGCGAGCACGCTTCCGCTCAGCTTCAGGCCCTGACGGCTGATTGCAAAATCCATGATATCCAAACTCCCCTCCTGATGGTTCGCCGCGTTGATGCGGCGTGACCGAAATCGATATATTTTGATGGCGGGCATTGTTCTTTTCTGGCTGCACCCGCCGATAATCCACCAATGCACCCGCGCTCCGATCTGGTCACCCTGTGAAAAGCTGCAGGTGTTGCTTCGCCGACATAGCGGGACAACAACCGTCACACGCGAACAAGAGGATGAGGATATGAGCACAGGCCGTCTGGACGGAAGAATTGCCCTGGTTTCCGGTGGCTTGCGTGGCATCGGCCGCGCCATTTGCGAGTGCCTGTCCGCCGACGGCGCGACCACGATCATCACTGATCTGGATGCCGAAGACAGCCCGCAGGTCGCGCAGGCGCTGGAAGCTATCGGAAACGCCAGCTACATCGCTCTCGACGCGACGCAGGAGGATGCCTGGATCGCGGCCCGCGCCCGGATCGAGCGGGACCATGGGCATCTGGACATATTGGTGAACAACGTCGGATCGGATCTGACCGGCAAGGTGCAGGATCTGGCGCTGGCCGACTGGCGGCGGCTGATGACGCTCAATGTCGACACCGTCTTCCTGGGAACCAAGACGTTCCAGCCGCTCCTGGCCAAAGCGGGCGCAAATACGCCCTACGGCTCCAGCATCGTCAATGTCAGCTCGATCATGGGGCTGGTCGGCATGGGCGACGTATCGGCCTATAATGCCTCCAAAGGCGCCGTCAGGCTCTTTTCCAAGTCCAACGCGCTGGAGTTTGCCGACGCGGGCGTCCCCATCCGCGTCAACAGCATCCATCCCGGCTTCGTCGAAACCCCGTTGTTGCATCAGGGCATGGAGCGCTGGGCGGCCCGCGACGGCTGCACGGCGCAGGAACTGATCGACGCCATGGCGGAAACCACGCCGATCAAACGGCTCGCCCAACCCATCGAAATCGGCAAGGTCGTCGCCTTCCTCGCCAGCGATGACGCCAGCTACATGACGGGCAGCGAAGTCGTGGTCGATGGCGGCTGGACCGCCCGCTAACCTCCTATCGAAAAGGATTATCTATGCCGAATTTCGACCTGGCCGGCGCCGTAGCGCTGGTTTCCGGCGCCACCGGCGGCATCGGCCGCGCGACGTGCGAAGCATTGGCCGAGGCGGGGGCCACCGTCATTGCAACAGACCTGGCCGACAGTGCTACAATAGCGGGCGTCGCCGATTATCGCAGGCTGGATGTTACGGACGAGGAAAACTGGGCCGCCGTGATCGACCATATCGAAGCCACGCATGGCCGGCTGGACATATTGGTCAATAATGCGGGCATTTCCGTAACCAACAGCATCGCCAGCACCACGCTCGCCGAATTTCGCAAATGCATGGCGATCAACGTCGAGGGGGTGTTCTTAGGAACCCGCGCCGCACAGGAATTGCTCGCGCGCAGCGGTAAAGACCGCAAGGGCGGCTCCTCGATCGTCAACCTGTCGTCCGTCGGCGGCCTGCGCGGGTCCGCGCTCATGGCCACCTATTGCGCCAGCAAGGGTGCGGTGAAGCTGTTCAGCAAGAGCGCGGGACTGGAGTTCGCGATGATGGGCTTGCCGATCCGCGTCAACAGCGTCCATCCCGGTGGCATCGACACCAACATGATGGATACGATCTACGCCCGCTATGTCGATGATGGCCTGTTTCCCGACGAAGCGACCGCCCGCGCCACTGTCTCGGCCAATCACGCCATGGGCCGCATGGGCGATCCGGACGAAATCGCCGCGGGTATCGTCTATCTCTCCACCCCGGCCGCCAGTTTCATGACCGGATCGGAACTGGTGATCGATGGTGGCATGACGGCGAAATGAGCAAAACGCCCTCTCCCTGCGCGGGAGAGGGCGCAAAGGGCATCAGATGCTCAGCCGCTGCGAACCTGTCACCTGATGGATTTGCACGTCGTTACTGAACTTCCCTGCAAAATCCTCCAGCAGCGCGGCGATCGCAGGCAGCGCGAGATGCGTGTCGAGCGCCGCCTGGTCGCGCCACCCCTCCATCGCCATGATGACGCCCCGCTCCGCATCCTCCATCGCCATATGATAGAATATGCAGCCGTCCTCGGCGCGCGATGGCTCGCACAGCGCCTTGAGCCGCGCATATAGCGCGGGCAGCGTGTCCGCGTCGGTGAAAATCTGTCCGGTGATAACGATCATCGGTCTGCCCCTTCGCTCAGGTCTGATGAATGATCGTGAAGCTGCGGCTTTGCAGGAACCACGCCCCGTCCCGCTTCACCAGCCTGTCATTATAGCAGGCCCGCGCCCGCTTATCCTTGAGCGTTTCCGGCTCCTCATAGACTTCCGAAATATAGGTCCGCGCGTGCGCAACATCCCCATCCACCTGGATCATGCCCACGGTCACAAGGAAGCTCAATTTGGGATAATGCGGCATCGCCCCGCGCCACAGCGCGACGATCGCCTCCTTGCCCTCGACGATCCCCAGTTCGGGATAATGCGACAGATCCCAGTGGCTGTCCTCCACCCAGATCGAGGCCCATAGTTCCTCGTCCACGCGATTGACCGCGTCGGCATATGTTTCCAGCACCTCGCGGATCGCCATGCGATCCTCCAGCGGCCCGGTGAAATTGGCGGTCATGCGATACGCTCTCCTGTTCTAGCTTTGAATCAGGCTATGCGTTCGGCGCGCGCCCGTGACCTGCCGGAAACAGGAGGTCAGCGAAATTCGTCGCGCAGCACCCGCCGCAATATCTTGCCCGATGGGTTGCGCGGCAGGCTGTCGCGGAAATCCACGCTCTTGGGCGCTTTGTACGCCGCTATCCGCTCCCGCGCCCAGGCGATCAGAGCGGCCGGATCGGGCGCCTCGCCCTCCACGGCCACGACGATCGCTTTCACCGCCTCGCCCCATTTCACGTCCGGCACGCCGATCACCGCAACGTCGCTGACCTGCGGGTGACTGTAGAGCGCATTCTCGACTTCTGCCGGATAGACATTCTCGCCACCGGTGATGATCATGTCTTTTATGCGGTCCGCCAGATAGAGGTAGCCATCCGCGTCCATCGTCCCCGCGTCACCCGTCCGCATCCAGCCATCGGCGTCGATCGTCTCCGCTGTCGCCTCTGGCCGCTCATAATAGCCGATCATGTTCGCCGCAGATCGCACCGCGATCTCGCCCACTTCGCCGCGCGGCACTTCCGCGCCCGCCTCGTCGATGATCCGCACCTCGACGCCCGGCAAGGGCACGCCGATCCCCCGCATCCGCGCATTGCCGTCCGGATCATGATCCTCCGGCGGCAGCCCCACAATAGTCCCGGCGGTTTCCGTCATGCCGTACATCTGCGCAAAGCCGCAGCCGAACACTGCGATCGCTTGTCGCATCAGGTCCAGCGGAATGGCCGAGCCGCCATAGCAGATCGTCTTGAGGAAACTGAAATCGGTCCTCGCCGCATCGGGATGGTCGCACACGATCCGCATCGCGGTGGGCACCATCATGATCTTCGTGATCCGGTGTTCGGTCAGCAGGCCCAGCACCTTGTGCGGATCGAACTCACTGACCACCACGCCTTTGCCGCCATGTTGCAGCGACCACAGTCCCCATCCCGACCCGCTGATATGGAAAATCGGCATCGCGATCAGCGCGACATCCTGCGCGCTCCAGCGATTCCATTCGGGCATGACCGCATCCGGCGTATCCTGCCGCAACGCCAGCAGGCTGCGGTTGGTCAGCATCGCGCCCTTGGGATTGCCGGTCGTGCCGGAGGTGTAGAGCTGCAACACAGGTTCGTCATAGCCCGCGTCCCTGTGCGGATCGGTCGCCGCCTGCATGTCGCGCCAAGCCGAAAAATCTTCCTGCCCCTCGACCGGCCGCGTCGTCAAAATCCTATAGTCCCCACCGGCGTCCAGCCGGTCGAGAAATTCCGGGTCGGTCACTATCAGCCTGGGTTTGCAGTCGCCGACTATATAGGCGACCTCCGGTGTCGCCAGCCGCCAGTTGATCGGCACCAGCACGACGCCTGCTTTTGCAGCGCCCAGCCAATATTCGAAATAGAGATCGCTGTTCTTGCCCAGAAATGCGATTCGAGCGCCAGCGGGCAGCCCCATCGCAATCAGACCGCTGGCCACGCGACTGGCATTGTCATCCAGCGCCGCGTAACGGCTGTCCCGCCCCTCGAACGTCAAGGCAATGGCGTCGGCCCGCAGCTTTGCGTGGGAACGGACGAGGTCGGCGAGAACGGGCTTGCCCATATGCGGAAAATCTCTCCTGGCGTTATCGGCCCGTCATAGGTGACGGCACGCCACTGCGCCCCTGTCAATTTCATTGGTTCTGCGCCTTCAATGGCCAACACTGTTGGAAACACCAGTGCCACACATAACGGCATCAGCTAGATAACCAGCCTGATATAGGCCGAAGCACCGGCGGACCGAGAGGAGCGATGATATGGATCTGGGATTGAAGGGCCGCAAGGCCATCCTCGCGGGCGCCAATGCCAGCATGGGCCTCGCCGTGGCGCGGGTTCTGGCCGCGGAAGGCTGCGAAATCGCCCTGTGCGGCCGCACGCAAGGCAAGGTCGATAACGCCGTCGCCGAACTGTCCGCCTTGGGCGTGCGCGCGTTCGGCGCCTCCGTCGACGTCACCGACGCCGATGCCTTTCCGGCGTGGATCGCGCAGGCCACCCAGGAACTTGGCGGATGCGACATTTTCATATCCTTCGTATCGGTCAACCCCGGCGCGGACACGGTGGATGGCTGGAACACAGTGTTCAACGGCGACATCCTGCCCCTCGTCCGCGGCATACAGGCGGCGATGCCGGCGCTGGAACAGTCCGACGCGGGTTCAATCGTCACCATTTCCTCCACCGGCGCGGTAGAAGAATTCATGGGGCCACAACCCTATAATGCGCTGAAGGCCGCCATCATCAACTACAGCGCCGCGCTGGCGCAGAAACATGCCGCCCAGGGCATCCGCGTTAACTGCGTGACCCCAGGCCCGGTCTTCACCGCCGATGGCCCGTGGCAATATATCAAGGACAATATGGCGGAATTCCACGATTCGATCCTGCAACAGATTCCGTTCGGTCGCATGGGCACCGGCGAGGAAATCGGCAAGGCCATCGCCTTCATCGCCTCCCCCGCCTGCCGCTACATGACCGGTGCGAATATTCGGATCGACGGGTCGATGACCAAGGGCGTATCGTTCTAAAAGAGAGGATGCGGGCATGAACGAGCATCCCAAGCGGATCGACTGCGTCCTGATTGCGGGCGGCCTTTATCACGATATCGACTTCGCCCGGCTTGAGTTGCTCAAACTGCTGGGAGAGGATGAGCGAATTCGTACCCGCGTGTTCGAAAATTACGACAATATCGACGCGATCACGCAGGCCGACTTCCTCATTACATACACCTGCGACGTCGTGCCGTCGCTCGGCGCGCAGGAAGCGCTGCGGGACTGGGTGAAGGGCGGTGGACGCTGGTATGCGTTGCACGGCACCAACTCGGTCCTGCGCCTGTTCGAAAACGGCCTCTATGGCAGCCCGCGATGGGCGCCACTGTTCATGGAGACACTGGGCAGCCAGTTTATCGCCCATCCCCCGATTGCACCCTATAGCGTGACCGTCGCCGACCCGAACCATCCGATCACACGGGGCATCGAACCGTTCGAAACGACCGACGAACTCTATCTGATGGAGTGCCACGGCGACCTGCACGTCCTGCTCGAAACCGAATTTGCAGGCGAAGCGACCGGCTTCGACGAAGATCTGTGGGCGCAGGACAAGCACCCCGTCCTCTACATCAAGAAGCAGGACAAAGGCGCCGTTCTCTACAATACGCTTGGCCATTGCCGGGGCCATTACGACATGCAGCCGCATCTCGATTACTGGCCCACAGTCGACCGTTGCGCCTGGGATCTGCCGGTCTTTTACGACCTGCTGCGGCGCGGGATCGACTGGGCTAAACAGGGCGGCGCGGCTTAGGTCAGACCAGCGCCTTGACCGGCAGATGCTCCATCCCAGGCGCCTCGTCCGGCACGGCAACCTCTATCCATCCATCGTCCGACTCGCGCCATGGGAACAGCTTGAGCGGCTTGTAGCCCGTCCCGCCCAGACATTCGCCACTCTCCAATTTGAACCGCGCACCGTGCAGCGGGCACATCACCGATCCGCGCCTGACCTTCCCACCAGGCGCCAGTTCGGCGGCGGCATGGGTGCAGCGGTTGATGATCGCATGGACGATCCCCTCCTCACGGCAGAGGAACAGGGGCCAACGATTGACGACGAACGGCAGCATTGCCTTTTCTTCAATGTCCGATGCCTGGACGACCCGATGATATGTTTCGCTCATTATGCTGGAAACCTGCCTCTCTATGTTTTTGCGTCTGGCCCGCGCTGGGGCGTCGGGCAATTGATGCTTTTCATAGCTGCATGACAGGTCGGGACAAAGCATGGCAGCTATAGGAAAGAAGAGGATGACCGGCATGAACCGTTTCTGGAAACTGGAAGCCTATCCCGATGGCACCGACTTCGCATCGGGCATCAAATTGCGCGAAGAGGCCATACCCGAAATCGGTGAGAACCAATTGCTGGTGCGCAACCTGTGGCTGTCGCTGGACGCGGGCACCCGCATGTGGCTGACCCCACGAACGGACAGCTATATGGACCCCACGCCGCTGGGCAGCAAGATCATCGGCTTCGTGCTGGGTCAGGTCGTGGAATCGCGCCACGCCGGGTATAAAGCAGGCGATATCGTCCGCGCCTATGGCCAGTGGGCCGACTATAGCGTCCTCTATCCCGACATGGGCGACATCTGGATTGTCGACGACATCCCCGACATGCGTCAGCATTTCGCCGTACTTGGTCCCAATGGCTGGACTGCCTATGTGGGCCTGACCGAATATGGCAAGGTTCGTCCCGGCGAAACCGTGCTTGTCTCTGCCGCCGCTGGTGCGACCGGGCTGCTGGCGGCGCAATTCGCCAAGGCCATGGGATGCCGTGTCATCGGCATTGCCGGCGGTCCGGAAAAATGCGCGCTGCTGACCGGCCGCTACGGCCTTGCTGCCGCGATAGACTATAAATCCGAAGATCTGGCCACGCGCCTCACGGCGCTTGCGCCAGGCGGGATCGACTGTTTCTTCGATTGCGTCGGTGGTGACACGCTGGACACCGCTCTGCCCGCCATGGCGATGAACGGCCGGATCGCAATCTGTGGCCTGATTTCCACCTATGACAGGGCGGAGCGGGTCGGCCCGCATAATTTCGACCTGATCCTGATGAAGCGGCTGACGGTCGCGGGCTTCTTTTCGCCCGACTTCTATTTCCGCGGAGGTGAAATCAACCGCCTGACCGCACCATGGCTGGAATCCGGCATCGTCGATATGGATTTCGACGTCACCAAGGGTCTGGAAGAGACGCTGAACGCCTATGGCAAGCTGTTTTCGGGTGGTAACACCGGCAAGGTCATGGTGGACCTTACCAGCCTGTAGAGGGTTGCGCGGCGGCTTCAGGCCGCCGCCATGGCCTCATATCGCCGCAATTCCCAGTCACTGTCGCCCAACAGCGACGCCAGCAACATCACGCGCTTGAACGCCTGCCCGACCATCAGTTCCTCGGTCGTGCCGATGCCGCCATGCAATTGTACCGCATCCTCGCCCAGCGCCATCGCATTTGCACTGATATAGGCTTTTGACCCGGTAATCGCGGCCGCGCGACCTGCATCCTCACGACGCGTCGCCGCCGCGCGATAGAGCTGCGAACGGCTAAGTTCCAGCCGCGCATAATTGTCCGCCATCCGATGTTGGATCGCCTGGAATGCCCCGATCTGCTGGCCGAATTGCCTGCGCGTCTTGATATAATCGAGTGTCGCATCGAACATCATGGTCATCAACCCGACCAGCTCTGCGCAAATCGCCAACCGCGCATCAAGCAATACGTCGTCCAGTGCCTGCTGCCCGCCCGCCATGCGTTCCGCCGGAACATTGTTCAGCGTCAGGTCGGTCGCGCTGGACCCGTCGGTCATGCGATAGTTGCGCCGGCCTAGGCCCGGAGCATCGGCCCGCACAAGAAAAAGCCCCATTGCGCCTGTCTCGTCGATCGCCGAGATGACGAAGACATCGGCAAAGCTGCCCCCAAGCGCCATCTGCTTGGCGCCGTTCAGTACTGCCCCGGTCGCACGGGTCGCTACCCTGTCCTGATTGAAGCGCGCTTCATGCTCGCCACAAGCGAGACTGGCCATCGATTCGCCGGTTGCCAGGCGTGGCAGCCAATCGGCCTTCTGCGCATCGGTCCCCGCATTTTCGATGATGCCACCTGCCAGAAGAATGACCGGCAGCAACGGTTCGACGGCAACGGCGCGGCCCATAGCCTCCATAACCGTTATCAGTTCAACGCTACCGCCGCCAAAGCCGCCAAATTCCTCGGCAAAGGGAAAGGCGAGCAAACCCGTCTCAGCCAGCGTTGCCCAGCCTTTTGGACAAAAACCATGCGTTTCGCGGACATAGCTCAGCCGTTTGGCGGGATCGTAGCGCTCGCCCGCGAATTTTTCGATGAGGTTGCGGAGGAGAGCCTGCTCCTCGTTGAGATCGAAATTCAAGCTGCCCCCTCACTTCTATATCTATGGTGCATGGATGAAAGGGTAGTCCGCGCTGGGCTGAAGCCCGCCTGCGTTTTCCGATAGTTTGTGAAAATATGACCGGATGGGCCTAGTAGTAGTACTAGGTTTTGCTCGACTTGATCCATAGTGGGTTGCGGCGTAGTCTCCGGCCCATGGAGAGATCAGGCGACATTTCAGCCGTCTGCTCGAACGATGGCGGAACCCCGACAGAGATCGGCACCGACATAGGTTCCCGCAGGCATGTTCCCACCGCGATTGCGACGCCGGCAGATATTTTGCCCGCCGCAATGGCCCTGCGCGACATTGCCATGGAAATCGGTAACTTCCGGGTTGCCGCCTGCGCCAATATCGCGTCGAAAATGCCGATGTGCGACGCGGATGGCAATATCCTTGCCCATACCGTGTTCGGTTGGCCGTCTTCGAAAGAGCAATGGTGGAAGAAGCCGCTGCTCGCGCTCACGTCGCCCCTGCCATTCGCTTGCCGTTACGAAAGCGATCCGTTCTGGGTCAACGCCGCTGGCATTCATACCCGCGCCCACAACCCACTTCTGGGCAAGATCGACCTCTCGCATTTCAGCGAACTGGTGAACGCCCGCGCCGTCATCGTCGTGCCGATCCACCTGCCCTTCGGCCAGATCGGCGCGGTCAGCTTTTCCCCGCTGGATGACGGCCGTGAAGACTTGTCCCGCGAATTTGATCTTTATGCCGATCAGCTGGAATATCACAGTCGCCGCTTCATCGGCGGCTACTCGCGCGTCACCAGTCAGCGCCCGTGGATTCCCACCAACTGTCGCCTGTCAAAGCGAGAAGTCGAGTGCTTGCGCTGGGCTGCGGTCGGTAAGACCGATGTCGAGATCGCGATGATTCTGGCACGCAGCTGCGCCACGGTTCGCTTCCATATTCACAATGCCGCAACCAAGCTGGAAGCGGTGAACCGCAGCCAGACGGTCTTCAAGGCCACGCAGCTTGGCTATCTGGGTAGCGTCGCCACAGTAAGCACGCCCCACAGCCTCGACATGATGGGTGCGGTGACGCCGCTTTAGGCGCAGGTCCACCCAAATTAGAGGGAAAAAACCCGCCCGGCATTGTTCGCGGCGGGCTTTTTCTTACCCGCCCGCCTCACCCGTTTTCGATAACCTATGCTTTCTTACAGCAGCTTTTGCGCGTCTGCATTTCCATAGTCGTTACAGACAAACGACAAATGGAGCGGAGCAATCACCGACCTCGCCAGCCTTGAAAGGGTTCCCGTCGCGGAAGGCATATTCGATGCGACCGCGCAGCCACACTTGATCGGCGGGCGGGATCGCGAAACCGGCCGCATCGTCTTTCCCTGCCCCATCGGCGATCCGCGCTTCGATGCCGTCGATCTGCCGTCACGCGGGCATATCTGGTCCTGGACGATCCAGCGTTACCGCCCCAAAAGCCCTCCCTATATCGGGCCAGAGGCGTTCGAACCTTTCGCTATCGGCTACGTCGAACTGCCCGGTTCAGTCATCGTCGAAACCCCGCTGACCGGCATCCCGTTCGACGCGATCCGCATCGGCATGGAAATGGAAACCGTGATCATCCCCATCGCCACAGACGCCGCGGGGCGTACCGTCGTCACCTATGCCTTCGCCCCCGTGGATGAGGATAAAGCCCATGGCTGATGTCTTCATCGTCGGCGTCGGCATCCATCCCTTCGGCCGCACCGACGGCCTTTCGGGCCTGCAACAGGGCGCCTATGCCGCGCGACAGGCCATGGCCGACGCGGGTGTTGAGTGGAAAGACATCCAGTTCGGCTTCGGCGGCTCCGATGCGTCGGGCAATGCTGATACGATCGTCAACGAACTGGGCCTGACCGGCTTGCCCTTCATCAACGTCAAAAATGGTTGCGCCACCGGCGGATCGGCCATGATCGGCGCCTGGCAGGGCATTGCATCGGGCCAATACGACATCGGCATGGCGCTCGGTTTCGACAAGCATCCGCGCGGCGCTTTCAACGCCATGCCCGCCGAATACAGCCTGCCTGACTGGTATGGATCGGTCGGCATGATGGTGACGACCCAGTTTTTCGCGATGAAGCTGCAACGCTATATGGAGCATCATGGCATCACCAGCCAGTCGCTGGGCCGCGTGTCGGAAAAGGCGTTCAACAACGCCGTCCATGCCGACCATGCCTGGCGTCGCGCGCCGGTGGACATCGACACCATCCTGAACAGCCAGATGATCAACGATCCGCTGACCAAATATATGTTCTGTTCACCCGCGGAGGGCGGCGTCGCCCTGATCCTGGCGAGCGAGAAGAAGGCCCGCGAACTCGGCCGGACCAGCGTGCGCGTCAAGGCTGCCGCCGTCCGCACCCGACCGCCCGGATCGTTCGAGGTGTTCGCCCCCTGCCTGGACATCGTGCGCGGTGGCGCGCCCACTCTGCTGGCATCGGCCGCCGCTTATGAAATGGCGGGTGTCGGCCCCGAAGATATCGACGTCGCCCAGCTGCAAGACACGGAGTCCGGCGCGGAGATCATGCACATGGCCGAAAATGGCTTCTGCGCCGACGGCGCGCAGGAAGAATGGCTGGCCGAAGGCTGGACGCAGGTCGGCGGCAAGCTGCCGGTGAATACCGATGGCGGATGCCTTGCCTGTGGCGAGCCGATCGGCGCGTCGGGCCTGCGGCAGGTCTATGAAAATGTCGTGCAGTTGCGGGGTCTGGGCGGCGGCCGTCAGGTTCCCGGCGACCCCAAGACCGCCTACACCCATGTCTATGGCGCGCCCGGCATTTCCGGTGTGACCATCCTCCAGCGCTGACGGCCTATGGACCTTCATTTCACCCCCCAGGACGAAGCCTTCCGTGCCGAAGTGCGCGCCTTTCTGGATGAGCAGTTGCCCGACCATCTGCGTGCGGGCATGCGCGCCACCCCGACCGTCTTCGTCGAACCGGACATCGGTCGCGAATGGCAGGCGATCCTGCATGCCAAAGGCTGGCTCGCCTACAACTGGCCGGCCGATTGCGGCGGCACCGGCTGGACCATGACCCAGCGCTACATCTTTGAGAAAGAATGCGCGCTGGCCGACGCGCCCAGCCTGCCGGTGCTCAGTCTCAAGCTGCTCGGCCCGGTGATCTGCCGCTTCGGCACACCGGAGCAGAAAGCGACCCTGCTGCCGCGCATATTGGATGGCACCGATTATTGGTGCCAGGGGTTTTCGGAACCGGGCGCAGGATCAGACCTTGCCAACCTCAAAAGCAAGGCGGAGCGCAAAGGCGATCATTATCTGATCAACGGCCGCAAGCTGTGGACCACCCACGCTCAACATGCGACCCATATCTTCTGCCTGCTGCGCACCGATCCCACCGCCAAGCCGCAGGCGGGCATCAGCTTCATTCTGGTCGATATGAACCAGCCCGGCGTCGAAGTTCGCCCGATCATCGGCCTGGCTGGCGACCATGAAGTCAACGAGGTCTTTCTCGACGATGTCATCGTCCCGCTCGACAATCTGGTGGGTGAGGAAGAGGGCGGCTGGACGATTGCCAAATTCCTGCTGGAAAATGAGCGCGGGGGCGCCTGCCATGCGCCCAAACTCCTGTCCGATCTTCAAAAACTGCGCAAGGCTGCCGGTGGTGAGCCAGATGGACTGGGTGGAAACATGGCCGACGACGGCGCCTTCATGACCGCGATCGGGCGCACCGAACTGGAGGCGCAGGCGCTGGAGATGACCGAACTGCGCATTCTGGCCGAAATGGCCAAGGGGCTGCCTCCGGGGCCGCAAACGTCGCTGTGCAAGATGGTCGCATCCACCCTGCGCCAGCAGGTCGATGGCCTCGCCTTACGGCTGTACGGCTATGCCGGCCTTGCGCTGGAGGAACAACGCCCTCTCTACGGCAATGGCGCGCCTGAGCCGCTGCGCGACAAGGCCGCGCAGGTCGCCTCGCCGCGTTATCTCAACAGCCGGGCCTGGACAATCTTTGGCGGGACGAACGAGGTCCAGCGCACTATCATCGCCAAAACGGTGCTGGGTCTTTGACCTGCGACACTATCATGGGAGACGGACGACATGCAGCTTAGCCGCGAAGCCCTGTTACAGGCCTATCGCCAGATGAAGACGATCCGCATGTTTGAGGATCGGCTGCATGACGAGATCGCGCTCGGCGAAATCGCTGGCTTCACCCACCTCTATGCGGGTCAGGAAGCGTGCGCCGTGGGCGTGTGCGAACATCTCGATGCACAGGATTTCATCATTTCCACCCATCGGGGCCATGGTCATTGCATCGCCAAGGGCTGCGATGTGGTCGACATGATGAAGGAAATCTACGGCTCCAGCGAAGGCCTGTGCAAGGGCAAGAGCGGCTCCATGCACATTGCCGACGTGACCAGGGGCATGTTGGGCGCCAACGGCATCGTCGGCGCGGGCGCCCCCATCGCGGTGGGCGCTGGCATCACCGCCAAGGGCACGGGTAACGTCTCCATCGCCTTTTCGGGTGATGGCGCCTGCAACCAGGGCACGACCTTCGAAGCGATGAACATGGCGGTGGTGCTGAAGCTGCCCGTCATCTTCGTGTTCGAAAACAACCATTATTCCGAACATACCGGCGAATCCTACGCCGTGGGCGCGGAGAGCATGACCGTGCGTGCCGCCGCCTTCGGCATGAAGGCGATCAAGGCCAACGGCATCGACTTCTTCTCGGTCTATGAGGGGATGCGCGAGGTGATCGACTATTGCAAGGCAGGCAACGGTCCCGCCTCCATCGAACTGGATACCGAACGCTTCTTCGGACATTTCGAGGGCGATCCTCAGCGTTATCGCGGCAAGGGCGAACTGGATCGGCTGCGCGAGGAGCGCGACTGCCTCAAGGTTTTTCGGACCAAAGTGACCGAAGCCAAACTGCTCGAAGGCGCAGACCTCGACAGGCTGGATGACGAGGTGACGGCCCTGATCGACCGCGCGGTGGCGGAATCCAAGACCGCGACCCGGCCCACTGCCGACCACGTCCTTGAAGACGTGTACATCAGCTACTGACGCGAAAGATCGAATATCATGGCAATGAAAATGATCCGCGACGTCATTCGCGACACGATCGATGAGGAAATGGCGCGTGACGACAGCGTCATCATGCTGGGCGAAGATATCGTCGGCGGCATGGGATCGCCCGGTGGCCCGGAAGCCATTGGTGGCATCTGGGGGACATCGGGCGGGCTATGGGCCAAATATGGTTCCGACCGGGTGATCGACACCCCGATTTCGGAAAGCGCCATCATCGGCGCGGCGGCGGGTGCGTCGCTCACCGGCAAACGCGCCATCGCCGAAATCATGTTCGCCGACTTCATCGGCGTCTGCATGGACCAGATCTGGAATCAGGTCGCCAAGTTCCGCTACATGTTCGGCGGCAAGACCAAATGCCCCATCGTCATCCGCATGCCCTATGGCGCTGGCTACAACGCCGCGCCCCAGCATAGCCAGTCGATCCACGCGATGGTTACCGCCATGCCGGGGCTAAAGGTCGTGATGCCCTCGACCGCGGCCGATACCAAGGGGCTGCTGGCGCAGGCGATCCGCGACGACGATCCGGTGATCTTTCTGGAGCATAAAGCGCTTTACGGCGTGAAGGGTGAAGTGCCGGACGGCGACTATCTCATCCCCTTCGGCCATGCGCGACAGGTGACGCAGGGCGACGATGTCACCATCCTCGCCACCGGCATGATGGTGGGTTTCGCCGAAAAGGCGGCGGCGCAACTGGCGCAGGACGGCATCGGTTGCGACCTTCTGGACCTGCGCACCACCAGTCCCCTGGACGAAGAAGCGATCCTCGACAGCGTGGAGCGCACCGGACGCCTGCTGATCGTCGATGAATCGCCCCCCCGGTGCAGCTTCGCCACCGACCTGTCGGCGCTGGTCGCGCAAAAGGCCTTCTCCAGCCTGCGCGCCCCGATCGAGATGATTACCGGCCCGCACAGCCCGGTGCCGTTCGCCCGCGAACTTGAAACCGCCTACCTCCCTTCGCCCGAGAAAATCGTGGCGGCGGCGGTCAAGGCCATGTCCTACCGCAGGGGTTAAACGATAATGGCCAATCTGCGCGCATTCGCCATGCCCAAATGGGGCATCGAAATGACCGAGGGCGTCGTTGCCGAATGGATGGTCGCCGAAGGGCAACCATTCAAGAAGGGCGACACCCTCGCGCTCATCGAAACCGACAAGATCACCAATGAAGTCGAGGCCGAGGCCGACGGCATGTTCCCCCGCCTGCTGGCGGAAAAGGGCGGCACCTATCAGGTCGGCGAGTTGATCGCGGTCCTGACCGGCGCAGACGAACAGCCGTCCGCTGATGAAGTGGAAGCGTTCGTCGCCGGGTTCAGGCCCGCGGACGCCAAACCTGCGTCCAAGGCGGCGGAAGCATCGCCACCCCCCCCGTCCGCAGGCTATGGACAGCCAGCCGCATCGCCTCCACCGCCACCGCCCGTCGTCAGCATCGCTGCTGACGCCAATATCAGCCCCGCTGCGCGCGCATTCGCCGAACAGCAGGGCGTCGATATCGCGGATATAGCCGGCTCAGGCCCGAATGGCCGCATCACCTTGCAGGATGTGCAGCAGGCCAGCCTCCCCCCGGTTGCGGTCGGCGGCGGCGCGGCAGTCGACCTGACCCCGATCGGCAATGCGCTGGGCGATGCCTATGCCAGCCCGCTCGCAAAAAGGCTCGCGGTCCAGCACAAGGTCGATCTGTCCGCCTTGACTGGCACAGGTCCAAAGGGACGCATCTGCAAGGCTGACGTCATGTCGCGGGTGAAGCCGGAGCTTCCCCTCGCGGCGGCCCCGTCATCCCCTGCCCCCGCGACACCGATGGCCTTCGCGCGGTCCGCGCCGGGCACGGCCGAAATCGTCAAGATGACGCCGATGCGCAAGGCGATCGCCAAGGCGCTCAGCCACAGCAAATCGACCATCCCGCATTTCTACCTGCGCTCGAAAGTCAGGATCGATGCGATCCTGGGCCTGCGCGCACAGGCGAAGGCGGCGACTGGCGAAGCGCCCAGCATCAACGATTATATCGTGCGCGCCTGCGGTCTGGCGCTGGCGCGCCATCCCGACGTCAATGTGCAGGTCCATGGCGACGAGATTCACCGCTTCGGCAGCGCCGACATCGCGGTGGCGGTCGCCACGGACAAAGGCCTCATCACGCCGATCGTCAAGGGCGCCGATACGCTATCGGTCGCCGCCATCTCGCGCGAGGTCAAGGCGCTGGCGGAGAAGGCCCGCACCGGAAAGCTCCAGCCCGATGAGTTTCAGGGCGGAAGTTTCTCGGTCAGCAATCTGGGCATGTTCGGCATCGATCAGTTCGATGCGATCATCAACCCGCCCCAGGGCGCGATATTGGCGGTGGGTGCGGGCACCCGCCAGCCGATCGAGATTGGCAACGCACTGGGTTTCGCCACGATCGTCGAAATGTCGCTCAGCTGCGACCATCGCGCGATCGACGGCGCGGTCGGCGCAGACTTCATGCGGACGCTGAAGGGGTTGATCGAAGACCCCACGCTGCTGACGGCGTGACCCAAAAGCGGGGGCTGTCCTACACGGCCCCCGCCCCGGTACAAGCATACGCATAATCGGGACAGGCGAGCGAATAGGATCAGCCCGCCGCAACAAAATAACAAAATTACCGGGAAATGTGCGAAGTTAAGGCCGAGCCGCCATCCACGCCCGGCTCGTCCGCATAAGCTCGACCGCTCGCAATCGCAGGTCGGGAAAGCCATCGCGCAGCGCCTTGGACCGCTCCTCGATCCCGATCGGCAAGCCGACCGGCAAAGCATCCAGCAGATCGCGGATCGCCAGCTCGCCCCGACCCAACGCCACCCGCCCGTCGATCGCTTCATCGATCACCGCATCGGCGTCAGTTACATCCACGCCCGGCATCGGCGCATCGCAAAGCTGCGCATAGCCCAACCACTCGACCGGCACCGCCGCGACATCCGCAACGGTCCCCCCTGATCGTGTCCAGTGCAGTGCGTCGATCAGCAAGCCCATATTCGGCGCGTCAATCTCGCGCAGGATCGCGCTTGCCTGACCGATAGTCTTGACCTCAGTGAACAGACCAAATTCCAGATTGATCCGAATATCCCCGCCCGCCGCATGTGCCATCAGCGCCGCCAGCTTATCCCGTGTCGCCCCCGCATCCGGATCGCTGCTGACGCACAACACATTGCGCGCGCCCAGCTCCAGGCCGACATCGACGATCCGCAAATGCGCAGGATCGAGCGGACCCGGCTTGATCCACACCACCTCTATATCCAGCAGTCGCAGCCCGGTCGCCGCCAGCGCCGCCTTGACCCCACGGGTGGTCGCGGCGGTCCACTGGTCCGCCTCCATCCACATGCCGCCAAAATCGAATCCGGCATGGGCGGCCGCCTCAACCAGTTGCACGGGTGTCGCCTCGGGCATGATGCCCGCCGACATTGCAAGCGGGTGGCGGACCATCGTCAGCCCGCCGCCCCCGTCGCCGCAGTCACCGCGGCCTCAATCTCCGCCTTCGACGGATTGCCCCGCAGCGTCAGACCGCCATTTACCTGCATGTTCTGGCCGGTCATGAAACATTCGTCGCTGGCGAGCCAGACACAGCCCGCCGCGATATCCTCCATCGTGCCGTACCGACCGAGCGGATATCCTTTTTTGAAGGCATCCATCAGGCCCGGCACAGCGGCGGCATCGGCCGTCATGGGCGTTTCAGTGACGCCCGGCGAAATACTGTTCACGCGAATGCCGCGCTCACCAAACTGGTTGGCGACGCTGCGGATCATATGATCGGTGCCAGCCTTGGTCGCCATATAGGCGTCGTGGTCATGAAACATGATCGTCGCGGTCGCCGAACTGACCTGGATGATCGACCCACCTTCCGTCATGGCCGGGATCAGCGCTTGCAGGAACTGGAACGGCCCACGCAGTTGCAGCGCGTACATCCGGTCGAATTCCTCATCGGTCGTTTCCAGGAAAGGCTTGAGCAATCCCCAACCGGTCGCGTTGACGGCAATATCCAGCCCACCCAGTTGCGCCTGACACGCCGCCACCATAGCGAAGATGCTGGCCCGGTCCGAAAAGTCGCATGACAGCGCCACGCCACCAATCTCGGTCGCCAGCGCCTCCAACACATCCATGCTCCGCCCGGCAACGGCGACCATCGCGCCCTCGGCCGCAAGGCGCCGGGCGATCGCCTGCCCCATATTGCCCACGCCCGCCGCGCCCACGACCAGAGCGCGCTTGCCGGCAAGCCGCCCCATCAGACGAACTCCTCATCACGCGGCGCACGGCGCAGCGCCTGCCCGGCGGTCACGTCGATCCGCTGCCCGGTCACGAACGCCTCGTCGCTCGCCAGCCACAGCGCCGTATTGGCGATGTCCTCAACCGTGGGAAAACGCCCCAGCGGCATTTCCTTGAGGAACGCCTTCGTCACCGCCTCCATAGCGAAATAATCTTCGGTCATCGCGCTCTTGGTGAAACCGGGCGCCAGGCTGTTCACACGGATGCCCTTCTCGCCCAGTTCGTTGGCGGCCACCTTGACCAGCACGTCCGCGCCGCCCTTCGCCCCTGCATAAGCGCCGTAGCCATGTGCCTGCACCAGCACGGTCAGCGATGATGTCGTGATGATCGACCCGCCGCCCGTCATGGCCCGCGCCATCTGCTTGATGAACAATCCGGTGCCGACAAAATGCACCTCGGACTGCTCGCGCAGCAATTCTGCGGTCGTGTCGATCACCGGCGCGGATCCGCCAACCCCGGCAAAATTGATCGCGGCATCGAGCTTGCCATAGGTGTCGAGCGCCGTCTGCGCCAACGCCTCAAGCTGCGCTTCGTTCGTGATGTCGCACGCGACGGCGGTCGCGCCCAGATCGGCGGCCACCGCCTCGACGGCTTCCTTGCGCCGTGCCGCCAGCACCAGCCTCGCGCCCTCGGCCGCAAAGCGCCGCGCGGTGGCCGCGCCCATGCTGCGGGGGTCGGATGCGCCCAATATGATCGCAACCTTGCCGTCCAGACGTGCCATCATTGTCTCTCCAAGATTAATAGTCTTCGCTGTTCAGCACCGTGAACCGGCGAAAGGAAAAGCCCCAGACGCCGTCGCGCTTGCGGTAATTGTCTTCATAGCAGCCATGGACCCGCATCCGCTTGCCATCCGCCGTCCTTGCGACTTCGCTGCTGTAGGAGCGGCCAGTGGCGCGATCACCCGCGATCGTCACTGCACCTTGCGACACCATCATGACGACGAAGGGGAAACCGGCCATCGCTTCAGCCCACGCTGCGGCAATGGCATCGCGGCCCAGCACCGGATCTGGACCGAACAGAAACCACTCGCCCTCCTGGTCCCAAGTAGACGACCACAACGCCGCGTCGCGCTGGTTCACGCCATCGGCATAGCGCGCCAGCACGTCATTGATGGCCACCCGATCCTCAAACAGCGACATCAGTCCGCATCCAACGGCAGATTGCCATGAATGCCGCAGGCATCGTTGAGCAGTTCGTGGAACCGCTGGATACGCTTTTCCTGCCCCGAAATCGTCCCGCCCTTATAGCCCATCGAATGCAGACCCTGCTGCTGGCCGACGGCGACAGACATGTCCTGATCCGCGACAAAGCCCAAAGTCTTGTCGCCATAGATCACGACTTCCCGTTCGGCCGGGGCAAAGGGAACGACGCCGACCGGAGTTACCACTTCCTTGCGCCCCGTGACCGGCGGCATCATGTACCAATGGTCGAAAATGCATTTTTCCGGGTCGGTGGGATGCGGTTCGGACCGCAATATCTGGAAGCCATCCGGGCTCATCGTCATCGTCGTATTGGGCCACAGCGTGTAATGATAATAGTCGGTCAGCATGCTGTCGGTCATCGTTTCGAAATGACGATAGCCACGTTCCGGCCCCAGCCGCCGCTTGGCCTGCTGGATCGCCACCCGCGCTTCTGTCGCGCGATCGGTGAAATCGGCGGGGTCCAAGCCCCATTCGCGCAACGCATCCTCGACCAGCGGCTGCATCGCATCCGGATAGTCGAGCCGCTTGGACGGGTGGCACCCCTTCTGCACCATGCGATTGTGGCCGCTGGGGTACATTTCAAAGCTGGTGTCAGTATATTCGTCGTCGATAAAGCTCGCCAGTTCGGGGTGAAGCGTGGGCAGGTGATAGCTTTCGTTGAAATTGTCGCGAATGATCTTCCAGTTGCAGGGGATTTCGCAGCGCACATCCAGCACCCGCGTCATCGCCTCCATCTGATAGCCCGCCAGTTGCTCGGTCAGGGGCGCCAGCCATTGGTGCAGCGGCGTGGCGTCCTTATCCATGTTGAACCAGACGAACGGTCCCCAGGTGCCGACCGCGATCTCGGTCAGATGCGCCTTGCCGCAAGGGTTGCCGCCGGGAAAATCCTCAGCATCCTGCGCGAACAGCAACGTGCCGTCCTTGCCGAACTGCCAGCCATGATAGGAACAGGTAATCCGTTCGCTGCTGCCCATGTCGGACCATAGCAGCCGGTTGCCACGATGGACGCAGGCATTGAAGAAGGCCTTGATCGAGCCATCTTCCTGCCGGATCATGATGACGCTGTCGCGCATCAGGTTATGCGTGACCCAGTCGCCCGGCTCCTCAAGGTCTGCAAGCATCCCGCCGATATGCCAGACCTTGGCGAAGACATTGCGCCACTCAGCCCGTGCCCAGCTCTTGGAATAATAGCGTTCACCGGTTATCGGATCGCCGCGCACCGGAGGGTCAAAATCCGTCAGGGTACGCCCCAGAAAATGTTCTCTCGCCACTGCCCTTATCCTCTTCCCAGCGCTTCTGGAGAGCGCGCGCGTGAATTGCTGCACCAGTAATTCTGCGCCAGTCTAGGCAATAGCGATTGGCTGCAAACCTCGGCTTTATATTAGGGTGCAGGGCGCGCTCATCGAGGCAAAGGCGCCTGCCGCACCGCAAGGGCGCCTTGACCCGCGCGACACGATCGCAAAACCGGCATCAGGGCGGCGTAACCCGATCATTGTCCCGCCCAGAAGGCATAGACTGGATCATTCTGCCCCCTGCACCCGTGCAGATCGAGCGGCGCATACATGCCGCCGGCCATCTGGCGCGTCGCGCGATCGACGCGGTGCCAATCCTCGACATAAATGCGCTCTGCAATTTTCCAAATGCCCTCGCGTCGTTCGAACCGGTCGATATAACGGCCGCCGGAAAGCATCTCGCTTTGCCCATCACCTGTGCCGTGCGTGGTCGCTACTGCGAGGATATAGGTTTCCCCTACCGCCGTATCGCCGGTCACTTCGATCCACTGGTTCGCGATCGAGTGGAAAGTCTGCTCGAATGTCGCTTGAACGAAACGGCAAATCTCGCCCGCGAACGTTTGTCCGTTGCCGTTGACGATACCGCTCACGATCACGCTGTCATCATGAAAAATGCCGCGCAACAGGGGTTCATCGGCGCGATCGACGCCGCGACAATAGGCCATGGTCAGATCTGCAATCTGTTGCCGGGAAATGATCGCATCTGCGGCATCCGGGTCTATTATCGGGGTCACGGCTGCTCTTCCTCCATTGATCGCGACATTGCGGGCCTTGGCAAGCGCGAGCAGGGCGATGCCCGCATCCCTCGGCCCCTGGCCTCCGCCGGGTACCTGATTGGTAAGCTGTCCAAGGGCCGGGGAATGAAATTCGCCCGGCCAGTTTGCATTGGTGTCCAGCACATAGGTGCGGTGCGACAGCCGCCACGCCCCGCCCCGTTTTTCATGTCGGTCCAGATATCGACCGCAAATAAGGCGCTGCCGCATGGTCCCATCGGGGTCAGCACTTTGGGCATAGGCAACCACATAGCTTTCGGACTTTGCCTTAGTGCCATCGACCGCGATCCACATCTGGCCGGTCCGATGCAGCGTCACCGACTGGCCTGCCTGCGCGCCCGCCAATATCCCGGCAAATACCTTCGCCGAACCGCCATAGAAGCGGTAATCGACCGTGGCGTCGGCATGATAGCAGTCCGCCAGTAGCCCCTCATCCGCCCGGTCCACCCCCCGGCTATGCTGCGCCAGGCGATTGCAGATCGCCTGAATGTCGCCGATGACGCCAAGGCTGTGTGGCCCGGTCATAATGTTACCTCTTCATACCGCATCGCCCTTCTCCGATCAGAAGTTGAAGCTGGCGGATGCACCGAATTGGCGGGGCGGCGCATAGCCGGCGATGCCGCCATAGCCCGGAGAGTCATAGACAGTGGAGATGTAGCGCGTATCGAGCAGGTTCTTGGCCCACAGGCCGAAAGACCAGCGCTCGCCAGCCGGGCTATAGGTCAGCGTTGCATCGACGAGATGTGTGGGCTGGATCTTGGCGCGCGCCGTGTCGAGGATAGCGGTGTAATATTTGCTGCCAGTATAGGCATAGGTGAAATCGCTGACCAGCTTTGCGCCGTTCGCCAATGGAATGGCAAAGTTGGCGCCCAAGGTCGCGCTCCACTTAGGCGCGTTCTGCAAGCGATAGCCCTTCAGATCGAGCGTCGAGCCGGACACCGCATCCGTGTAGATGAAGCTCTTATATTTTGCATCGAGATAGGCGAGCGATGCGCGCAGCGTCAGTCCATCGACGGGAACCGCCGTGGTTTCGAACTCGAACCCCTTGATCTCCGACTTGCCCGCATTGAGGATGCGATTGCCCTGGGTATTGGTATCCCTGTCGAAATAGATCTGCGCGACCTGCATGTCGCGGTAATTGGTGTAGAAAACGGCCAGGTTAGTACGCAGCCGCCGGTCGAGGAAATCGGCCTTCAGGCCAACCTCGAACGTATCGACGGTTTCGGGATCGAACGGATTGGCGCCATCGGCGGGTACGCCGACGCGGGCCGTGAAACCTCCCGATTTAAACCCTCGCGCCCAGCTTGCGTAGACAAGGCGATGATCGCCCAGTTCATAATCCGCACCCAGTTTCCAACCGACATTGTTCCAGCTTTCCCGGCCGCCAGTCGTAAAACTGCCGATAACGGTATTGCCTTCACCGGTATAATTGGACCCTGTCGGATCGCCGATACTGGTAATCAGGCTCGGCGCAGAAATCGTCCGTTCATGACTGTAGCGGATGCCAGCCTGTAATTTCAGACGATCGGTGGCCTGCCAATAACCTTGGGCAAAACCGGAAATCGAATAATTATCCTGGTCCTGAAGGTTGATCTGCAACAGCCCCGGAGCCGCGAATTGCAGGCGATAGGCCTGAATGTGATCATAGTGGTTCTTCAGGTAAAAAGCGCCCGCCAACAGATCGATATCGTCGCTAATCGCGATGTTCGTGCGTAATTCCTGGCTGAATTGCCAGCCGCGCGTGCGCCTGTACGTGTCGTTCTTGAAATCGGGCGTGCCGTCCTGATCGGTATATTCGATCAGCTTGAATTTCTTGTAACCTGTAATCGAGGTCAGGTCACCGATCGGCGTATTGCGCCAGTTCATCGTCAAGCCACCGGAATAGGTGTCCATATTCGATATGTCGGGGACGCTGTTGTTGGCGCTATAATATTTGTCCGGTGCGAAGCACTGGCCCCCGCCGGAACAAGGGCTGATATACATGCCTTTGTCGCCCGGCGCCTGATAGATGGCTTCACCAGCATAGGCGCCGCTGACGACGATCGGCGCGCCGTTGCGCGAAGCCACATATTCGCCCTGCAATGTCGCATCGAAGTCCGGCGCTGGCGTGAAACGCAGATAGGCGCGCACCGCATCCAGATTCTTAGACCCCATGTCCGATCCGTCGACGACGTTGGTTACCCAGCCTTCACGCTGGGTATGGATGGCCGCGATCTTGGCAGACAGGACATCCGCCACGATCGGCGCTTCTATTGATCCGGTTACGTCGAACCGATTGTAATTGCCGTACACCGCCTTGAAAGTGCCACCAAATTCACCCGTCGGTTGCTTGGTCACGACATTGATAACGCCGCCGGTCGTGTTTGCGCCGAACAACGTACCCTGCGGTCCGCGCAAGACTTCGATCCGGTCGACATCGTACAGGTCCAGCAGCGCGCCCATGCTGAAGAACTGGGGAACGCCATCGACGACAATGGATACGGTGTTGCCGGCATAGGGATCGGGTTCGATCACGCCGATGCCACGCACGGTAAAGACTGCACTTTGGGGGGTATTGGCAAAATTATCGATCTGAACGTTCGGGATCGTCCCCTGAAGCGCCTGAAGGGTCGTCGCCTGCGCCGCGCCAAGGGCATCCCCGCCGATCGCCGTGACGGAGATAGGGACATCCTGCAAATTTTCGGACTTCTTCTGCGCTGTTACGACAATGTCTTGAATACCGCCCTGATCCTGCGCGGCGGCTTGCGGCGCAGATACAATGCCACCGACAAACGCCACCGTGGAAATTGTAGAGAATAATGGCGACAGGACGCCCTTGCCGAAAAATATAGTCATGATGATCCTCCCCATTGTGCCGGGTTTTGGTTATTGTTTTGGATTGTGCGCTTTGCTGTTAAGCTCAGCGCCGCCCTTCGAGATAGTCGTTGAGAACTTCGTGAAAGTAGCGGACCCGCGTTTCCTGGCCGGTCAGATAGGCATCCTCATAGCCACGCGAATACATGCCACGCTGCTGCCCTTCGGCGAGCATCATGTCCTGATAGACGATCTGCCCCTCAATTTCGGGCACCCCTCGGCCATTATCGAACGCGCGACGCTCCATCTCCGCTTCCTTCATCGGTTGCGGACCGGCCATGATCGATTCCACGATCGTCTGCCCGGCCACCGGAAACGCCATGCACCACAGGTCGAACGTGCATTTGTTCGGATCCATTGGGTGCGGTTCGGTGCGGAAGAACACCAAATTATCGGGCAGGAACGATATGGTGACGTTGGGAAATATCACCGTGTGCGGACTGTCGGTGATTTCCTCGTCGCTCATATGTTCATAATGAACATAGCCACGCTCCTGCCAGAGCCGCCGCTTGGCCGCCTTCAGGTCCAGCCAGCCCTGCATCGCCTTCGTTTCATAATCGGGGTAGCTTTCGGGATCGATACCCCATTGGCGTAATATATGGTCGAAGGGATGCGGCGCGCCATCGGGCAAGCGATCCGACAGGGACGGACGCATCGGCTGAACCGTGCGACCATGGCCATTGGGGTACATTTCATGCCGCGCGGTATCAACATCCTGGTCAATCCATGGCGGCACTTGCGGATGCGCCGTACGCGTGTGGTAGCTTTCCGAAAAATTGTCGGTCGCGAACTTCCAGTTGGTGTCGAGATCGATCTTCATCCAATAGACGCGAACAGCCGTGTCCATGGGATAATTTTTATAGATCTCCGGCATCGGCGACAGGTAATCGAGCAACTCCGGCGCAGCGTCATCCATCGTGTACCATACGAACCCGCCCCAGGTCGCGCAGCGCAGTTCCTTCAATGTCAGTTTCCCACAGGGATTGCCCTGCGGAAAATCATGCGCGTCCTGCGCGTAATTGAGCACCCCGTCCTTGCCCCAGACCCAGCCATGATAAGGGCATTGGAAGCTGTCGGCCGCCGCACTGTCGCGCACCAGCTTCATCCCGCGATGGCGACAGCTATTGTAGAAGGCCTTGATCGACCCATCTTCCTGCCGGACGCAGAAGACGCTTTCGTTCATGAAGTCGTGGACGACATAGTCGCCCGCTTCTTCCAGCTCTGCGGTGCGCCCGGCGACATGCCAGATGCGGGTCCACATATGGTCCCATTCGCGCTTCATAAAATCGACCGAGGTATAGCGATCGCCGGTAATCGGATCGCCGCGCAAATTCGACGCGTCCCGCCCGTCCAGGGTCAAGGGATGAATATCAGGCTGGCCCATCATATGTTCCCCATCGGTCCGGTGGCAATTCGGTTCTGCGGCCAAACGACGCCGTCAATGGCGTGGCCGCTGCGACTGGGCGACAGCGCGAAAGCGGCCCGGCACATCGCCAAGGGCCATTTTGCAAAAATGATGTTCGCCATGAAGACGCTCTCCTCCGCCGTTTTTCTGGAACGGTCAGCTTGTGAAGAGCATCATGCGTTAAATCGGTCGGACGTCCAACCTGACGATTCAGCGAGGTTTGCTGGCAAGCCTCTCAAGGCCGGCAGCAAAGAAACGAATGGACGGATCTGACATTTCACGCAGCGAAGCTGTCGAATGGTGATCTCGGCTGAGATCGTCGAGAAAGCCTGGGTCCTGCACCATGAAAATCAACGCCGCCTCAATCAAATAAATGCCTGCAAGAATGTCTGCTTCATTTGTTCCCGGCATCAACATGGCAATACGCTTCTCGAACAAATTGCTCACTACGCTTAACTTCGCCAGGATGGGACGCAGTTCGGGCATCCGATACGAACTCATGAGATGCGAAGTCATAACGACATAGTGCCGCAGATCATGTCCGGGCGTCGCAGCGATCGAAAGAAATGGCAGGACGAAAGCCGCCACGGTCTCTTCAATCGTCAGTTGCCGGAAGGCGGCGTCACGATCCGCCGCGTCAAAACTTGCTGCCACGGCCCCCAACAGATCGCCGATCTTCCGATCCATGGCAGCGCTGAAAATATCGTGCTTGTTGCCGAAATGATAGTGAACCAGACTCAGGCGCACATCCGCTTCGCAGGCGATGTCGCGAAGGGATGTGGCGTGATAGCCATGCTGTGCGAACAATATCTCGGAGGCGTCCAGTATCACCTTCCGTGTTTCAGCCCCTTTGAGGGATACGCGCACTGACATGAATCTGTTCACCATCCAGATTTGGACTGCATGATAGCATGCGGGAAACTCGCAGCTATAATCGTATCGCCGGTTTGTCACGGCAAAGCTGAACTATGCACCAGAGCATCCAGCCTTATGGCGTTCGGTTCTGACGCAGCCGCTCGCGATCGAAGGCCTATCATTTCATCGGGCCAGATTTGTTGGACAGTTCCCTTCTCGAAATGGCCTGCCTTGCCTAGCGTTTCTGCGAGGTAGCAACTTTACATACTGTTTTCGCCGCGCACAGCCTTTAGTGAGGTGTATGCATAGAAATCCTAGGGTCGGCAGGGAGTGCGACGCCATTCCTTCCAAAACGACAGAGCCGATCCTTCCACCGCATCGCTTGCTTACGCTTTGCGAACCATGGCGTTCCGGACTGGAAGCGCTGGGCTTGATAACGCTCGCGCCGTTCCTTGCGCTCGCGCCGCGAGGAGACGGCCACTGTGTGTTGGTTCTGCCCGGCTTTGCTACCGATGATCAAGCGACCACCTTGTTGCGGTTGTTTCTCGCCCAACGTGGTTATGATGCGCGCGGCTGGGATCTAGGCTGGAACCTGGATCACAAAACAGTCGGCGAGCAAGGCGAGATCATCGGTGCGCGCATCGCGGCGCTCTACAAGGACAGTGGACGGACGGTCAGTCTGGTGGGCTGGAGCTTGGGCGGCGTAATCGCCCGCGAGGCAGCACGCCGCATGCCCGACGCGATACGAAACGTCATTACGCTGGGCAGTCCTTTTGCGGGCGATCCGAGCGCAAATGCGATCCGCGGATTATATGAGAGGCTGAGCGGCAACATCATCGATACGCCCGCGGTGCGCTTACGCTATGCTCAGGGCGGCGAACTGCTTCCTGTGCCCGCCACTGCGGTATTCAGCCGAACTGACGGGATTGCCGCGTGGCAGAATTGTGTTGGCGCTGAAAGTGCGACAAACGAAAATATCGAGGTGATTTCGAGCCATTTCGGGCTGGTGGCGAACCCCGCCGTGTTACACCTCGTCGCCGATCGGTTGGCCCAGCCCGAAGGCGAGTGGCGCCCCTTCGCCCGTCCTGACGCGATCTCATTTCTATATCCCGATGGACCAATGGTCATGTAAGCTGGCTGGATCGGCCGACGAGCCTGTCCAGTTCTAACCCAGCCCATAGGCGAGATGATGGCCGTTCTGTCTCAGCACATCCATGCTGAGGATGGCGATGTCATGCTTTGTGCCTTCCGCGTCACGGACATGATCGCGCAGCAAGGCCTCCGCGCGGAACCCCATCTCCTCAAATAGCGCGATCGTCCCCCGCTGCTCGGGTACGAGACGCACGATCAGTTTCTCGACGTCATCCGCCAGAGCCAACGCGAATGCCTCCTGCATCAGCTTTCTACCAAGACCGGCCCCGCGTCGATCGGATGCCACTAATATGCGCATCTCGGCGACATGGGGTGACCAGCTCAGCACATCGCGAACAATAGCCGCGATGCCTACCAGCCGCCCTTCCGAGAAAGCAAGCAGACTATGAATGATGCCTCGTTCATTCTGCTCAATCCAGGCGGCAACAACCCTGTCGACGCGAATATCGCGCCGCAAGAAGAGCAGGTCTACTGGTGGCAATGCGGCGGCGAACGCGAGAATGTCGGCCGCATCGTCCGCCAACATGGCGCGAACATCGAAGGTCTGTTCGTTCATCGTCACCGCTTTCATCCTACACCGATCTTTTGCCAAGCCATGCGTCGATGGAGGGCCAAAGACGCCTTAACGCGCTGGCGCCCGCCACAACACTTACATGGCCTCCTTTGGTCAATATCTCTTCGCAATCGGTCGATCCGGTCATCGTCAGCAAGGGAGCTGCCGCCTCTCGCGCAACGACATGATCATGTTCAGCGACGATGCTGAGGATCGGCACCTTAATCGCCTTGAGGTCGACCTGCCTCTCTCCTACCTTCATCCGGCCGTTGAACAGCGCGTTATCCCACAGCAACTGTTTCACAATTTGCTGGAAATAGCGTCCCGGCATTGGCAGCGTTTCAGCCGCCCAGCGATCGAACATGCGATAGGATTTGACGAAATCGTCGTTCCACATATTGGTCCACAACTGTATCCTGCCCGCGGTACGGTTTGCCGGTCGCATAAGGTCAAAGGCGCCGAGCATCAGTTCGGGCGGAATGACACCCAATGAAGCAACGAGCTGATCGACATCGAAATGCGATTTGTCCGCCCAGGCTCGAAACAGGCGCATATGCTGAAAATCGATGGGCGTGGTGAAGCAGAGAAGGTTGGCGATCCGGCCAGGTTCGGCCAACGCAGCATAAAGCACCGCCAAGGTGCCACCCATGCAATAGCCGCTGAGCGTCAGTTCATCTTCGCCGGTTTCCCGTGCGATGCGTTCTGCACATTCAACAATGAAATCGAGTACATAATGCTCAAGCCCCAGATCGGCTTCGTCAGCCCGGGGTGGCATCCAGTCGAGCAGATAGATGTCGTAACCGCGCTGGAGCATGAACTCAAAGAAGCTCTGCCCGCTCGCCAGATCGAAGATATAGCCCCGATTGCTCGGTGGCGAGATCATCAGCAAAGGCACCCGGTACACCTCGTCAGCGACGGAGCGGTATCGATATAACGCCATGGTTCCGCGACGGGCCAACAGATCGCTCGCCATCGCACCAACCGTTTGCCGCGGCGCTGTGAGGAATTCCAGGCCATTGATGTTGCGTTGAACGGCCCGCTCAATTTCATGACGAACACGTTCTGCCACCGAGCCTGCCTCGCGAGAAGCGGACGCTTCGCTCACGCGGCCGGTTCCGCGGGTTTGCGGGTACGTCGCGGGCGATTAGCTGATGAAGGGCGCGCCTTTTCTTCTCCAGCGGCGGCCTCGACGAGTCTGTCGATCTTCTGCTCAATACGATCCAGCCTGTCGAGCGCCTCGCCCATTTGGACTTGCGTCGCAAATTGCATCGAGCGCACGAGGCGATCGAGATTATCTTCCACACCCTTGCGCGTTGCCAAGGACAGCTTTGTTGCCTTGCTCATCGAACCCGCGAAAGCCTCGTTGGTACTGAGCTTGGTCGAGAGATCGTTAAGCTGTCGCTCCCACAGGGAGATCATATTTTGCCAAGCCGCGACAGGATCAAAATCGTTCTGTTTTGCCATGGGGCTACCTCTCCATCGTCCATCGTCGGCCGTGTGAGAAGTACTGGCAACCTAGCTAAAATATCAGGCTGCTCGCCCTCAAGTAGCCTATGGCTAGGGTTGCCATACATATTGAACTGATGAGATTGGCGGCGTTCTGGATTGCCGGACATCGCGCGCGAGCTCCACGACAGCATGAGCCAGCTTATCCAGGCACGCCAAGCCTTCTTGCAGGCTCATAGAGGCGCAACATTGAACTCGAATTTCACGATATCGACCGCAATTCCCGGCGTTATGTGCATGACGCCTTCTATCCCGGCAATATGTTCAAACAGAAATGTCTGCACTTCGGAAAAGTCGTGCAGCGCTACCAGAAGTTCAATGTCATGATCACCGTTCATGATGTTTACACTGAGCACTTCGGGTAATTCGGCCAAATATCGCCCAACATCGCGGACATTGCGTCCCTGTACTTTTACACCCAGGGCAATAATGACGTTATAGCCATGGGCGGAAAAATCCGTGACCGCCACGACACGCATCACCCGCGCATCCTCCATTTTCTGAAGCCGTGCAGATACGGTTGCCGCCGTTACCGACAGTCGCTCAGCAATTTCCTGGTTTGTCGCACGACCATTAACCCGTAATATGTCAATGATGCTGGTATCGAGATTGTCCAGGGATGGGGTTCCCGATGTCCGCCCGCTTCTGATCTGCATTTAGCCCCATCCTTCCCCGAACCTGCCCCCGCCACGCGAACGCTTATGACAATTTGCCATAAGCCCATTCCGGTGGCCGAGCACGCACTAACCCTGTCCCTTTTGCGCAGGAAACTCGGATTTCGTCAAATATTCTACGATGAGGCAACATTGTAACAGTTTTATAAGCACAAATGCGTACTTTAACGCGAACATTAATCCGCATGTGCGACAGGGGAATTTAAGAAAGAGCTACAGCACGCAGATCATAATGCACCGCTATATGGACTCGCTGATCGTGTCACATGCCAGCTTGGCGAAGGGCGGCTGCACAGGAAAGAGTGTGTAGCCGCCCTCCTGCGTCAGGGCAGCAACGCTGGTTCGTTGGCAGTCTCCAAGATATAATCCTGCCAAACGGGCGTGGCCATAGCGTCGGCAAACGCCTGATAGCTCCATGGCCAACTGGCGGGAACGCCCGTCGCATCCAGATACCAGCTGGAACAACCCGAACCAAAAATGGTCGTCCGCGCCGCCGCCACACGTCGTGTCTCGTAGGCGCTGTGCGCCTCGGTGCTCGGCTCTACCGTCCTCAGCTTGCCTTCCCGCAGAGGCTGGAGCAGTTGCGCGATATATTCCCATTGCCGTTCGGCAATATCGATGAGAGAGAAATTGCCGACTGGACCAGTCGGGCCATTGAGCATGAAGAAGTTGGGGAACTGTGGGATCGTTACCGCATAATAGGCGGTAGGACGCGGCGACCAGACATCGTCCAACGACATTCCGTCCCGGCCCAGCACCGCAGTCGGCCGAATGAAGCGATCGGCTTGAAAGCCCGTCGCCAACACCAGTGTATCCAACGGCTGCAAACGCCCATCCTTTAACCGGACACCCTCCGGCTCAATATGGGCGATGCCTTCGCGTTCCACCGTGACATTAGGTTCCTGCACCGCATCATAATAGCGCCAGGAATAAATGAGGCGCTTGCACGCTGCGCGATAATCAGGGCGCAACTTTTCCTTCAGTTCAGGATCGCGCACGCTGTTTTCGAGATTGTCGAGACACAACCCCTCGATCATAGCGATGTCTGGCCCATCGACATCGGTAATCGCGCGAGTGAACCGGTGTATATTAGCCCAATATTCCTCGTCATAGCGGATCGCATCGATCAACGTCGGATCGCGGCGAAAAGCCTCGCGCTGTTCTTCGCTATAAGGGAAATAGGGGACGGGCATGATCCATTGCGGCGACCGCTGAAAATGCACCAGCGCATCAGCGCGGTCATGCAAGGCTGTGATAATCTGGACGCCCGTGGATCCGTTGCCGACCACCCCGACGCGTGCGCCATCGATCCGCGCGTCATCCTGCCAGCGGGCGCTATGGAAGACATCGCCCGCAAAGCTATCGAGCCCGGGAATGTCGGGCATTTGGGGATGATGTAGCACGCCGGAGGCTGCAATGACGATATCAACCTCCACCGCCTCACCATTGGAAAGCCCCAATAGCCAGCAGGCACGCTCTTCGCGCCAAATGCAGGACGTAACTTCGGTGTCGAACCGGATGTGCGGCATGATCCCATATTTCTCGGCGGTCAGTTCGAAATAGGTGCGAACCTCGTCACCCCTGGCATAATAGGCTTCCCATTCAGCATAAGGCTCGAAACTGTAGGTATAGGCATGGGCTGGCACATCACAGGTCAGCCCCGGATAACGATTGTCACGCCATGTACCGCCCAGCCGGTCCGACTTTTCGTAAATAACAAACGCCTCACCCGCCTCTTTGAGCTTGATGCCGGCCAATATGCCCGCCATGCCGGCACCGATAACGGCGTGACGTAGGGGGCGACGATCGATTGAAGTGGACAACATACTCTCCTGCCGAAGGTTATGATTCGTATCTACAGGGGCGTATTTCATACGCATCATCCAATTGGATTAGCTCGATCTGGGCGACGCGCTGGTGGCGGGAGCAAGCGCCATTCCTCATAACCTGGGCTATTGCTGGTCCACAGAATGAACCGTTTTGCATTCAGCGCCACACTCAATTGCAAATGCCGCGTAAGGTGCCTCACGGTCGCGGTGGCGCGAGGCCGTTGGAAATCCAGCATCGTAACATTCGCAAAATGGATATCATCCATTCTAATATCCTATTTGCCGATTGCAGCGGCAGGGTGATAGGGCCTTCCGCGATCAAGGAAGGGCATCCGCCGTGAAAATTCTCACCATTGCATTATCGCTGACCGTTTCGACGCTGCCCACTCAGGCCATGGCCAGGAAAACGGCCGATGTGCTGATCCGCCATGCCACAGTGATCGACGTGGAACATGCCCGCACAATTCCGGATCAGGCCATTGCGACCAAGGGCGACCGGATCGTCGCGGTCGGAGACGATCGCGATATTGCCAAAGCATGGAGCGCCAGCCGCAAGATCGAGGCGAAGGGGCGTTTCCTCATTCCGGGCCTGTGGGACATGCATGTGCATTTCGGCGGTGGACCGGATCTGGTCGAAGAGAATAAGGCGCTGCTGCCGCTCTATGTCGCCTATGGCATCACGACGATCCGCGATTGTTCCGGGGACTTGCCCTATGATGTGCTGGCCTGGCGGAGCGCCATCGCCGATGGGAGGCTGTTCGGGCCGACCCTGTTGAGTTCCGGCCCCAAGATCGAGGGTGTCAAACCAATTTGGAAGGGTACGCTGGAAGCCGGGTCGCAAGCCGAGGTCGATGCGGCGATCGCAAAACTGACCTCACTCAAGGTGGACTTCGTCAAGATCACAGACAGCACTCTGACGCCGGACCTGTTCCTCTACGCCGTGCGTCAGGTCCGCGCGGCGGGTCTGCGCGCGTCCGGCCACATTCCCATGGCGCTCACGGTGGGTCAGGCGGTGGATGCGGGCCTGAGTTCGATCGAACATCTCAGCTATGCCCATAAGGCGGGCGCAAGGGATGAGGCGCGGATCGCCGCTGATTTCGGCGCGGGCAAGATCAACCGCGCACAGGCACAGGCGCTGCTAGACGCCGGGTTCGACGAACAGACGGCGACCGATGCCTATCGAAACCTGCGCGACCACAAAGTATTCGTGACACCAACGCTGAATATCGAACGGACTATCGCCTATCTGGATAGCGATGATCATAGCCATGATCCGTTTCTGGCTTATATCGGCCCGGGACTGCGCAAAACCTATCAATGGCGTGTCGATCGCGCCGCGAAGGCAAGTCCTGAACAGATTGTAGCGCGGCATAAGGGATATGAAGAGACGGCCGCTCTACTGCCGATGCTACAAAAGGCCGGTGTGACGATAATGGCGGGTACCGATGCCGGGTTCCTCAACTCGTTCGATTACCCCGCCCTGGGCCTGCATCAGGAACTCGCGCTATACGTTCGCAATGGGCTAACGCCCGCGCAGGCGCTGTCGGCCGCGACCCGCGCAGGCCCAGCCTGGTTTGGGATGCTCGATCATTATGGGTCGGTTGAAACCGGCAAACAGGCCGATCTCACCCTGCTGGACCGCAACCCGCTGGAAGACATTACCGCGACACAGGCGGTTAATATGGTCATCCTGCGCGGCATGGTGCAGGATCGTGCCGCGCTTGACCGGCTTCTGGCGGAGGCGCGCGGCAAGGTTGCCCGCTGGGACGCGCAAGCCGCGCAATGATCATGAGGTGACGACGAAGAGTGGAAGCTATTGCCGCAGTCGACAAAAATCGTCGCGTATCGCGCGATCGAGTATCTCGCGGCATAGAAGATAAGGCGTCGTTCCCGGCTCCATCAGGCCCGGTTCGACCTCAGCCAACTGACCCAGCGGCACGAAGGCTACCGGGCAGGCGACAGGAACCAGTTGCGAACCTGCACCAGCCTGTAACGTGGTGAGCAGGCCGAACATCTGCTTCTCCCGCGTCGGACGCCCCAACATGATGAGACGGTGCTGCCCTTCCTCCATCGTGACGAGATAGGTGTGACCGGACAGGTTGGGCATGGACACATGCCCCGCCTGCGCAAATGCGCCGTCCATGCGTGCGCTTTCGGCAAAGCGTAGGAATCCGGCGGCATGATCCCAGAAAATGGCGGTGCGGTAGGCATAGATCACCCCTTCCTGACCGAAACTGGGGCGCAGGGTGATATAGTCTCCCTCGATCCAGCGCACGCCTGCACGGCTGTACGAACCCATATGTTCAGGCGCTAGTCCGGGTTCCGCTACTGCCGTTACGGCGGTAAAGCGGAGCGGAGTGCCCAGCGCTTCCTCCAGCCGGATCACCGTCGCGAGCGTGAAGCAACGGCTGCCCGAAAGAGCCTTTTCAAGGGTGGACAAGCTGATGCGCGCCATGTCCGCCAGCGCTTGGCGGGAAATGCGGCGGCGTGCCAGTTCCTCGCGCAGGCGGGCGGCGATGGCGTCATCAACCATCATGTCCTGTGAACTAGCCATGCCCGTCGATCACCCCCATCTGCACCTGCGGACAAATACGCACAAAACCGCACATCTCGTCAAGGGATAGGCGGTCTCCGGCAGCTTGTCGTTAGAAAGACGGACAGAACGTCCGAAAGTGGCCGGGACTGCCGATGGCTGTCCGGCACACAGGCTCCGTATCGACAAGGCTGCACTCACAAGGAGTCGTGCCATGTTCCCACTGCCTATCCACCGCGAGGTCCGCCAGCGCATGACGCTGGGCTTCATTCTCTTACTGGCGATTTTGGCCGGTTGCCTGTTCGCCAGCCGCCTGATCGCCGCCGATAGCGAACCGACCGATCCCGACGCCATTGGCAGCGGCACATTGCTGCTGCGCGGCAAGGGCGTGACGGATGCGATGCCCGCCATGCGCCTGGGCACCGACATGGATGTGACGATCAGCGGCCAGATGGCCCGCGTCCGCGTGACGCAGGCGTTTCGGAACAGCAGCGCCAACTGGATGGAAGCCACCTACCTCTACCCACTACCCGAAGACGGTGCGGTCGACAGCCTGAAGATGGTCGTCGGCCAGCGGGTCGTCATTGGCCAGATCAAGCGCCGGGAGGAGGCGCGCGCCATCTATGAAAAAGCGCGGGATGCGGGGCAAAAGGCGGGCCTTGTCGAATCCGAGCGGCCCAACATGTTCCGCAACAGCGTCGCCAATGTCGCGCCGGGCGAAACGGTCGTGATCGCCATCGAATATCAAGCCCCGGTACGCCAACTCGGCGGCGAATATGCTTTGCGCCTGCCGCTGGTCGTCGGACCGCGCTATGTCCCGCCGCACAGCGTTACTGACGCGAAGAGTGCAGCCGACGCTCAAAGCGTGATAGCGCCGATCGCCACGCCCGCATTGGGCAAGGACATCAACCCTGTGTCGATCACCGTGCATCTGGCGCCGGGCTTCCTACCCGCCAACCTCATCAGCCCCTACCACCGGATCGCGACCGAAGGCGCAGGCGATGTCCGCACCATCCGCCTTGCCGAGGGGCAAGTCCCCGCCGACCGCGATTTCGAACTACGCTGGCGATCGGCCAGTGCTGACCCGACCATCGGCCTGTTCCGTCAGGTCATAAATGGCAGCGCCTATTTGATGGCCTCCATCACGCCGCCGACGCGTGAGCCGGTTGGCACCATGCCGCCGCGCGAGATGATCTTCGTCATCGATAACAGCGGTTCCATGGGTGGCCAGTCCATCGTCGCGGCGCAGGAAAGCCTCCAATATGCCCTTGGCACGCTGCGCCCGCAGGACAATTTCAACATCATCCGCTTCGACGATACGATGACCCGGCTGTTCGATCAGCCCGTGCGCGCCACGGCAGATCAGGTCGCGGTCGCCCGTCGCTTTACCGATGGCCTGACGGCCGATGGTGGGACAGAAATGCTGCCCGCGCTCAACGCGGCACTGGAAGACGCACGTCCCGACGATCGTTCAACGGTGCGCCAGATCATTTTCCTGACCGACGGCGACTTGTCCAACGAGAAGGAGATGATGCAGGCGATCGCAGCGAAAGCCGGTCGCAGCCACCTGTTCATGGTGGGCATCGGGTCCGCGCCCAACATGTACTTGATGCGCCGGATGGCAGAGGCCGGGCGAGGAACCTACACCAATATCGGTTCGGGCGAGGAGGTCGCGGCGAAGATGACAGCGCTTCTCGACCGCCTGAAGTCGCCTGTGCTGCGCGACATCAACATAACGGCCCAAGGCGCGGCATTGGACATTACGCCCCGCCGTCTTCCGGACATCTATGCCGGAGAGCCGCTCGTGCTGCTGGGCAAGGGAAGCGAACTGAACGGCAAGCTGACGGTCAGCGGTATGATCGGTGACAGGCCATGGTCGCAGACGGTCGACCTTTCTGCCGCCCTCGAAAGCCCCACCGTCGCGAAAGCATGGGCCAATCGCCGCATCGCCGATGTCGAGGCGGCGCGTTCCTCCGGCGAAACGGACGACGCTACCGCCGACGAAGCTGTTGCCCAGCTTGGCCTGACCTATGGCATCGTCACCGGCCAGACGAGCCTGGTCGCGGTGGACGAGACGCCGGCCCGCCGTGCCGGCGCGCGTCTCACGCGGGAGGAACTGCCGCTTCTGCTCCCTGCTGGGTGGGACTTTGATGCGCTCTTTGGCGGACAGGCCGATCATATGGGCAAGCCAGCCGACATGGGCGACGCGGATCAGCCGCAGGCGATGGACCTGCCCCAGACCGCGACCAACTATGCGACGTTGATCGGGCAGGGCGTGCTGCTGATGCTGATCGGTCTTGTGGGGCTTGTTGCTACGCGTCGCCGGGAGGCGCAGGCGTGAGCGCGATTTCGATCGGCCGGAAAAAGGGGGGCCGCGCGGCGACGCGCGTCCTTCTCCTCATGCTCTGCCTGCTGGGCCTCGTGCTGATCGCAAGGGGCACCATAATCCCGGTCAAGGCGCAGGTCGCCCAAATCCTGCTGGAGCGTGCTTTCGATGAAAGCCGTGGGGCCGGGCGTCCGATGCGGCCATGGCCTTGGGCCGATACAGCGCCCGTTTCGCGCATTTCCATCGCGCGACTGGGCGTGAAGCGGATCATATTATCGGGCGGTTCCGGTCAGGCCATGGCATTTGGGCCGACCGAACTGCCTATAGATCGCGACGCGCGTGTGACGGTGATGGCTGCACATCGCGATACGCATTTCGCCTTCCTGGCCGACGCCAAGCCGGGCGATGTCGTGACGGTGGAGCCGGTCGCGGGCGTCGTGCGCCGCTATCGCATCACTGGTTTCCAAACGGTACGATGGGATGCGTTCGCCTTCTCGCGCAATCCTGTCCGCCCCCTGCTTGCGCTGGTAACCTGCTACCCTTTCGGCGCAACGACGCAGGGACCGATGCGGTTTGTGGTATGGGCTGAGGAAATACGATTATAGACGTGTCCCCCCTACCCCTTGAACACGTCCTTGGCGCTACGTCGCTCGGCCAGTTGTTCGATGCTTGTCGCCCGCATGAACGGGTTCGTCGCTCGCTCCTCCCCTATCGTAGAGGGAACCGTCGGCTCCCCGCGCGCGCGCATGGCGTTCACCCGCTCCATCCGTTCAACCAGCGCATCATTGTCCGGCTCGGCCACCAGCGCATAACGGCCGTTGGCCTGCGTATATTCATGCGCGCAATAGACGACCGTTTCATCCGGCAATGTGGCCAACTGGCGCATATTGTCGAACATCTGCGCCGCCGTCCCCTCGAATAACCGACCGCAGCCCATCGGGAACAAGGTGTCGCCGACGAACACGGCCTGCTCACGCGGCAGATGATAGGCGATGTGACCGTTGGTGTGCGCGGGCACATCAAGCACGGTCGCGCTCACATCGCCCAGCGCCACTTCATCTCCCCCCGCGACGGTCGCGTCGAGCGTATCGATCTTGTCCGCTTCAGCCTTCGGCCCGGTGATGAAGCAACCGGTCGCCGCCTTGATAGCGGCATTGCCCCCGACATGGTCAGGGTGCCAGTGGGTGTTCCATATCTGGGTAATACGCCAATCGCGCCGCGCGGCCTCGGCGAGAACCGGTGCAGCTTCTGCCGGGTCGATAACGGCGGTTTCACCACTGACTGGTTCGTGGACCAGCCAGATATAATTGTCCGAAAGGGCGGGTATGCGGATGACTTCGATCATGCCGTCCTTCTCGCATGACAAGCCCCACTTCGCCAAGGGCATTGCCGTCGGCGCCACACACCACTCGATCCGACAAACCGGACATGCTTCACATAACCGATGCCTGCCGACCGAAGCTTTGCACGGCGCGCCCGTTGTTTCATCCCGGTAACGTCGAAAACGGGAGAACGATAGGTGTTGGCAAGCGACAAACACGCATTCCGAACCGCGCTCGGCCGCTTTGTCACGGGCGTAACGATCGTCACGACCCGCGACCAAGACGGAAAAGCGATCGGGTTGACCGCGAACAGCTTTAATTCGGTATCTCTCGACCCGCCCATGGTCTTGTGGAGCCTGGCGCTGGGCAGCCCCAACATTGCGGCGTTCCGGCACAGTAGAGCTTGGGCCGTGCATATTCTGTCTGCAGACCAGGAAGATCTATCCAATCGTTTCGCTACGCGCGGCATCGACAAGTTCGACGGGCTCGATATTCAGGATGGACCGGAAGGGGCACCATTGATTCCGGGCTGCGCCGCACGGTTCGGCTGCCGGTCGGCCTTCGAATATGAAGGGGGCGATCATGCGATCTTCGTGGGCGAAGTGCTCGATCTTTCCGACAGTGGCCTGCAACCGCTGGTGTTCCACGACGGTCGTTATGGCGGCGTCTTTTCCGGCGAGAAATCAGCACTGCCAGCGGAACTACCGGATCGCGGCGAATTCGGTCGCTATTTTATCGGGCATCTGCTGAACAGAGCCTATCATACCGCCTTCGTCGGACTGCGGCGGGAGTATCAGCGTCGGGGGCTGCGATCATCCGAATATAGCGTGATCGTGGCGCTCGGTTTGGGCGAAGGCTGCGCCAGAAGCGACCTGATACAGCGCGCCGCGAACGGCGGCGTTGACCTGCCCACCGCCGCGATCGACGGGCTGATCACCCGCGGCATTATCATGGCCGATGGCGACAGGCTGCATCTGACCGGCGAAGGCAGGAGCTTGCTGACGGAACTTATGGCCGTCGCACAGGCATTTCAACTTCGTCTTGAAGATGGACTGGCGCCATATGAATTATCACAACTGACAGCCCTGTTGCAGAAACTCTGCAATCTCGAGAGTCCATCCACCGCGAGCCGCTAAGATAGTAGAGAAATCCGTGAGCAGGAGAGGTTATATGGCAACGGCAAGACGTTGGTTGATCACCGGCATTTCGAGCGGCATTGGACAAGCTTTGGCGACCGCGGCCCTGGCGCGGGGCGACCATGTGGTCGGCACCGCGCGGGACGAAGGGGCGCTTGTCCGCTTCGGAGCGCAGGAACGAGCCATCGCTCTGCGCGCCGACATGGGCGATACCGCGCAGGTCCGCGCCCTTGCAGGGCAGGCGATCGCCAACGGTCCGATCGACATTCTGGTCAACAATGCAGGGCAAAGTCTGTTTGGCGCGTTCGAGGAAACCTCGGTCGAGGAAGTACGCACGCTGTTCGACGTCAATGTGCTCGGTCCATGGGCGCTGACGCAGGCGATGCTGCCACATTTTCGCGCGCACGGCAGAGGCACGATCATCCAGCTGTCGTCGGGTTGCGGCCTCAATGGCATGGCTGGCCTCAGCGGCTATTGCGCCAGCAAATTTGCGCTGGAAGGCTTTACCGAAGCGCTGGCGCAGGAGGTGGCGGGTTTCGGCATCCGCACCATGCTGGTTGAACCCGGCGCGATCGCCACGCGCTTCATCAGCCACGGCACCCGCGAAGCGACAGCGCTCATGCCTGAATATGGCTTCCTGTCGGGTCAGGGTAAAGCGGCGCTGGACGGCTATTATGCCACCGCGGCCAGCCCACCGGAAAGCGTCGCCGATGCGATCCTGGCCGCGCTGGACCGGGACGATCTGCCGCTGCGCTTGCCTGTAGGCGACGACATGCGGGCGGCGGTCCGCCACAAGGCCGCCGCGCTAGGCGCGCTTGCCGAGGATTGAGGGCAGGATCAGGGCGCCAGGATGATCTTGCCACCCTGCCCGCCCGCATCGACCAGTCGCTGCGCCTCCGCCGCCTGATCCAGCGTCAATATCTGCGCAATTAGCACATCGATGGCGCCGGCCGATACCGCCGCCGCAAGCCGCGCCGCATCACTGCCGCTGGGCGTCACCGCGAAGAAAGAGGGCGCAGCCGACAGTCCTTCGTTGGGGATCGGCGTCGTCGCTGCCGTCAGCAGCAATCCGCCGGGCTTAAGATGTCTGCACAGCCGCGCCACTGCCGCGCCGCCGACGGTATCCAGTACATGGTCGAACGGTTCGCCATCCCAATCCGCCCCACCGAGCACGACGACTTCGTCGGCACCCAGCGTCAAAATGGCCTCTCGATGAGCGGCGCGGACGGCGGCGACGACATAAGCGCCACGCGCCTTCGCCGCGTAGAGCGCGAAGCGGCCGACAGCACCCAAGGCTCCGGTCAGCAGCAGGCGCTGCCCCGCCTGAAGATCCAGCCCCTTTTCAACCATCTGAAGCCCGGTAAGCCCCGCCGTCGGAATCGCCGCGGCGGTTGGGAAATCCATGCCTTCGGGAATTTCGGCAAGTGTGCCGCTCGATACCGCAACCTGCTCGGCATAACCGCCCTTGTGGAATGGATCGAGCATGCCGAACACCCGCGTGCCAGGCGCGAAACCCTCACCGCCGATGACCTCGCCAGCCACATCATAGCCCAATATATGGGGGAAACCAATCGGCGCGAAACTCTGGAACATGCCCGCCCGCCACTTGCCATCGGCCGGATTAACGGCGGCGGCGGCGATACGAACGAGAACCTCGCCCGCCTGTGGATGGGGCGCTGGCAAATCGGCCAGCTCCAGCACTTCCGGTCCGCCGTAGCGATGGATGACGATGGCCTTCATTGCGCTCTCCCCTTCATTCTACCAGCGCCGCGACGATGGCGTCGCGGCGTACGCTGTCTAGCCCGGCGGCTTCGCGCAGATAGGCGTTAATCGATCCATGATCCTGCGCGATCCGGCTATAGCTCGCTTCCAGATAGGCGAGCCGCACCCCGGCCAGCGCGGCAAGCGCAGCCTCATCGACCGATTGCCCGAGCGCCGTCGCCATCATCGCGCGCGTGGCCGCCACCACCACCGGGTTGGCGCAATCGTCGCTGCGCATATAGTCCGCCATGATCGCATCGTCCGCTACGCCAAGCGCATGCAGCAGCATCGCGACGACGAAGCCAGTGCGGTCCTTGCCGGCGGTGCAGTGGATCAGCACCGGCGTGTCCCCACCCGCGACCTGTTGGAACAGCTTCGCCAGATGCGGCGCGCAAGCGGCTGGCAGTGCCTCATAAGTATCGATCATCAACCGCACCGCGCCCTGCTCGCCCGGATCGGTGCGCATCGCGGCTAGCGGATCAATCCCGGCGCGAAAATCGGCGACCACGTCCATCGGCAGCACCGTCGGTCCTGTGCCCAGCCAGTGGCTGACCGCCGTCTCCCGCTCCCGCGCGCTGCGCAGGTCACAGACCAGACGGATGCCAAGCCCCGCCAACATGGTGGCCTCGTCGACCGTTGGGGTGCAGATCGCTTCGGCGCGATAGATCCGTCGGCCAAGCACATGGCGACCATCGACCGTCGGCTTGTCACCGGCGTCACGAAAATTGGGCGCACATGCAAATGTCATCAGCCGCCTCCTGTTCCGCCATCCTCTAGGGCATAGGGGCGTGACCTAAAAACGAAACGATGCAGAGTTCACGTCTGTGATTAGCTGCGTGGCGACCGAGCGTCTATTGTCGCCCTCGACAGAAAATGAGGAGCGAGAGATGGAAAGATTGAAAGGCAAGGTTGCGGTCGTCACGGGCGCGGGCCGGAATATCGGGCGGGCCGAAGCAATGCTGCTGGCCGAGCAAGGGGCCAAGGTCGTCGTTAACGATCTGGGCGGTGGTTCCTACGGCACCGAGGCAGCCGACGCGTCGCTGGCGGAAAAGGTGGCCCAGGAAATCCGCGATGCCGGCGGCGAGGCCGTGGGGCAATGTTCCAGCGTCGCCACGCGCGAAGGCGGAGAGGCGGCTGTGCAGGCGGCGATCGACAGCTTCGGCCGGATCGACATATTGGTCAACAATGCCGGCATCGTCCGCCCCTCGCGCATCGACAAGATGACCGATCAGGACTGGAACCTTTGCATGGACGTCAGCCTAACGTCGAGCTTCTATACCTGCCGCGCGGCCGCCGAGCACATGATCGCGCAGCGTTCGGGCGTGATCGTGAACACCGGATCACCTTCCGGCTTCGGCCATTGGGGCATGGCCAATTATTCCGCCGCCAAAGAAGGGCTGCTCGGCTTCACCCGCACCATCGCCCGCGATCTGGGCGAATTCGGCATTCGCGCGAACCTGATCCGGCCGGTGTCGCATCTGACCGGCACCTATACACCGGAAATCCAGAACACGATCGACGAATGCGCCCGACTGGACATTCCACTGCTGTGGAACAAGCCCATGGCGCAGCCACGCATGACTGCCCTCCCCGAACATGTCGCAGCGCTGGTCGTGTGGCTTTGCACCGATGCCGCCGCGCAGATCAGTGGTCGCGACTTCTATATCCAGGGTGACGAGGTCGCGCTGCTACCCGAGCCGGAGGCGATCCGCACCAGCATCCACCCCGGCGGATGGACGCTCGACGCCTTCGACGAAGCGGCCAATCGCAGCTATATCTTCGGTGACATCCGCAACCGCTTCGTGCGGTAGCGCCCCCGAAAGCGCAGCCTAAAGCGCGCCCAGCGGTGGCGCGTCGAGATCGACCGCCGCCCAGCCGAAGCGGGGGGCGGTGGCGGCGTTATTCTCCTCCAACTGCCATTCGACTGGGTTCACCATCCAGTAGAACAGGCCATAGACCACATGCGCACGGATCGCCTGCCAGGCTTCGGCCTCGTTGGGCGGACTCGCCACGCCATGCCGCGCCAGCGCCGCGAGATAGCCCGCGATCAGATCCTTCTCCCAAGCTCGCCGATCGAGCGGATCGAGCGCGGAAATGTAGAAATAAGTAACGTCATGCGCCCAATGGCCGCGCCGGGTCGTCTGCCAGTCGAGGAAACCCGGCCCGCCATTGCTGGTCAGGTACATATTGCCCAGATGGGCGTCGCCATGAATGACGCAGCTCGGGCCTCTCGGCCCGAAGCTCCGCAGCGCCTGGAGCGCGCCATTGATCGTCTCCCGGTCGCGCAGCGCGATCGGAATGCCGAGCGAGCGCGGGAGCGCCATATAATGGGCCCAAGTTTCTGGTTCGAGTTGGCCCCGGCCGAAATCCCCCCAAGCCTCGTCCGGCAGCGGATCATGCTGCATCAGCCAGCCCAGTTCACCATCGTCGGCCAGCGCCGGGCTGTCCCACCAGCGAGCATGCAGCGCGGCCATGTCGTCGAGAAAGGCCGCGGCCTGATTACGGGTCAGCGGCTGCTGCACCTGGCAGATATGAGCGCCGGCGGGTCGCAGATCTTCCATCACCACCATGCCCTGTTCGTCATTGGCGGCCGCATAAAGCACATGGGGCACGCCCAACGTCAACTGCGGTGCAAGTTCCGCGAAGAACCGTGCTTCGGTCTGGTAACAGAATTTCACCAGTTCGCGATGTTCGGCCAGCCCTGCCTTGACGCACAGCCTATCCGGCAGGCCATGGGCGCGTCCCGCCTCATTATAGCCGACACTCACCATCATCTTGGTACCGGTGCCCCATAATATGTCGGTCACCTCCAGGCTTTCGACCGTCGTGCAGGGATAGCGTTCGGCAAGAACACCACCCAGCCATTCCCTGGTGATATCCTCGGGTACCAGCGGCAGCCACGGTGCGCTCATGCTCAGCGTTCCTCTCCTTTTGTCGTGGCCGTCAGCCTAGCGGCGGCGGTCGTCGGAGCAAGAAACGGTGAGGGAAACTACTAACACATCATGCATGCAGCGAATGGCCCGCGGGCGGCGGCCAATCAAGCGCCCGCCACGCCCCGAAGAACGATATCGACAATGACGCCCACTTCCACATGCAGATTGTCTGTGCCCACCAGTCGCCGGTGCATCGGCGCCAACACAACCAGATCATAGAGCAGTCGGGCGGCAGTATCGGGGTCCGCCACGCCGGATTTGCGCAGCGGTTCGCGCAGCATGTCAACCGCCTGCGCCAATCCCTTATCATCGGCCGACAGGGCAAGGGCCGGAAGGCTCTCTGCCTCCGCGACAAGCAGCCGGTACATGGTCAGCGCGTCCTCGTCCGTCGCCGCCTCGTTCAACCCTTGCACGATCCGCAGGACCATCGCGTCGTTCGCCCCGGACATCCCGCTTACGTTGGCGATGGCGGCGAAGCGGCGGGCCATGAATTGGTCGAGAACAACCTCCAATATCGCCCGTTTTTCGGGAAAGCTGGCGTAAAGAGTGCGTTTCGACATCCGGGCCAGCCCCGCAATGGCGTCCATCGATGTCCGTGAAAAGCCGTCGCGACGAAACAGATGGGCGGCAGCGTCCAGGATGCGCGTACGGGCATCCTGGCCCCGACGGCCTATGTCCGTCATGGCGGCCGCCCCATCATCGTCCGTTGGTGTCATGTCCACTCCAGCCGTCCAGGGTGGAGGCGTGCAGTTCCTATGGAAAGGATTCCAGCAGCGAACAAGCCCGTCTTCCATTCCGTCCCCCGGCGCAGCGCGATCAGATCATCCTCCCAGATGCTACCGGTCCTGCCCAAAGGCCAGCGGCAAGCCCGTCCTTGGCCACCGGCCACGCAGCAGCCGGCCAGTGCCTGCCGCCGTAATCCAAACATCGCGACCATCCTCGCCGCCAAAGGCGATATTCGTCACCATGACGTCGTCGAGCGGGACATGGTCGCACGCACCATCCACCGGATCGACGACTGTAATCCCGCCCCTGCCAATCGATCCGATGCAGACCCG
>JAECRT010000073.1 GCA_016000085.1 Sphingomonadaceae bacterium
AGGAAAAGACGCCTTCATGCAGGCCGCTGCTCTTGACCGCCGCCTGAATCGCGCGAGCGACCAGTTCGCCGGTGCCGGGGTGGGCGCTGTGACCCTTGACGATGACGGGCGAACCGGCGGCGAAGGCCGATGCGGTGTCACCGCCCGCAACCGAGAAGGCGAGCGGGAAGTTGGACGCGCCGAACACGGCGACCGGGCCTACCGAATGATTGACGCGGCGCAGGTCCGCGCGGGGCATCGGCGCACGGTCGGGCAGGGCCGGGTCGATCGTCGCGTCGAGCCAGTCGCCCAGCCGCACATAGCTGGCGAACAGGCGCAACTGGCCCACGGTGCGGCCACGTTCGCCCTCAAGGCGTGCGCGGGGCAGGCCGGATTCGGCCATCGCGGTTTCGATCAGCAGGTCGCCGATGGCGACAATGTTGTCGGCGACGGTTTCGATGAACGTGGCGCGGGCGTCGGGCGACAGGGTCGAAAAGCTGTCGAACGCGGCGTCGGCCAGCGCTGCGGCCTCATCGACTTCGGCGGGCATGGCGCTGGAAAAGGCGACGTCACCCTTTGCGCCGGTGGCCGGGTTGATCGCGAAGAAAGGTTCGCCGCCGGTGCGCTCGTTTGCACCGATGAGGATGGCTCCGTTGAACATGGACGTCTCCCGAAATTGGTTCAGTAAAAGGGGTCTGGCTAGACGGTCGGGCCGGGAACGGATGATCGTTTTCCGGCACGAGTGATGCAAAATCAGCAATGAAAGGGGGGGGCAGTCAGATGGTTCGCCGCCCCCCTTCATTCAATGCTCGATCAGTGATTGTCGCGCGGCAGGCCCATGGTCTGGGCGATGCGCTGATATTTTTCCGCGCCTTCCAATATGGCGCCGGTGTCCATCTGACCCACGACCGAGCGCTGGATTTCCTGCCACGGCGTCTGCGATGCGGGATATTGGAAGCCGCCTGCGGCCTCCAGCGTCGCGCGGCGCTCGGCCAGTTCGGCGTCGGGGATCAGCACATTCACGGTGCCGGTGTTGAGGTCCATGCGGACCCGGTCGCCGGTCACCAGCAGCGCAAGGCCACCCATCGCCGCCGCTTCGGGCGAGGCGTTGAGAATCGAAGGGCTTCCGCTCGTGCCCGACTGACGGCCATCGCCGATGCAGGGAAGGGCAGAGACGCCTTCGGTGATGAGATAGGCGGGTGGGCGCATGTTGACGACTTCGGCCGCGCCGGGATAGCCGATCGGTCCTGCGCCGCGCATGAACAGCAGCGTGTTGGCGGTGATGCCGGTTGCCGGATCGTCGATGCGGTGGTGATAGTCCTCCGGCCCGTCGAACACGACCGCCGGGCCTTCAAAGGCGTTGGGATCGTCGGGGTTCGACAGGTAACGGTCACGGAACTCGTCGCTGATGACGCTGGTCTTCATGACGGCGGCGTCGAACAGATTGCCCGACAGCACCAGGAAGCCCGCTTCCTCGACCAGCGGCTGGTCATAGGGACGGATGACCTTTTCATCCTCAATCTCCACGCCTCGGCAATTTTCGCCCATGGTCTTGCCATTGACGGTCATCACGCCTTCGTGGATCAGCCCTTGATCGATGAGCTGGCTGACGACGGCGGGAACGCCACCGGCGCGATAATAATCCTCGCCCAGATATTCGCCTGCCGGTTGCAGGTTGACCAGCAGCGGGATCTTGTGGCCGACGGTTTCCCAGTCCTTGAGCGGCAGGTCGACACCCATGTGGCGGGCGATCGCGGCCAGATGGATCGGCGCATTGGTCGATCCGCCGATTGCGCTGTTGACCATGATCGCGTTGTGGAAGGCTTCGCGCGTCAGGATTTCCGACGGCTTGAGATCTTCACGGACCATATCGACGATGCGCTTGCCGGTCAGATAGGCGACTTCCTGCCGGTCGCGATAGGGAGCGGGGATCGCAGCCGATCCGGGCAGCATCATGCCGAGTGCTTCGGCGAGGCTGTTCATGGTCGAAGCGGTGCCCATGGTGTTGCAATAGCCGGTCGAGGGTGCGGAGGACGCCACCAGCTTGATGAAGCCTTCGTCATCGATCTTGCCGGCGGCCAGCAACTGGCGGCCCTTCCAGACGATCGTGCCGGACCCGGTGCGCTCGCCCTTGTACCAGCCGTTCAGCATCGGGCCGACCGACAAGGCGATGGCGGGGATGTTGACGGTCGCGGCGGCCATCAGCAGCGCCGGGGTGGTCTTGTCGCAGCCCGTGGTCAGGATCACGCCATCGAGCGGGTAGCCATACATGGCTTCGACCAAGCCCAGATAGGCCAGGTTGCGGTCGAGGCCCGCCGTGGGGCGCTTGCCGGTTTCCTGGATCGGATGGACCGGAAATTCCAGCGCAATGCCGCCCATTTCGCGAATACCGTCGCGCATCCGTTCGGCCAGCACGATATGGTGGCGGTTGCAGGGCGACAGGTCGCTGCCGGTCTGGGCAATGCCGATGATTGGCTTGCCGCTGCGCAGTTCATCAAGCGACAGGCCGAAGTTCAGGTAACGCTCCAGATAGAGCGAGGTCATGTCGATATTGTCGGGGTTGTCGAACCAGGCGCGGCTGCGCAGCTTGGGGGCAGGCTTGGACGAATCGCTCATTGGGGCATCCTGACGAAAAAGACCGGGCGCTTTCGCGCGCTCGCCTTTCCGATATACTCAGACAAATAGAAATTCAAGGTTGCAGCGCAGTCACGCTGTAAATTTCCTTCGTTCCCAGGGCAGGGTGCGTCGTTTCCCGTTACGTGATGGGCGGGACCATTTGTCCATCATCTCCACTCTTGAACGGCACCGGCTATCGGGGCATGGACCCATGCGATGAAAGCTCCAGTTTCTGCCCGTTCCGCCGCGCCTGCTGCGCGCGCCATCGCCCGCTGGCTGTTGGGCGTGGCGATACTTGTGTTTTGCATGGTGGTGGTGGGCGGGATCACCCGGCTCACCGAATCCGGCCTGTCCATTACCCAGTGGAAGCCGATCACCGGCGCGATTCCGCCGTTGACTCATGATCAGTGGATGGAAGCTTTCCACCTCTATCAGCAGATCCCCGAATATCGGGAAATCAACCAAGGCATGACCCTTGGCGATTTCCAGTTCATCTTCTTCTGGGAATGGGCACATCGATTGCTGGGCCGATTGATCGGCGTCGCCTTTGCCCTGCCGCTCCTGTGGTTCGCGTGGAAGCGGTCGATCCCGGCGGGCTATGGCTGGCGACTGGTTGCGCTGCTGGCGCTGGGCGGATTGCAGGGGGCGATCGGCTGGTGGATGGTGAAGTCGGGCCTGTCGGTCCGCACCGATGTCAGCCATTATCGGCTGGCGGTGCATTTGTTGACAGCGCTTTTCATCATCGGCGGACTGGTGTGGACCGCGCTTGACTTGCTGATGCTGGCCCGATCGCCACGCGCGCAGCCCGCGACGCTGCGTCCGCTTGCCCTGGTGGCGTTACTGGCGCTGGTGGTGCAATTGCTGTTCGGGGCGTTCACGGCCGGGCTGAACGCGGGCTATGTCGCCAACACATGGCCGCTGATGAACGATCATCTGGTGCCCGAAGGCATCAGCTGGGCAGGAAGCCTGTGGGCGACCGTTTCCAGCGATCCCTATCTCGTTCATTTCATCCATCGCTGGTGGGCATGGGCGGCGGCGATCCTGCTGTTGATGTTGGCGCGACAGGCGAAGCGGGCCGGAGCGCGGGGCGCTTCGATCGCCATTAACGCCAGTGTCGGGACGCAAATCCTGCTCGGAATCGCTACCGTCGTCAGCGGCATCGCCCTGCCGCTCGCAGTGCTGCACCAGGCGGTGGGCGCACTGGTTGTCGCGTCTGCGGCATGGGGCGCGCACGCCATCGGCAGGCGGGCGTCCTAACCGGCGGGCGCTTGCAATGAAGCGGACCGTACTCGCCTTATGGACGCTGGCGCTGCTGGCCTCGCCTGCCGGTGCGGAAACGATCGCCATTCCTTTCGCGCCGCGGCTGAACGAGGAATTGATCTACCGGATCGAACAGCATCGGTCGCTGGAGGGGCGCGACAGTCATTTCACCGCCACCCGAACGTTGCGGTTCGAGAAGATGGCCGATGGGTACAGGCTGCATGCCACGCTTCGTTCGCTCGATGTGGATGCCGCGCCTGCCGCTGCCGAACCCTATCGCGTGGCGCTGACGCCGTTGATCGGGGTGGACTTGCAGTTTCGCCTTGATGACCGGGGCAAGATCGTCGCGCTGGACAATATGGAGAATGTCTGGGCCGCCGTGCAGACGGGATTGGCCAAGCTGATGAACGGGTTTGCCGCCGATACACCCAGCCACCGCGCCGCGCTGGCGGTACAGGCGCTGTTTTCGGGCCTGTCTTTGGAAGGAAGGCTGGCCTTGCTGGCGGGCGAATATCAGCCGCTGTTTCTGTTTGCGGGCGACGGGGTCGAAGATGGGCCGGGGCGCGGCGTGCGGACAGTGGCAGGATCACCGCTAGGACGGCCAGTTCCCGTCGAGGGATTGCTCAGGCTCGACCGACGCGAGGGCGGCGATCTGCTGCTTGACGAGGTGCTGGCCGGCAATGGCGTGCAACTGACGATGCGTTATCGCCTGTCCACGACCACAGGACTGGTCGAGGAGCAATCCCGCAATCTGAACGTGGGTGGGCGGAAGCTGAGCGAAACGCGCGATTTGCGCGATAGCGGCGTCACGCCACGCTGATTCACTGCGCCGTGACGGCGTTCGCAGCGGGCGGGCTTTCCGGGGCATCCTCCTGCCCCTTGGGCGTAAAGATGCGCAGGCTGGCGAGCAGCGTGTCGGCAATGCCCTGATATTGTTCGCTCAGCATTTCGGGATAGACGAAGGTGGCAGTGACGATCGATCCGTCGGGCTGGCGCAACAGGCGGATGGCGACATTATTGCCTTCGCCGTCATTGGCGGTGCCGCGATATTCATTGTCGCCGATGAAATCGCCATCGACGCCTTCAGCGCCGTTGCTCACACCAGCCACGATCTGCGGGAGCGTCTGGTCCTTGCTATTTTTTTGCCAGAATACCCGCACGTCCGCGCCCGCGCCTGGATCCTGATAGACCGCGCCTTCGCCGCTGCTGGCGTCCTTGTCCAGCATCCAGCCTTCTGGGAAGCTGACCGAAAAACCATGCTCCTGATTCACATAGTTTCGGGCGTCGCTCGTGGTGTCGGCCTGCTGGCTGGCGAGCGCGACGGCCGCTGCGGCATTGGCAGCCTGGGCCAATTCCTCCTGGCTGGGAAGATCGGCGACCGGTTCTGTCCGGCCGCAGGCGGCAAGAAGCAGGAAGGGCAGGCAAGCGGCAAGCGGAGCATGTTTCATGACTGTCCCAAAGCATAGGATCAGACATAATTCAACGCCTTCCCCGCGCATGGCGCGGTGGAGTGCAGTGCGAAGCCGCTACGCCGCGCTGTCGATGCCCAATTCGGCGAGCTTGCGATAGAGGGTGGAGCGGCCGATGCCGAGGCGTCGAGCGACTTCGGTCATGCGGCCGCGATAATGGCCGATGGCGAGACGGATGACGTCGGCCTCTATTTCGGCAAGCTGGCGGACATGGCCGTCGCCTTCGAACAGGGTGATGCCCGCACCGTCGCGATGCGGCTGGCTGGCGGCGCGCGGCCGGGTGGTCAGGCGATCGATCGGCTCACCCGCAGCGATCTGGGCCGCGATCTGCGGGAAATCCTGTGGTGTCAGCGCGTCGCCCTCGCATAATACAGCGGCGCGGAACAACGCGTTCTGCAACTGACGGACATTGCCCGGCCAGCCATGCTGCATCAGCAGCGCCAACGCATCGTCAGTAAGGCCCAAGCCGCGCAGGCCTGGCTGGTTGGCGATCCGTGCGAGCAAATGACGGCACAGCGCGGGAATATCGCCCATGCGTTCGCGCAAGGGTGGGACGGTCAACTGGACGACGTTGAGGCGGTAGTAGAGATCCTCGCGGAAGCGCCCTGCCTCGATTTCTTCGATCAGCCGCTTGTTGGTCGCGGCGATGACGCGCACATCGACATGCACCGGGCGGCGGGCACCAATTGGCTGTATCTCACCATCCTGCAACACGCGCAGCAACTTGACCTGTGCGTCGAGCGGCATTTCGCTGACTTCGTCCAAGAAGATGGTGCCCATGTCGGCGGCCGCAAATTTGCCCACATGCCGCTCGAAGGCGCCGGTGAAGGCACCGCGTTCATGGCCGAACAGTTCCGATTCGACCAGATTGGCGGGAATCGCTCCACAATTGACCGTGACCATCGCCTGCTTGTGGCGCGGCGAGGCGGCATGGATGGCGCAGGCGATCACATCTTTGCCGACGCCGCTTTCCCCTTCGATCAATACCGGCACGCGGGCGCGCGCCGCCTTCGCTGCAATGGCCAGGGCAGCGCGGAATTGTGGGGCGGACCCGACGACGTCCTCGAAGGAGAGGGGGGCCGTGATCTTTTCGGTGAGAGGGCGCAGTTCGCCATGCGGGCTGCCTTCCGCCACGGTGGCGTTGAGGGCGGCCAGCAGGCGTTCGGGCGCGATCGGCTTCGACAGATAGTCGGTCGCCCCGGCGCGCATGGCGTCCACGGCGACGGCGACATTGTTGTGGGCGGTGAGGATAAGGATAGGCAGAGCCGGGCGGCGCGCGCGGATTTCGCGGATCAGACCGGCTGGTTCATAGTCCGGGCTCCACTGGTCGAGGAGGATGGCATCCAGCCGCATCCCGTCCTGCGTTCCCAGCATCGCGATCGCGGTTTCCCCGTCCTGTGCGAAGATGGTGCGCCAGCCTGCACGCGAGGCGAGGGCCGACACCAGCCGCCGTTGGGCCGGTTCGTCATCTATCAACATCAGCATTGGCATGCCGTCGCGCGTCATCTGCACCCCTTAAATGCAACAGGGTGCCAACTGTAGCGACGAGGGGTAAAGGCGGGCTTAACTGCAAAAGATTTTCTTGTGCCGCTACGGGTTGAGGGGGGCGCAGCGACAGGATATGAGGTGCGCCGCAATAGCAGGGAAAGGGGCCCGATCATGGCATCCGACGGAAATATGAAGAGCGCGACCCAGACTTATGCCGGGTTTGTAGGCGTGATGAAGTGGGGCACGATCGCAACGATTGCGGTGGCTGTGCTGGTGGTACTGCTGATCTCCAGCTGAACCGGAGACAGAAGAAAGGGAGGGGATAGAAGAGAATGAAAATTGCAGTGCTCAAAGAGCAGGCGTCGGGCGAGTGCCGCGTTGCCGCGACGCCCGAAACAGTGAAGAAATTCATCGGCCTGGGCGCGCAGGTCGCGGTTGAGGCGGGCGCAGGCGTCACGGCGTCGATCGCCGACGCGGACTATGTATCGGCAGGCGCCACCGTTGCGACACGCGCTGACACAGTCGCAGGCGCGGACATCATATTGGGTGTACAGGGGCCGGACGTAGCCAGCATTTCGGGCGCAAAGCCGGGGGCATGGATTACTGCGGGCCTCAATCCTTTCGGCGAGCGTGCACGGGTCGATGCCTATGCCGCAGCCGGATATGAGGCGCTGGCGATGGAGTTCATGCCGCGCATCACCCGCGCGCAGTCGATGGACATTCTTTCCTCGCAATCCAACCTGTCCGGCTACAAGGCCGTACTCGATGCCGCTGCTGAATATGGCAAGGCCTTCCCGATGATGATGACGGCGGCGGGCACGGTCTCGGCCGCTAAGGCGTTCGTCATGGGCGTGGGCGTGGCGGGGCTTCAGGCCATTGCCACCGCGCGGCGGCTGGGCGCGCAGGTCAGCGCGACCGACGTGCGAGCCGCCACGAAGGAGCAGATTGAATCGCTCGGCGCCAAGGCGATCTTCGTCGAGAAGGTTGCCGGTATCGAGGGCGAAGGGTCGGGCGGCTATGCCACCGAAATGTCCGACGAATATAAGGCGGCCCAGGCCGAACTGGTATCGTCGCACATCGCCAAGCAGGACATCGTCATCACCACGGCGCTGATTCCGGGCCGTCCCGCACCGCGCCTCATCACCGACGCGCAGATCGCGACGATGAAGCCGGGCAGCGTGATCGTCGATCTGGCGGTCGAGCAGGGCGGCAATGTAGAGGGCGCGGTCGCGGGCGAAGTGGTCGTGAAGCATGGGGTCAAGATCGTCGGCCATCGCAACGTGCCTTCGCGGCTTGCAACCGACACGTCGGCACTGTTCTCGCGCAATCTGTTCAATTTCCTGTCCGCTTTCTGGGACAAGGAAAAGAACGCGCCTGTGTTGGACGAGGAAATCGGCAATGCCATCCGCCTGACACAGGGCGGCAAGGTCGTGAACGAGCGACTGCTGGGCTGACCATCATCATGCGCGTGGCTGCCGAGGGGGCGGTGCGTGCGATAACGTCCCTGCGTTGAACAGGGGCGAACGGGGAGTAGGAACGATGGACTTCATTTCCATCCTGTCGATTTTCGTGCTGGCGTGCTTCGTCGGCTATTATGTGGTGTGGTCGGTGACGCCGGCACTCCACACGCCGCTGATGGCGGTTACCAACGCCATTTCTTCCGTCATCATCGTGGGCGCGCTGGTCGCGTCGGCAGAAGCGGGCAGCGCAGCGGCCAAATATCTCGGGTTGCTGGCGGTCGTCCTTGCATCGGTCAACATCTTCGGGGGCTTTGCCGTGACCGAACGCATGCTGGCCATGTACAAGAAGAAGGAGCGCAAGTGATGTTCGCCACCATCACCGCCATGGCGGCTGCGGGCGCGGAGAGCGTTACCGCATCACCGCTCGTTTCCTTCGCTTATCTGGTTGCGGGCGTCCTGTTCATCCTGGCCCTGCGCGGCCTGTCCAGCCCGGCATCGAGCCGGCGGGGCAATCGCATGGGCATGGCAGGCATGGCCATCGCTGTCGGCACCACGCTCTATACCCATGATGTCGTGAGCCTGCCTGAAATCGTCGGCGCCATCGTCGTGGGCGGCGGCATCGGCTTCATCATCGCGCGCCGCATCGCGATGACGGACATGCCGCAACTTGTGGCGGCGTTCCACAGCCTCGTCGGCCTGGCCGCCGTGCTGGTGGGCGCGGCAGCTTTCCTCAACCCCGGCGCATTCGGCATTCTCGACCCGCTGACGAACGAGATCCACAACGCCAGCCGCGTTGAAATGGGTCTGGGCGTGGCGATCGGCGCGATCACCTTTTCCGGTTCGATCATCGCCTTCCTCAAGCTGAACGGCAATATGTCGGGCAAGCCGATCATGTTGCCGGCCCGTCATTTCATCAACCTGAGCACGCTGGCCGCGATCCTGGGCCTGATCGCCTATTTCGTGACTGACCAGTCGCCCTGGGTGTTCTGGACCGTGACGGCGTTGAGCTTCATCATCGGGTTCCTGCTGATCATCCCGATCGGCGGCGCGGACATGCCGGTCGTTGTGTCGATGCTGAACAGCTATTCGGGCTGGGCCGCTGCCGCGATGGGCTTTACGCTGGGCAATACGGCGATGATCATCACCGGCGCGCTGGTGGGGTCTTCGGGTGCGATCCTGTCCTACATCATGTGCAAGGCGATGAACCGCAGTTTCATCAGCGTGATCGCCGGTGGCTTTGGCGCGGAAAGTGGCCCTTCGGGTGCTGGCGGTGCCGTGATCGACCGTCCCTACAAGCGGGGCAGCGCCGAGGATGCGGCATTCCTGATGAAGCAGGCGGAAAGCGTCATCATCGTGCCGGGCTATGGCATGGCCGTGTCTCAGGCGCAGCATGCGCTGCGCGAGATGGGCGACATCCTCAAGAAGGAAGGCGTGAAGGTCAAATATGCGATCCATCCGGTCGCTGGCCGTATGCCGGGGCATATGAACGTGCTGTTGGCCGAAGCGAACGTCTCCTATGACGAGGTGTTCGAACTGGAGGACATCAACAGCGAGTTCAGCCAGGCCGACGTCGCTTTCGTCATCGGTGCGAACGACGTCACCAACCCGGCGGCCAAGACCGACAAGACATCGCCTATCTATGGCATGCCCATTCTGGACGTCGCCAATGCCAAGTCGGTGCTGTTCGTGAAGCGATCCATGGGCGGGGCGGGCTATGCCGGCGTCGACAATGAGGTTTTCTACATGGACAACACCATGATGCTATTGGCCGACGCCAAGAAGATGGTCGAGGAAATCGTCAAGGGGCTTGCCCACTAAGCCGGGCTTACCCTAACGAACAAGGGGACGGCAGGGCGATATGCTCCGCCGTCCCTTTTTCATTTCCGGTTTCGCAGGGGATATATGCATAAACTTGGCCTGATCGGCGGTCTCAGCTGGACGTCCACCGCCCGCTATTATGAGATCATCAACAAGGCCGTGCATCGCGCCAAGGGCGGTCAGCATAGCGCGCCGCTGCTGATCGAGAGCCTGGATTTCGCCGAGGTTGCGCGGTGCGCCAGCGAGGAAGACTGGGATTGTGCGGCCAGCCAGTTGATCGGCGCGGCGACGCGGCTGGAGCAGGCCGGGGCGGAGACGCTGCTGATCTGCGCCAATTCGATGCACCGCATCTATGACCGGGTGCAGGCGGCCGTCG
>JAECRT010000015.1:0-6708 GCA_016000085.1 Sphingomonadaceae bacterium
ATCCGGCGGCCCTTTTTGATGCCCGCGACGCGCCGGATTGAGGTCTGCAACGCCTTGGCGATATCCACCTGGCCCGCGCAACGGCGAACGCGCGAATTAGTTTCCCTACCGGAATCATTTTTATCGCATGGAACGCGATGCCCTCTCCTCCGTTGAACAGGCATCCAACCCCGCTGGGGGCGTGGCCAAGGAGAATATCATGGGCATCATTTTGTGGCTTGTCGTCGGCGGCATCATTGGCTGGCTCGCCAGCATGATCATGCGGACCGACGCGCAGCAGGGCATCCTGCTCAACATCGTCGTCGGCATCGTGGGCGCCTTCATCGGCGGCCTCATCTTCAGCGGCGGTTCTATCAATAACGGCAGCCCGCTGTCGCTGACCAACTTCCTGGTGTCGCTGGTCGGTGCGGTCGTCCTGCTCGCGATCGTCAACCTGGTGCGTCGCGGTTCGGTGCGATAAAGCCAATAGTTGCGAACAGAAAAAGGGCCGCTCCAGCGATGGGGCGGCCTTTTTCGTGCCTTCAACGGCGTACGGCGAACCAGCGGTAAATAGCCAGCACGGCGACGGACCCCAAAATCGCCGCGATGAACCCGGCGCGTTCGCCCGGCGCGTAAATGCCTGCCAGCCGTCCGATAAACCCCGCCAGCAGCGCCCCGGCGATGCCCAGCAGGATCGTGACGACGCAGCCGCCTGGGTCGCGACCCGGCATGACCAGCTTGGCGATCGCGCCGGCGAACAGGCCGATGACAATCCATGCCAGTAAATCCATGGCGCGCTCCTCCATCCCAATTTCGCACCCGACGCGCATTGCGCCATAGTCCGGTGTCTTTGGCAAGTCGTTCCCGAAACTCAACGAATCCGTCGCCTCTTTCCACCGCCCCTGAACGGCGCATTATCGCTTTGCCCTTGACCGCATGCCCATGATATTGGGGGTTGAGGCAGGTGCTATATTCATATAACACAGTCGCCAGTGGCGAAGCGCCGGAGAGATGGAATCGGCATGAATTACGAAACCCAATTGTCGGGCGACTCGGCGATCGCCATCGACGCCGAAGAACCGCGACGGAGCAGCAAGCGCCTGTTGCTGATCGGCGGCGGCATTGCGATCGCTCTGGTCGCTGTTGCCGTATGGATTTCGATGCGGGGCGAAAAGCCCGTCGCGTCGGCCGCTACCTCGCAGGCGCCCGTCGTGACCGTCGTCACGCCCGGCCAGTCGGTCGTCGCGCGTACCGTGACCGCCACCGGATCGCTCGCCGCGCGAGTCGACATGCCAGTCGGTGTGGTCGGCGAAGGCGGCATGGTGACGCAGGTACTGGTGCAACCGGGCGACTGGGCGCGCGCGGGCCAGGTGCTGGCCGTGCTGGAACGATCGGTGCAGGCCGAACAGGTCCGATCGCTGGCCGCGCAGGTAGAAGTGTCGCGCGCCGACGCCAAGCTGGCCCAGGCGCAGCTCGATCGCGCCAAGGCGCTGGTCGGGCGCGGTTTCATCAGCGCGGCCGATATCGACCAGCGCACCGCCACGCGCGACGCGGCCAATGCCCGCGTCAACGTCGCCATCGCCCAGTTGGGCGAACAGCGCGCGCGCACCGGCAGGCTTGATATCCGTGCGCCAGCCGCAGGGCTGGTGCTGACCCGTACCGTCGAACCGGGCCAGATCGTGGGATCGGGCAGCGGCGTGCTGTTCCGCATGGCCAAGGATGGCGAGATGGAATTGCAGGCGCAGGTGGCCGAAAGCGACCTTGCCTTGCTGCGCGCAGGCAACAGCGCCATGATCCGTCCGATTGGCAGCACCGCGCAATTTGCGGGCCGCGTGTGGCAGGTGTCGCCGGTGATCGATCCCCAGACCCGGCAGGGCATCGCCCGCGTGGCCATTCCCTATAATCCGGCGATCCGTCCGGGCGGTTTTGCCGCCGTGACGATCACCAACGGATCGGGCAGTGCGCCCCTGCTGCCGGAATCGGCGGTGCTGAGCGATACGACCGGCAGCTATGTCTATATCGTCAATGCCAAGGATCAGGCCGAGCGGCGCACCGTGACCGTCGGGCAGGTATCCGACGCGGGCGTGGCGGTGACGAGCGGCCTGCAAGGTAATGAAAAGATCGTGACCTCCGCTGGCGCCTTCCTGACGCCGGGACAAAAAGTGAAGCCGGAACTGAAGGCGCGCGAAGGCGCCTGAGCGCCGGGATTTGATATATGCGTGCCCGATCGGCGCGCCGGATGAGGAAAGGGCGCGAGCGATCGCGCCCGGCGAAGGAAGCCCGTCATGAATTTTCGCAATATGTCGGCATGGGCCATCCGCAATCCGGTGACGCCGCTGGTGATGTTCGCTGCGCTCCTGCTGGCGGGCCTCGTCAGTTTCAGCCGGATGGACATCAACAATAATCCTGACATCAGTTTCCCGATGGTCAGCGTGACGGTGATCCAGCCGGGCGCCGCGCCGACCGAGCTGGAAACCCAGGTCACGCAGCGGATCGAAGCTGCCGTGCGCGGCATCAGCGGGGTGGAGGACATCACTTCCTTCGCGTCCGAAGGCCAGTCGCTGACCAACGTGCAGTTCCAGATTGGCGTGCCGGTCGATCGCGCGGTGAACGACGTGAAGAACGCCGTCGACCAGATCCGCAGCGACCTGCCCGACGGTATCCTGGAGCCACAGGTCAGCCGCATCGACGTGGATGGTGGGCCGATCGCCTATTTCAGCGCCGAAGCGACCGACATGACGCTGGAGGAACTGTCCTGGTATGTGGACAACACCGTGGCCAAGCGGCTGTTGGGGATCAGCGGCATGGCGGCGGTCAATCGCGGCGGCGGCGTCAGCCGCGAAATCCGCGTCATTCTGGACCCCGTCCGCTTGCAGGCGCATGGCATTACCGCCGCGCAGGTGAATGCGCAGTTGCAGCAGGTCAACCTGAACGCCGCGGGCGGCCGCACGGAAATCGCCGGGGCAGAACAGTCGATCCGCGTGCTGGGCAACGCCCGCAACGCCAACGAACTGGGCGCGACGCAGATCGCCATATCGGGCGGGCGCACGGTCAAGCTGTCCGACATCGCCACCGTGCGCGACATGTACGCCGAACAGCGCAACGTCTCGCTGATGAACGGGCGGCAGGTCACCAGTTTCAGCATGGAGAAGGCCAAGGGATCGTCCGACGTCACCGTCTATGACGCGGCGATGAAGGAGCTGGACAAGCTCAAGACCGAAAATCCCAAGGTCACCTACAAACAGCTCTACACCAGCGTCGACTACACCAAGGAACAATATCATTCGGCGATGGCCGCGATGATCGAGGGCGCGGTGCTGGCCGTCGTCATCGTGTTCCTGTTCCTGCGCGACTGGCGCTCGACTCTGATTTCCGCGCTTGCCATCCCGCTGTCGGCGATCCCGGCCTTCTGGTTCATGGACATGATGGGCTTCACGCTCAACTTCATCTCGCTCCTGGCGCTCAGCCTGGTCGCGGGCGTGCTGGTGGACGACGCCATCGTGGAGATCGAGAATATCGTGCGCCACATGCGTATGGGCAAAAGCGCCTATCAGGCGTCGATCGACGCGGCGGACGAAATCGGCCTCGCCGTGCTGGCTACCACCATGTCCATCGTGGCGGTATTCCTGCCCGTCGCGCTGATGCCGGGCCTGTCCGGGCAGTTCTTCATTCAATTCGGCATGACCGTGGTCGTATCCGTCCTGATGAGCCTGGCCGTGGCGCGCCTTATCACACCGATGATCGCCGCCTATTTCCTGAAGGCCCATGGCGCGGAAAGTCACGGCGAAGGCTGGATGATGGACCGTTATATGAGCGTGCTGCGCTGGTCGCTGGACGAGCGACGCGCGATCGCGCATCGCGCGCAGGGCGGCCGGCGTCGCTTTACCGCGCTGTTCCTCGATCATCGGATGTGGACGGTGGGCTTCGGCGTGCTCGCCTTCATCGCGACGATCATTGCCTTCGCGACGCTGCCCATGACCTTCCAGCCGGTCACCAACACCGATTTCAGTCAGGTGAAGGTCGAAACCGTGCCGGGCAGCACGCTCGCCCAGACCACCGCGATCACCAAGAAGGTCGCCGCCATGCTGGCGGCCGACACCGATGTGGTGGACGCCGCCTTCGCCGACATCGAACCCACCAGCGCGGACATCTATCTGACGCTCAAGAAAGACCGGCCGATTTCGTCGGTCGACTGGGAACGCAAGGTCGCGCCGAAATTCCAGACCGTCGCCGACGCGCGGGTCAATTTCCAGTCGCAGTCGGGCGGCGGCTTTGGCCGCGACATCATCATGATGTTCGGATCGGACGATCCCGACCAGCTGGAGGCCACGGCCAACCAGTTGGTCAAGGAAATGGCCAGCGTCGCCGAACTGCGTGCGCCGCGCGTGCAGGGCGACATGCAGCGCCCTGAAATCATCATCAAGCCGCGACTGGACCTGGCCGCCAGCATGGGCGTGACCACCGCCGCGCTCAGCCAGTCGATCCGCATCGCCACGATCGGCGACATCGACCAGAACAGCGCCAAATTCTCGCTGAACGATCGCCAGATCCCGATCCGCGTCGCCATCTCCGAAGACAGCCGCAGGGATATTTCCACGATCGAGAATATGCCGGTGCCCACGGTCAACGGCGGATCGGTGCCGCTGCGCGTTGTCGCGGACATCAGTTTCGGCGCCGGACCGACGCAAATCCGTCGTTACAATCAGATTCGCCGCATCGTCGTGGGTGCCGACCTTGCCCCCAATATCGTCACCAGCCAGGCGATGCAGAAGATCAACGCCCTGCCCACGATGAAGGCGATCAACGAAGGCCGCATCCAGGGCGTGCAGAAGCTCAATGTCGGCGACAGCAAGTTCCAGGCGGAGATGCTGACCAACTTCGCCATCGCCGTCGTGTCCGGCATCATGCTGGTGCTGGCGGTGCTGGTGCTGCTCTACAAGCGGATCATGCCGCCCTTCGTCAATCTGGGTTCGCTGATGCTGGCGCCGCTGGGTGGCGCATTGGCGCTGCATATTGCGGGGCAGCCCATATCCATGCCGGTGTTCATCGGCCTGCTGATGCTGCTGGGCATCGTCGCGAAAAACTCGATCCTCGTCATCGACTTCGCGCTGGAGGAGATGGACAAGGGCGTGCCCAAGTTCGACGCGATCATGGACGCCGGGCACAAGCGCGCCCAGCCAATCGTCATGACCACGGTGGCGATGGTGGCGGGCATGGTGCCGACCGCTCTGTCGCTGTCGGGCGATGGCGCATGGCGCGCACCGATGGGCATAACCGTGATCGGCGGGCTGATCCTGTCGACGGTACTGACGTTGGTAATCGTGCCCGCCACCTTCAGCCTGGCGGTCGGGATCGAAAGCTGGATCGGGCCACGGCTGGGTCGCGGCCTGCTCACCTACAAGGCGGGCGACGACAAGGAGCATCCGGCGCATCAGCAACCCGCCGAATGAGGCCATTAAAAGAAGGCTTTGCCTGAACGAAACGGCGGCGTAACCGTTGGATGGCCATGACGCTGCTTCGCATCCCCCGCCCGAAAGGCGAATTCGCCCCGCACCCTGCGCGGCGGATGCGGCTGGTGGCGACGGGGATGCTGGTGGTGATGGCCCTGCTGTTCGTCACGGCGCGCGCCACCGTTCACCTTCACCCCGCGATCGGCTTCGTCCAAGCGTTTGCCGAGGCGGCCATGGTCGGTGGCCTGGCCGACTGGTTCGCCGTCACCGCGCTGTTCCGCCATCCGATGGGCCTGCCCATCCCCCACACCGCCATCATTCCGCGCAACAAGGACCGGATCGGCGATACGCTGGCCGCCTTTCTGCGTGACAATTTCCTGATCCCTGCCGTCGTCGCGCGGCGCATGCGCGGGCTGGACGTGGCGGGCGCGGCGGGACGCTTTCTCGCCAGTCCATCCGCGGGCGACGGGCGGCTGCGCGTAGGCGCATCGCGTCTGATCGCCGACATGCTGGAAGCGCTGGACCATGAACGGCTGGGCGGCATGGTCAAGGGTGCGATCGGCCAGCGGCTGCGCGCGATCAATGTCGGGCCGCTCGTCGGGCAGGCGATCGAAGCGGCGATGCGCGACGGGCGTCATGGGCCGGTGATGGATGGCATCATCCATTGGGCCGACCGGACGCTGGAGGCTAATGACCATCTGATTCGGCAGATGGTGCAAGAGCGCGCGGGAAAGGTGCTGCGCTGGACCGGGCTGGACGAAAATCTGGCCAATGCGATTCTGAACGGCCTGCGCAAGATGCTGGCCGACATGGCGGCGGACCCCGGCCACAGCCTGCGCCTGAAGGCGGAGGAAGGCATGGCGAAGCTGGCCTTCGACCTGCAATATGATCTGGAAATGCAGATGAAGGTTGCCAAGATCCGTGACGAGATCATCGACAATCCCGCCATGCAGCGCTGGATCGACGGGCTGTGGGAACAGGCCCGCGCGGGCCTGCTGCGCGCGGCGCGCGACCCCGGCAAGGCGATGGCGGGACGACTGGGCGAGGCACTGCGCCAACTGGGCGGGACGTTGCAGGAAGATGCCCGCCTGCGCACGGTCATCAACCGGTTCGTCCGGCGCGCGGCGGTGGGGACGACCGCCAGCTATGGCGACGCGATCGTGCGATTGGTGAGCGACACGGTGCGCGGCTGGGAAGCGGAAACCGTCACCAACCGCCTGGAACATGCTGTGGGGCGTGACCTGCAATATATCCGCGTCAACGGTACGCTGGTGGGTGG
>JAECRT010000015.1:6808-21627 GCA_016000085.1 Sphingomonadaceae bacterium
CTACCAACATGCGTTCGGTCCCGGCCATAGGCGGTTCGTGAATTTAATGTTGCAACATCTCATTATATAATGTTGTATCATTTCATGACTCGCTCGACGCCGGGCGGGCTGGATGAGGAGGCGAAGCATGCGCATGACGATGATGCAAGCAGCGGGCAATGGCACGGTTTCGGGCTATAGAAGCGGCGGACGATCGCCGATCGGCATAGGCGGCGCGGTCGCCGTCCATGCGCTGGTGATCGGCGCCTGGCTGCTGATCCCCAAGGAGATGATTACTCAGGTCATATCCCGTCCATTCGAAACCTATCCCGTGCCAGAAGACAAGGCTCCCCCGCCCGACCCGGTCGAACAGACGACCGAGCAGCCGATCAAGACACGACAGGCGGAACAGACGCCGACAGTGACGGACCCGATCGTGCCACTGACGCAGGGCGACCCGATCGTCACCGGCAAGATCGATGAAGGCCAGGGCATCGATCCCGGCCCGACCATCGTCATCCGGCCCATCGACCCGCCGCATGTCCCGGTGCTGGTCGATCCTACCATCGATCCACGGGCCATAGGCACGTTCCAACCCGAATATCCCGGCGCGATGATTCGGCAGGGGATGGACGGCGTGGTAACCGTACGGGTCACGATCAGCGCGGAGGGGCGCGTGACCGATATCGAGAAACTGTCGGCCACGGACGACAGCTTCTGGTTGGCCACCCAGCGCCATGCGTTGCGCAAATGGCGGTTTCGCGCGGCGACGCGCGACGGGGTGGCGGTCGCGTCGGTCAAAGTGCTGACGGTGCGGTTCACGCTGACGGAGCGATAGGCAGGCAACGGACGTGAATCCGATCCTCCTGCCCAGCCGCGCGGGAGGATCGGGCATCCGCATCGGCATGAAACCGGAATTTGACGGAGGACATGATGGAGTCTTTTGCATCCGCGCCCGCCCTGCCCTATATCGGCGGTATGGCGATATTTCCCCGTCCCGTTTCCCCGAAGAACGCGCTTGGCGACTTCTGGGGCTATTTCAAGCAGCAGCGTCGGCATAAATGGCCATTGCTGGGTGTGTCAGCGGCGCTCACCTACGTCATTATCTGGACGTTTATAGTTGACGCCAACACCAACACGATGCCCACGCGCAACAAGATCATCTACGTGCAGAGTTGGGACGCCAGCCGCAGCGACGCGGCGGTCATTCTCCAGCAGAAGATGGACTTCGCCAAGCGCGAGGCGGCCTTGCAGACACAGCAGAAGAAGATGCAAGGCTTTGCCGATGCCTTCGGTATCGAATGGCGCGACGAGGAAGCACGCAACACCGCCCGCCGCAAGGAAGCGGTGAAGCAAATCAACGCCCTGCTCGATTCCCGGCTGGCCAAGGCGGAAGCGGGCGGCAAGCCTGCCGATGCGGGAACGGCCCGACCCTGAGCCTGCCGATCTCGCCCGTCGACGACCGGCGTCTCATGGCCGCCGCCATTGCCCTGTCAGGGCGGGGGCGCGGCCTATCCACACCCAATCCCAATGTCGGCTGCCTGATCGTCCAGGCGGGGCATATCGTCGGGCGCGGCTGGACCCAGAAGGGCGGCCGTCCCCATGCCGAGGCACAGGCGTTGGCGCAGGCGATGGAACGCGCGCAGGGCGCCACGGCCTATGTGACGCTGGAGCCCTGTTTTCATTTATCCCCGCGCGGACCGCGATGCGCCGATCTGCTGGCGCGTGCCGGGGTGCGGCGCGTCGTGATCGCGCTGCGCGACCCCGATCCGCGCACCGACGGGCAGGGCGCTGCATGGCTGCGCGATCGGGGCGTCATCGTCGAGATGGGGCTGATGGCGCCAGAGGCCGCGCGCGCCATGGCGGGCTTCGTCCTGCGCCAGACGCAGGGACGGCCGCATGTGACGCTCAAGCTCGGCCTGTCGCTGGACGGACGGATTGCGCTGGTCGACGGATCGAGTCGCTGGATCACCGGGCCGGACGCCCGCGCCCATGCCCATGTCGAACGAGCACGGCACGACGCCATATTGGTCGGCGGCGGGACGCTGCGCGCCGATGCACCCCAACTGGACGTACGGCTGGCGGGCCTGACCGACCGGTCGCCCCGCCGGGTGCTGCTGAGTCGTGCCGATGCGCCAAAGGGCTGGGAACGGATCGCCACGCCGGAAGATATAGCGACGCTGGACCGGGTCGATCATCTGTTGGTCGAAGGCGGCGCGGAAACCGCCGCCGCCTTCCTGCGCATGGATCTGGTCGACCGGCTCCTGCTATATCGCGCGCCGATCGTCGTGGGATCGGGACTGGCGGGGGTCGGCGACATCGGATTGACCGACCTTGCCGATGCACATGGTCGCTGGCGGCCGATCGAAGGACGTGCGCTGGGGGCCGATCGGCTGGAGGTTTACGAGCGGGTTCGGACCGCCTAAGCGCATTGCATTCGTCCGTTCGCTTCGGGATCCTATTTTCGTCATGTTCACCGGCATCATCACCGACATCGGCACCGTGCGCTCCGCAGAGCAGCGCGGCGACCTGCGGCTCGTCATCGGCTGTGCTTATGCCATGGATGGCGTGGCGATCGGGGCGTCGATCGCCTGTTCAGGGGCATGCCTGACGGTGGTGGAAAAGGGCGCGGACTGGTTCGCGGTCGACCTGTCGGCGGAAACGGTCGCGCGCACCGCGCCGGGCCTGTGGGTCGAAGGCAGGCGACTCAATCTGGAACGGGCGCTCAAGGTCGGGGATGAACTGGGCGGGCATATCGTCACCGGCCATGTCGACGGGGTCGGCCATCTGGTATCGGCGGACAGCGAAGGCGATTCGACCCGCCTGGTCATCAGCGCGCCCGAAGCACTGGCTGCGGCGCTCGCGGCCAAGGGGTCGATCACGCTGGACGGCATTTCGCTGACCGTGAACAGCGTCGAGGACCAGCCCGACGGGAGCGTGCATTTCGGCCTGAACATCATTCCCCACACCGCCATCGCGACCACGCTCGACACTTTGCCCGCGGCGCGTGCATTCAACCTGGAAATCGATGTGCTGGCCCGCTATCTCGACCGGATGCAGAGCCTTCGCAACCGCAGCATGTGATTACCGCTTGAAAATATCACATTGTAGTGTGATATACGGCGCCATCCCGCTGGTGGGAAGGAGTCGTCACCATGTCGTCCGCACTAATCGATACCGTCCGCAGCCTCGTCACCGATGGCGGCATGTCGCGATCCGGCCTGGCCCGCGCCGCCGGGCTGCACGCCAATTCGCTGCGCAAGCTGGGCGAGAGCGACTGGAACCCGACCGCCGACACGCTGGGCAAGCTGGAATCCTATCTGTTGAAGCGTGAGGGCGGCACCGCGCTCGCCAGCCCCGAAGAAATCATCAACGAAGCCCGCAACGGCCGCATGTTCATCCTGGTCGATGACGAGGATCGCGAGAATGAAGGCGACCTGGTGATCCCCGCGCAGATGGCGACGCCCGATGCGATCAATTTCATGGCGACCCATGGCCGTGGCCTCATCTGTCTGGCGATGACCAAGACGCGCGTCGACGAACTGGGCCTGGGCCTGATGAGCCGGAACAACGGCACCCGGCACGAAACCGCCTTCACCGTATCGGTCGAAGCGCGCGAAGGCGTCACCACCGGCATCAGCGCCGCCGATCGCGCCCGCACCATATCGGTCACGATCGACGGGTCGAAGGGCAAGGATGACATCGTCACACCCGGCCATGTCTTTCCGTTGGTGGCCAAGGATGGCGGGGTGCTGGTGCGCACCGGCCATACCGAAGCGGCGGTCGACGTCGCGCGGCTGGCCGGCCTCAACCCGTCCGGCGTGATCTGCGAAGTGATGAAGGACGACGGCACGATGGCGCGCCTCGACGACCTCATTCCCTTCGCCCAGAAGCACAAGATGAAGATCGGCACGATCCGCGACCTGATCGCCTATCGCCGCCGCCACGACCATATGGTCGAACGCCGCGCCGAAACCGTGTTCAACAGCAAATGGGGCGGCGACTGGAAGGCGATCAGCTTTTTCAACAAAGCGACCCAGACCGAGCAGCTAGTGCTGCAAAAGGGACATGTCTCATCCGACGAACCAACGCTGGTGCGGATGCATCAGCTGGCGCTGCTGGACGATGTCTATGGCGCCACCGGGCCGCGCGACGGGCTGTTGGCCAAGTCGATGGAAATCATCGCGGCGCAAGGGTCCGGCGTGATCGTCGTCCTGACCGGCAACGCGCCGGGCGACTTCGTCAGCCGCATCCTGATGCATCATGCGGGGCAACCGAACGCCGGGATGGACGAGTTGCGCGATTATGGCGTGGGCGCGCAGATATTGGCCGAACTGGGCGTGCATGACATGATCCTGCTGACCAACAGCCATCACAGCCTTATCGCGCTTGACGGCTATGACCTCGCCGTGGTTGGGCATCAGGCGATCGAGCTGTAAGGACATATCATCATGGCGAAATTCCTGATCGTGGAAGCGCGCTTCTACGACCATCTCAACGACCTGCTGATCGAGGGTGCTAAGGCTGCTCTCGACGATGCAGGGCATAAATATGAGGTGGTGACGGTGCCGGGCGCGCTCGAAATCCCCGGCGCGATCGCGCTGGCCGCGGAAAGCGGCCGCTATGACGGTTTCGTCGCCATCGGCGTGGTGATCCGTGGCGAAACCTATCATTTCGAAGTGGTTTCAAACGAAAGCGCGCGCGGATTGATGGCGCTGAGCATGGACGCGATCGCCATCGGCAACGGCATATTGACGGTCGAAAACGAAGCGCAGGCGCTGACCCGCGCGAAGCCCACCGAAAAGGACAAGGGCGGCGAGGCAGCGAAGGCCGCCATCGCCATGCTCGCCCTGCGCGAGCGTTTCGGCATGTAAAGAGGGGCGCACCGTGGTGCGCCCCTCCTTACGTCCGCCGACAGATTGTCAGGCGGCCGCCTTTTCCTGCTCCAGCGTGGGATAGTCGGTATAGCCCTCTTCGCCGGGGCCATACCATGTCGCCATCCCCTTGGGCGGGTTCACGGGCGCGCCGAGGCGGAGCCGTTCGACCAGGTCGGGATTGGCGAGCAGGGGGCGACCGAAGCTGATCGCATCGGCCAGGCCGCTGGCCAGATCAGCCTGCGCCCGATCGGCATCATAATCGCTGTTCAGGATCAACGGCCCGTTGAAATGCTGCCGGATCAGCGGTGACTGGCGCGGAACGTCTGTCGAACCGAAAGTGCCGTTCGGCCCCGGTTCGCGCAGTTCGAGCGATGCGATGCCAATGCCATCCAGCATCTGGGCGACATAGGCGAACAGGCTGGCGGGATCGCTGTCATTCACCCCTTGCGAATCGCCATTGGGCGACAGGCGGACCGACACGCGATCGGCGCCGATCGCGTCCACCACGGCCTGCGTCACTTCGCGCAGCAGACGCGCGCGGTTTTCGATGCTGCCGCCATAGGCGTCGGTACGGCTATTGGCGTTGTCGCGCAAAAACTGGTCGATCAAATAGCCATTGGCGGCGTGAATCTGCACCCCGTCAAACCCCGCGCGGATCGCATTGCGCGCGGCATGGGCATAGGTTTCGAGCAGGGCAGGAATTTCCTCGATCGCCAACGGCCGCGCGACTTCGAACGGCTTTTTGCCGTCATAGGTGTGGGCATCGCCCTGCGTCGCGGTGGCGCTGGACGATACGGGTTGCTCGCCGGTCACGCTGCTATGCACCTGACGGCCCATATGCCAGATCTGGAGAATGATCCGCCCGCCCGCGTCATGCACGGCCTGCGTCACGGGCGTCCACGCCGCGACCTGTTCGTCGGACCAGATGCCCGGCGCATAGGGCCAACCCAGCCCCTGCCGCGAAATGCCGGTCGCTTCGCTGATGATGAGGCCCGCGCCAGCGCGCTGGCGATAATAGTCGACCATGATCGGGGTCGGCACATGGTCGCGCGTCGCGCGGCCGCGGGTCAGCGGGGCCATGAGAATGCGGTTGGGCGCGGCCACGGCGCCAATCTGAAGTGGATCGAACAGAGTCGTCACAAAATTCTCCCTAAATATAGTTGCGATTTGCAACGGGACTTCATGCAGAAAGCCAGCTAGGGAGCCGCGATGCCGAGTTCAACCCCCGTAGCGCGGAGTGAAACCCCGCGCCTAGCTTTTCCCGCGCTGCTGCTGGCGAATCTGGTCCTGCCTTTTGGGCCGGTGCTGGTCCGCCTGTCCGATGTGGGGCCGGTGGCGGCGGCCTTCTGGCGGTTGAGTCTGGCGCTGCCTTTCCTGCTGCTGCTGGCGTGGCCGGGCCTGAAGCGCACGGCGCCCCGCCGATGGGAATGGGGGGCGCTGATCCTGTCGGGGCTGTTTTTCGCCGCCGATCTCGCCGCCTGGCATATCGGCATCCTCTGTACCAAGGTCACCAACGCCGCCATTTTCGGCAATATGAGCGCCCTGTTGCTGCCACTCTGGGGCATATTGGTGCTGCGCCAGCGCCCAGCCCCGATGCAGGCGGCGGCGTTTGCGCTGGCGACGGTCGGTGCGCTGACCATGATGGGCGGCAGCTATGAATTGTCGCCGCGCTATTTGAAGGGTGACCTGTTCTGCCTGCTCGCGGGCGTGCTCTACACCGCCTATTTGCTGATCGTGCAGCGCGTGCGCGGGCGGTTGGACAGCTGGTCGGTGCTGGCGGTTTCAAGCGTGGTGAGCGCACCCGCATTGCTGTTGTGCGCATTGTGGCTGGGCGAGACGGTGATGCCGGGTGACTGGACGCCGCTGATCGTGCTTGCGCTGTCGAGTCAGTTAGTCGGCCAGGGCATGTTGACCTATGCGATCGGCTGGTTCTCGCCGCTGGTGCTGGGATTGAGCCTGTTGCTGCAACCTGCGGTGGCGGCGGTGCTGGGCTGGATGCTGTTCGGCGAATGGCTGACGCCCACCGACATGCTGGGGACGGTGGCCGTCTCGGCCGCGCTGGTGCTTGTGCGCCTGCCTTCGCGAGCCTAGACTAGGCATTATGACGACCCAAGACCTGACCCTGGACGAAATCCGCGCCCTGCTGGCGCCCGTGCTGCCCCGCCATGCCGCCTTTGATGGCTGGCGCGAACAGGCGGTTACGATGGCCGCTGCGGAAAAGGGCGTCGACCCGGACATTGCCGCGCTGGCCTTTGCCGATGGCGCCACGGACATGATCGACGCCTGGTTCGCCAGCATCGATGCCGGGATGCTGGCCGCGCTGCCCCGCGAAACATTGGACGCCATGCCGTTTCGCAAAAAGATCACGGCGTTGGTCGAGGCGCGGCTGACGCTGCTCGCCCCGGACCGGGAGGCGCTGCGCCGAGCCATAACGATATTGGCGATGCCGAACCATGCCCCCCGCGCTGCGCGGCTGGGATGGCGCGCGGCCGATGTCATGTGGCGCGCGGCGGGCGACACCGCCACGGATTTCGCGCATTACAGCAAGCGCACCACGCTGGCCGCCATCTATGCCGCCACGCTGCTGGTCTTCGTCGATGACCAGAGCGAGAACCATGCCGACAGCCGCGCCTTTCTGGCCCGGCGCATCGAAGGCGTGATGCGCTTTGAAAAGTTCAAGGCGAAGATCAAGGGCGCGGGCGGTGGCGAACGGTTGAGCCTGTCGCGCTTTATCGGACGGCTGCGCTATCCGGCAGTTTAGCGCGGCGTCGCGCGATTCCCGCTGGCTATAGTCAGACGGTATTGATAGTCAGTCGCAGAAACCGAAAAAGAGTTCTTCTTCCTTGCGTCTGACCGAACTGCCGCTGCGCCAACCCGCTTATGTCGACTTGGTCGACTGGTCCGTCCTCTCTCTGTCCGAAGGCCAGCGGCTACGCGAATTTGGGCTGTGCGAAGGGGCCAGTGTCGAGGCGCTGCATCATGGCGGCATTTTCGGTAATGGCCCCATCGCCTGCAAGGTTGGCCGCATGACCATCGCCATGCGCCGGTCCCATGCCGCCGCCATCACCGTGCGTACCGACGCGCAGGAGGATGCGGCATGAGCGCGCTGCCCCTGGTCGCGCTGGTCGGCAATCCCAATGCGGGCAAGAGCGCGCTGTTCAACGCCCTGACCGGCGCCCGACAGAAACTCGGCAATTACCCCGGCGTCACGGTCGAGCGCAAAGCAGGCCGCCTGTCATTATCGGATGGTCGCCCGGTGGAGCTGGTCGATCTGCCCGGCACATATAGCCTGGACCCCGGCAGCCCGGACGAACAGGTGACGCGCGATTTCGTATTGGGCAAGCAGGCGGGCGAAAAGCTGCCCGACGCCCTGGTCGTGGTGGTCGATGCGTCCAACCTCGACAATCATCTGCGCTTTGCACTGGAACTGATCGCGCTGGGCCTGCCGACGATCGTGTCGTTGAACATGGTCGACCTGGCCACGCGCGACGGACTTGAGCTGGACGCGGGCGTGCTCTCGCGCGAACTGGGCGTGCCGGTGATCCCGACGGTGGCGGTGCGCAAGCGCGGGCTGGACCATCTGCGCGGAGAACTGGAAACGGTGCTGGGCCAGATGGGCGTCGTGCGCCCCTCTCTCCCGACGCGCGATTTCGATGCCGTTCGTCATGAGGCGCGCCGCATTGCCCGCGCAGCCATCGTGCGCGAAACGCCATCGCGCCGCTTGACCGCAGCGGTCGACCGGGTCGCACTGCATCCCGTGTTCGGGCTGGCGCTGCTGCTCGGCCTGATGTTCGTGATGTTCCAGGCAGTCTATGCCTGGTCCGAAGCGCCGATCGCCATGATCGAGGGGCTGGCGGAAATGCTGAGCAACGCGGTGACCGGCGCGCTGCCGCCCGGTATCCTGCGGTCCTTCCTGGTCGATGGAGTCATCAACGGCGTCGGATCGGTCGTGGTTTTCCTGCCCCAGATCCTGATCCTGTTCTTCTTCATCCTGATGCTCGAGGCGACCGGCTATATGGTCCGCGCCGCCTTCCTGATGGACGGGGTGATGGCCAAGGTCGGCCTGTCGGGCCGCGCCTTCATCCCTCTGCTCTCCTCCTTCGCCTGCGCCATTCCCGGCATCATGGCGACGCGCACGATCAGCGATCCAAAGGATCGGCTGACCACCATCTTGATCGCGCCGCTGATGACCTGTTCGGCGCGTTTGCCGGTCTATACGATGATTATCGGCGCCTTCATCCCGGCACGGGCCGTTGGCCCGGGTATCGGCTTGCAGGGGCTGGTGCTTTTCACCCTCTATGTCTCGGGCATTGTCGGCGCGATGATCGTCGCGCTGGTGCTGCGCATGACCGTGACCAAGGGCAAGAGCGGCGGATTCCTGATGGAAATGCCGAAATATCAGTGGCCCCGGCCGCAGGATATATTGCTGGGCCTGTGGCAGCGCGCGGTCATCTTCCTCAAGCGCGCGGGCACGATCATCTTCACCTCGACCGTGATCCTGTGGTTGCTGCTGAGCTTCCCGCGCGTGCCCGACGGCGACCCCACCAGCCAGGTCGATCATTCGATCGCCGGGCGGATCGCCAGCGGCCTGAACGTCGTGCTGGAGCCGATCGGTTTCAACCGCGACATTTCACTGGCGCTGATCCCGGCGATGGCCGCGCGCGAAGTGGCGGTATCCGCGCTCGCCACCGTCTATTCCATCGATGCGGGCGATGACGAGGCGAAGCTGGAACAGAGCCTGGGCGACCGGTTGAAGGACCAGTGGCCGCTGCCTACTGCCCTCGCCTTTCTGGCGTGGTTCGTATTCGCGCCCCAGTGCATATCGACCATCGCCGTCACCAAGCGGGAAACGAACGGCTGGAAATGGCCGATGTTCATGGTCGGGTACCTGTTTGTGCTCGCTTATGTCGCGGCTGGCCTGACCTACTGGACCGCGACCGCAGCAGGACTATAAGAGGCCGCTTCAAGAGTTTCGGAGGAATCATGGCAGGGTCTGTCAACAAGGTCATTCTGGTCGGCAATCTGGGCGCGGACCCGGAGGTCAAGAGCTTTCAGAATGGCGGCAAGGTGTGCAATTTGCGCATCGCCACGTCCGAAAGCTGGAAGGACCGCATGTCGGGCGAAAAGAAGGAGCGCACCGAATGGCACAGCGTCTCGATCTTTTCCGAAGGTCTGGCCGGGGTCGCCGAGCGTTTTCTGCGCAAGGGCAGCAAAGTCTATATCGAGGGTCAGTTGCGCACCCGCAAATGGCAGGACCAGTCGGGTAACGACCGCTACACGACCGAAGTCGTGTTGCAGGGCCCCGGCGCGGTGTTGACGATGCTGGACGGCGCGCCAGGCGGCGGTGGCCAGGGTGGCGGCGGCTTCGGCGGTGGCGGCGGCGGTCGTGCGCAACAGGGCGTGAGCGACTGGAGCGGCGGGTCGAGCGGTTTCGGCGGCGGCGACTATGATGATTTCGGTGGCGGCCAAGGTGGCGGTGGCCAGGGCGGCGGCGGCTTTGGTGGCGGACGTTCGTCGGGCGGTCGCGGCAGTGCGGGCGGTCCCAATTTCGACAATGACCTGGACGATGAAGTGCCGTTCTGACGGCGCCTCACACATAATCGGACATGAAAAAGGCGGCTCCCGTAAGGGAAGCCGCCTTTTCCATGGGTCTATGGGGCCGGTTCAGCCCGCGAGTTCGGCCGTCGCGAAGGCGCGGATATGGTCGCCCAAATCCTCCCGCTCCAGCGCCAGCACCAGGTTGGCCTCGATATAGCCTGCCTTGGAACCGCAGTCGAAGCGGCGGCCATCGAAGGTCACGCCATGAAAAGGCTGCGTCCCGATCATCGCGGCCATGGCGTCGGTCAGCTGGATTTCGCCGCCAGCGCCCTTTTCCTGCGTTTCCAGGATCTTCATCACATCGGGTTGCAGAATGTAGCGGCCCGGCAAGATCAGGTTGGAAGGCGCTGTGCCGAGCTTCGGCTTTTCGACCAGTCCCTTCACTTCCGTCAGCACGCCGTCGCGCGCGCCCGGATCGATCACGCCATAGCTGGGCGTCTGATCCATCGGGATTTCAAGCGCACAGACCAGATTGCCGCCGACCTGCTCATAAGCGTCGACCATCTGCTTCATGCAGCCCCGTCCCGGCGCGCCCTTCATGAATTCGTCCGGCAGAAGGATCGCGAAAGGTTCGTCGCCGATGATATCACGCGCGCACCAGATGGCATGGCCCAGGCCCAGCGATTCCTGCTGACGCAGAAATACGGCGTTGCCCGGATCGAGCCGCGTGCCTTCGAGTGCGGAAATATCCTTGCCACGTTCACGCTGGAGCGTCTCGCATTCGAACGCGATGTCGAAATAATCCTCGATCGCGCCTTTACCGCGTCCGGTGACGAAGATCATCTGTTCGATCCCTGCCTCGCGGGCTTCGTCCACCGCATATTGGATCAGCGGGCGATCGACGATCGGCAGCAATTCCTTGGGAACGGCCTTTGTGGCGGGCAGAAAACGCGTGCCCAGCCCTGCAACAGGAAAGACGGCTTTTCGAATCGGCTTGGTCAAAATCTGATCCCTTGTGCTGACGCGGCGGTTTTTTGGATTGCCGCAAGGGCAGTAAAGGTCAAGCGTTCGAAATGGTTAAACCGCAAGCAGACGCCCCGCCAAAGATTCAAGAGCCATAATTTCCGTTTCCAGTTGCTCCATCGAGACGTGCAACTGATTATTTCGGCCATCGCGGCAGGTAAAACCACCGGGCGCCGGCTCTTGAAATCCGTTGATGATGAGCGCGCGGAAGCGGTCGATCCGCTGCATGTCACGCTCGATCGCGGCAATTTCGGTCAGGGCGCTGGCGTTGCGGCGGTCCCGCATCGCTACGATCGTCCGCAATTCCGTCATCAGCTTGGCCATGGTCGGCCGGGTGCGCGCGCCAACGGTGCGCACATCGCCCATGCCATCACGCAACAGTCCAATCTTCGCTTCCAGGCTCTGTTCCAGCATCGACCAGCCGCAGACCAAACGCCCGACCGCGCAGAGAAGCGCAGCATCCTCCGGCGTATATTCTGAAATTGGTTTCATGCTTACATCGGAAAAAATCGGTACACCCACGCCCCACATACTCCTTATGGGTCAACACCTGCACGCAGGAGGCGACAAAAGGCCAGAGATGGAAAGCGCACTCCCCGCATCAGCGGCACGGGCCAACGGAACCCGTGCCAAATCGACGGCGAGTCGAGTGGCGTCTTTACCGATCAGAAATCGATCGCGATTCCCTTCCGTTCCCAGTCTCCATAGCGCACGGGGCTGAGTTCTTCCTCAACGCGCGGCACCTGATCGAGCGGATCGGGCTGTGGCACGGGCGGGCTTTTGGATAGATGTGCGGGCGGCTGCACATGCGGCGGGCGCTTGCCGTTGAAGGTTCCCATGAGAGCGGTCTTTCGATTGCGGAGCGCGCGGGGCAACCCCATATTCATGTCTGTGCTGGTTATATGGCCTGCTATCTGGGCGGCAAAGGAGTGCAATGCAAGTGAGCGGTTTTCGGACCACCCTGTTGCTGTCGGCTTTGACGGCACTGTTCATGGCGCTGGGCTATACGCTGGGCGGCAGTGGCGGTGCGTTCATCGCCCTGCTGGTGGCGGCGGGGATGAACCTGTTCACCTTCTGGAACGCCGACCGGATCGTCCTGTCGATGCACAACGCGCGGGAAGTGGACGCTGGCAGCGCGCCGGAATTTTACGGTCTGGTGCGCGATCTGGCGCAGCGGGCCGGGCTACCCATGCCGCGCGTCTACCTGATCGACCAGGCGGCGCCCAACGCATTTGCGACCGGCCGCAACCCGCAAAACGCCGCCGTCGCGGCCACTACCGGTCTTTTGTCGATGCTAAGCCACGATGAAGTGTCGGGCGTGATGGCGCATGAACTGGCCCATGTCAGAAATCGCGATACGCTCATCATGACGATGGTCGCGACGATTGCGGGCGCGATTTCGATGCTGGCGAATTTCGGCCTCTTCTTTCGCGGCGGCGACAATCAGAACGGCCATGGCAACATGATCGCCAGCCTGATGGCGGTGATCGTCGCCCCCTTTGCCGCGATGATCGTGCAGATGGCGATCAGCCGCACGCGCGAATATGGCGCGGATGCGGGTGGCGCGGAAATCAGCGGCAATCCGCGAGCGCTGGCGTCGGCGCTCGCCAAGATTGCGGGACAGGCGCAAGCCATCCCCAACCCGGTGAGCGAACGCAATCCGGCCGCGGCGCAACTGTACATCGTGCCGACCCATTTCAGCGAGCTGTTCTCCACCCACCCGGCGACGGACAAGCGAATCGCCGTGCTGGAGGATATGGCCATGGCGATGGGTGCGCCCGCGCTTAAAGCCTCGTCGGCGCCTGTGCCACCTGCCTCGGCCCTGCCACGCGCCTCGGCCCTGTCACCCGTCGCCGCACCAAAGCGCCGCCGCAGCGCACTCGATCCCAACGGGCGCTGATGCCGGTCGACGAGATCGGCGAAGTCGCGGTCAATCTGGTGGCGGCCGCTGTCCGGCACGGTGGCGGCCTCGTCGTGGACCTGACCGTCGATCATGTCTTTTCCCGCCACACCGCGCGCTTCTTCCATGGGATCGGCCGCCGGGTGATCGCCGTCGCGACCTTTGGCCGGGTGCGGATAGCATCATCGCTGCGTGTGGTGCCGAAGGGACGATCCGCCAGACCCGCAAGATCGGACTGGCTGGCGCTATGGATCGGCATCGTCAGCTGGGTCGTGCTGTTCGCGGGCATCGGCCTGACTGCTACCCATTTTCTGTAGCACGCGTTCGGGGATGACCCGATCGGCGAAAGCGCGTAGGGGCCGATCCATGTCCCGCAGTCCCACAACCCGCCCCGAAGATGTCCCCGGCCTGCCCGCACGCCGGGCCGCGCTGAAACTGCTCGACGCCGTGTTGCGGCGCGGCGATCCGCTGGAACTGGCGCTGCATGGGGCGGGGCAGGGATTGCCGCCCGCCGACCGCGCGCTGGTCCATGCCATCGTAGCCGAAACACTGCGGCATTTGCCCGATCTCGATGCGCTGATCGACGGCGCGACCAAGCAGATCCTGCCGCCCGACGCCAAGGCGCGCATGGTGCTGCGGATTGCCCTGGTCCAGACGCTGGTGCTGGAAACCCCACCCCATGCCGCGATCGCCACCGCGCTGCCGCTGGTCGACGGGGGGCCGCGCAAGCTGGTCCATGGCGTATTCGGCACGGTGACGCGCGGCGAACCCGTCCTGCCCGTGCCCCCGACCCTGCCCGCCGAGGTTGCGGATCGCTGGGCAGCGCAGTGGGGCGAGGCCATGCCACAGGCGGCGGCGCGCGCCTATGCCCAGCGGCCGCCGGTCGACATCAGCCTGCGCGATGCGGCGGAGACGGCCAACTGGGCAGAGACCTTGGGGGGAATTTCGCTGGCGCCGGGGCATGTGCGCTTGCCGGACGGTACGTCTATACCCGAGCTGCCGGGCTTCGCCGAGGGCGCATGGTGGGTGCAGGATATTGCGGCATCCTGTGCCGCGCGGTTGTTGGGTCCAGGCGAAGGCCGCGTGGTGCTGGACCTGTGCGCCGCGCCGGGCGGCAAGACGATGCAACTGGCCGCTGCGGGCTGGCAGGTGATCGCCGTCGACCAGTCCAAGAAGCGATTGGAACGATTGCAGGAGAATCTAGGCCGCACCGGCCTGTCGGCGCAGGTGGAGCAGGCAGACCTGCGAACCTGGGAGCCAGTCGAGCCGGTCGACGCCATCCTGCTCGACGCGCCCTGCACCGCAACCGGCATCTATCGCCGCCACCCCGACGTGCTGCACCGGATCGGCGCGCGCCAGATAGACGAACTATCGGAGATACAGACAGCGCTTCTGGATCGCACCGCTGGCTGGCTGAAGCCGGGCGGGCAGATCATCTATGCCACCTGTTCGCTCGAACAGGCCGAGGGAGAGGCGCAGATCGCCCGCTTCCTGACGGCGCG
>JAECRT010000015.1:21727-40073 GCA_016000085.1 Sphingomonadaceae bacterium
CAGACCGCGTCGCTCTATGCCCCGGATTCGCGCGAGGCGATGGAGCGGCTGCGCGCCTATGCCATCCGCCACAAGCGCGGCTTCACGCTCGACGTCGACATTCATCAGGCGGACGGCATGGGCCAGTGCGCAATGCGCCTGATCGCCGCGCCGCTGCTGAACGCCGAACAGGATGTGATCGGCCTGCATGGCGTCAAACAATTGCTGCCGCCCGGCGCCGCCCCATCGCGGCGGCTGGATCCGACGATTTTCGTCATGCTTTGAAGGCGGTATGATAAAGATCGCCTGTGCCTCCAAATCGCCGTTGCCCTGAGTCGCGGCGATGGATAAGGCCAACGGTTAATGACCCGTCCTATCCTCATCTCACCATCCATCCTCTCCGCCGATTTCGCTCGGCTGGGCGAGGAAGTCCGCGCCATCGATGCCGCCGGTTGCGACTGGGTGCATATCGACGTGATGGACGGGCATTTCGTGCCCAACATCACGATCGGCCCGGCCGTGGTGAAGGCGTTGCGCCCGCACACGACGAAGATTTTCGACGTCCATCTGATGATTTCGCCGGTGGACCTCTATCTTGACGCTTTCGCCCAGGCGGGTGCCGACATCATCACCGTCCACCCCGAAGCGGGACCGCACATCCACCGTTCCATCCAGCATATCAAGTCGCTGGGCGTGCAGGCGGGCGTGGTGCTGAACCCCGGCACCCCTGCCAAGATGCTGGATTATCTGATCGACGACGTCGACCTGATCCTGGTGATGAGCGTCAATCCCGGTTTCGGCGGACAAAGCTTCATCGAGAATCAACTGCGCAAGATCGAAGCAATCCGCAAGATGATCGAAAAATCGGGCCGCGACATAAGGTTGCAGGTCGATGGCGGCATTGATTTCACCACGGCCCCCAAGGCCATAGCGGCGGGCGCGGACGTTCTGGTCGCAGGCACCGCCACCTTCCGCGGCGGCCCGGATGCCTATGCCGACAATATCAGGAAGTTGCGGGGCGGGTGAACGAACCACGGCGTATCTCCACCCGCAAGACGCCTGAACCCGCCGCCATCGAGGCGAGCGACGACGGGATCGAGCAGGGCAAGCGCCTCATCCGCGTTGCGGATGACAAGGGGCTGTCGCTGGTTCAGCGGATCGCCAATCATTTCTATCTGCTCAGCTGGAAGACGCCGATCCACGGCCGCAAGCTGAAGGGCAAATACCCCCTCAAGCTGTTGGCCGTGCCTGACGATTCCATTCCCGGCGACTTGCGCGCGGGACAGGCGATCCGCGCGGGCTATTTCCTGTTCCGGGGCCGCAAGCAGGTGATCGACACGATCGACTTTGCCAAGCTGGACCTGACGCCGGGCTTTGCCGACTATATCCACAGCTTTCGCTGGCTGCGCGATCTGGCCAGTGCGGGGGGCCGTGAACATGGCGCGCCGATCGCCGAAAGCGTGATGCGCAAATGGCTGGACGTCCATGCCGAAACGCCCAGCGAACCGGCATGGCGCGCGGACAATGCGGGATGGCGGCTGCTGTTCTGGACCACCCATGCGCCGTTGATCCTGTCGTCGAGCGACCTGGTCTATCGATCGCTGGTGCTCAACTGCATTGCGCGCACCGCCCGCCATCTCGACCGCATCGCCGACAAGACGCCGATGGGCCTGCCGCGACTTGTCGCCTGGGCCGCGATCGTCGCGGCGTCGATGCTGATCCCCGGCGGCAACGCACGCAAGCTGTTCGGCGAAGCCGGGCTGAAGCGCGCGATCGACAACGGGCTGCACGCCGATGGCGGCATCGTGTCGCGATCGCCGCTGGCGCAGATGGAAGCGGTGATGCTGCTGTCGATGCTGCGCGCCGTCTATGACGTGCGCCGTGAAACGCCGCCTGCCTTTCTCGACGAAGCATTGTCCCGCGCGATCCCGGCGCTGCTGGGCCTGACCCATGGCGATGGCGGGCTGGGCAACTGGCAGGGCGCAGGGGCGATCGCGCCGCAGATCGTGAACGCCGTGGTGCAGGCCAGCCGGGTGCGGACCCGGCCGCTACGGCAGGCGCGTGACTGGGGTTATCAGCGGATTGCGGCGGGCACGACGGTCGTGCAGATCGACGCCGCGCCGCCGCCGGTCGCGCGGTTGGCCGAAGCGGGCTGTGCATCGACCGGCGCGATCGAGATCAGCGACGGGTTGCACCGGCTGATCGTCAATTGCGGCGGTGCGGCGCTGGAAGGCGCGTGGATTGCACCTGACCTGGCGCAGGGGCTGCGCACCACGGCGGCGCACAGCACGCTGGTGCTGGACGATTGCAATTCGACCGCGCTGATGCCCGACGGTACGCTGGGCAAGGGCGTGACCGAGGTCGAGCTGAACCGGCAGGAACTGGACAATGGCAGCCGCATCGAGCTGAGCCATGACGGCTATGTCCGGCGCATGGGCTATATCCACCGCCGCCTGCTGATGGTGAGCGGTGATGGCAAGGAAGTGCGCGGCGAGGATATGCTGACGCCCGCCGAACGACGGCGCAAGCCATCGAAGCTGCCGGTATTGTTGCGCTTCCATCTCGCCCCCGGCGTCGAACCGACGCTGACCGCCGACAATCAGGGCGCATTGCTGCGCATCGACCTGGGCGCGCTGTGGCAGTTCCGCACCGGGACGGGCTTGCTGAGCATCGAGGACAGCCTGTGGGTGGATGGTGACGGGCGCCCGCATCCGGCCAAGCAGTTGGTGGTGACGAGCGAAGCGCTGCCCGGCGGATCGAGCATCGGCTGGCTGTTCAAGCGGGTCGGCTAAACGCCCGTTTTACCGCGTCTTGCGCAGACGCGGCGTCAGTTTCCCCACATTTTGCCGATACAGGGCATAGTCGTCGCCGAAGAGGCGGAGCAGGTCACGCTCCTCAAATTCGATGGCGATCAGCATATAGAGCGACATGCCCGTAGCGAGCAGCAAATGGCCGTAGCTCATATGCGGAGTGGCCCAGAAGGCGAGGAAGAAGCCGCTATACAGCGGATGGCGCACCAGCCTGTAGAAAAAGGGCTGACGCAGGATCGGCTGCACCGCCGGGATGGCCCGGATGTGATGCCAGACCTGTTTCAGACCGAACAGTTCGAAATGGCTGATCAGGAACGTGCTGAGCAACACGATCAGCCAGCCGCAGGCGAAAACAGCCCATAGCGGCCATTGCCATGCCGTGCCGCGCAAATCCCAAAGCGTGCCGCTGATCGGTCGCCAGAGTGCGAACAGGAGGATCAGCGCACAGCTGGCAAACAGGACATAGGTGCTGCGCTCGATCGGGGGCGGGATGATCCGCGTCCATGCCGCCTTGAAACCGGCGCGGGCCATGACGCTGTGCTGAAGGCCGAATAGGGCGATCAGCGCGGCGTCGATCAACAGGGCCACGCCCAACGGTCCGGGGATTGCGGGCCGGTCGACCGTGTGCGGCAGCAGGGCAACATCGGCCACAAAGCCGATCAGATACAGGAAAGTGGCGAAGAAAATCACATAGGCCGTCACGGCGAACAACAGGTATAGCGAACGGACCATGACCGCTCTCCCCGAAGATGATGTGCGGCCACCATAGCATAGATTCGCACCGATGCAGAACGGCCGTGCGAACATGGTCCTTCCGGGCTGTATTTTTCCCGCTCACGCGACTAAGGGACCGGCGCAAAGCCGTTCGCCCTTCGCAACCAGAAAGCCCCTGCCCCATGACCGACTATCCCATCAAGCGCGCCCTTCTGTCCGTGTCGGACAAGGCGGGACTTATCGAATTGGGCAAGGCGCTGGGCAGCCATGGCGTGGAACTGGTGTCCACCGGCGGCACCGCCAAGGCGCTGCGCGATGCGGGCCTTGCGGTGATGGATATTTCCGACCTGACCGGCTTTCCCGAAATGATGGATGGCCGCGTCAAGACGCTGCACCCCAAGGTGCATGGTGGCCTGCTCGCCGTGCGGAACAACCCTGAGCATGTTGCGTCGATGGACGAACATGCCATCGGCGCGATCGACCTGGTGGTCGTCAACCTCTACCCCTTTGCCGCGACCGTCGCCAAGGGCGCCGAGCGTGAGGAAATCATCGAGAATATCGATATTGGCGGCCCGTCGATGGTGCGCTCTGCCGCGAAAAATCATGAGAGCGTCGCAATCGTCACCGATCCGGCCGACTATGCGCGGCTAATCGCGGAAATGGCCGACAAGGGCGGCGCGACCAGCTATGATTTCCGCCGGATGCTGGCGGCCAAGGCCTATGCGGCGACGGCGGCCTATGATTCGATGATCGCCAACTGGTTCGCCTTCGCCGATCAGGGCGTGACCTTCCCCGAAACATTGGCGGTGTCGAGCAAGCTGTCGACCACATTGCGTTATGGCGAAAATCCGCACCAGTCCGCCGCGCTCTACCTGCCGATGGGACCGACCGCCAACGGCATTGCGCAGGCAACGCAGGTTCAGGGCAAGGAACTGTCCTACAATAATTATAACGACGCCGACGCCGCACTGGAGCTGGTGAGCGAATTTCGCGACGGGCCGCCGACCGTGGTGATCGTCAAGCACGCCAACCCCTGTGGCGTGGCGACCGGCGCGACGCTGATCGAAGCCTATGAGGCCGCGCTGGCGTGCGACAGCGTATCGGCGTTCGGCGGGATCATCGCGGTCAACCGCCCGCTCGACGGACCTACCGCCGAAGCGATCAGCGGTATCTTCACTGAAGTCGTCGCCGCGCCCGACGCCGATGACGCAGCCCGCGCAATCTTTGCGAAGAAGAAGAATCTGCGCCTGCTGCTGACCGGCGATCTACCCGATGCGGCGCGTTCCGGCCTCCAGATCAAGACCATTGCAGGCGGGCTGCTGGTGCAGAGCCGCGACAATGGGCAGGTGACGCGCGACGGGCTGAAGGTCGTGACCAAGCGCGCGCCTACGGCCCAGGAACTGGACGACTGCCTGTTCGCCTGGACCGTGGCCAAGCATGTGAAGTCGAACGCCATCGTCTATGCCAAGGGCGGCAGCACGGCGGGCGTTGGCGCTGGCCAGATGAACCGGCTCGAATCCGCGCGCATCGCCGCTTGGAAGGCGAAGGACGCCGCTGAAAAGGCGGGCTGGAGCGAACCGCGCACGATCGGGTCGGCAGTCGCTTCCGACGCCTTCTTCCCCTTCGCCGACGGCCTGCTGGCGGCGGTCGAGGCGGGCGCGACGGCGGTGATCCAGCCGGGCGGTTCGATCCGCGATGACGAGGTGATCGCTGCGGCGGACGAGGCGGGCCTCGCCATGGTGTTTACCGGGATGCGCCACTTCCGCCACTGATCGCGTCGACAGCTCTGCCGCTCCGCCCGTTGATCCGGGCGAGAGCGCCAGACTGATGGAGGGGTTGAAGGGCGCGCAACGCTCTGTCGTGACGACCCGGTTTTGCAGTCGTTCGCAGGTGCAAAATAACGCATTTCCGCCACTTTTAATCAAGTGGCCTCTTTTCAAAAACTGCACTTGCACCTATTTAGGGCAAGACCCCTCTTCCACGTCAGACGTGGGGCAGACATTAAAAAAATAAGCTGTTCGACAGGAGAATAGGATGACCAGAAAGACGCTGGTGGTGCTAGCCGCCACGATCGCTCTTGCCTTGCCCGGTGTGGCTAGTGCGGGCAGTAACGACATGAATGTGATCGTCGATGGCCGCGCAGGGACCGAAACCCGCACGATCGCCGTATCGGTGGCGGACCTGAACCTGGCCAGCGCCAATGGCATGCGTCGCGCCGATTCGCGCGTGAATCGCGCCGCCAAGCAAGTATGCGGCTGGCTCAACGGCTCCGTGATCCCGGTGAGCGACGATTATCGCAACTGCTTTGGCCAGGCGATCGAAGGCGCACGCAGCGACCTGAGCGAGATGGCCCAACGCCAGAGCTGAACCCCGCACCAGCGCAAAGAACGCCTCCACCGGGAGGAGACGATAGGGGGCCGTTCCACATAAGTGGGGCGGCCCTTTGTCATATCCAGCATCGGTTCGGCCCTGACCTGATCCTTACCTGCCGTTAACCACTCCTTAGAGGATTTCCTTCACTCCCGAAGCCACGAAGAACCATTCGGGGAAATGCCTGCCATGCCGCGTGCCGACCAAAGTGTGGACGTTGCCATCATCGGAGCCGGGCCTGCGGGCCTCACCGCCGCCTATCTGCTGACCAAGCAGGGTTACAGCGTCACCGTGATCGAGAAAGATCCCACTTATGTCGGCGGGATCAGCCGGACGGTGGAGATGGACGGTTTTCGATTCGACATTGGCGGGCATCGCTTCTTTTCCAAGTCGCAGCAGGTCGTCGACCTGTGGAACGAGATTTTGCCCGACGACTTCATTCAGCGTCCGCGCATGAGCCGCATCTATTATGAGGGGAAATTCTACTCCTATCCCCTCCGCGCGTTCGAGGCGCTGTGGAACCTGGGCATCCTGCGTTCGACCCTGTGCATGGCGAGCTTCGCCAAGGCCAAGCTGTTCCCCAATCGCAATGTCCGCTCCTTTCAGGACTGGACCGTCAATGCGTTCGGCCACAAGCTGTTCTCCATCTTCTTCAAGACCTACACCGAAAAGGTATGGGGCATGCCGTGCGACGAGATGTCGGCGGACTGGGCGGCGCAGCGGATCAAGGGATTGTCGCTGTGGGGCGCGGTGGTCGATGGGCTGAAGCGTTCGCTGGGCCTGAACAAGAAGCCCAATGACGGCATGGAAACCAAAACGCTGCTGGAAACCTTCCGCTATCCGCGGCTTGGCCCCGGCATGATGTGGGACGCGGCGCGCGACTCGGTCGTTGCAGGTGGCAACCAGGTGCTCATGGCGCACAGTTTCAAGCAATTGGCGCAGGATCAGGGCACGGGTCGCTGGCGCATGGTCGCCGACGGGCCGGATGGCGATGTCATCATCAACGCCGCCCATGTGATCAGTTCCGCGCCGATGCGCGAACTGGCCGGGCGCATCCATCCCCTGCCCGCGACGCTGCCGGAAGCGATGGACCTGAAATATCGCGATTTCCTGACCGTGGCGCTGATGGTGAAGGGAGATGACATCTTCCCCGACAACTGGATCTATATCCACGACAGCAAGGTGCAGGTCGGCCGCATCCAGAATTTCCGCAGCTGGTCGCCCGAAATGGTGCCGGACACGTCCATTGCCTGCGTGGGCCTGGAATATTTCTGTTTCGAGGGCGACGGCTTGTGGTCGTCGGCGGATGCCGACCTGATCGCGCTCGCCACGCGCGAAATGGCCATTTTGGGCCTGTGCAAGCCAGAAGATGTGACGGGCGGCGCGGTCGTGCGGCAGGAAAAGGCCTATCCGGTCTATGACGATCATTATGCCGCCAATGTGCTGGCGATGCGCAGCGAACTGGAAGAACGCTATCCCACGCTGCACATGGTCGGCCGCAACGGCATGCACCGCTATAATAATCAGGACCATGCGATGATGACGGCCATGCTGACCGTTCGCAACATCGCGGCAGGCGCGCGTATCCACGACGTTTGGCAGGTCAATGAGGATGCCGAATATCATGAGGCGGGCGAAGAAGGCCAGGATGCCGATGCACAAGCTGCGCTGGGCAGCGTCCGCGCCGTGCCGTCGCGCCTGAAGGCTGCATGATCGGATGCCGGAGCGTTTGCGGCCCCTGTCTATCATGTTGCGTGCGCTGATCGCGCGCCTGATGTTCGCCCGCTATCTGCTGGCGAGCATCTGCGCGCTGGCGGGCGATATGGCGCTGTTCCTGGCGCTCGACCGGCTGGGCATCGCGCCGATGCTGGCGGCCTTTGGCGGCTATGCTGGTGGGCTGCTGCTGCACTGGATGCTGAGCATCCGGTTCGTGTTCGATACCGGCGCGGGACCGACCCATGCGCAGCGTGCGGGCTTCGTCGCCAGCGCGCTGGTGGGGATGGGCATTGCAGTCGCCTTGGTCGGCTCGCTGAGCGCCATCGGCATGGCCCCGGCCATCGCCAAGCTGGCATCGGTGCCGGTCGGCTTCCTGTGTGTCTATGCGATTCGCAAATATGGCGTCTTTGCCCGCGCCTGAAACTCGCCGGACAGCGCTGTGGGCGCTGCTGGCCTGGCTGCTGTGCAGCGCCGTCATGCTGTGGCTGTTTCGCGGCGATTTTTCCACGCTTGCGTTTCGTGATCCCGACGACGCGATGCGCCTTGCGCAGGTACGCGACTGGATCGGCGGGCAGGCCTTTTGGGATGTCAGCCAGCATCGCGTGAACCCGCCCGTCGGCGGCCCGATGCACTGGTCGCGGATCGTCGACATGCCGATTGCCGGGCTGGCGCTGCTACTGCGCCCATTGATCGGCGCGGCGGAGGCGGAATTGATCGCCTGCGTCACCGTGCCTTTATTGCTGCTGGGCGGGCTGGTCGTCGCATTGTTCATCGCCGCGCGACGACTGGCGGGGGACGGCCCCGCGTTGCTGGGCGTCGTATTGCTCCTCACCGCACCGTCCATACTGGTACAATATACGCCGCTGCGGATCGACCATCATGGCTGGCAGATCATGCTGGCCACGATTGCCCTGATCGGCGTGATGGATGGTCACCCGCTGCGCGGTGGGCTGGTCACGGGCCTTGCACTGGCGCTGTGGCTTCAAATTTCAAGCGAGGCGCTGCCCTATGCGGCGCTGTTCGCGGCGGCGCTGGCGCTGCGGCACTGGATCGATGCCGCACAGACGCCGCGCTTCGTGGCTTTTGCAGGGATATTGGGTGGGGCGGCGCTGCCGTTGCTGGCGCTGCTGCGCGGGCCGGAGGCGGCCATGGCGCGCCATTGCGATGCGCTGTCCTTCGTGTTCGTGTGGCCGCTGGTCGTACTGGCAATCGCTACACTGATCGCCGGACGCCTGATCGGCAATGCGAGCGCGACACGCCGCCTGATCGTCGCGGCGATCGGCGGCGGGGCGGCGCTGGTATGTTTTCTGGTGACGGGCGGGCCATGCCTGACCGGCGATCCGTTCGCCGCGCTGGGACCGCTGGCCTATAAGCTCTGGTATTTGCAGGTGATGGAAGGCCGGCCGATCTGGGAACAGGGGCTGGCGATGGGCGGGGTCATTCTGCTGCCCGCGATCGTCGGGCTGGCGGGCACGCTGGCAGCGGCGCGATCCACCAATGGCGAGGCGCGGGCACGCTGGCTGATGCTGGCGCTGTTGCTGACCGGCGCGACGGGCGTGTCCGTCATGATCATGCGCGCCGTATCGGTGGCGCATGTCTTTGCCCTGCCCGGCACCGCCTGGTTGCTGCTGGCGCTGTTTGCGCGGGTGCAGCGGTCGGGGCTGGCGCTGGTGCGCGTTGCCGGATCGGTCGCGCTGGTGCTGCTGACCCCGGCGGGTCTGTGTGCGGCATGGATCGCGGTGGCCTCCAAGCCCGAAGCGCCCAAAGCCGACGCGCCGAAAAAAGCGAGCGCCAATTGCCGCACGGCCAGTGTGATCGCACCGCTCAAGACGCTGCCGCCCGCGACATTGTTCGCGCCCATCGACATGGGACCAGACATATTGGTGCAGACGCGCCATAGCGTCATCGGCACCGCGCATCATCGCAACATCATCGGGATCACCGACGTCATCGAGGGCTTTGTCGATGCGCCGGAGCAAGCGCGCGCGGTGATCGGCGGGACGCGGGCGACCTATGTCGTAACCTGCACCGGGCTCAACGAGGATGGCTTGTATGCGCAGGCTAACCCCAAAGGGCTGGCGGCGATGCTGACGAAGGGGCGGACGCCCGACTGGCTGGAGCCGTTGCCCGGCAAGGGGCCGCTGCACATATATCAGATCAGGCGGTCCGATCAGGCAGGCAGGAAGTTGAGCGCCACACCGTTCATGCAATAGCGCTTGCCAGTGGGCTTTGGCCCGTCATCGAACACATGGCCCAGATGGCCGCCACAGCGCGCGCAATGGACTTCGATGCGGGGATAGCCAAGGGCGAAATCGCGATTGGTCCCAATGCCTTTGGGCAGAGGCGCCCAAAAGCTGGGCCAGCCGGTGCCGCTGTCAAACTTGGTTTTCGAACTGAAAAGCTTCTGGGCGCAACCCGCGCAGGCAAAAACGCCAGCACGATGTTCCTCGTTTAGCGGGCTGGAGAACGGATGTTCCGTCGCTTCCTGCCGCAACACCTTATAGGCCCAGGGGCTGAGACGTTTGCGCCATTCCGCGTCGGACAATGTATAGGGATAGGCAGCCTCCGCCCGGCCCATACCCATTTGATACAGGACAATGGCCACAGCGCCGGTGGCCATGCCGCCCAGGACATGCCGTCTGTTCATGGCGCGATGATGCGCGCGCTATCCTGTCGTGGTCCTGAACAGTTTTTTCCACCATGCGCCGCCCGATTGCATGACGTGGCGACGGAACAGCAGCACGCCGATGCGAATGATGAGCGCGACAAAGAATCCTTGCCAGACGATCGCCAGCAGATGCGGCCAGATCGCCGGGTCTTGCGCGGCGCGGGCGATCATGGCGAAGGGCGAGCTGAACGGGAAGATGCAGGCCGCGATTTCCGGCGTCGACCCCATATGATCGACGGCATAGCTGGCGAAGAAGAAGATCAGCATCTGGCCCATGGTGACGGGCATGTTCAACGTCTGCACTTCACGCACCGTCGCCGCCTGTGCCCCGATGCCCAGGAACAGGGAGCCGAGCAGCGTATAGGCCATGGCGAAATAGACGACCGCCAATATGAGGAAGACGGGCCAGCCAACCGCCGGGGCTGGCAGGACCGATGCGCCGCCATGGAGCGCGAGGAAGATGGCGAAGGCCGTCCCGCCCCAGAAGGCGATGCCCACGAAGCTCATCGCCAGCATCGCCATCAGCTTGCCCAGAAAGATCGCGTCGATCGGCACGGCGGCGGCGAGGATTTCGATGATCTTGTTGGTTTTTTCCTCGACCAGATTGGACAGGATCATGCCCGCGAGCAGGATGGTGAGGAAGAACATCACTACCTGTGCGATGCGGCCGATCAACAGCCGCGCCTGCGCCTGCGCACCGGTGCTGGTCGTGACTTCCTGGCGTTCCACCTGCACCAGCCGCAGCGTATCTTCGGCCTGTGCGGCGCTGGCGATCAGGCTGAGGTCGCCCTGCATCTTGTCGAGATCTTCGGGCTTGCCGGTCAACAGGGGATGGGCAACCGACCCGGAGAGAATGGCAACCACCCCCGCGCCGGGCTGCGCCAACTGGATACGCGGCGCAGGCGTTAGCGGCACACGCCGTAACCGCACGAGCGCCTGCTCCCCCATACGTTCCGCCAGACGCTCGTGCGCGCGCTCCAGCCGCGCCGCTTCGCTGGGGGACATGGCGATGCCGACGACGGGGCGCAGGTCGGTGCTGGAGATTTTCTCGCCAAGGCCACCAAAAGCCATGCCGATCAGGATGGGCAGCAACGGTCCCAACAGGAAGAGGATGAAGGTCCGGGAAAAGACGACGGCGGTAAAATCGCGCCGGGCGATGACGAGCGCAGCGCGCAAAAGTTCGTTCATGCCTGCGCCTCCGGCGTTGCTGCGTCCTGCATCTGTTTCGCCGCGGCAGCCCCGGCAATGGCGACGAACGCGTCATGCAGGCCGGGTCGTTCGATCGACAGGCTTTCGATGCCAGCTTCCCCGTCAAGCAGTGCGCGCAGTAGCGGTTCGATGCCCGTGTCGGGCAGGGCGAAATGCCATGCGCCCTCTTCCGCCATCGTGTCGGCGGGCAGCGCGCGCCGCCATGCGCCATCGCTGGCGCGGGTGCGCAGGCGGACCTGCGGGCGCAGACTGTCGCGCGCGTCGCTGACCGTCCCTTCGAAGCGGATGCGGCCGCCCGCTATGATGGCGATGCGTTCGCACAGCCGTTCGGCATGGGCGATGACATGGGTAGAAAAGACCACGGTGACGCCGCGCTTCGCCTGTTCGCGAATCAGCGCTTCCAGCTTTTCCTGGTTGATGGCGTCGAGGCCCGAAAAGGGTTCGTCCAGCACGATGAGGCGAGGTTCATGGATGATGGTACCGAACAATTGCACCGTTTGGGCCATGCCCTTCGACAATTGGCGGATTGGCTTTTCGACCGACGCGCCCATGCCATAGTCTTCCAGCATGACGCGCGCGCGTTCACGCCCCTGCGCCAGCGGCAGGCCACGCAGCGCACCCATGAAGGCGATCGCCTCAAAGGCCTTCATTGAGGGATAGAGGCCCCGCTCCTCCGGCAGATAGCCGACCTGCCGCGCCATGCGCAGCGGCTGGTCCGCGCCGAGCAGGGTACGATGCCCTTCATCGGGGTCGATGATGCCCAACAGGGTCCGCAATAGCGTGGTCTTGCCCGCGCCATTGGGGCCAAGAACGCCATAAATGGTGCCAGAAGGCACCGCGATGTCGACGCCATCGACCGCCCGAAAGCTCCCGAAAGTCTTGACAAGGCCATGACCTTCGACGGCATAGGCGGAAGAAAGGGTAGGCAGCGGGGCCGGGGTGTCACCGATCATGCCGCCCTGATAGTCTGGACCCATGCCCGTGGAAACCGAAACCTTGGAACAGAGGCTCAAGGCGCAAGCGCTGGCGCTGGGCTTTGCCGATTGCCGGATCGCGCCCGCCGACGCTGCGCCGCTGGCAGGCGAACGGCTGCGCCAGTGGCTGGACGCGGGCCATCATGGCGACATGCTGTGGATGGAGGAGCGCGCCGAGCAGCGTGGGTCGCCCCAGGGTTTGTGGCCCGACGTGCGCAGCGTCATCATGCTGGGCATGAGCTATGCCCCGGGGCGCGATCCGCTGGCGCTGGCCGATGTGGCCGACCGGGCGCGCTTTTCGGTCTATGCGCAGGGCAAGGATTATCATGACGTCGTCAAGAAGGCGCTCAAGGCGCTGGCGCGATGGCTGGTGGAGCAGCAGTCCGGCGCATTGAAGGTGTTCGTCGATACCGCGCCAGTGATGGAAAAGCCGCTGGCGCAGGGGGCAGGTCTGGGCTGGCAGGGCAAGCATAGCAATCTGGTGAGCCGGGCGCATGGCAGCTGGCTGTTCCTGGGGGCGATCTATACCGAAATGACGCTGAGCGCGGATGCGGGCGAGCGCGACCATTGCGGCAATTGCCGTGCCTGCCTGAACGCCTGCCCCACCGACGCCTTTCCTTCGCCCTATGTGGTCGATGCGCGGCGCTGCATTTCCTACCTGACGATCGAACATAAAGGACCGATCCCGGAGGAATTGCGCGCCGGGATCGGCAATCGCGTCTATGGCTGCGACGATTGCCTGGCGGTATGCCCGTGGAACAAGTTCGCCGATGCGGCGGCGGCGAACCGCGCCTTTGTGGGTCGGGCGGAACTGGCCGCACCGGAGATCGCCGACCTGCTGGCGCTGAACGATGCGGGTTTTCGCGAGATTTTCTCCGGGTCGCCGATCAAGCGGATCGGGCGAAACCGGATGGTGCGCAATGCGGCGATTGCAGCGGGCAATAGCGGCGAACCAAAGCTGATCGCGGCGCTGACGCCGCTGGTCGGGGATGATGATCCGGTGGTGGCGGAAGCGGCGCGCTGGGCGATCGGCCAGTTGGGTTCCTGACCCCCTACTTCGCCTGCAAGGCGGTGGCGCAAGCGGCGGGATCAACGTCCGTGCCGGTAGGCGTGCGCGCATCGACATGGGTCACGACCGGCTCCTTCCCACGCGAAGGGGCATAGAGATAGGCGTCCAGCACACAGCGGCCATTGGCGAATTGCAGCTTGCGCACGCTCGTTTCGCGGATGTCGAGCCGGGGCGTGCCGAACATCTGGGTCAGATGCTTCGCGTCCGATCCCAACAGCGGTCCCTGCTTCATGAACGCGCTGGCCGGAGGACCGGCGGGCGGCGGGGTGAAGCTGCCCGGCGGCACGATTGTTCCGCCACAGGCCGCCAGCGGCAGGCAGAACAGCGACACAAGCGCCAATGGGGTTTTCATGCGGGCTTCTTTCGGGCGGCGTGCAGCATGTGCACCGCCATAGCCGCGCTCCAGATCGGCGCAAGCAGGTTGACCAGCGGAATCAGGAACAGAAGCGCCGAAACGAGGCCGCCGAGCCACCGGCTGCCGCGCGGGATCGGTGGCAGGGTGGGATGGCGCGGTTCCACCATGTCGGCCATGTCACGGCCCAGCAGATAGGCGTTGAGAATGAGGAACAGCCCGATCGTGCCGACCCCCGTCACCAACAGCAGGATATAGGCAGGCAGCGCCAGCAGGTTCCAGCCCAACGTCCGGCCCAGCGAGGTCAGCGCATAGCGCAGGCTGCGCGCCATGCCGACCGACCGCGCCGAGGCGGCTGCCTGCGGATAGCTGTCGCGTTCGACCGCAACGATGATGTCGTCGGCGAACAGCCCCATCACCGCCATCGCTGTGGCGCGGAACAGCAGCCAGCCAGACCCAACCACGATCAAAACCGTCGCCGTTGCTTCGGCCAGGCCGCCACCGCCCCAGCCATAATGCAGGCGCAGCGCATGAAAGGCGGCCCATGCGCCTGCCGCCAGCGACGCAAAGAGCAGCAGGGTCAGCGCCAGCGTCCTGACCAGCAGCCGCAGGGCGGCACCGTGGAAGATGGAGGGGAAAGCGCGCAGGGCAGCGGTCAGGACCATCACCGACCTATCCCAAGTGGCGCGCCGCCCGTCAATCAGGCCCGTTGCATGGCCGTGCCTGCCCCGATACAGACGGGGCCAATTCATCCCCGCAACAAAGGATATTGCGTGACCGCTTCCGCACCTGCCACGGCTCCTGCGCTCGACGTCGTCGCCATCGGCAACGCCATCGTCGATGTTCTCGCCCGTAGCGATGACGCTTTTCTTGCCGAACATGCACTGACCAAGGGCGGTATGCAGCTGATCGACGCCGCAATGGCCGAAAGCCTGTATGCGGACATGGCGCAGGCCAAGGAAATCAGCGGTGGATCGGCCGCCAACACGCTGGCCGGGCTGGCTGCGCTGGGCAAGAAATGCGGTTTCATCGGGCAGGTGTGCGACGATCAGCTGGGTGCGGTGTTCGCCCATGACGTGCGCGCGCTCGGCATCCGCTTCGACACGCCTGCGGCGCAGGGCGACGTGCCGACCGCCCGCTGCCTGATCCTGGTCACGCCCGATGCGCAGCGCACGATGAACACCTTTCTGGGGGCGTCGCAATTCCTGCCGGAAGCCGCGCTGGACCTCGACATGATCCGCTCGGCTGGCATCCTCTACCTCGAAGGCTATCTGTGGGATCCCGAACAGCCGCGCGCGGCGATGCGGGCGGCTATCGATGCGGCGCGAGGCGCAGGCCGCAAGGTCGCCTTCACCCTGTCCGACAATTTCGTGATCGACCGGCATCGCGCCGACTTCATCGACCTGATCGACAATGGCCAGATCGACATCCTCTTTTCCAACGAGGGCGAAATCCAGTCGCTCGCGCAGATTGACGATTTCGACAAGGCCGTCGCGGCCATCGCCGCCAAGGTGCCGGTGCTGGTGTCAACCTGTGGCGCAGAGGGCGCGATCGCGATCGTGGACGGCGTGCGGTATCAGGCGCCTGCCGCGCCCGTGGCGCAGATCATCGACACGACCGGCGCGGGCGACCTGTTCGCGTCGGGCTTCCTGGCGGCTCATATCGACGGGCGCAGCGTCGAGGATTGCCTGGCGCTGGGCGCGGCGGCCGCCGCTGAAGTGATCGCGCACTGGGGCGCGCGGCCGGAAGAAGATCTGAGGATCATTCGCGACAAGCTGTTCGCCTGAAACCCGCTGGCATAGCCAGAGCTGAAAAAGGCCCGCCTCCCTTGTTAGGGAAGCGGGCCTTTTTCGTGGATCAGTTCGCCTTCTGCTTGCGGAACAGGGTGCGGTCTTCGGGGCCAAAGCCCCAGCGCCAGATGACGAAGCCATAAGCGCCCAATATCGCCCAGACGCCGACCACCAGTTCGACCCATTCCAGGCTATGTGGCAGCGCGACGAACCCCGCACCAACGATACAGGCGACCCCTGCCGCGCTGAGCAGCGGCCAGCGCCAGGCATTGATCGGCGCGCCCAGCAATCGGGCCAGCAGGCGCGCTTTGACGAAGGCGCCGACGCCCAGCGCCAGACAGAGCGCCAGTGCCGGGGCGGCAGCGACCGCCATCACCGGGAGGCCGATGCGACGCGCGAGCAGGATCAGCGCGAAGCTGAACGCCGCCTGCAAACCAATCATGATGAGAGAGATCATCAGGTTGCGGTGGCGGGCGATGTAGACCAACGCCGATTCGCTGACCACAGCGGTCGCGGCGACCACTTCGGCCATGAGCAAAAAGGCGAGCGCGCCGGTGCCGCTGACGAAATGCGGGCCAACAAGGCCCATGACCGCTTCACCGGGGATGCCCAGCGCCAACGCGATGCCCGCTTGCGCGGCGATGATCCAAAAGCCCACTTGGCTGACCTGTCGGGCGATGCCGGCCAGATTATTTTCGGCCAGATTGCGGGTGATGACCGGGCCAAGGATCGGGTCGAAGCTGGTCTTGAGCTTTTGCGGCAGCGAGGCGACCTGCTGCGCGACATAATAGATGCCGATGACAGCGGGACTGACGAACAGGCCCAATATCGCCATGTCGAGCCGTCGCGATCCCCATTCCACCCCGTCGGCGGCGGCAAGCGGCAGGTTGCGCCGCGCCAGTCGCCACAGCCGCCCGCCATCGGGCCGCCAGCCGCGCGGGCGGCCATAATGGCGCGTCATCGGGATGATCGAGGCCGCGAACGCCGCGATCATCGACAGCGCGTAGGAAAGGATGAGGCCATCGCGGAGCGAGTAGAAGGAAAAGACGAAGGCGCCGATGCTGATCGTCCATGGCTCTATGATGGAGCGCGCCCGCACGGTCGCGCCGACATCGAAGCGATAGGCACAGGCGGCCAGCGCCACATCCGACCCAGCAACGGCGATGACGACCAGCGCCAGCAACCGGTCCAGGCCGTTGATGGTGCTGTTGGGGAACATCGCCTGCGGAAAGGCCACCAGCAAGGCCGCGCCCAGCGTGGCGGCCGCCAGCGTCACCACCATTGCTTCGGTGACGACATGGGCATGGGGCCGCTCGGTCTGGCTAAGCGCGCCCGCAAGACCACGTTTCAGGCCCAGCGTCGCCAATTGGGCAACAAATTCGACCACGAGTACGGCATAGGCGAAGCGGCCCAGGGCTTCCGCGCCATAGATGCGGCCCGCAATGAACAGGAAAGGTAGGCGTGCAGCCAGCCGCAGGAGAAAGCCGAACACATTGGTCCGTCCGCCCTTCGCCAACGCGGCGATGTCGTCCTGCTCGCTAGATGGCACGGCGGCGGCCGACATTATGGGCTGATCCCTCTCTCGCTTCATGCTGGTTTCGTTCTGTTTAGGCACAATGTCGTGACAGGGCGATGCTTTATTCGGGCCGCAACGGACGGGCGAGCAGCGCGTCGATCACCTGCGCCAGCGGCGCGGCGTCGGCGAGCAGCGCACAGACCGCTTCGACCACCGGCATTTCGACGCCTGCGGCATGGGCCGCGTCGCGCAACACCGGCGCGGTGAAGGCGCCTTCCGCCACGGTCCGGCGATTGGCGAGCAGGGCGGCGGCGGTCTGCCCCCCGCCCAGCCCCTGGCCGAGCGAGAAATTGCGGGAATTGGTCGATGAACAGGTCAGGACGAGATCCCCCAACCCCGACAAGCCGCCCAGCGTTTCCGCGCGTGCGCCGCGCGCCAGGCCGAAGCGGGTCATTTCGGCAAAACCACGGCTGATAAGCGCAGCGCGGGCGTTGAGGCCAAGGCCCGCTCCGTCAGCAACGCCGCAGGCGATGGCGAGAACATTCTTCACCGCGCCGCCGATTTCCGCACCGATGACATCGTCGGACAGATAGGGTCGGAAGGCAGGCCGGGCGATGCGTGTCGCAAGGCGCTGACCCAGTGCCTTATCCTCGCACGCCAGCGTGATGGCGGTTGGCAGCCCCTGCGCCACTTCATGCGCGAAGGTCGGGCCGGACAGCACTGCGATCGGCGAGGTTGGCTGCGCCTGCTGCGCGACCTGCGACATCAACAGGCTGGTCCCCGCCTCTATCCCCTTGGAACACAGGAGCAGCGGCACGCCTGCGGGCGCCTGCGCCACGACGCTGCGCAGATGCTGGGCGGGGCTGACCACCATCAGCAGGTCGCATGTCGAAAGATCCGCCATAGCGCCGGTCGCGGCGATGGAGGGAGAGAGGATAATGCCGGGCAGGTAGAGCGGATTTTCATGCGTATGATTGATCGCATCCACTACGTCCGGTTCCAGCGCCCACAGGCGCACCGCCGCACCGTCGGCGGCGAGCAGTTGCGCCAGCGCCGTGCCCCATGCGCCCGCCCCGATGACTCCCGCCTTCATGCCTTCACTCCCGCTCCACGAGCTTTTTCCGCCGCCGGATCGAGCGGCCAGCGCGGCCGGGCCGGAACGCTCAGATCATCGACCAT
>JAECRT010000015.1:40173-73541 GCA_016000085.1 Sphingomonadaceae bacterium
CCGCCGGATCGAGCGGCCAGCGCGGCCGGGCCGGAACGCTCAGATCATCGACCATACCCACGGCATAGCGCTCCGCCCCGGCCCAGGCGATCATCGCCGCATTGTCGGTGCACAACCAGAGAGGCGGGGCCACGAAAGGGACGCCATGATCGGCGGCCAGCGTTTCGAGCGCGGTGCGAATCGCTTGATTGGCGGCGACCCCTCCGGCGACGACCAGCGCGGTCATGTCCTGACATTGGGCCAATTGCTTGCGCGTCCGGTCGACCAGACAGTCGATCACCGCCTGCTGGAAGGAGGCGGCAATGTCCTGCGTGGAATATTGGCCGGACTGGACGGCCCGCATCACCGCGCTCTTGAGACCCGCAAAGGAGAAATGCGGTTCGGCCGTCCCGACCAGCGGGCGTGGCAGGGGGACGGCCTTTGCATTGCCGGACGCAGCCGCCTTTTCCACCTGTGGTCCGCCGGGATAGCCCAGGCCCAGCAGCTTCGCGGTCTTATCGAAGGCCTCGCCCGCTGCATCGTCGATGGTGGTGGCAAGGCGGGCATAGTCACCCGGCCCGCGCACATAGAGCAACTGGCAATGGCCGCCCGACACCAGCAGCAGCATATAGGGAAATTCGAGAGTCCGGTCGGCCAGCCGGGGGGAGAGCGCATGCCCTTCCAGATGATTGACCGCGACCAGCGGCTTGCCCGCCGCATGGGCCAGCGCCTTGCCGGTGACGAGGCCGACCATCACGCCCCCGATCAGGCCGGGGCCGGCGGTCGCCGCGATCACATCCACATCGGCCAGCGTCATGTCGGCGTCGGCCAGCGCCGCTTCGATCAGGGGAGCCAGCGCCTCGACATGAGCGCGGGCAGCGATTTCCGGCACGACTCCGCCATAGGGGCGGTGCGCTTCCTCCTGCGTGGCCAGTCGATGCGCAAGGATACGCCCGTCGGACGTCACCAGCGCCGCTGCGGTTTCGTCGCAGCTTGATTCCAGACCGAGGATGATTGTCATTGCCGCTTCCATCTAGTGGCCGCGCCCATTAGAGCAAGCCGGATATGCTTTTGTCTGAACGACCGTTGCGCCTCGGCACCAGGGGATCGCCCCTTGCGCTGGCTCAGGCGCGCATGACCGCCCGCGCTCTATGCGACACCCATGGCTGGACCGATGACGCGATCGAGATCGTCACCGTGCTGACCAGCGGCGACCGGATTCAGGACCGGGCGCTGGCCGATATTGGCGGCAAGGCGCTATGGACCAAGGAATTGGACCGAGCGCTGATGGAAGGCGATATCGATTTTGCCGTCCACAGCATGAAGGATGTGGAAACGATCCGCCCGGCGATGATCCGCATCGCCGCCATGCTGCCGCGCGCCGATACATCCGACCGGCTGCTGGGGGCGGAGAGTTTCGCGGCCCTGCCCGCCAATCCGGTCGTCGGCACCAGTTCGCCGCGCCGCGGCGCGCAGGTCATGCGGCTGCGCCCCGATGCGACGATCACCCTGTTCCGGGGCAATGTCGCCACCCGCCTCGCCAAGCTGGCGGCGGGCGAGGTGCATGCCACGCTGCTGGCGGCGGCGGGGCTGAACCGGCTGGGCCAGAACGATGTCGGGGTGACGATCCCCATCGACATGATGTTGCCCGCACCATCGCAAGGCGCGGTGGGGATAGAGGCGCTGGCCGACAACGCTCCCGTTCTGGCCGCGCTGGCGGCGATCAGCCATGCCGATACGGTCGATTGCGTCATGGCGGAACGGGCGGTCCTGACGGGACTGGGTGGCACCTGTCATTCGCCGATCGCGGCGCTGGCGCGGATCGAGAACGGGCAAATCTATTTGCGGGCGGAGATCATCAGTCCCGATGGCCGGGAAACCGTGGGCGATACGATAAGGCTGTCGCGTGATGACCGGGCGGCGGCACAGGCCATGGGGGCTGCGCTACTGGACCGGGCCAGCCCGGCGCTGCGGGCGCTGTTCGAGGGGTGAGGCGCGTCTTCATCCTGCGGCCCGAACCGGGCGCGAGCAGGACCGCGGAGAAGGCGGCGCGACTGGGGCTGGACGCGGTGCTGCATCCGTTGTTCGCGCCCCATTCGCTGGACTGGACCCCGCCCTCTCCTACCGATTTCGACGCGCTGCTGCTGACCAGCGCCAATGCGGCGCGGCTGGCGGGACCGGCATTGGCAGATTTTTGCGCCCTGCCCGCTTATGCGGTGGGGCGCGCGACCGCCGACGCGTTGCGCGCGCAAGGCTTCACGCAGGTCGTGACGGGCGAAGGCGATGGCAGCGCGATCGCCGCGATGATCGCACGGGACGGACATCGCGCCGCACTGCATCTGGCCGGCACCACGGTCGCGCCGATGGATGCCGGGCCTTTGTCCATCACCCGGATCGCCGTTTACAGCATGGCCGCCCTGCCCGCCGATCCATTGATCAGGCAGGCGATGGAGCCAGGATCGGTGCTGCTGGTCCATTCGCCCCGCGCGGGCGAACGGCTGGCCGAACATATTGTGCAGACGGGGCGTGCAGACCTGCATGTCATCGCGATCAGTCAGGCGGCACTGGCCGCTTGTGGCACGGGATGGGCGAGCTTGCAGGCCCCCGTCCGACCATCGGATGACGACATGCTGGCCCTCGCCCGCACTTTGTGCGAAGGACTTGGACGATGACAGGCGAAACAGTCAGCATGGACGACGGAAACGGGCTTGGCAGCGTGACCGCGACGCCCCCGCCCGTGCGCAGGCGGACGATGCTGCCACAGCTTATTCTGACGCTGGTGGCTTTCGCGCTGGGCGTTATCGTGACGGTCTGGGCCTGGCCACAGATCCAGCGACGCTGGAGCAGTCCGGCAAGCCAGCCGACCACAGTCGCACCCTTATTGGGGGCTGTCCCGTCCGCCAGTCGCGCCCAGCCGATGAGCGACGATATGGCGCAGTCGATGGACGCCCGCGTGGCGCAACTGGAACAGCGGCTGACCCGCATCACCGTGGAGGCGCAGGCCGCGTCGGGCAATGCCGCGCGGGCCGAAGGGCTGCTGGTCGCATTCGCCGCACGTCGCGCGCTCGATAACAGCACGCCGCTCGGCTATGTCGAGGGGCAGTTGCGGCTGCGCTTCGGTCAGGCACAGCCGCGCGCCGTCGCCACCATCATCAACGCCGCGCGCGAACCGATCACGCTGGCGGACCTGCGCGGCGGACTGGCCGACATCGCCGATCAGCTGATTACGCCACCCGCCAATGCGAGCTGGTGGAACGCGCTGGAGCATGAGGCGCGCGAACTGATCAGCATCCACAAGGCGTCGACCCCGTCACCCCGGCCGCAAGCCGGGCTGGAGCGGGCGATCCGTTACCTGGACGGCGGGCGGGTGAGCGCTGCGCTGGCCGAAGTGGAACGTATGCCGGGACGGACCGTAGCGGATCGGTGGATTCAATCGGCACGCCGTTATCTGGAAGCGCGCCGCGCGCTCGACCTGATCGAAACCGCCGCGATCCTGGAGCCACGCACGCTGCAACCGACCGAGGGCGCGACCGTCGCGCAGACATTGCCCTTCGCTCCTTAAGGCGGGCAACACCGACCAGCCGTTCTATACATGCGACGAAACCGATGGACGCGGCGCGCGTTTGTCACGACAATGTCATCTTTCGCCTTCGGGCTAAGGGATAATTTGTCGTGCCGCCTTATGCCCATGCCGTCAGCACTTTCTGGAAGGATCGCCTTGCGACCGGACCGCGCGCGACTGCGCTGCCGTCTTTCCAGCATCTGATCGGCAACCTGTCGCTGCCGTTCGACGTAGCGCGCACGCGGGCGCAGGCCGAAGCATTGGCGCGGCAGATGCGTGGCGACGGGCGTGCGATCCTGCTGATTCCCGGCCTGCTGGCGTCTGAACAGCGGATGGACGGGATGCGCCGCATCCTCAACGCGGCAGGCTATGCCGCGCATGAATGGGGCATGGGCCGTAATTTCGGGCCAAAGGCAGACAGTCTGGAACTGATCGATCGTCGCGTCGACGCCATCCAGCAGGAGCATGGCGGACCAGTGACCCTGGTCGGGTGGAGCCTGGGCGGCCTTTATGCCCGTGAATATGCCAAATATGCCAGCGGCAAGGTCGGCGGCGTCGTGACATTGGGCACGCCCTTTTCCGGCGACCCGCGCGCCAACCACGCCTGGCGGCTTTATCAGCTCGTGTCGGGCTTTCCCGTCGATCGACCCCCCTTTCCCTGCACCCGCGAGCAAAAGCCGCCGGTGCCCACCGTGGCGCTGTGGTCGCGACGCGACGGCGTGATCCTGCCCGAATGCGCCAAGGGCCGCACGGGCGAGCGCGATTCCGCGATTGAAGTGGACTGCACCCATATGGGCTTTGCCGCAGCGCCCGAAGGCATTGCGGCCGTGGGACGCGCGCTGGAGTCCATGCACGGCTGAGCCGCGCATGTTGAACGTCAGGCGCGGTTCAATCGTGTCAGGGCTTCGTCCCGCCCGATCAGCGGCAGCATCTGCGCCATGTCGGGACCATGATCGCGGCCTGTCAGCGCGCGGCGCAGGGGCAGGAACAGAGTCTTGCCCTTCCGTCCAGTCTCCGCCTTCAGCGCGTCGGTAAGGCTGCGCCAGACGCCTGCGTCGAATAAGGCGTCCGACAGGATGCGATGCGCCAGCGTCAGGAAATCGCGATCCTCTTCGGCGACCGGTGGCGCTTCAAACGGGCCGGTCACGACGCGCCACCAATCTGCCGCGCCTGCCACCGTTTCCAGATTGGGGCGGATCGCGTCCCATGCCGCTTCGTCCATCCCCTGTGGCAGGCGATCGGCCACGGCGGCATAGGGCAGCATATGGACGATCTTCTGATTCAGGGTCGCCAGTTCCGTTTCATCGAAGCGGGCGGGGGCGCGGCCGAAATGGGCGAAGTCGAAACTGTCGATCAGCGGCTGCATCAGGTCGAACGGCTCGATCGGCATCGAACTGCCCAGCCGGGCGAGCAGCGAGGCGATGGCCATCGGTTCCAGCCCGGCCTCGCGGAAGTGGGCGACACCCAGCGAACCGAGACGCTTCGACAGCTTGCCTTCGCTGCCCGTCAGCAGCGCTTCATGCGCAAAGGCGGGCAGCGGCGCACCGAGCGCGATGAACATCTGGATCTGGGTCGCGGTGTTGGACACATGATCTTCGCCGCGCAGGACATGGGTGACGCCCATGTCGATATCGTCGATGACGGAGGGGAGCATGTAGAGCCAACTGCCGTCGGCGCGGCGGATCACGGGATCGGACAGCAATTTCGGGTCGAACCGCTGGTCGCCGCGGATAAGGTCGGTCCATGCGATCGGCTGGTCATGGTCCAGCTTGAAACGCCAATGGGGCGTGCGCCCTTCGGCTTCATGGGCCGCGATCTGTTCCGGTGTCAGCGACAGGGCGGCACGATCATAGACCGGCGGCAAACCGCGCCCCAACAATATCTTGCGGCGCAGGTCCAGTTCCTGGGCGGTTTCATAGGCGGGATAGACATGTCCCGATGCCCGAAGCGCCGCGAATCGCGCTTCGTACAGGGCGAAGCGGTCCGATTGCTTTTCCTCCGCCCCCCAATCGAGGCCGAGCCAGCGCAGATCGGCGCGGATAGAATCGGCATATTCGGGACGCGAGCGTTCCAGGTCGGTATCGTCCAGCCGCAGCAGGAATTGGCCGCCGCTCAGCCTCGCGAACAGCCAGTTGTGAAGCGCCGCACGGATATTGCCGACATGCAGATGGCCGGTGGGCGACGGGGCGAAACGGGTGATGACTGTCATGATGGCGCCTTACAGCGTGCGGAAGGCGTTGGTGATCGGATAGCGTCGATCACGCCCGAAATTGCGGGTGCCCAGCTTCACGCCGGGGGGCGACTGACGCCGTTTATATTCGGCGACATAGAGCAGCCGCTCGATCCGGGCGACGGTATCGCGTTCGAAGCCGCGCGCGACCAATTGCTCGACCGACAATTCCTCCTCGATCAAGCCGTAGAGGATCGGGTCCAGCACTTCATAGGGCGGCAGACTGTCATCGTCGCGCTGGTCGGCGCGCAATTCGGCGCTGGGCGGCTTGGTGATGACCCGTTCGGGCATGACCGGGCCGATCGGGCCAAAGCCTTCGCCCAGTGAGGGGACATTCTCGTTACGCCAGCGGCTCAGGTCGAACACGGTGGTCTTGTAGGCGTCCTTCAACACCGAATAACCGCCGGCCATGTCGCCATAGATGGTGGCGTAGCCGACCGACATCTCGCTCTTGTTGCCGGTGGTCAGCAGCATATGGCCAAACTTGTTGGACAGGGCCATCAGCGTCACGCCGCGAATGCGCGACTGGATATTCTCTTCGGCCAGATCGCGGGGACGATCGGCAAAGACACCTTCCAGCATCGTATCGAACGCGCCGACCGCCGGTTCTATCGGGATGCTGTCATAGCGCACGCCCAGCAGCCGGGCACATTCGACGGCATCGTCCAGACTGTCCTGACTGGTGAAGCGCGAGGGCATCATCACGCACCAGACCCGGTCCGCGCCCAGCGCATCGACCGCGACGGCGGCGGACAAGGCCGAATCGATGCCCCCCGACAAGCCCAGCACGACGCCGGGAAAGCGGTTGCGGTTCACATAGTCGCGCAGGCCCAGCACCATGGCGTTGTAGATGTCGGCCGGACGGGGATCGAGCGGATGCAGGTCGCCGGGTAGGCAGGACCATGCTCCATCCCGCCGTTCCCATGTGGTGAGCAGCAGCGCCTCTTCCCAGTCGGGCATCTGCTGGGCGATCGACAGGTCGCCGTTCATCACGAAGGACGCGCCGTCGAACACCAGTTCGTCCTGCCCGCCGACACGGTTGAGATAGACCAGCGGCAATCCGGTTTCCCGTACCCGCGTCCCCGCCACCGCGTTGAGACGGCGATCATCCTTGTCGACTTCGAACGGGCTGCCATTGGGGCTGATGAGGATGTCGGCGCCCTGCGCCTTCAAATGCGCGGTGACGAAGGGGAACCAGATATCCTCGCAAATCGGCACGCCGATCTTCACGCCCCGGAAATCGATCGGCGCGGGCAAGGGGCCGGGCGCGAACAGGCGCTTTTCGTCGAACGTCCCATAATTGGGCAATTCACGCTTCTGGCGGATATGCGTCACCGCGCCGCCGTCCAGCAATGCGACGACGTTGAACAGCACGCCCTGCGCCGCGACCACGGTGCCGACCAGCATCGCCGGGCCGCCATCGGCGGTGGCCTGCGCCAACCGGTCCAGCTCCTGATTCGCGCGTTCGACCAGCGCGGGCTTGAGCACCAGATCCTCTGGCGGATAGCCGATCAGCTGCAATTCGGGATAGACGATGAGGTCTGCGCCCGTCGCGCGGGCGCGCCATTCCAGCATTGCGTCGGCATTGGCGGCAAGGTCGCCCACGGCTTGCGTCATCTGGGCCAGGGCGATCACGAGTTTGTCGGTCATGGCCCGGCCCCTAGAGCATTTTCGCAGTGAGCGAAAATGCTCTGTTGATGGCCGCCGCATTTTCGAATCGAACGTCCGCTTTGGGGCCATTCTGAAAATGCTGGCGGCATTTTGTCGCAACGCGCAAAAGCGCCTTTCCAGAGTCGCCTTGCGCGGCTAAAGGGGCCGCGTTTTCAAGCACCGTCATCAATTCGTCACGCCATGAATATCAGGGGGTTTTGGCCATGAAGCTCATGACCGGCAATTCGAACAAGCCGCTGGCAGCCGCCATCGCGGATTATATCGAAATCCCTCTTACAGAAGCCAGCGTCCGTCGCTTTGCCGACGAGGAAGTTTTCGTGGAAATCCATGAGAATGTGCGCGGCGAAGACGTGTTCGTGCTGCAATCGACCAGCTATCCGACGAACGACAATCTGATGGAATTGCTCATCATGATTGACGCGCTCAAGCGCGCTTCGGCCAAGCGAATCACCGCGGTCATTCCCTATTTCGGCTATGCCCGGCAGGACCGGAAGCCCGGCCCGCGCACCCCGATCAGCGCCAAGCTGGTCGCCAACCTGATCACCACGGCGGGCGCCGACCGCGTTCTGTCGGTCGATCTGCACGCCGGGCAGATCCAGGGCTTCTTCGACATTCCGACCGACAATCTGTTCGGTGCGCCGGTGATGTCCGCTGACATTCAGGCGCGCTTTGGCGACCGCAACATCATGGTCGTGTCGCCCGACGTGGGCGGCGTGGTGCGCGCCCGCGCGCTGGCCAAGCGGCTGGACAACGCCCCCCTCGCCATCGTCGACAAGCGCCGCGAACGGGCGGGCGAATCGGAAGTCATGAACATCATCGGCGACGTATCGGGACGCTTCTGCATCCTGATCGACGACATCGTCGATTCGGCAGGCACGCTGTGCAATGCCGCCAGCGCCCTGAAGGCCGCAGGCGCCGAGGAAGTCGTCGCCTATGTCAGCCATGGCGTGTTGTCAGGCGGCGCGGTGGCACGGGTCGAAGCATCCGAACTGCGCGAACTGGTCATCACCGACACGATCCAGGGGACCGATGCGGTGAACACCGCCAAACATATCCGTCACCTGCCGATCGCGCCGCTGCTGGGCGAGGCGATCAAGCGGATTGCCGACGAAAGCTCGGTATCGAGCCTGTTCGACTGATTATGCCTGGCCCGCGGCCTGTTCAGGCGGCGGGCAGCAGGATCAGCGGCGTGCAGAGGATCAGGATCAGCGCGACGACGACGCGCTGACCGCGCGATATGCCCAGTGGCTTGCCCTGCCACAACATCGGGCAGGCCAGCACCGCCAGCCCGATCAGCATGTTGGACAATGTCACCGAACCGCCGACCGGCACATCCTGCCGCAGCGCAAGGCCCGCGAACAGGGCAGTAAAGCTCAATATCCAGCCGATCAGCGCCATGCCCGCCAGAGTAGCGCCATGGAGTTGCAGAAGATTTAATGGCGCGTCAGGTCGCCCACGGATCGTAGCTGCCAAAGCTCCAGACATTGCCCTCCGGGTCGAGCGCGCTGTAGCCACGCCCCGGATAACCATCATTATCCTGGGGTTCATGCACGACGACCGCACCCTCGTTGCGGGCGTGGAGGCAATGGGCGTCCGGGTCCGGCACCACGATATAAACGCACCCCGTCACGCCGCCCAGATCGCGCGCTGTGGACCAGGTATAGAGCGACTCGCCCTCCATATCCTTGACGCTGCCCAGCATGATCATGCCGTCTCGCAGAATGAGCTGGGCATGGTGGATGATCGTGGGGTCGACATCGTCCGGATAGACGGCATGGCGGGTGAAGCCGAAAGCGTCGCACAGAAAATCGATCGCGGCGGGGGCATTTGCATAGCGCAGGCACGGAATGACGGGCGAACCGGGCATTGTCCTTCTCCCTCATGAATCGGGTGAGCGCAGTCTAGCGTGGCGCGCACCAAGCGGCTAGGCGGTATGCCATGAGCACCCGCGACGATCTGGCCCTCGCCAACCGCCTTGCCGACGCCGCTGGCGCGGCGATCCGCCCCTTTTTCCGGGCGCGCTACGATATGGAGATCAAGGCGGACAAGTCGCCGGTGACGGAGGCCGACCGGGCAGCCGAAACCGCGATCCGCGCGATCCTGGAAAAGGAACGTCCCGGTGACGGTATCATCGGCGAGGAATATGGATCGGTGCGCGAGGATGCCGAACGGGTCTGGATACTCGATCCCATCGACGGGACGCGCAGCTTCATTGCCGGGCGGCCGATTTTCGGCACGCTGATCGCACTGACGGAGGCAGGCTGGCCGACCATTGGGATCATCGACCAGCCGATCGCGCAGGAACGCTGGGCAGGCATGACCGGTCAGCCCACGACCTTCAACGGCAAGCCAGTGCGCACCCGCGCCTGCCGCGCGCTGGAAGGCGCGGGCATCGCCACCACCAGCCCGCATCTGTTCGCCGATGGGGACGTGCCGCATTATATGGCGCTGGTCGCCGCCGTGTCGGGCGGGTCGCCGCGACAGGGGCCGGTCTATGGCGGGGACTGCTACAATTACGGACTGCTGGCGTCTGGCTTTCTGGACATCGTGATCGAATCGGGTCTGCAAAGCTATGATTTCGCCGCGTTGGTGCCGGTGGTCGAAGGCGCGGGCGGCCTGATGTGCGACTGGAATGGCGAGCCGCTGACCGCCGACAGCGACGGCCATGTGCTTGCGCTGGGCGATCCCGCGCGGCTGGAGGACGTATTGGAAGCGCTGGCCGCTGCTCCTGGGCACGACCATCACCACTGATCGTCCGGCGCGCCAGATTATGAGCCTCTGATCGGCCCGCCAATCGACCAGACATGGCCATAGGGGTCGATGAGTTGGCCATAGCGTGCGCCCCAGAACTGGTTGTCGATCGGAAAGCGGATGCTGGCCCCCGCCGCGACGGCGCGATCCCACCAGATGTCGGCATCGTCCACCTCCAGATGGAGCGTGACGGACGCGGGCGCAGTCGCCGCCGCGCCGCCTGCCATCTCGCGGAAATGATCGTTCAGCATCAGCGGCCCGTTATTGATCGTCAGATGGGCGTGCATGATGCGGGCGCCATCATCGGCCAGGTGGCGGCTCTGCTCGGTCGCGCCAAAGGCTTTGGTGTAGAAGGTGATCGCCTGTGCCGCCTGATCGTCGGCGATGGTGAGATGCGGGGTAACGCCCGGCATGACGAATGGGGCTTCGCTCATGGTCCTCTCCTGCGAGTCGTGGAAAGCGCAGCATAAGCCGCGGCGATGACGATCAGAAGATGCGCGCCTTTCCAGATCCCCGAATCGCTTGCCTTTTATCCGGCCTGCCCCTATGGCGCGCCCTTCGCGATATTCAGTGAGACCGTCCGGCTAACTAGGGCTGCCGTGGCTGTCTGTAATCGTCGCGCTATATAAGGAGACGAAAATGCCCAAGATGAAGACCAAAAGCGGTGTGAAGAAGCGCTTCAAGTTCACCGCCACCGGCAAGGTCAAGCACGGCGTCGCTGGTAAGCGTCACCGCCTGATCTCGCATAACGCGAAATATATTCGCCAGAACCGTGGCACTTCCGTGCTGTCCGATGCCGACGTGGCTCACGTCCGCCTCTGGGCACCCTACGGCCTGAAGTAAGGAGTAGAGGACAATGGCACGCGTCAAACGTGGTGTAACCACTCGCGCCAAGCATAAGCGGATTCTGGTTCAGGCGAAGGGCTATTATGGCCGTCGCAAGAATACGATCCGTGTCGCTCGTCAGGCCGTCGAAAAGGCCGGCCAGTACGCTTACCGCGATCGTAAGGTCAAGAAGCGCAGCTTCCGTGGTCTGTGGATTCAGCGCATCAACGCGGGTGTCCGCGCTGAAGGCCTGACCTATTCGCAGTTCATGCACGGCCTCAAGCTCGCCGGCGTTCAGCTGGACCGCAAGGTTCTGGCTGACATCGCGATGCACGAAGGCGAAGCATTTAGCGCCATCATCGCCCAGGCGAAGGCGGCTCTGCCCGAAGCTGCGTAAGCGGTTATCGACAGATACGCGAAAGGGCGCCGGGGCATATGCTTCCGGCGCCCTTTTCGTTTATGCAGCGCACGCGGCATCTGTGTCAGCGCAGCGCAACAGGAGGAAGACCCATGCAGATCGGTACATGGTGGCTCTATGCCCTGACCGTCTTCATCGTGGCTGGAACGCCCGGCCCGAACATGCTGCACATCATGATGCGTTCGATCCAGGTCGGTGCGCGTCGATCGGGCTTCGCCATGGCGGGCTGCCTGTCGGCGGTGCTGTTGTGCCTGTTCGCCTCCGCCTTTGGGCTGGGCGCGCTGCTCAAGGCCGAGCCGCGCCTGTTCGACGTGCTGCGCTATGGCGGCGTCGCCTATCTGCTGTGGCTGGGCGTCAAGGCATGGCGATCGCCCGTCATGACACCCGATGATGCCGATGCCGTGCGCCCGGTGCAGTCGGCCGGATCGCTTTATCGGGGCGGGCTGTTGATCGGCTTGTCCAACCCCAAACTCATCATCTTTGCCGCCGCGCTGTTCCCCCAGTTCGTCGACACCCGCGCGGCCTTCGCGCCGCAGCTGGGCATCATGGTGCTGACCTTCGCGATGATCGAATGTTTCTGGTACGCCGCCTATGCCATGGGCGGCCGCAGCCTGGCCCGCTGGCTGGCTCCGGCGAACCGCCAGCGTATGTTCAACCGCACGATCGGCACGATCTTCGTGGGATTCGGCGCGGCGCTGCTGGGACATCGGGTCTGACCCTTTTCTTGGCGCGCCCGCGCCGCTAAGGCCGCGAGCACGACACCGCCATGCAGGCTGAATGGAAGATATGACTGAGATTTCCGATCTGAAAGCCGGCCTGATCGCCGACATCGCCGCCGCCAACACGCTGGACGCCGTTGAGGCGTTGCGGGTCGGGGCGTTGGGCAAGAGCGGGGTCGTGACTGGCCTGCTCAAAACGCTGGGTGGCATGTCGCCCGACGAGCGACTGGCGAAAGGCCCGCCGATCCAGGATCTGCGCGAGGGCGTGGCGGCGGCGATCGCCGAAAGGAAAGCCACACTGGAACAGGCGGCGCTCGATGCGCGGCTGGCGTCGGAAAAGATCGACATGACCCTGCCCGCCGATCTCGGCCCGCAGGGCAGCGTTCATCCGGTTTCACAGGTAATGGACGAGTTGGCCGAAATCTTCGCAGACCTTGGCTTCTCGGTCGCGACCGGGCCGGAGATTGAGGACGACTGGCATAATTTCACCGCGCTCAACATTCCCGAAACTCACCCTGCGCGCGCGATGCACGACACCTTCTACTTCCCCGACGTGAATGACGCGGCGCAGAAGATGCTGCTGCGCACCCACACATCGCCCGTGCAGATCCGCACGATGATGACCCAGGAACCACCGATCCGCATCATTGCGCCGGGCCGGGTTTATCGCAGCGACAGCGACGCGACGCACACGCCGATGTTCCACCAGATCGAAGGGCTGGTGATCGACAAGGGCATTACGCTGGGCCACCTCAAATGGACGCTGGAAACCTTCCTCAAAGCGTTTTTCGAGCGCGAGGACATCGTCTTGCGCCTGCGCCCGAGCTATTTCCCCTTCACCGAACCATCGGTCGAGGTCGATGTCGGCTATACGCTGACCAATGGCCAGCGGGTCATCGGCGGCGACGGCGATGCGAAAGGCGGCGGCTGGCTGGAAGTACTGGGTAGCGGCATGGTCAACCGCAAGGTGATCGAGGCGTGCGGCCTCGACCCCGATGAATGGCAGGGCTTTGCCTTCGGCACCGGGGTCGACCGGCTCGCGATGCTCAAATATGGGATGAACGACTTGCGCGCCTTCTTCGACGGTGATCTGCGCTGGCTGAAACATTATGGTTTTTCAGCGCTGGACGTACCCACGCTGAGCGGAGGAGTGGGCGCATGAAGTTCACCCTGAGCTGGCTCAAGACGCATCTGGCCACCGATGCCGACCTGCCCATGATCCTCAAGACGCTGAACGCCATCGGGCTGGAGGTCGAGGGTGTCGAGAATCCAGCGGAGAAGCTGGGCGCGTTTCGCATCGCCAAGGTGCTGAGCGCCGCGCCGCATCCGCAGGCCGACAAGCTGCAAGTGCTGAGCGTCGATGCCGGTGACGGCCCGTTGCAGGTGGTGTGCGGTGCACCCAATGCCCGTGCGGGGCTGGTCGGCGTGTTCGGCATGCCCGGCGCGACCGTGCCGTCGAACGGCATGGTGCTCAAGGTCGCGGCGATCCGCGGCGTCGAATCCAACGGCATGATGTGTTCGACCCGCGAACTGGAACTGGGCGACGACCATGACGGGATCATCGAACTGGCTGCCGACGCGCCCGTAGGACAGGTTTATGCAGACTGGGCGGGGCTGAACGACCCGGTGATCGACGTATCGATCACCCCGAACCGGCAGGATTGCATGGGCGTGCGCGGCATCGCGCGCGATCTGGCGGCGGCGGGCCTTGGCACGCTGAACGCGATCATCGTGCCGACGATCGAGGGCGTCGGCCCCGGTCCTGACGTGCGCACCGATGATGCGGACGGCTGCCCGGCCTTCTTCGCGCGGACCGTGCGTGGCGTGACCAACGGCACGTCGCCCGAATGGATGGCCAAGCGCCTCAAAGCCATCGGCCAGAAGCCGATCAGCACGTTGGTCGACGTCACCAACTATATCATGTTCGACCTTGGCCGACCGCTGCATGTCTATGACATGGCTAGCCTGAAGGGCGGCTTGGTCGCGCGGGCGGGCAAGCCCGGTGAGCAGGTGGTGGCGCTGAACGGCAAAAGCTACACCGTCGACGAGACGATGACGGTCATCGCCGACGATGAAGCCGTGCACGATATTGGCGGCATCATGGGTGGCGAACATTCGGGCGCCCAGGACGGCACGACCGACGTGCTGATTGAATGCGCCTATTTCACGCCGGAACGGATCGCGATGACGGGGCAGAAGCTGACCCTGACATCGGATGCGCGCGGCCGCTTCGAACGTGGCGTCGATCCGGCCTTTCTGGACGACGGCCTGTCGATCGCGACCAGCCTGGTCGTCAGCCTGTGTGGCGGCACGCCAAGCGAAGCCACCCGCGCCGGTTCGCCGCCCGCTACGCCCAAAACGATCGCCTATGCCCCGGCACGCTGCCTGGCGCTGGCAGGCGTCGATGTACCCGCAGACGAACAGAAGCGCATATTGGAAAAGCTGGGCTTCGCCGTCAGTGGCGAGGCGAGCCGGATCGAATATGAAGATGGCGTGCCGGTTTCCACGCCCGGCGTGTGGACGATCACGGTGCCGACCTGGCGCCGGGACGTCGATGGCTGGGCCGACATTGTCGAAGAAGTCGTGCGGATCGTCGGCCTGGACCATGTGCCTTCCACCCCGCTGCCGCGCATGCCGGGCGTCGCACGCCCGACCGCAACGCCCGAGCAACTGGTCGAGCGCCGGGTGCGCCGCACTGCCGCTGCACGCGGATTTTCTGAAGCGATCAACTGGTCCTTCCTGTCGGAAAAGGAAGCCGCCTCCGTGGGTGGCGGCGACTGGACGCTCGCCAATCCGATTTCCGAGGATCTGAAGGTCATGCGGCCTTCGCTGCTGCCCGGCTTGCTGTCCGCCACGAAGCGCAATGTCGATCGCAGCGCGCCATCGGTGCGGCTGTTCGAGTTGGGCCGCCGCTATTTCAAGCAAGGTGAGCGGGCCACCGTGGGTTTCGTGCTGGCGGGCGAAAAGAGGGCGCGTGGCTGGGAGACTGGCAAGGCGCAAGGGTTCGGCACGCACGATGCCAAGGCCGAGGTCATCGCCTTACTTGCCGCCGCCGGTGCGCCGGTCGCGAACCTGCAAAATTTCGGCGAAGCGTCAGCCGCCTATCATCCGGGCCAGTCCGGCACGCTGCGGCTGGGACCGAAGGCCGTGCTGGCCGAATATGGCGTGTTGCACCCCAGCCTCGCCAAGCAGTTCGGGTTGAGCGGCACGGTGGTTGCGGGTGAAATCTTCCTCGACGCCATTCCGCCCAAGCGCAAGAGCGGCTTCATGCGCGCGCCTTATGCGCCACCCGCATTGCAGTCGGTCAAGCGCGACTTCGCCTTTGTGCTGCCGGAAAGCGTGGAGGCCGACGCGCTGGTCCGTGCCGTCAAGGGCGCGGACAAGAAGGCGATCGTCGACGCGCGGCTGTTCGACATATTCGTCGGGCCGGGCGTGGACGAAGGCCATAAGAGCCTGGCCATTGAAGTCACGCTTCAGCCGGGCGAGAAAAGCTTCACGCAGGAAGAGCTGGACGCGATCAGCGCAGCGGTCGTGAAGGCGGCGCAGAAACTGGGCGGCGTGCTGCGGGGCTAGGCTATTTCTTCGCGGGTGGTGGGGGTGCGATGGGGGCGATCTTGCAACCTTTGGCCGCCGCCAGCCCGCGCAAATAGCCGCGCCGGGCGATGCCCGCCGTCACCGCAGCCTGCAAGCGGCGCTCGGCCGGGGCTGCGCCGCTAATCTCGCGCACCAGTCCGCGGAACGGGATCAGTGAATTGACCACGGTCTTGCCGACGGCTTCGGCAATCTTGCCGGTACGATTTTCGTTCGCCTCCTTACCCGCGGTAAAATCCTCGCCCAGCACGGCATTGAGTTCGCCAAGGCCGGTGTTCAGACCCTTGCAGGTCCGCGAGGGCGGCGGCGCATAGGGATTGTCCACGGCCTTCGTCAGCACCGCGGGAATTTCATCCTTGTCGATGCCGATATCGCGCGCAGGCTGGGTCGCGATCGTACCCGCCTTGCGCATCGTGTCGTCCTTGGGCTTTTCCTGTTCCTGGGCCAGCGCGGCGCCCGAAAGCAGAAGTGACAGGGTCATGGCGGTGATGGTCAATTGCATTACAGTCCTCCCACCCCGCAAAACCAGCGATGGGCCATATCGGTTCCCTTGCAAAACGACCGGAAAGCAAGACAGCCTGCACGGCCAGCGCTATGCGTGGAGATGCACCATTTGAGGAGGCTGCCCTGTCCGACGCGTCTGTCATCATCGCTTCGTCCGCCCTGTCCGCCGCGATCAACCCGTTGGGCGCCGAACTCTGGTCGCTGAAGGACCAAGAGGGGCGCGAATTGATGACCGACGCGGACCCGCGCTGGTGGACCGGCCATGCGCCGCTGCTCTTTCCTTTCGTCGGTAAATCGCGCGATGATGTGTATCGGCTGGACGGACAAGCCTATGCTATGCCGCAGCATGGCTTTGCCCGTCGGATGGGTTTTGCCCTGGTGGAACAGACGAGCGAAGCCGTGACATTCCGGCTGGAAGCGGACAGCGCCACGCGCGCCATCTATCCGTTCGACTTCTGGCTGGACATGCATTTCGCGATCGCTGGCGAGACTCTGATGATGACGGCCACGGTGATGAACAGGGGCGAGGCGGACATGCCCTTCTCGTTTGGCTATCATCCCGCTTTCGCCTGGCCCCTGCCCTATGGCGGCGCGACGGAGGAGCACCGCATCATCTTCGAACGGCCCGAACTCGCACCGATACGCAAGGTCGCCGAGGAGCCTGGCCTGATCGCACGGGATGTTGCGCCTTCCCCGGTCGAGGGCGATACGCTCGCCCCTACTCATGCGATGTTTGAAAGGGACGCGCTGATCTGGGACAATCTCGACAGCCACAGCCTGACCTGGGGTGTTCCGGGGCAGCGCGGGTTGAAGATCGATTTCCCCGATACGCCGTGGCTGGGCCTGTGGCAGAAGCCGGGGGCGCATTATCTGTGTGTCGAGCCCTGGGCCGGGATGGCCGATCTCGAGGGGTTCGAAGGTGATGTGTGGGCAAAGCAGGGCATCATGACCCTGTTGCCCGGTGATTCCCGCCAGTTTCGCATGGATGTGAGCCTGATCGACGGCTGATATGGTTCGAGCGCAGGAAATGGGAAGCGCGTTCAAGGCGTGCGGGCCAATGACACGGCCACTTGCGCGCAATCGGCACTGGCACCGCCGCTGAGTCGCGTGTCTTCGTTGGCCCAACAACCAGATAGGGGACTTTCCTTGAGCACTTCGCCCGCTGATCCCTACGCCGCGCTTGGAAGGGCCGCCGCCCATGCGATTGCCTATCGCCGCGACATCGCCCAGGCCGAGCGAACCCCCACCGTGGACTATGACGCGATCCATGCCCTGTTCGACGGTCCCGTGCCGCAACAGGGTGAGAATGGCGATGCAATCATAGAGGAACTGGCGACGCTTGCGCAACCGGGCATCCGGGCGTCGACCGCACCGCGTTTCTTTGGCTGGGTGATCGGCAATTCGCACCCGACGGGCGTCGCCGCTGACTGGCTGACCGCCGCCTGGGGGCAGAATGCCGCCAATGTTTCCGCCGCGCCCGCTGCGTCCGCCGTAGAGGCGGTGGCCGCGCGCTGGCTGCTCGAATTGCTGGATTTGCCGCGCGAAGCATCGATCGGCTTCGTGACGGGAGCAACCGTCGCCAATCTGGTGTGCCTGGCCGCCGCGCGCAGCGAGATGCTGCGGCGGCGCGGCTGGGATGTCGAGGCGGACGGGCTGATCGGAGCGCCTGCGCTTCCGGTTCTGGCGGGCGCCGATGCCCACGCCACGATATTCACCGCGCTTAAAATATTGGGCCTGGGCGCGCGACAGGTGATGCTGATCGATACGGACGAGCAGGGGCGGATGATTCCGGCGGCACTGGAAACAGCGATCGCCGGACTGGACGTACCGCCCATCGTCATCGCGCAGGCGGGGCAGATCAACACCGGGGCGACCGACCCGTTCGACGCCATCGCGCCGCTGGTCGCGGCGGCCGGGGGTTGGCTGCATGTCGATGGCGCGTTCGGCCTGTGGGCGCAGGCATCCCCGACGCTCCGCCACCAGACGCATGGGATCGACCAGGCCGATAGCTGGGCTACCGACGGGCATAAATGGTTGCAGACGCCCTATGACAGCGGCTTTGCGATCGTCCGCGACGCGCAGGCGCATCGCCGGGCGATGGCGATTTCCGCCAGCTATCTGCCGCCTGCCGATGCGGGCCAGCGCGATCCTTCCGATTATGTGATCGAGCTGTCACGCCGTGCGCGCGGCTTTGCCACCTGGGCCATGATCCGCCAGATGGGGCGCGAGGGCATTGCCGCCATGCTGGAGCAATGTTGCGCCGTGGCGGCGCATGTCGGCGAGGCGCTGGGCCGGATCGAGGGCGTGGATCTGCGTGCGCCGGTGGTGCTCAATCAGGCGATTCTGCGCTTCGGGGACGACGCGCAGACGCTAGCCGTGATCGCGGCGGTGCAGGCCGATGCCGTCGCCTATGTCGGCGCGTCGCAATGGCGCGGGGAATGGGTGATGCGAGTATCGGTTTCCTCGAGCGCGACGACGATGGCCGACGCGAATCTGGCCATCGCGTCGATTGCGCGCTGTTGGGAAGCGGTGCGCAAGGGAGTGGCCTAGCGCGGGCGCGAGGAATCGCTATATGGACCGCCCATGAGCATTCCTTCCCGCCGCACCTTCGCGATCATTTCCCACCCTGACGCCGGCAAGACCACGCTGACGGAAAAGCTGCTGCTGGAAGGTGGGGCGATCCATCTGGCTGGCGAGGTCAAGGCGCGCGGCGCGAACCGGCGCGCGCGATCCGACTGGATGAAGATCGAACAGCAGCGCGGCATTTCCGTCACATCGTCGGTCATGACGTTCGAGCGGACCCGCGATGGCGAGACGATCACCTTCAACCTGCTCGACACGCCAGGGCATGAGGATTTTAGCGAGGACACCTATCGCACGCTGACCGCCGTGGATTCCGCCGTCATGGTGATCGACGCGGCCAAGGGTATCGAGCCGCAGACCCGCAAGCTGTTCGAGGTGTGCCGCCTGCGCAACCTGCCGATCATCACCTTCGTCAACAAGGTGGATCGGGAAGGACGCGAGACCTTCGGCCTGCTGGACGAAGTGGCGGACCAGTTGCAGCTGGACGTGTGTCCGATGAGCTGGCCGGTCGGCATGGGCGGCGAATTCGAGGGAATTTACGACTTTGCCACCAACCGGCTGATGCAGCCCACCGGCGCCAGCAAGGAATTTGACGGCACGCGCCACCAGTTCACCGGGCTGGACGATCCCAGGCTGGCGGACTTCATATCGGAACGCGGCCTGGCAAAGCTGCGCGAGGAAGCGGAGCTGTCGCAGGGCGGCTATGCGTCGTTCGACCTGGCGCGCTATCGCCATGGCGACCTGACCCCGGTCTATTTTGGATCGGCGTTGAAGCTGTTCGGCGTGACCGAACTGATCGACGCGCTCGCCGCCCATGCGCCGCCGCCGCGCGCGCAGCCGGCCGAACCCGCCGCCGTCGAGCCGGAGGGCAGCGAAGTCACCGGCTTCATCTTCAAGGTGCAGGCCAATATGGACCCGATGCATCGCGACCGCATCGCCTTCATGCGGCTGGTGTCCGGCAAGTTCCGGCGCGGCATGAAGCTGACGCCATCGGGCAGCGGCAAGCCGCTTGCGGTGCATTCGCCCATCCTGTTCTTCGCGCAGGATCGCGAACTGGCGGATGAGGCCTATCCCGGCGACATCATCGGTATTCCCAACCATGGCGCGCTGCGCGTGGGCGATACGCTGAGCGAAAAGCCAGGGCTGCGCTTTACCGGCCTGCCCAATTTTGCGCCGGAAATCCTGCGCCGCGTGCAGTTGAAAGACCCGACCAAGACCAAGCAACTGCGCAAGGCGCTGGACGACCTTTCCGAAGAGGGCGTCATCCAGGTATTCTACCCGGAAATCGGGAGCAACTGGATCGTCGGGGTGGTCGGGCAATTGCAGCTGGAAGTGCTGATTTCCCGGCTGGAGGCGGAATATAAGGTGGCGGCGGGACTGGAGCCTTCGCCCTTCGACACCGCCCGCTGGATTTCCGGCGACGAAGCGGCGGTCAAGGATCTGGTGTCTTTCAACGCCGCCAACATGGCGCAGGATCGCGACGGCCACATCGTATTCATGGCGCGCAGCGCGTGGGACATCGGCTATCAGCAGGAACGCCACCCCAAGGTGAAGTTCAGCGCGACCAAGGAACGCTGACGCGGCGACGCGCATGATCCTCTACAGCTTTCGCCGCTGCCCCTATGCGATGCGCGCGCGCATGGCCTTGCTGGTGAGCGGCAAGCGGGTGGAATTGCGCGAGATCATGCTGCGCGACAAGCCTGCCGACATGCTGGCGCGATCGCCCAAGGGGACGGTGCCGGTGCTGCTATTGCCCGATGGGCGGGTGATCGACCAGAGCATCGCCATCATGCGCTGGGCGCTGGCGGACCACGACCCGGAACAGTGGCTCGCGGGCGATGACGAACGCCTGATCGCCAATAATGACGGGCCGTTCAAACATCATCTGGATCGCACCAAATATGCGAGCCGCCATGGTGCGGACCCGATCACGCACCGCGATGCGGCAGTCGCTCTGCTGGAGCCGCTGGAACGACGGCTGGAGGCGACCGCGCAGCTATGCGGCGCGACGCGGTCGCTTGCCGACATGGCGATTTTCCCGTTTGTCCGGCAGTTTGCCGCGACGGAGCCAGCATGGTTTGCAGAGCAGCGCTTGCCAAGACTAAGGGCATGGCTGGAAGGGCATCTGGCGTCAGAGCTGTTCGCCCGCGCCATGATCCGTCACGAGCCCTGGCATGATGGCGATCTCCCTATCCTGCTAGGCTGACGCCCGCGCTCTTGCCTTTGTTTTTCGTGATTTCCGAGGCGTGACATGTGCCATTTCACTCGAAATCACTTTATTTCCGCAGCAGGAACACCGCATGTTCGGCGAACAGGTTCGCGTTCGCGTGTGTGGTTTCCTTGTCGCCGGTCAGGAACCACTGTCCATCGATGCTCCAGCCGCGTTCCTTCACCAGCGCGCGGAAATCGTCGACGGTCACATGGTGGATGTTGAGCGTGTCGTACCAGGTATCGGGCAATAGCCGCGTCACCGGCATCCGCCCGCCCCACAACAACGATATGCGCCCGCGCCAATGGGCGAAATTGGGGAACGATACGAACGCCTGACGCCCGATGCGCAACAATTCCTCCACCACCAGGTCTGGTCGCCGCGTCGTCTGAAGCGTCTGGCTGAGGATCGCATAATCGAAACTGGCATCGGGATAATAACGCAGGTCGGTGTCGGCATCGCCCTGCACCACCGACAGGCCGCGTCCGACAGCGGCGGCGACGTTCGATCCGTCAATCTCCAGCCCGCGCGCATCGACCTGCTTCGCGTCGCGCAGCGCAGCCATCAGCGCGCCATCGCCGCAACCGACATCCAGCACCCGCGCGCTCTGCCGCACCGTGCGGGCAATCAGCGACAGGTCGGGCCGCAGCGATGCGCTCATGCCCTGCCACCCTTCAGGAAGCCGTCCACCACCCGGTTGAGTTCGGGACATTCCAGCAGGAAGGCGTCATGGCCGAACGGGCTGGACAATTCCACGAAGCTGGCCTGTGCGCCGCCCGCATTGAGGGCATGGACGATGATCCGCGATTCCGCTGTTGGATAAAGCCAGTCGGTATCGAAGCTGACAAGGCAGAAGCGCGCCTGCGACGCGGCGAAAGCCTTGGCCAGGCTGCCGCCATGATCGTCGGCAATGTCGTAATAATCCATGGCGCGGGTGATGTAGAGATAGGAGTTGGCGTCGAACCGCTCGACGAAGCTCAACCCCTGATGCCGCAGATAGGATTCCACCTGAAAATCCGCGTCGAAGCCGAATGTCTTGGCCCCGTTGGGATTTTCCGGTCGCCCTTGCAGGCGGCGTCCGAATTTTTCGGTCAGGCCCGCTTCGGACAGATAGGTGATGTGCGCCGCCATGCGCGCCACGGCGAGACCGGCACTGGGAATTTGCCCATCGGCATAATAGTCGCCGCCGCGCCAGTTGGGGTCGGCCATGATCGCCTGTCGCCCGACTTCGTGGAAAGCGATATTCTGGGCGCTATGGCGCGCCGTTGACGCAATGACGATGCAGCTTTCGACGCGATCGGGAAAGATGGTCGGCCAAGTCAGCGCCTGCATCCCGCCCATCGATCCGCCGATGACGGCGTGCAGGCGATCAACGCCCAGATGATCGAGCAGCATCGCCTGCGCCCGCACCATGTCGGCGATGGTCAACACCGGGAAGCGCATCGCATAGGAATCACCGATCGCCGGGTCGATGCTGGCCGGGCCGCTCGACCCCATGCAGCTGCCGATGACATTGGCGCAGACGATGAAATGACGCGCCGGATCGACCGGCTTGTCTGCCCCCACCAGCCGCCACCACCAACCCGGCTTGCCGGTGGCAGGATGGTCGGACGCGACATATTGGTCGCCCGTCAGCGCATGGCAGATGAGGATGACGTTGGATCGGTCCGCATTCATCGCGCCATAGGTTTCGTAGGCGATGTCGACCGGCCCCAGCGCCGCGCCGCTGGAAAGCTGCAACGGCCCGGCGAGGCGAACCTGACGGCGCAGGCCGAAACGGCTGTCTTGGGAGAGGGGAACGCTGGCCATGGTTCAACGCGGGCTAGGACTGCGGAAACCACCTGTCAATCGGGGCGTAGCGGGTGGCGATCCTGCGGCCAAATCCCTAGATGGCAGCTATGACCGAGAACAGCCGCCCCATCATCGTCGCCTATGGCCCGCTCTATCCCTATCTGATGGAGGGGTTGGAGCGCCGCTTCACTGTGCATTGCGTAGCGGCCGACGCAGATCTTGCGACGCTTGATCCCGCCGTGCGCAACGCGCGGGCACTGGTCAGCTTCGGATCGGTGGGCGCGTCGGCGGCAATCATGGATGCGCTGCCGAAGCTGGAAATGATCGGGCTGTTTTCCGTGGGCTATGACAAGGTCGATGTGGACCATGCCCGCGCGCAAGGCATCCGTGTCAGCAATACGCCCGATGTACTGACCGACGATGTCGCCGATCTAGCCGTAGGGCTGCTCTATGCCACGGTCCGCAACATCGCCGCCAATGATCGGATGGTGCGGTCGGGCGCATGGGAACGGGGCGAGAAACCCGCGCTGTCGGGGCGAGTGACGGGCCGCACGATCGGCATATTGGGACTGGGCCGGATCGGTCGGGCCATCGCCATGCGGGTGGCGCCGGTGGCGGGCGAGATCATCTATCATAATCGCCGGAAAGCGCCGGAAAGCCCCTATCGCTACGTCGCCGATCCAATCGCGTTCGCGCGGGAGAGCGACGTGCTGATCGTCGCCACGTCGGGCGGGCCGGAAGCGGCAAAGCTGGTCGATGCCGCAATCCTCGACGCGCTGGGAGCGGAAGGGGTCATCATCAATATCAGCCGAGGCAGCGTGATCGACGAAAATGCGCTGGTCGCCGCGCTGGCGGACAAGCGCATCGCGGGCGCGGGCCTGGATGTGTTCGTCGCCGAACCGCATGTGCCGTCCGCGCTGATGGCGATGGATCATGTCGTGCTGCAACCGCATCAGGGCAGCGCCACGGTGCAGACGCGCGCGGCGATGGCCGATCTGGTGTTGGCCAATCTGGACGCGCATTTCGCGGGCAAGCCGCTCGTGACGCCGGTGGTGTAGGACTTTGCCTTTGCGCCAGAAGCCGCTACAGCGCGCCGCATGACAAAGCCTGCTCCCAAAGACTGGATTCTGGGCATCTCGCCCTATGTTCCCGGCAAGTCCGCCGCCGACGATGGCCGCCCGCTCATCAAGCTGTCGGCCAATGAAAATCCGCTGGGCACGGGCGCAGCAGCGCGAGCGGCGCTCGTTGCGGCGACGGCCGACCTGGCCACCTATCCCGATCCGGGCGCGGCAAAGCTGCGCGAGGCGATCGGCGCGGCGCACAATCTGGACCCGGCGCGGGTGATTTACGGTACCGGCTCCGACGAATTGCTGCATATCGCGGCGAGCGCCTACGCCGGGCCGGGCGATGAGATCCTCTACGTCCGCTATGGCTTTGCGGTCTATGATATCGCGGCGCGGCGTGTGGGCGCGGTGCCGGTGCAGGCGGCCGATGCCGATTATGCGACGGATGTCGATGCGCTGCTGGCGGCGGTGACGGAAAAGACCAAGGTCGTCTTCCTCGCCAATCCCAACAACCCGACCGGCACGATGACCAGCGCCAGCGAGATTGCGCGGCTCCATGCCGGACTGCGGCCCGACATATTGTTCGTGCTGGATCAGGCCTATGCCGAATATCTGGACGCGAGCGAAGATGATGGCGGCCTGGAACTGGCGCGCACCGCGCCCAACGTCTTCGTCACCCGGACCTTCTCCAAAATCTATGGCCTGGCCGCCGAACGGATCGGCTGGGGCTATGCCAGCGCCGAGGTGATCGACGTGCTGCACCGCATCCGTGCGCCGTTCAACGTGACCACGGCGGGACAGGCAGCGGCCGTCGCGGCGATCAACGACACCGCATGGGTCGAATCGAGCCGGACGCATAATGCGCGGTGGCGCGAATGGCTGGCGGGCGAGATGGCCGCCCTGTCCAACCATGGCTTGCGCGTCGTGCCCAGCAAAACCAATTTCCTGCTGATCCTGTTCGAGGGCAAGTTGACCGCCGAAGCGGCAATGAAGGGGCTGTGGGACGAAGGCTATGCGACGCGCTGGCTGCCGGGACAGGGCCTGCCCAACGGACTGCGCATCACCATCGGCACCAAAGCGCAGACCCGCGCCGTCGCGGCGAAGCTGCGCGCCATGGCGGAAGCGGCCTGAGCGTGCTGCCTTTTGCCCGTGTCACCATCATCGGCCTGGGGCTGATCGGCTCCTCGCTCGCGCGCGCGATCCGGGCGGAAATGCCGACCGTGCGCGTCACCGGCCATGATGCCGACCCGGCGGTGCGGGATACCGCACGACGGATCGACCTGTGCGACGACATTACCGATACGGCAGGCGCGTCGGTGACGGACGCCGATCTGGTCGTGCTGTGCGTGCCGGTCCGGGCGATGGGTGCGGCAGCAGCGGAGATTGCCGACGACCTGCCCGCCGACGCGATCGTCAGCGATGTCGGATCGTGCAAGGTCGACGTGCTGGCGCAGTTGAATGCCGTGCTGCCGGGGCGGATCATCATTCCCGCGCATCCCGTGGCCGGGACGGAGAATAGCGGGCCGGAAGCAGGCTTTGCGAGCCTGTTCAAGGGACGCTGGTGCATCGTGACGCCGCCCGCCGACGCGGATGCGACCGCGATCGAGCGGGTGTCGGAGCTGTGGCGGCGCGTGGGCGCGGATGTCGAGTTAATGGACCCGGCGCATCATGATCTGGTGCTGGCGGTGACGAGCCACCTGCCTCACCTTATTGCCTACACCATCGTTGGCACCGCCAGCGATCTGGAGAATGTCACCCAGAGCGAAGTCATTAAATATTCAGCGGGTGGCTTTCGCGATTTCACCCGCATTGCGGCGTCCGACCCGACGATGTGGCGCGACGTGTTCCTGGCGAACAAGGACGCCGTGCTGGAGATGCTTCAGCGCTTTTCGGAAGATTTGTCGGCGCTGCAACGGGCGATCCGCTGGAACGATGGCGACGCGCTGTTCAATCTGTTCACCCACACCCGCGCAATCCGCCGGTCGATCATCGAACAGGGACAGGACGACGCCAAGCCGGATTTCGGCCGCTCTCACTGATCCAGTGCGGAGGGAGGGTTCAGCGCATTGATCGCGGCATGGACCAGCCGCTCGGCCTCACGACGGTCCAGGCCAGTCGGCACGATCTCGCCAACCTTGTAGGTTACGGTGCCCGCCTTCTTCATCCAGCTGCCACGCGGCGACACAAGGCCGCTGTCGATCGCGATCGGCACCACCGGCAGGCCCAGCAACGTGTAGAGACCGGCAAAGCCCGCCCGTAGCGGCGGCGCTTCACCATGGGGAACGCGGGTGCCTTCAGGGAAGATGCACACAGCGCGCCCGGCCGCATTGGCGGCCTTGGCCGACGTGCGCAGCGTGCGCATGGCGGCGGCGCCGGCGGTCCGTTCGATCGGGATCAGGCCATAACGTTCCGCGATGATGCCCCACAGCGGAATGTCGAACAGTTCGCGCTTGGCAGCGATGACCGGCCGATCGAAGACACAGAGCAAGTCGATCGTTTCGAACATCGATTCATGCTTCACGATGTAGAGATAGTCGCCGAGCGGCAAATCCCCCTCGATCCGCACCTTCTGCCCCAGAAACCAGCGCGCGCACAGGCGATGGAATTGCCCCCACACGGTCGCCACCCGCTGCACCATGGGCGGCGAAAACTGCCCCATCAGCAGCGCGGTCAGCACCAGAATGAGGCTGCCGGGATAAAAAAACAGCATGAAGACGATGGAACGAAGCGCGGTAATCATGAAATGCCGATCTGTCAGATGCCGATGAGCGCGGCAGCCCGCCGTAGCAGATATTTATTATATTCGCGCGCCAGCATGGTCAGGCTGGGGCGGCTGGGCACCGCATCATAGACGATGGCGACCCGCGCGGGCAGCGCCTGTCGTAATTCGAGCGCGGCGCGGCGCATATGCCAGTCCGTGGTGATGAGGCGCACGGTCTTATAGTCGCGCCGTTCCAGCCAGCGCGCCGTTTCGATCGCGTTGGAACGGGTGTCGATGGCCTCGCGCCCCAGCGTGATGCAACAGCTGAAAAGGCTTTCGCGCGTATGATATTGCGCCGCCAGTTCGACCGGGCGCACGGCGCGATCGACGCCGGAAATCAGCATCCGCTTGGTCGCGCCCGCCTCCAGCAGGGCCAGCCCCCGATCGATCCGTCCTGCCCCGCCGGTCAGCACGACAATGGCGTCCGTCTTGCGGCCGTCTAGTGGCTGCGGCAGGAAAATGGCGAACCAGGCAAAACCCAGCATCCAGCCGAGCAGCGTCACCGCGATCAGCCGGACGATCATAAGGCCCGCCCCAGCGCGCGCAGCACTGTCCAGCGCGCCGCCAGTGTGGCCAGCGCCACCCCCGCCAGCGGCAGCACCGCCAGCGCCAGCCAACTGCGCCAGTCCAGGTCGACAGCGCCCAGCAGATCCGATCCGGTCGCAGACAGTCGCAGGCCGATCAGCCCGATGACCAGCACTGCAAAGGCGAAGCCCAGCGCGCCGCCCAGCGCCGCATCGAGGCCGATCCGCCACTGAAACAGGCGAGCGATTTGCACATCGGTCGCCCCCATCTGATGCAGCACCTCGATCGTGCCGCGATGGCTGCCATGGGCGCCGCGCGCCGCCAGCACGACGACCGCGCCGGTCGCCAGCGCCATCAGCACCACCACTCCGACCGCCAGCCAACCAAGCGCCGACAACAGGCCCGCCAGCGGCAACAGGAACGCAGCGTGCGGTTCGATCCGTAGCGTAGGCGACAGGCCGCCAAGCAGGCGACGCAGGCGCGCGACCTTGATATCGGCGTCACCCGGCGTCAGCGTAACATCAATCAGCGCGGGAACCGGCAAGTCGCCGCTCAGCGCATCCTCGCCCAACCAGGGGCGTAGCTGGTCGGCCAGCACGACAGAATCGACGGCGGTGGCAGCGTGCACGTCCGCCACCCCGCGCAAGGCCGCGAGCGCACGGGCGGCAAGATGGTCGCGCACCTGCGCATCGGCCTCCACCACCTGCACGCTGGCGCGCCCGGCCAGATCGGCGCTCATGGCGCCAACCGCCGCGCCCAGTCCCAGTCCGGCGGCGGCGGCCAGCACGGTCAGAAACATCATGATCGCGATGATCCACGGCATCGGTCCCGCCAGCCTTCCCCCCGGCAACAGGCGCTGGCGCGCGGCGGCAGAGGCGCGACGATCGGCGCGAGTGGCCATCAATCCTTGCCTTCCGCGCGGGGCGGATAGCGCAGCGACCCGGTCGGGTCGGCCAGCCGCCCCTTGTCCAGCCGCATCATCTGCGCACCGGTCACCTGCGCCATCAGCGGCAGGTCATGGGTGGCCACGACGATGGTGGTGCCCAGCCGATTGAGCGCTTCGAACAGGACCATCAGCCGGCGGGCCATGTCCGCGTCGACGTTACCGGTCGGTTCGTCCGCGACCAGAATCTCCGGCCGACCGATCACCGCGCGCGCGATGGCGACCCGCTGCTGCTCTCCGCCCGACAGGGTGGCGGGGCGCGCCTGTCCCCGGTCGCCAAGTCCGACCCAGTTCAGCATTTCGCTGACCGGGGCGTCGATTTCCCCCTCCTCCATCCCCGCGACGCGGAGGGGCAGGGCGATATTGTCATAGGCCGATAGATGCGGGATCAGGCGGAAGTCCTGAAACACCACGCCGATGCGGCGGCGAAAGCCGGGCAGACGCTTGCCGGGCAACGTCACCACATCTTCACCGAACAAGCGGATGACGCCCCGGCTGGGACGCTGGGCAAGATACAGCAATTTCAGCAGCGAGGTCTTGCCCGCGCCGGACGCGCCGGTCAGGAAATAGAAACCCCCACCCGCCAACGAGAAACTGACATCGGAGAGCGTTTCACTGTCCAGACCATATCGCAGGCCGACATTTTCGAACTGGACGATAGCCGACATGACAGAAATGTGGCGCCGTCGCGCTCCCTGCTTCCCCAAGGAAACAGCCATGGCACAGCGGGCAGGCCGCCGTAAAGCCCGCGCCACGCGATAGGGCGAGTCGCGACGGAATGACGCCAACGATCGTTGATGCTTGCGTGTGAGTCCCTGCCATGCCTATGAAGCGAAATGATCTTGGTGTGCCCCAATTGTGCGAAGCGCTACGTCGTGGCCGACAATGCCGTTGGCGCGAATGGTCGCCAGGTCCGTTGCGCCTCATGCAAGCATAGCTGGTTCCAGGAACCTGCGGAGTTGCCACCGCGCGAAGCGCCGCCGATGGCGGCGCCATCCATGGCGGCTGCGCTGGCCGCTTCGACGGCGGAACGCGCTGTTCGCGAGCCTGTAGTCTCTGCGCCAATCGAATCACCACCGCCGCCGCCCGAACCGGTCGTTGCGGTTGATGCACCCGAAGCGCAGCATTCCGAATGGGAAGAAGCGCCTGCGCCGGCCGCACCGACGATTGCGGCGCCGGCGGAGCGACGGTTCGACGATATTTATGCCGGCGCGCCGGTAGATGAAGCCAGCGAGAGCCAGTTCGATCCTGCGCCACCGTTCAAGGCGCGTCGCAATCCGCTCAAATTATGGACCTATGCCGCGATCGGCTTTTTCCTGGTGATTGCAGCGGCAGGCGGGGCGCTGCATTATTTCGGCGCGCCGAGCTGGGCGATCAATCTGGGGCTGGTGGGGGAAGAGGGCGATCCCGACCTGCTTTTCTATCTGTCCAAGCCTGCCGAACGTCGCAAACTGCCGACGGGCGAGGAATATTTCGCGTTCGGCGCGCGGATCGTGAACAGCGGGACACAGGCGCTGCCGGTGCCGCCGGTACTGGTGCAGTTGCGCGACCGGCAGAACCGGCTGGTGTTCAGCTGGACAACGAAGGCGGACAAAGGCCGGTTGAAGCCGGGTGAGGAAGCGTCGATCAACGAAAGCCGGATCGACATTCCGAAAAACGCCGAGAATCTGTCGCTGACCTTCGTGCAGTAAGGTTCGGGGCGGGAACGGGCCAAGGCGGCCCATTCCCATCACTTTCACGGATAGCTGACCGTCTTGGGACGGCCCTGCGGGATCGGGATGAACTCCTGATCGTCGCCGGGGATCAACGGAAAGCGCATCGCGTCCCAATCCTCGCGCGCTTGCATGAGGCGATCGGTGGTCGATGACACGAAATTCCACCACACGTGGCGTGGCGAGGTGAAGGCTTCGCCGCCGCACAGCACGACCCGGCCGCCATCGACGCTCATCAGCGTGGCGCGCACACCGGGGCGCAGGACATAGAGCGTCTGCGGCGCCAGCATGATGCCGTCGAGCGATGCATCACCGCCCGATACATAGATGGCGCGCTCATCAGCCGATGGGTCGATCGGGATGCGGCCGCCTGGCGAAAGCTGAATGTCGGCATAGATGGTCTGGGCATAGGTGGTGACCGGCGATTGCGCGCCCCAGAGCGATCCCATGATGACGCGAGCGCGGGCCTGCCCGTCCTCGATCACCGGCAGGCCGCCTTCGCTGACATGCTCGAACGCGGGGTCCATTTCCTCATAGCGGTCGGGCAAAGCGAGCCAGGTCTGGATCGCCGAGAGTTTCGAAGCCTTGGCCCGATCCTCGTCGGGCGAGCGTTCCGAATGCACGATGCCCTTGCCCGCCGTCATCAGGTTGACCGCGCCTGCCTCAACGATCTGTTCTGTCCCCAGCGAATCGCGGTGGAAGAAGGCGCCTTCATACATGTAGGTCACGGTGGCGAGGTTGATGTGGGGGTGCGGGCGGACGTCGATGCCCTGCCCCGCAGCGATTTTCGCCGGTCCCGCCTGATCGAAGAAGATGAACGGGCCGACCATCGTGCGGCCCTTGGCGGGCAGCGAACGGTGGACCTTGAAATCGCCCAGGTCATGGGTCGTGGGCGCAATCGTCTGAATGATGAGATCGTCTGGCATCATCAGGCTTCTCCCGGTGCACGGGCCTTGATGGCCAGGGCATGGACCTTGTCGCGCAGCAGGTCCGCCAGCGCGGCGTTGACGAGGCGCTGGCGCGCGACGCGGTTCTGGCCGGTGAAGCGATCCGACACGATGTCGACGGTGAAATGGCTTTCGCCCGAACCGTCATGCCCGGCATGGCCGCGATGCTTTTCGCTATCGTCGATCACGTCGAGCCGTTCGGGGGTCAGGGCAGCGCGGAGCAGCGCTTCGATTTCGGTGGCCACGGGGCCTTTCAGAATCTGGGTCATGGCCCCTATATAGACGGTTTGCCGCGACTTGCATCAGGACTCCCTTGTCGACCGACCCTTTCTCGACCCGTCGTTTCAACCGTTTCCATGGCCGGGTGGAAGGCGACCGCCCCTGCGCCGCGCCGGGATGCCCGGAAGCCGGCGAATTTCGTGCGCCCGCGATGGATAGCGACCGGTCCAGCCGCGAAGGGCCACGCTGGCGCTGGCTGTGCCTGGATCATGTGAAGGCGTTCAATCAGGGCTATAATTTCTTCACTGGCATGTCGGCGGAAGAAATCGCCGCCGCCCAGCGCCCCTATGCCGGGTGGGAGCGGGAGACGCGGGCCTTTTCGACCAGCGCCCATAGCCCGCCCCCCAAATGGGCCGATTTTTCCGACCCACTCGACGCGATCGGCGCGAAGTTTCGGGAACGGGTGGCCAAGGCGCGCGCAGATGCGCAGGTGCGGCAGGATGGCCAATTCCTGTCGACCGAGGACCGCAAGGCGATGCGGGTCATGGAATTGCCGGTCGATGCCGATCGCAAGGCGTTGCGGGTGCGCTACACCGAATTGTTGCGCCGCTATCATCCCGACCATAATGGCGGCGACCGCAGTCATGAGGGGGCGTTGCAGGCGGTCATCGCGGCCTATGCCCATCTGCGCAAGGCGTCGGCTTTTGCTTAGGCTTTGTTGCCGCGTTTTCCGAGCCGTGGACCGTAAAGGGTCCACTTGAGAATGCTTAACTTCGCACATTTCCCGGTAATTTCATTATTTTCGGTCCCTATTGCGTAATTTTCTTACAAGGCAGCCCGAAAGCTTTCGCAGCATAATCAACGCCAGGCGTGTAGGACAGGAAGGCTTGCCTTGCCCTTGCGGCAGGGGCGCGGGCCTGCCATAGGCCCGGCCCCCCTTGCCCCCGGAGACTTCCCATGCAGAACCCGCCCCGCGCCCTGGGCCTGGATTTCGGCACGACCAACAGCGTGGTCGCCATCGCCACCGATGCCCAGTCCGAGCTGGTGGAGTTTGCCGGCGCACAGGCGACCGGGGCGGTATTCCGGTCCGCGCTGTGCTTCTGGCACGAGGAGGGCATGAAGGGCGGGCTGGCGCATGAGGCCGGGCCGTGGGCGATCGCGGAATATATGGAATATCCCGAGGACAGCCGCTTTCTCCAGTCGTTCAAGACGGTGGCGGCCAGCCCGATCTTCGAGACGGCGAACGTATTTGAAAAACGATACCGGTTCGAGGAGCTGGGCGCGATGTTCCTCAATCGCATGGTGGGCCATGCGGGCGGCGCGCTCGATGCGCGGCCGGAACGGATCATCGTGGGGCGTCCGGTGACCTATGCCGGGTCACGCCCCGACGAGGCGCTGGCGCGCGAGCGGTATGACGCGATGTTCGCCGATTTCGGGACCGACATTCATTATGTCTATGAACCGCTGGGCGCGGCGTTCAGCTATGCCAGCCGCCTGACCGAGGCGGCGACCATCTTGGTCGCGGATTTCGGCGGCGGCACCAGCGATTTTTCGATCGTGCGGGTGGAAGCGCCCGGCGCCGCGCGGCGCGCCACGCCGCTGGGGTCGGCGGGCATCGGCCTCGCGGGCGATCGGTTCGACTATCGCATCATGGACCATCTGGTGCTGCCGATGCTGGGCAAGGGCGGCGATTATCAGTCGTTCGGCAAGACGCTGGAGATACCGCGCAGCTATTTCGCCGATTTTGCCGACTGGTCGCGTCTGGCCCTGATGCGCAACCGGCGGACGATGGACGAACTGGCGCGGTTGCGCAAAAGCGCCAATGATCCCGACGCGATCGGCCGGATGATGACGGTGATCGAGAAGGAACTGGGCTATCCCCTCTATGATGCGGTCGGCAGCCTGAAGCGGGCGTTGTCGGCGCAGGAGGAAGCGTCGTTCCACTTCAGTGGCGGCGGGCTGGAGATCGAGACGCGGGTGACGCGCGCCGATTTTGAAAGCTGGATCGCGCCCGACATCGCCCGGATCGAGGAGACGGTCGACAAGGCGCTGGCCAAGGCGGGGGTGATGCCCGACGCCATCGACCGCGTGTTCCTGACCGGCGGGTCGTCGCTGATCCCGGCCATCCGGCGCATATTCGATACGCGGTTCGGGGCGGAGCGGATCGCCACCGGGGGCGAATTGACGTCGATTGCGCATGGGCTGGCGCTGATCGGGCAGGAAGCCAATCTGGCCGAATGGGCCGCTTGATCCGCTGGTGCGTTACCCCCACTCTATCGACATGGCCCGAAATTATCGGTTAGGGGCTAGAGTGACTCGCAGGAAGATGATGACCCGATGACCGACATTTCCAACGTCCAGCCC
>JAECRT010000016.1:0-28866 GCA_016000085.1 Sphingomonadaceae bacterium
AGCCCAAGGGAATTATCGGCACGAACTGAGCGCTCGTGAGCGCTGACGGTCAGCGTGCCTCCTTCCTCCATGGCATCTCGCGCATTCACAGCCAGATTGAGGAGCGCCATCTCAATCTGATTGGCATCCGCGTTCGCAGGCATGAGATCCTCGGCAATGTCGAGAACGATCTGGATACGTGGTCCGCATGTGCTGGTGATCAGATCGCGCATTTCACTAACAAGCTTGCCAACGTCGATCGCTGTCGCCTGCAATGGCTGGCGTCGCGCAAAGGCGAGAAGACGTTGCACAAGGGTCCGCGCCCGATCAGCAGACTTGATCGCGCCCTCTATTAATCGCTGCTCGCGATCGGTTCCGACACCTTTCCGACGCAGAAGGTCGAGACTGCCGACTATCGGGGTAAGCAGATTGTTGAAATCATGTGCGACACCGCCCGTCAGCTGGCCCATGGCTTCCAGCTTTTGGGACTGGCGCAGAGCCTCTTGCGCCATTTCCAGCGCGCCGGTTCGCTCCTGAACACGATCCTCCAGCGTCTCGTTCAAACGCCGCAGCCGGTCCTGGCTTTCGCGCAGGGCGTCTTCTATCTTCCGGCGCTCTGAAATGTCGTTGAACAAGACCGCCACTTGCGAAGCCGATGGATCGCCAACGCGGAAGGCAGAGACGTCATACCAAATATTGCCCAAGGCCTCTGCATGTTCCTCGAAGCGAACATGGTCTCCCGTCCTGGCGACATTACCATATATGTCGAACCAGTACTGCTCATGCTCAGGAACCATTGACCGCATGGACTTGCCGACAGCTTCTTTAAGGCCAGTCTGCCGAATGAATGCTGGATTTGCCTCGATGAATACATAATCAACCGGGTTGCCTGCTGGGTCGAAAACGACGTCGATGATACAAAAACCCGCGTCGATCGATTCGAACAAAGACCGATATTTGGCCGCGCCGCGATGCAGTTCGTCAAGGCGGGACCGCGCATCATATTGCCGTCTGCGACCTCGCAAAGCCGATTGTGCGAGACTGACAAGCGTGGTCGGATGAAACGGACGCTCAAGAAACGTCACGTTTCCAAGAACGTCCAGCAGCCGCTTGGCGGCGGGATTCCTTTCGATGCCACCGCCCTTGTGGGTCAACAGAACAAAAGGGAAATCAGACCATTCAGACTGCCCATCCAGCCATTGTGCCAAAGGCGCGAGATTGGCGGAGCGCAGGCCTTCCTCCGTCATGAGCGCAAAACCCGCCCCGTTTTCGAGCTCGGATACCAATTCGCCAAGAGAGCTGGCCACCACCGATTTGATTCCAGCGTCGCGCAGCAGAGAGGCTGCGATAACCGCATCCCGCCCGTTAGGTGCAAGGATGATGGCCCGTTCGGAGAGAGGAGTGATCACTCGCGTTCGTCTTCGAGCAGCGCAAAATTTCCCTTATCACCGAAGAAAGTTGGCACACCGCGCAGCACGCCCTGGAAATCGGTCAGGGGCTCGCCGAGCCTGATGCCATTGCTGCCAATTCGATATTCACGGATGGTATCTTCGTGCGCGCCAGTTCGCTTCTTGATGATGGAGATGGCGCGCCGCACTCGCCCCACTGCCTCGAAATAGCGTAGGAGAATAACCGTGTCTGCCAGATAGGTGACGTCGACCGGCGAGCGCATGTCCCCGACCAGCCCATGTTGAGCGACCGTCAGAAAGGTGGTTGCCCCTTTGCGATTTAGATATTGCAGCATCTCGTGCATATGGAGGATCAGCGAATTCTCCTCCGGCATAGCTGCCTGATAGCCGTTCAAACTATCGACCACGACAGTGCGCGCACCATGTTTCTCGACGCAGGTCCGAACGCGCTGCGAGAATTCCCCTGGTGACAATTCGGCCGCATCGACCTGTTCGATGATAAGGTTGCCGGCGTCGACCATTGTCTGCATGTCGATGCCAAGCATCATTGCGCGATCGAACAAGAGGGTAATCTCTTCGTCGAAAACGAACATCGCGGCCCGTTCCCCGCGGGCGATCGCCGCCGTGACGAATGTCAGGACAAGCAAAGATTTGCCTGTGCCGGCGGGGCCTAGCACCAGAACGCTTGATCCGCGCTCTACGCCGCCACCTAGCAACGCATCCAGTTCAACGAATTCGCTTTTGATGACGTCTCGCGAGAAGCTGCTTTTGTGCTCGGCCGATATTAGCCGCGGGAAAACGCGCACTCCGCCAGTGTCGATGAGGAAATCGTGAAAGCCGCCGCGGAACCTTCGTCCACGATATTTGATGATACGAAGTCTGCGTCGCTCGGCTCCATAATTCGGGGCAAGCTCTTCCAGTCGGATAACCCCGTGCGCGACACTGTGGACGGTTTTGTCGGCCACGTCCGCAGTCAGATCGTCGAGCATCAGAACCGTTGCGTTCTGGGTCGAAAAGAAATGCTTTAGTGCCAGGATTTGGCGACGATAGCGCAGCGAGCTTTGCGCGAGCAAGCGGATCTCCGATAGGCTATCAAGGACCACGCGGTCTGGCTTTATTCGCTCGAATGCTTCGAAAATGCGCCGGGTCGTCTCGCCCAGTTCCAGGTCGGACGAGTAGAGCAAACTCTGTTGCTGCTCCTCATCCAGCAGGCTTTCCGGTGGGACAAGTTCGTACACCTCGACCCCTTTGAGATCCCAGCCATGCGAATGTGCGCTCTCGCGCAACTCATCTTCGGTTTCTGACAAGGTTATGTGAAGCGACCGCTCGCCTTTCGCGGCACCTTCCATTAAAAACTGCATGGAGATGGTTGTCTTGCCGGTGCCAGGGCTTCCTTCGAGTAGGAAAACACGGCCACGCGTGAGGCCTCCTGCCAATATATCATCCAGTCCACCTACACCGGTCAGCGCCAGATTAGTCGAGCGTTCAACCATACTATTCCTGTGCCCTCCTAAAACGGCCGCGACATGAAGACGGTGCCAGCGTGGTAATTCATCCTCGTGCCAGGCTATATACGCCTATGGAGCGATTTCGCTGCATCGGACCGATAATGGCGCGTCCGATTTCAGCTTATGTGCAAGCCGTGATCGGCGCTCACCTCAATTTCAACGCACGCGAGCGGAAGGAAATGACCGGTCATGCGTTGGGCCGGTGACAGATCTTAAGAGGTCCTATGATATTCGACGATTTCCTTCGCCACCGTCGCCGGGAACAGATACGGCCCGATGATCGGGCCGCCCTTGAAGCGTCTGTCGGTGATGTGCGCGATCTGGGCGCGCGGATCACACTCGTCCGGAAGGGTGAGCCGGTGCAGTTCAGCACATATCTCATCGAGGGCTTGATCTGCCGATATATGGACGATCGAGAGGGCCAACGGCAGCTTGTGGCCGTTCATGTGGCGGGCGATTTCGTTGATCTCCACGCTTACCCCCTCAAGCATCTCGATCATGATGTGTCGACGCTCACCGCGTGTAAGATTGCGACCGTGCCGCACAGAAATCTGGACATCTTGATGAGCCAACGGCCGGCTCTGGCAAAACTGCTTTGGTTCAGCACGCTTCTGGATGCCGCCATGCACAGGGAATGGATATTCCGCTTGGGTCGTCTGGATGCCGTGGCGCGCGTGGGGCATTTTTTCTGCGAGATAGAGGCCAAGTTGCGGGCTGTGGGTTTAAGCGACGGGGCCAGGTTCGATCTGGCCATGACTCAAAACGACCTGGGCGAGGCATGTGGCATTACGCCCGTCCATTTGAACCGAATGCTGCGCGTCTTGAAGGAGCGCGGCCTATTGCAGATGCAGGGGCGCAGGGTCGAGATTCTCGATCATCGCGGATTGATGCAACTGAGCGAATTCGACCCGTCCTATCTGTTCATTGATGAATAGCGTCAGGAACTCCGCCTGATTGCACGCCGTTTAGGGTTAAGCGAGAGGAGACATCATGCCGACATCTGGGATTCACGAAACGGCCGGAAAGGCGAGTGCGGAAGAGGGTATCGTCCTTCTGGACGGGCCCGACGGCGTGGCTGTCGCGATGACCGCCGATGCAGCGGAGGGTACAGGCCAGGAACTGATCCGTGCCGCATTGGAGGCGCGAAATCAGACTAAAGACACGCACGTAGAATAATTGTCCGCGCCAATTCGTCATAACCTTGATCAGTGCCAGGAACATTTGTGCCTGCCGACCGCTCAGGACTCCGCAGAAAACGAGGAGCATGTTCATGACAGACGCGCAAGAAACGAAGGGTGACGGCGAGAGAGCTGCAGCGAAAGCCAAGCCCTGATTACAACAAACCAGTCAATATGATCGCGAGGCCATATTGATGCGACCTTTAGGATACCGAAGGATCTGTCATGGGAACATTGCAACTGGACCCGATGCTACCGCTTCATGTCATAGGAAAGGGTGACGGTTTTGCGATTGCTATGATCGACTATGGTCAGGAGCATAATATCCTGTGGGTGACTGCAATTACCGCGAAAGGTGAAATCTGGTGCGCGCCCAATCCGCAAGTAAGGATGACGAGCAACTGGAGCATGGGTCGCAGTGCCCCCAAGCTTGCCGCGGTAGATGGGCAGGCGGTGCCAACGCAAAGTGCGGGCTGTACCTGACATCTCCACGCAAGGCTTCGCAATCCCTGGATCTATTCTCCCAAAACCAAAGGAATTTTCATGGCGCGCAATCCCCGGTCCATCGCTCCCTCCAATGGTGGCGAGACGCACCAGACCGTCGAGAAGGCAGCAGACGCCACGAGCATCCTGACGACCAATCAGGGCATCGCGGTGTCGGACAACCAGAACAGCCTGAAATCGGGCGAACGCGGGCCGACGCTGCTAGAGGATTTCGTGCTGCGCGAGAAAATCTTTCACTTTGACCATGAGCGTATTCCCGAACGGATCGTCCATGCCCGCGGCAGCGGCGCCCACGGCTATTTCGAGGCAACAGACGATATTTCCGACCTCAGCAAGGCCGCTCTGTTCCGCAAGGGCGAGCGGACCGAGGTTTTCGTGCGCTTCTCGACCGTCGCGGGCGGTGCGGGGTCGGTGGATACGCCGCGCGACGTGCGTGGCTTCGCTGTGAAGTTCTACACGACCGAGGGCAATTGGGACTTGGTCGGTAACAATATTCCGGTATTCTTCATCCAGGACGCAATGAAGTTCCCGGACCTTGTCCATGCCGTCAAGATGGAAGCCGATCGCGGCTATCCGCAGGCAGGGAGCGCGCACGACACATTCTGGGATTGGGCGTCGCTGATGCCCGAAACCACGCATATGCTGATGTGGGCGATGTCCGACCGCACTTTGCCCCGCAGCCTGCGTACCATGGAGGGCTTTGGCGTCCACACTTTTCTGCTGGTGAACGAAGCAGGCGAACCGCATTTCGTGAAGTTCCACTGGAAACCGAAACTTGGCATCCAGTCGACGATCTGGGACGAGGCGCTGAAGTTGCAGGCTGCCGACAATGATTATCACCGCCGTGACCTGTTCGAGGCGATCGACAGCGGCAATTTCCCGGAGTGGGAATTGGGCATACAAGTCTTCGACAAGGGCTTCGCCGACGCCCAGCCCTATGACGTGCTCGACGCGACCAAGCTGATCCCCGAAGAAGATGTGCCGGTACGTATCATCGGGCGCATGGTCCTCGACCGTAATGTCGATAATTTCTTCGCCGAGACCGAACAGGTCGCCTTCTGCCCCGCGAATATCGTGCCGGGCATCGATTTTTCAAATGATCCACTGCTTCAGGGACGCCTTTTCTCCTATCTCGATACGCAAAAGTCGCGCCTGGGAACGGCCAATTTCCACCAGATTCCAGTGAATGCGCCGCGCTGCCCCTTCCAGAATTTTCAGCGCGACGGCCAGATGCAGATGATGGTGCCCAAGGGTCGTGCGAACTATGAGCCCAACAGCCTTGCGGCCCATGGCGAAGAACCCGGTCCACGCGAATGCCCAGACAGGGGATTTTCCAGCGCGACAGCGCCCACCGGAGATGGGGAAAATGGGGACAAGTTGCGGATTCGTGCAGACAGGTTTGCTGACCATTATAGCCAGGCCAGGCTCTTCTATCGTTCACAGACGGAGAGCGAGCAGGCCCATATCGCCTCCTCCTTCGTGTTCGAATTGTCCAAGGTTGCCTCGCTCGATCAGGTGCCGGGGCGCATGATCGCAAACCTGCGCAATGTCGATGAGGATTTGGCAAAGCGCGTGGCGGCCGGGCTTGGCATTCCGCTGCCCAAGGCGGCCAAGTCGGCCAGAGAAGCTTTCGACATGGCGCCGTCGGCTGCACTATCGATCCATAAGAATATGAAGGACATGCTGGAAGGTCGTACGGTCGGCATCCTGATTGCTGATGGTACGGATGCGGCAGAAATGGATAGCGTAATTGCACTGATTGAAAAAGCCAAAGGCAGGGTGGCCATCGTCGCGCCGAAGGTCGGCGGCGCCAAGCTGTCAGACGGGTCCGAGCGCGCGGCTGATGGCCAGCTGGCGGGATCGCCTAGCCAGATTTTCGATGCTGTGGCAATCATCCTGTCGGCGGAAGGTTGTGCCGCCCTGCTCACGGAGGGCGCGGCGATAGAGTTTGTGATGAACGCCTTCGGGCACCTCAAGGCGATCGGTGCAAACGATGCTGCGCAGCCGTTGCTGGCAAAGGCCGGCATTGTCCCGGACGACGGTATTACAGGGTTGGATGGAGCCTTCACCAAAGCCGCGTGCCGGCGCTTCTACGCGCGTGAACCGGGTTTGAGGATGCTTGCTTGATCGAAAATTTTCCTCTTTCGATCGATCAAGACTAAGCCCAAGTGCTATGCAGGAAGAGGGTTTCGGTGCGCAGGCCGATGCCGGAACGGCGGCGGAGGGTGTCGCCGTCAGCCGTCCCAGATCAAATGCAACGAATCCATGCCGTTGACGGCACCGGAATGGGTGACGGGTGGACGGTCGGGATCGATCCGGAAATCAGGCAGGGCGGCCAGCCATTCTTCCAGAAAAACATGGATTTCTGCGCGGGCCAGCGAATTGCCTACGCATTTATGCGGCCCATTGCCGAACGTGTTATGGGTTGGCGATCGATCGAAATCGATGTCAAGCGGCCGGGCATAGAGCCGGTCATCCATGCTTGATAAGGATATCGGCACCATGATCATCTCGTCGCGTTTGAACGATACGCCCTTATACTCGAAGTCACGCGTGATCAGCCGGCCCGTGTTGGACAGGCCGAAGCGACGCAGAAACTCCTCCGTCGCCTGCGGTATGATCTCTGGTTGCTCGATCAAACGGCGGCGTTGTGCGGGGTTCTGGGCAAGATAGCGGGTGATGAAGGACAGCATATTCGCCACCGTATCCAGCCCGCCGAAGAAGATGAGAAGAGCCATGCCGATGACTTCATACTCTCCCTGGAAGCGCGGATTGTCACGCCAGCCTGCTATCTTGCTCAACAGGTCATCGCTGGGAACTGCGTGGCGTTCTTCCAGCACTTGTTGCAGATAGGCGACCACATTTTGCTGCGCCCCGAGTTTTTCACGGGAATCGGTGGCGGTCATGAAAGTGACGCCCCATTTCACGAACTGCTCCCGCTGATCCAGCGGCAGGTCGACAATGCCAAGGAACATGGTGACGGGCATTACGCGCGCAAAGGCTTCCACGAATTCGCAGCGTCCCCGCGGCTTGATATCGGCGATCAGTTCTCGCGTAAGTTCCGCCGCCTTGTCGCGCATGGCCCGCACGCGCGTAGGTGTGAAGAAGGGATTCAAAATCGCGCGATAGCGGGCATGCAACGGCGGATCGACGGTCAAGGGCGGCATTCTGACAGGAGAGGAGCCACGCGGAATCGAGAAAATCTCGTGACTGAAAATTTCAAAATTCTCTTGGACGAACTTCACGTCCTCGCCGCGCGTGACCATCCAGTGACCGCCATTGCATGGGGACCAGACGATGTCTGGGCCATCATGCAACCTGTGCCACGCGGTATAGACGTCGCCCTCCTCAATTCCGGAAGGGTGCAGATAGTCGAAGTCGACAACTAACTCTGGGGGGACATGCGCGGGCATGGATACACGCTCATAGAGCGACTGATGCTGTGCGTAAATGTCTGTGCTGCCGGCTTCCGCCATGTCGGATATTCCCTTCAGTTCCGTGGCACGTCGTCTTGGAGCTACGTGCAGCACGCGTGATATAGATGCTCCCTCTTGCTCCGTGCGCTCGCCCCTTCGCCGCTGTGTCTCTATTAGCATTATAAGATACATGTCTTACATCGCCAGCGACTTTTACCTGTCCGATGACTTCAGCGGCTGTCATCACCTATGTGATCCGTTTGATGCGAACCGCTTACTGCATGCGATATTTTGTCCACTGCTAAACAACGGTCGTCCTGTGCAGCAATGATGACAGCCCTTCCCATCGGGTGGCGCGCGTCTATAGCATAGGGATGTTACCGCCTGCCCTGGATGAAAAGGACTATGACCAAAACCCAGACCCGTCCGTTGAAAGGAACACCGCTCGCAATCATAGAGGCGGCTGAACGCTTGTTCGGACAATATGGTATTGAAAATGTATCGCTTCGGCAGATCCGGCTGGAAGCATGTGCCGGCAACAATTCAGCGATCAGTTATCATTTCAGCGATCGGGAAAAACTCGTCCGTGCGATCTGGGAATATCGCCTGCCGATCCTCGATCGCGCCCGGCGGGTTCAATTGGACGACATCTATGCAAAAGGTCTGCAACACGATCCGCAGATGGTCTTGCGAGCGCTGATCATGCCCAGCTACGATCTTCTCGATTCCAGCGGCGTGCATCGCTACGCCGCCTTCTTTCGCCATGCCTTGCGCTGGCAGCAGGGTACTGCGATCCGCAATTCGCAACTGAATGCTACACCGGCCAGCAACGAGGCACTGGCGTTGTTCCATGCACTGCGACCTGATGCTTCCCCGCAGGTTCTGGACTATCGGCTTCGCTATGGCACCTGCATGTTCTTCGATATGATTTTCGACCGCGACGTAGCGATCGCGGGTGGCCAGAAAGTAGAGCACGAATCCATTTTCCTGGCGGAGGGATTTGGAATGCTCGAGGCGCTTTGTCTTTTTTCGGCAAGGTCCAGTTCTCACTCATCCTGACGCGGATCGCATACATGATCCCTCAAACGACGGCCTAGCCATGTCTGCCGCCTGCCATAAGAAGCGTATCTTACATTAAGTAACGTGTCTTATGCCGTAACAGTCGGCGGACAGCGACTTTGGGGAGGAGATAATGATGAGGCCTGCAACAAAAATCATCCGCTTCGGCACATGCTTGTCAGGATTAGTGACGGTTCTGTCAGCCGTCCCGGCAATCGGGCAGGATCAGGGGATCGAGGAAATCGTCGTCACCGCACAGAAACGCGAAGAGAATATGCAGGACGTGCCGATTGCCGTGAGCGCCTATTCCAGCGCGGCGCTGGAGGCGCGTGGCGCAACCGCGTTGACCTCATTGTTCCAGTCTCCGCCACCGGGCGTCGTGATGCAGCCATTCGCGGGCAGCCAGACGCTCCTTATTGTCGATATGCGCGGCGTTACAAATGGCGACCCAGGGCAAGGTACGGCGGAAATGGGAACGGCCGTCTATATTGACGACATCTATCTGGGCCGCGCCCAGGGCATCGGTGCCGAACTGGCCGACCCGGAACGAATCGAGGTGTTGCGCGGGCCACAAGGGACGTTGTTCGGCCGCAATGCCGAAGGCGGTGCAGTCCGCATCGTGACGAAGAAGCCGACCGGCGAGTTCGGCGGCAACGCGAAGGTCACCTACGGCAATTTCGATCAGCAGCGTTACGAGGCGCACCTTAATCTGCCATCGATCGCCGGTTTTTCGATTAAGCTCGATTATCTCAACATGAGCCATGACGGCTGGACGAAAAATGGACCGCGCGTTGATCGCATCGCGCGCCAGGACGATTTCGGCGCCCTTCAGGCAGAGGGCTATCGCGGCAGCGTCCGCTGGAAGCCAACCGACGCTATCACGGTCGATTATGCCTATGACCATAGCGTTACCGACGATGTGCGTGACTATAATGTGCTCGCCCGCCCTCCTCTGGGGTTCGCACCCAACGGACCCCTGACGCCACTTGCGACCTTCCAGGGCGCGCGTCCAATCACCGACAGCATTCATGAGCGCACCGACACGTCTTGGATCTCGCTCTACAATGCACCGTTCCGCATCAAGGCATCGGGCCACAGCCTGCAGGCCGGCTGGGATCTGAGCGATGATTTGACGCTGCGGTCGATCACCGCGTTGCGCAAGACGCGCGAAGTGGGTGGCAATCAGCTGGGCGGCGCGTTCTCCCTTTCCCGGCTCGGCGCGGCGGGACTGCCTATCGCTGCCCTTATCCCCGGCCTGGGCACGACGAGCCTGGGCTTGCCGAACAGCACGCGGGTCTATGCCATCTCGGGCGTGACATCCTATAATGACGTCAAGCAGAAGCAGGAGAGTCAGGAATTTCAGCTGATCGGCTCTTTCCCCGAAGTGGAATTCGTCCTTGGCGCCTATTATTTTCATGAGAAAGTCAGGGACACTCGGCAATCTTTCCTGAGTATCGTCTATACCGATGCCGCGCTGACCCAAGCGTACGGCGTCAATCCGTTCACGGTGGGAAGCGCCGCAGCGGGCCTTGGGTCGCAAACTGCCGAATCAACCTCTTATGCAGGTTTCGCCCAGGCGACTTGGACACCGGGCTTCAGCGATGACCGCCTGCACATCACTGGCGGGTTGCGCTTCACTAGTGATAAGAAGGATTTCGCCCGGACAATCAGCAACGGCGTCTCTGCCCTGACGATCGGCGAACCGTTTAAGGAAAAGCGCTGGGATCCGGCATTCACAGTCGCCTACGACATCGCCGACAATATAAACGCCTATGTCAAATATTCACAGGCCTATCGGGCTGGTGGCGTGTCGGTGCGCTCGCCCAATTTCAAGCCCTTCGGTGCCGAAGTTAACAAAGCTTTCGAAGCGGGGGTCAAAACCGATCTTCTGGACCGCCGGCTGCGCGTGAACGCCGCGATCTTCCAGAACAGCATCCACAACCGGCAGATCACCGCGCAACTCGATCCTACCGGAAATCCCGCTGTCACCGATACGCTCAATGCGCCTGGCGTCACTCGTATCCGCGGCGGCGAATTGGAAATCGTCGCCGCGCCGACGCGCGGGCTGCAGTTTTCGCTTACCTATGCCTATCTGTCGGGCAAGCGGCCGATCAGTTACACGCAGATCGACCCCAATGCTGAACTGCGTATCCAGAGCTTGCCCAAACATGCCGTAACGGCTGCTTTGGACTACACGATCCCGATCGCCAATGTCGGTGACCTCGCTTTCCATGCCGACTATGCCATGGCCAGCGATACGCCGGGGACCGGTCGCGTGGCCTATGGCGCGTTCGCCTATGATATTGAGCGCGACCTTTCGAACGCGCGGGTTGCGCTTCAGAATGTGGAACTCGGCCCGGTCAAATGGCGGCTGGCCTTCTTCGCCAAGAATATCTTCGATACCGCCTATCCAGTGTTCACCGCCCCGGGAGCCAATGCCATCCTGTCGACGCCGCGGACATACGGTATCGAATTGGGCGCTGCCTTCTAGGACATTGCCCTGGGCACGCGACACATTGATCGCGTGCCCACTTTTTGGGGAATTTGCATGGACTCATATGCGCAGGAATGGCGTCGGCACTGGCCGGCGCTGGCCGCTTCGTCGATCGGCGTCGCGACCGGTTTTTCCATGCTACAGTTTAATGCGAGCATGTTCATCCAACCTTGGCAGGACAGTTTTGGCTGGTCGCGCGGCGAAATCGCCGCCGCGCACAACGGCATGATCCTGACGGCACTATTGTCGCCTTTCGCCGGAACCTTGCTTGATCGGTTCGGCGTCCGCCGCCCGTTGATTGTCGCCATGCTTCTCACGGGCTTTGCCTATATCGCAATGGCGCAGCTGACCGGATCACTGGCGCAATTTTACGTCACCTATCTCGCTTTGCAGGTGATAGGTATTTTTACGACCGGTCTTGCCTTCACCCGCGTAGTTGCTGCCCGGTTCGTCCAGTCCAGGGGATTGGCGCTCGCCTGTACGCGTATTGGCATATCGCTGCTGGGGGTGGTCATGCCTTCGGCGCTGCATGGCCTTATCGAACGGGAAGGGTGGCAGATGGGCTTCTACCTGCTTGCGGGCATCGTCCTGCTTGTGGGACTACCCGTCTGCTGGTTCGGCATCCGCGACATGGCTGGTTCGGACGACCGCAGCGAAGGCCCTGTGGAACCGTTCAAAGCGCTGCTGCTACGCGACTATCGGGTCGTTCTGCTATGCCTGTGCGCGGGCTTGGGCTATGCGCCGCTTTCTACGCTGTTGAGCCAGTTTCAGCCCTTGCTGACCGAATTGAGCATTGCGCCGGGCGACGCGGCACTGCTGACCGGTGTGCTGGCCGGGTCGGTGATGATTGGCACGATGATTTCGGGGGTTTTGATCGACCGGGTTTGGGCGCCGATCGTTGCGTGCCTGTTCAGCCTGGGGCCGATGGTCGGCTGCGCGCTGATGCTGCAAGGCCACCTGACCTTTCCTACCGCGCTGACGGCGGCCGTCCTGATCGGCATCGCGCAAGGTGCGGAGATCGACATCGTCGCCTATATGACGGCGCGCTATTTCGGTATGCGACATTATTCGGCGATCTATGGCAGCACCATCACTGTCATGACGCTGATGAGCGTTGCGGGACAGGTCGGGATAGGGTTTCTGCATGATCGAACAGGCGACTACAGCATCGCGCTGATCGCAATTATTGCAGGCCTCGCTCTGTCGATGCTGCTCTATCTATCCATGGGAGCTTACCCAGATAAAAAAATGCAATCTCCAGAATAATGCGCGAAATCTGTGGTCGGTTATATGGGCGTGCGCCGGTTGTCCCGGCGGATGGACGACCGAAGGCCCGGTCACTTCGGATTGGGATGATGTTTAGACGACGAAATATCGCGTTGAATGTAATTCTGGGACGGGCATATAGCTAATATATTGTTTAGCATAATTATTTTAGCGGCGGGTTTGGCTGCCATCTTTTCGGCGCATTGAGATCGAGCGTGCCCAGATTGGCCGTTTAGCGCCATTTTCCCTTGAGATTGGATCGGGCGTTCCGCCCCGCCAGTGGCTCGCCGTTCGGTCTGCTGGGGGCGGGGCGGCGGGGTTGTTTCATTTGACCTTGCGGAGAATGATGGTCGCGCTATGAAGGCCGGATCGGGTCGCTCCGTGGGGGAGTTCGCACGGAAATATACGGCGAATTTGGGGGATAAGCCGTTGAGAGCCATGAAAATAAGTTTCGGGCTGGTTGCGCTCGGCGCCCTTGGACTGTCGGCCGGGTTGAGCGCGCAAGCGGGCGGAGAGCGGCCGCTGTTGCAGGACAGTTTTCGTATAGGCATCGGTGGCGGCGCGCTGTGCCAGGCGCAGAGCGCTAGTGGCGATCCAGCGGGCCGGACCATATTCGACCGTGCTTGGACCGTGGTGTGCCGTGATGCCGCACGCCCGGTGGGGCAAATTTACGCGCTGCGGTCGGACGGGAAAAACAGTGAAGTGGCACTGCTGGACCGGCTGGCGGCTTCGCGCGGGGAGGCGGTGAACTGCAGCGCGGCGGGCGGGGCATCCCTGCCAGACATCGGCGCGGTCACAGTGCGGAATTGCAGCGGTACCGCTGGCCCCTATCGCATTATGACGGTGGAGCGCGGGAAGACGATCTACGTGGCGCAGGGCTTGGGTCCATATGCAGACGCGCTCGACCTGGGATTGCGGACGGTGATGCTGGGGCGGACCGTGCCTGGCAAGGTCGATATTGTCACCGTTGGCGGTGGCAACAATGCGGCCTTTGCTCGGATGCAGGCAGCGACGCTGGACCCTCAGATCGTGCTGGCCGAGGGTTATCGGCGCAATGCGGCGGGGAATTATGCCGAGGCTGCGGAATTTTTCGACAGCCTGAGTGATCGGTTGTCGCGCGAGGCCGACAGCGGTTCGCTGACGGCCGCTGGGCGGGCGAACCGGGCGCATGAATATCAGATCAATCATGGGTTGCAGCTTTCCAACCTGGGATTGTTCGATCAGGCTGCCTCCGCTTTTGCCCAAGCGCGAAAGATTGCGACGTCGGACAGTGTGCAGCTGCGCCTGCGCCGTAACTTCGAAGCAGTGAACCAGATCAACCAGCAACAGCTGAAGGCTGCGCTGGCGATTCTGGATCGGCCCTTGGGGGACGGAACGACGCTGGCCGCAGAGGGCGACGGCGCCGTGACGCTGCCGTCGGAAGTCGCCGCTGAACTGAGCAGCAGCGCGCCCGAAGCGCGAGCGTTGGGTGTGCGGCAGGACACGGCGCTGACGCCGGTCGAGCGGGCGGCGATACTGGACGCGCAGGCGTCGCAGCTGCGCGGCACCATTTTGCGCTTGTCGGGAAAGCCGCTTGAGGCGCGGAACGTGTTCAACCAGGCGTTGGCCGATGCGCAGGCGATCCGCAATGGTCGGGTGACGTCCATCGCCCGCCTGCGTGCACAATTGTTTGGCGAAATCGCGCTCACCTATGAGTCCGAAGGGGATTTCGGCGCGGCTGAAACGCGCCTCGATCGCGCACTCACTCTGCTGGCCGCACAATATCCCGAGACGATGGCGCTGAATGGCGCGCGGGCGAGGCTGGGCGCCTTCCTGGTGCGGCGCGGGCGTACCGACGATGCGCTAAAGACCTACCGCGCAATCATGGTGTCGACGGTGGCCAGCCGGGGCACGCTGACGGCCATGGCGAACCAGCTTCAACCATATTTCACCCTGCTGGCGAGAGAGATTCCAAAACGGCCCGAACTGGCCGCCGATCTTTTTCAGGCATCACAACTGCTGGTGCGCCCGGGTGCCGCAGAAACGCTGGAGTTGCTGAGCCGGGAGCTTTCCGCTGGGGATAGCGAAGCAGCACGGCTGTTCCGCCAGTCGGTGTCGCTGTCGCGCGACATCGAACGCAGCCGAATTGCCCTGGCGCAGCTGACCCAGGACGGCAAGGACGATAGCAACGCAGCGCAAGGGATTGCCGAGCGACAGGCAGATATCAATGCGCTGACGGGGGAACAGGCGGCGACGCTGGCGAGGCTGGCGGCCTATCCGCAATATCGGGCGGTAAGCCCGCAGGTGCTGGCGCTTGCCGATATGCGAGCAATGCTGAAGACCGGCGAGGGCTATTACAAGCTCGCGCAGCTGGGTGACGCGCTTTATGCACTATGGATCGATGGGCAGGGGGCCACCGGATACCGCCTGACCGCCAGCGCGAGCGAAGTGGCGCGCAAGGTTGCGATGCTGCGTGAAACAATCTCGATCGACGTCAAGGGCGTGCAGACGACCTATGCGCTCGACCTGCCGGTGGCGCGCAGCCTGTATCTCGACCTGTTCGGGCCGATCGATCAGCGGATGAAGGGCGTGGGCCACCTGATCTTCGAGCCGGATGGCGCGATGCTGCAATTGCCGGTCAACCTGCTGGTCGTCAGCCAGCCTGGGGTCGACGCCTATGAGGCGCGGGTCGCAAAGGGCGGCGACGAGTTCGATTTTCGTGGCGTTGAATGGCTAGGCCGCGACCATGCAGTGAGCACGGCACTGTCGGCGCGCGCTTTCCGCGATGCGCGGATGACGGCGCCTTCGACCGCTGCGCAGAGCTATATCGGTTTTGGCGACAACGCGCCGTTGGCCGGGCCGCGCTTTGCCGCGCTGACACGCGGGGCGCTGCCGGGGGCAACGGACGATTGCAACTGGTCGCCCGCGCAGTGGAACCATCCCATCCCCGCGACCGAGTTGCATCAGGCAGCGCAGGCTATCGGCGGGGCGGGTAGCGAGCTGGTGACCGGTACGGCCTTTACCGACGATGCCGTGCTGCGACGTGCCGATCTCGATCAGTTCCGCATCTTGCATTTCGCGACGCACGGGCTGGTGACGCCACCGCGTTCCGGCTGTCCGGCGCGTCCGGCGTTGCTTACCAGCTTTGCAGCCACTTCGGGGTCGGACGGGCTGTTGCAGTTCAGCGAGATTTTCGACATGCGGCTGAACGCCGATCTCGTGGTGCTGTCGGCTTGCGACACGGCAGGCGCGGCGGGCGTAGAAACGACGCGGGCGGCTGGGTTGTCCGGCGGTGGCGGCGCGCTCGACGGGCTTGTGCGCGCCTTCATAGGTGCGGGCAGCCGATCGGTCATCGCAAGTCACTGGCCAGCGCCGGAAGAATATCGCGCGACCGAAAGACTGATGGGCGGGCTATTTGCTGCCGCACCAAACGAGTCTGTTGGCGAGGCACTGCGCGCTGCACAGATCAAGCTTATGGACGATGCCGCCACATCGCATCCCTTCTACTGGTCTGGCTTCGCTGTCATTGGCGATAGCGGACGTCCGCTGGTCGAACGGCGCTGATCGGCATGTTGGCGCGGGGACTGCTGCGCCGGGGCGCGCGCGTGATGCGCGATGCCGGTCCCTGGCGATTGACCGGTACCGCGCTGCTGCTCTTGCTGGCGCTGTTCGTCGCGGGATGGGACTGGAGCCGCCCGCTGGGTGGTGAAGGATCGCAGCGGGAAATCCCGACCGCCGATGCAGAACGCGGACTTTACGACTGGCGCGCGGCGACTTTCGCGCCGCGCGTGGAGCAGGACAAGCGCGTGCTGATGGTGGTCTATGACGACCAGACGTTGATCGCCACGCGCAAGCGCTCGCCGCTCGACCGCGGGCTGCTCGCGCGGGCATTGCGCAATATTGATGGGATGGGCGCGCGATCGATCGGCATCGATATTCTGTTCGATCAGCCGCAAGACGAGGATGAGCAACTGCTCTCTGCGCTCAAGACGATGCGCACGCCGCTGTGGCTGGGCTATGCCAATTTGGGCGATAATCGCGAACAGATTATTTTCGAACAGCAGCAATTTCTCAATCGCTTCATCGCGCAGGCGCGGACCGATAAGGTGCGTCCTGCGAGCATCCGCCTGGAGACTGACGCGTACAATGTCGCGCGCAGTTGGCCAAGTCCGACGGCGGGCCAGCCGCCGTTACTGTCGTTGGCAATGGAGCCTTCGCCGCCGTTTCTTGATTATCGCGGGTCGATCCGGTTCCGCCTGCCACGAGCGCTGGTGGACGGGGCGGAGGAGCCGGTGATCCCCAGCCTCCAGATCGACCTGCTGGCCGATCCCGTCATGGCGGCGGCGCTGGCGCCCATGGTGCGGGGGCGGCACGTGCTGATCGGCGGCGATATCGTCGATATCGACCGGTTCGAAACGCCGTTGTCAGGGCGACAGGCCCAGTCGACGATGATTGGGCTGGAAGTGCATGCGACGATGCTGGCGCAAGTGCTGGACGGAGCGCGGCTGCGTGCTGTGCCGGGCTGGCTGTTGTGGCTGGTCGCGGTGGTGGTGGTGTTTGCGGCAGCGCTCACCTGTCTGGCGGAACTGGGCCGGTTGTGGCTGGTGCCGGCGCTGGCCGTGCAGGCGGTGGCGATTGCAGGCCTGCCGCTATGGTTACAGGCGCAGGGATGGGACACGAGGGGCCTGCCTGCGGTAGGGATGGGCCTTGGCTGGGTGATCGCCTTTGGCGCGGTCGGCGGCGCGGCGCGTGCGGTGACCTCGCAGCAGCGCCGTTTCGCACAAGCGGCGCTTGGCAAATATCTGCCGCGTGACATCGCGGCCCAGATATTGGCCGAACCGGAAAAGCTGGCGCTGCATGGCGAGAAGCGGCAGATCTTCACGCTGTTCACCGATCTGGAAGGTTTTACCAAACTTAGCCATGCGATCGCGCCGGAAATGGTGGCGCAGTTGCTGAACCGTTATCTCGACATGCTGAGCGACGTCGTGCTGGCGCATGGTGGGACCATAGACAAATTCGTGGGCGATGCCGTGGTTGCCTTTTGGGGCGCGCCGATCGCTCGAGACGATGACGGACGCAATGCGGCGCTTGCCGCCTACGCCATGTGGGAGGCGGGAGAGGTTTTCCGCCACGACCTGCCGCCCGGCGTGCCGCCGATTGGACGGACACGCGTGGGGCTGCATCATGGCGAAGCGATCGTCGGCAATTTCGGCGGCGAGGGGCGCATCCAATATACGGCGCTGGGCGATAGCATGAATACGGCGTCGCGGCTGGAGGCGGCCAACAAGCCGCTGGAGACGACGATCCTGGTAAGCCGGGAGGCGATGACGCTGGCCGGGTTGGACTGGTGGCGGCCGATGGGGCGGGTCCGTTTGCGCGGGAGGACCACGCCGGTCGACCTGTTCGAGCCAGCCCCGAATTTCCCCGTCGATGAGCGCGAGGCGCTGGCCGACTTGCTGGCGGCTTTCGATAGCGCGGAGGCGCCAGCGCGGGCGTCCGCTCTGGCTGGACTGAAGGCGCTGGCGGACCGCTATCCGGAGGATGCGGGGCTGGCAAAACTTGTGTATCGCTATGAAAATATTGGGGAAGGAGCTGTCTATGATCTGGGCTAAAGGGGTGCGGCGAGCGATTGCCGGAACGGCGTCGGCGGGCCTTTGCGCTGGTCTGGGTCTTGCGACACCGGCGGTAGCGGACACCATGGTCGTACGTGCGTCAGGACCGTCCGCAAAAAGCTATCCGCCCGGAAGTAAGCTGAGTGATGGCGGATCGCTGCTGTTAAAGGCGGGTGACATGGTGACCTTGCTGGATGCGAAGGGCACACGCACCCTGCAGGGGCCGGGAACCTTCGGGGTGACGGCGGCAAGCGTTGCACGGGGCAATAATGTGACGCTGAACGCCTTACTCGATACCAAGCGAGTGCGCCGCGCGCGAACCGGTGCCGTGCGCGGTAATGTGAGCGATGGCCAAGCGGCGACGCCAAAGCGGCCCAATGTGTGGCTGGTGGACGTGGCACAGCCAGGTGCGCTCTGCTTCGCTGATCCGGCCACTGTCCTGTTGTGGCGCGCCGACGCCTCTGCCCCAGCGAGCGTGCGGATTACCAGCGACCACGCTCAGGCGACCGCGAGCTTTGCCGCAGGTGCAGCGATGACGGCCTGGCCGACGACGTTGCCGGTCGCCGACGGGGCAGCGTATCGGATCAGCCTTGATGCGATGGCGACGGATATCCGTTTTGCTCAGGTTACCCCAACAGATCCGGGGTTGGAAACGGTCGCGGCGGGCCTGATCGCACGCGGTTGCGATGCACAACTCAACTTGCTGGTAGATGCTGCGGAACAGGCGAAAAACTGAAGGCATATGTGGGGCTGACAAACGGACATTGGCGGCTGAAGGGCGGTCGGTTGTCCGTCGGGATGGCAGGGGCGACACGCTGTGAGGCGTCCCTGTCCTATTATTTCGGTGAGTGAGCGGGATGGTCGGGGCAACCGTCCTGCGGTGGAGATGATTATGGGTATGCAGGGGGCAAGGGCATTCAGTTTCAAGCGGTCGGCGCGATGGCGTCGGGCCTTGGCGCTGACGGCGATCGTACCGATGACGGCGATGGCCCAGGGCATTCCGCGCGCCCCGACGCGCGAGGAGCTTTCGCCGGGTGAGCAGTCTGCTGACGTCGCGGGTCAAAACTCGCGATTGATAGTGGAGGGCGGCATTGAACGATCGCCCTGTCCGCTCGCCGAACCGCGCTTTGCCAATGTCATGGTGAATTTCGCCGATGTGCAGTTCGAAGGGCTGCGGGGCGTTGATCCCGGATTACTGAAAGACAGCTGGAGCGACTTGGCCGGACGCGATCTCCCGATCGCGACGCTCTGCGAAGTGCGCGACCGGGCCGCGACGGCGCTGCGCCGCAAGGGATATCTGGCCGCCGTTCAGGTGCCCCCGCAACGCATTGAAAAGGGCGGTACCGTCCGTTTCGATATATTGCTGGCGCGGCTGGTGGCGATCGAGGTGCGCGGAAATGCCGGTAACAGCGAAAGGCTGATCGCGGCGCATATGGAAGCGCTGAAAGACCAGCTGTTGTTTAACGTGCACGCGGCCGAACGGCACCTGCTGCTTGCTCGCGATTTGCCCGGCTATGATGTGCGCCTCGCACTGCGCCCTGCTGGCACGGCGCCAGGTGAGGTTGTGGGCGAAGTGCAGGTTATGCGCCGCCGGGTTGAGGTGGACATGAATGTCCAGAATCTGGGCAGCAATGCGGTGGGGCGCTTTGGCGGCGTTGCCCGCGTGCGCTTTAACGACCTGACCGGCATGGGCGACAGCACGGTGCTGAGCATTTTCAATACTGCGCAGCCCAGCGAACAGACGGTTCTGCAGGCTGGGCACAGCATGGCCCTGGGCCATGATGGGCTGCGGCTATCCGGCGATTTGACTTATGCCTGGAGCAAGCCGGATATACCGGGACTGAACCTGTCATCGGAGGCGATGATCGCGTCGGCCGGCCTGTCATACCCGCTATTGCGGCGTCAGGTGCTGACGCTGTTGGCGAGCGGCGGGCTGGAAGTGATCGACCAAGACCTGCGGATCGGTTTGGGCGCGGGGAAGGTTACGTTAAGTCGCGACCGGCTCCGCGTGCTGTTCCTGCGGTTGGAGGGCGAGATGATCGACGCCGACAGCCTTACCAGCACTGTCGGCTATTCAGGCATCGAACCGAAATGGCGGCTGGGCGGCACGCTGGAGGCTCGTCATGGGCTGGCCGGACTGGGCGCAAGCAAGCCATGCGGAGCAAGTTTCGCAAGCTGTGCTATTCCGGCGAGCCAACTGGATGGCGATCCGTTGGCCTTTGTCGTGCGCCTCAATGCGCAGGCGGAATATCGCCCGATGCCGAGCCTGACATTCGCTCTGGCCCCGCGAGTGCAATACAGCTCCAGCGTGTTGTTGTCCTATGAGCAGATAAGCGCGGGCAACTACACGGTGGGCCGTGGTTATGACGCCGGTACGCTGACGGGCGACAGCGGTGTCGGCGCGGCGGCGGAACTGCGTTATGGGGGGATCACACCCCGCGGGCCGGGAGCTGTAGCGCTCCAGCCCTTCATCTTCTTTGATGCAGCGTGGATGTGGCATGAAAGCGAGAATTTCGCGGGGCTGGATCCGCAGAAGCTCTATTCGGCGGGTGGAGGCATGCGGGCGACGTGGGACAATCATGCCCGCATCGATCTGACGCTGGCGACACCCCTGCGCAAGGCAGCTTTCCAGAACGAGCGGGGCGGCACGCGCCTGCTCTTTTCAATGACCACGCAGATCTTGCCGTGGAGGCGATAATCCATGAACGACACCCATAAATTTTCGATGCTGACGACGCTGGGGGGCTGTGCGAGTATGCTGGCGGTGGCCGCCGCCTGCGCCGCGCCTTCGGCGCATGCGCAGGGGTTTGAGGGCAGTCACACGGTTGTCAGTGGGTCGCCTTCGATCGAAGCGGGCTTAATCACGCTTAATGATTCCCAAACGGTGATCAATTGGACGCCCAACGACACTTCGGGAACGGGGGTGATCGATTTTCTGCCAAGCGGCCGGACTGTGTTGTTCCAGAACAATTCCAGTTCGGTGAGCGACTATACGGTGCTGAACCGTATTTTACCGGTCGATGGCAACAGCGCGCCAGTGTCGCGCGTGGTGGCGTTCAACGGCACGGTGCAAAGCATGCTGGGCAATAATCCGGGCGGATCGGTCTGGTTCTATGCGCCGGGCGGGATTATCGCCGGGGCGAACAGCGTATTCAATGTCGGGTCTCTGGTGCTGACGAGCAACGATATCCAGACGACAGGCGGGTTGTACGACGACAGTAACGGCAACGCGATTCGGTTCCTCGGCACGGCGGGTAGCCTATCCGCCGTGCAGGTGATGGCGGGCGCGCAGATCAACGCGCTGGCCACGGGGAGCTATGTGGCGCTGGTCGCGCCGCGCGTGGTGCAGGGGGGAACCGTCACCGTCACCGGATCGGCCGCATATGTGGGCGCGGAAGCCGCGGACATCCGCATCAATGGCGGATTGTTCGATATCTCCATCAGCGCGGGAACGACCGACGCTAATGGCGTGGTGCATAGCGGCACGACTACCAGCCCAGATCCAGGGCCTTCCGGAACTGGCGATATCCCGCGCGTCTTCATGATGGCGGTGCCGAAAAACAATGCACTCACCATGCTGCTGTCAGGCAATGTCGGCTATCGGCCAGCGACTTCCGTAGTGCAGGATGGCAGCGCCGTTGTCCTGTCTGCGGGCTATGACATTGCTGGTGGCGCGATCGGCGCCCGCAATGCGATGGCCAGCGGCGAGGGCAGCATCCGTATCGGGGCGGGAAATTGGGAGCCCGGTGTCGAGGGCGTGGCGACCGGTCAGATCGAGATACTGTCCAGCATATCCCCAGCCACTTCATTTGCCAGTAATGTCAAACTGACCGCAGAGCGGGCGATAACGCTGCGCGCCAACCAAGGTGGCGCAATCACTATCGGTGGCGATATGACGCTGACGTCCGGTCTCGGCGGCTTGGGCGGCACGATCGACCTGCTGACTTTCGGGGGCAGCGGCTCTCCTGTCACCAACGGCCGGATCGGGGTTGCCGGGGCCTTGACGCTGGACGCCAGCGCGCGTGGAGCCAGCGGAGCGCTGATCGGTGAAAGCGGCACCGGAGGCCAGATCAACGTCATCGCCACGGGTGGGCGGATCATTGCGGCAGCGCTGAACGCTAATGCGGACGCGTCTGGCGGTATTGGTCAGGAACGGTCGGGTGACGCAATTGGGGGGAAGATCACCCTGTCGTCGCTGACCGCCGCTGGCCCTTTCGGAGCCGAAGGCGGCGCAATCAGTTTCGGGGCGACGACACTTAGCGCGTCGGCCAACGTAGATTCCTACTTTTACAACCCATCGGTCGACGGGGGCAATGCGACCGGCGGGATGATCGAGATAGGGGCGGCTGGCGGCAGTTTCACTGCGTCGACCCTGCATGCCAATGTCAACGCCCGGGCCGGAGACGCAACAGGTGTTGGGGGCAATGCGACGGGTGGCAACGTCACTCTATCGGCCAGCCAGTCAGATGGGGTGCGGGGCAATTTCGCGCTCACCGATTGCGGGTCAGGGTGCCTCATCGATGCGACAGCTTCTGGCGGTTTTGGGTTGGAAGGGGGGATCGGCACGGGCGGATCGATATTGATACACGCGACCGACGCTGACCTTTCGATCCCGGGCAGTCTCTACCTGAATAGCGACGGCGGTTCGTCGTATCTCGGCGCTGGTGGCCAGGGCGTAGGCGGCAGTGTCAGGATCGAAAGCCGGGCGGGCAACGGCGTGATGACTTTCGGCGAGGTTTCTGCCGTGGCAAACGGCGACGCCTCGGTTGGCGGCCAGGGAGCATCGCCCGGCAGCGATGACGGTTCCGGCACAGGCGGAACCGTGGAATTTATTGTGGACGGGGGGAGCCTGACAGCCGACGGGATATTGGCAGGCGCATCGGGACGTGGCGGGGTGGCGTATCCCAGCTCAACCCCCGCTCTGGCGGGCAATGGCCGTGGGGGCACGGTACGATTCCTGATTACCGGTGGCACGGCGGACATCGGATCGCTGTCGCTGGTGGCACAGGGAGAGGGCGGCGAAATCTATCCAAGCGAGGGGAGCGGTGTCGGCGGCGCCATCGCCGGTCAGGGGATCGGTGGCACGGTAATGCTGGAATCACGCGGCGGGACGTTGCTGGCGAACACCATCAACATCGATGCGAGTGGCATAGGCACCAGCGAGTACATGTCATACCAGGCCAGTGGCTCAAACGGCGGCGCGGGCACGGGCGGCATCGCAAGGCTGCTGATGGCAGCAGGCGGATCTGGACAGGTGATTGTCGAGGGCGGCGTTACCGTCCAGGCGTCGGGCATTGGCGGGGTTGGCACGGGAGCGGGCGGCACCGGAACGGGTGGCATGGCAGAACTGACCCTTGCCAGCGGTTCGCTGACCACCCCGTCGGTCACGGTTTCTGCGGAAGGTATAGGCGGCGCGGGCGGCAACAATAGCAACGCTGCGGGCGGCGCGGCAGGACATGGCGTGGGCGGCATCGCGCGTCTCGCTTATCTCAACGAAGGCCACCAGATCGGCGCTTTGACCGTTTCGGCCAGCGGCGCTGGCGGGCAAGCGGGCAGCAACGGCTATATAAGCGGTTATGACGGCAATGGTGAGCCGATCTACGAATACGGAACGGAATCTGGCGGTGCGGGTGGCACCGGGCAGGGCGGCCGCGCCGAGATGCTCATTGATGTCGATCCGGCCTTTGCGAGCCTGATCGTCAACGCCGATGGTGTCGGCAGCGCGGGCGGTATTGGCGCCCAGAGTGGCGCAGGCGGGACTGGCACAGGTGGCGCTGCGATACTGAAGATCGCATTCGGCACGACCACGGTCAGCGATGCAGTGCGTGTTACGGCTTCGGGCGTCGGTGGCGCTGGCGGCATCGGGATGGATGATTCAGGCGGCCGGGGTGGCGACGCCTTTGGCGGATCGGCAAGTTTGGCGCTGACAGGATCGTCCACCTCGCTCGACGCGGGCAACATAAGCGTGCTGGCGGAAGCATGGGGCGGCGCGGGCGGCGAAGGCGGATTGCGGCAGGGCCCCGGCGTTTCTGGCGCGGGTGGCGGTAATGCGTCTGGCGGCAACGCGTTATTCGCGATCACGACGGGCGCGAGCGCAATTACCGGCGCTGTGCTGCGCGTGAGTGGCGACGCAACCGGCGGGAACGGATCAATCGGCACAATGGGCCAAACCGGCGGCGCTGGCGGATCGGGCGGCCAAGCGGGCGCGGGATCGGCGACACTGCGCATCGATAATGGGCGGTTGCGGGTCGATAGCAGCCCGTCGAATACGCCTTTATACAGCATTACGGCAGTCGGACGGGGTGGCGCGGGCGCTGCCGGGGGTGACGGAACCGATGCGGGCCTGAGCGGCGGACCTGGCGGCGGCGGGGGCGCTGGCATGGGTGGTGAAACCACTTTCGAGGCGACTGATGGCGATTTTGCGCTGGGCGACCTTGCTATCGTGGCGGATGGCTTCGGTGGCTTGGGCGCCCTAAGCGGGACTGGTCCGGGCGGTGCATCACCGGCCGGGTCCGAAGGTCTGTCTAGTGGCGGGACCGCGCGGTTTGTGAACGGGGGCGGCCAACAGGCGCCGGGAGCATTGCGGCAACTCGCTGCGTTGTCGATGGGAGCGAATGGTTCGGCGGGTGGCCGCGTTCTGTTCACCGACAGCACGACAGCCGTGGGCGGTGGGCTGGTCGCGGGGGCAATGAGTCTGTCCAGCATCGGCTTGCCGGTCACGGGCTTTAGCGGCATCACGGTCGCGGCGACAAGTAACCCGGTGCAGGTGAGCGGTGATGCCGACCTAACTACCAGCGGGCCGCTGGCGTTTATTTTTTCAGGCAATGGTGGCTTGGCGGGGTCTGGCCCGCTGACCGGTCATTCGGGCACGCGCATTGATGTGAGTCATGATGGGCGGCTTACGGGCGGATACAGCCTTTCGGCGGAAACCATCCATTTGAACACGCCTGGCGACATCAATCTGACAGGCGACAGCATGCTTCGTTCTGAAGGGATGCTGACCATGCTGAGCCAAGGCGGCAACATCAACCTTTCGAGCGGCAGCGTCGTTACAGCCAACAGCGACCTGCGTCTGTTTGTGCAGGGCAGCATCAACGGTGCAGGGTCGAGCCTGAGCGCGGGCGGATCGGCGGCACTTGGGCTGGGCGGAACGGGCGATATTCTGCTTGGCAACCTGACTTCGGGCGGGCTGTTGGACCAGACGGATGCGAGCGGCAATGCGCTGGGCGCCAGCGGCATTGCGATGGGCGGAAGCTTTGTTGTCAGCGGGCGGCTGGAAATCGGTTCGGGCAGCGGCACGCTATCGGCTGCCAGTATCCGGATCGGGACGCTGGTTGCCGATACGCAAACCCTCACGGCGGCGGGCGGCATTCAGATTGGCGATGCTGATCTTTCGGGCCTGCTCCAGTTGCGCAGTCCAGGGGCGGCAGGCTTTGCCCGGCTGACCGGGATCGTGAACGCGGGTGCGATCGACATCGACGCGGGGAGCATCACGAGCAACGCCTTGATTGCGCGGACGGGGGATATGCTGCTGCGCTCGATTGGGGATTTTTCCATCGCCGACGTGCAGGCGGCTGGCGACATCTTGATAGCTTCCAGCGCGGGCGGCCTGACCATCGGCAATGCAGATGCGGGGGGCAGTGTGACATTCAGCGGCATGGGCATCACGACGCAGAAGCTGACGTCGGGTGGCACCGCGACGCTCGTTGCGGGCGCGGGCGACCTGATTATGAACGACATTGCCGCACAGGGATCAATCACAGCGTCTGGCCGGGACATCAGCTTGGGATCGAGCGGCGGCATGACCATTGCCAATGCCGTGGCCAGACGGGATTTGGCGCTGAATGCGGGAGGGCACTTGACGCTGGTGAACCGGATCAGCGGCGGGACAGTAACGATCGGGTCGAGCGACATCGCCATTGGTGAAGACGCACGGGTCAGCGCGACGAACCTGCTGCGCTTCAACGCCGCGGCCGGGCAACAGCCTGCGGTTATCGGCGGTAGCGACGTGGCGGGCGGATACAGCCTGTCGGCTGCGGAACTGGGGCGTGTTACAGCATCGAACATCGCCATTGCAGGGGCGGGTGACATCATCATGCGCGACCTGACGATCGGCACGGCCATGCTGCCGAGCGATGGTACGTTCAGTGTCAGTACGCAGGGTCGCCTGCGGGTCGATGGCGCGCTGCGCATGACCGGCAGGACTGGGCAGGGCGGGATGAACCTGTCGGCGGGCCAGGCGATGGAGGTGATTGTGGGCGTGGGATCGATCGACCTGCGCAATGATAACAACGCGTTGGGGGGCGTGTTGACGCTGGCGAGCCCCACAATCTATGTCGCAACCCTGGCGGCCATTGCCGATCTCACAGCAGCAAGTTCATTGGAGTTGCGTGAGCAGCGATTGGCGCAGAATGACGGCGTGTTCAGTGATGAAGGCGCCTTGCGTGCAGGGACGATCCGAACGGATGTGACGGACGGGTTGTTTATCCAGAACACGGGTCTTTCGACTGCATTTGCCGATCGGCGAGGTTTTACTGCGAATAATTTCGTGACCACGACACAGGGTGGGGCAGAGATCGCCGTCAACGGTCGGCTTTTCTTGCCGACCGGCGCTTTTGCGACCGGGCTGGAGACAATTCCGCTGGTCGCGATCGACGGCGGCTATGCTGCCGGATCGAAGATCAACGGCTGTGTTATAGCCGCTGCGGCAGGTTGTGCGGTCGTGATCGGCGTAGATAGCCACGATACTTTGGAAGGGGCGATAGACCCTCTGGTGACGCTCGCGCGCGTCTTTCCAAAGTCGTTGATCCAGCTGCGCGAGGTAGCAGCAGAGGGTTATCCCCCGCTGATTGACGAGCCGGTCACGGGTTCGGGCAACGAGGATATGTGGGAAAGCAATTGCGGCGGGCCGGGAGAAGTGGCCTGCGGCGACGATCAAATGCAGTAAGCGGAAAAACCATCCGAAACAGATTGATACGTTTGGACGGTGGCGGCTACAGCGGTGGTACGCAAGGGGAAGGCAGCCGGTCGATAGAGACTGGTATAGGGGCGTGCGAAATGGGGGGCAGGGACAGTAACTGCATGGGCAGGTCGGCGGCTGGCGTAGTGTCAGGCGCGTTGCTGCTGCTTGTGCTGTTGATTTGCGGTTTGCCGGGCGGTGGTCTGGCGGCGGCAGATGCTGCGCAGTCGGCCGGGCGGGCTTCGGTCGGCGTGGCATCGTGCGCGGGTTCCACATGTCATGGCCGGATGGAAGGCGACGGCAAGGTCGTCCGCCAGGACGAGCTGATGCGCTGGCAGGAGCCTTCGACCCCGGGCGGTGCGCATAGTCGGGCTTTCGCAGTCCTCAGCGGCACGCGCAGTCGGCAGATCGCGGCGACGCTGGGGCTGGGCGATCCGACTGCGGCACGCGATTGTCTGGGTTGTCATTCGACCCCGCTGACAGATCGCGGTCCGCGTTTCCTTACGCAAGATGGCGTCGGGTGTGAGGCCTGTCATGGGCCTGCCGGTGGCTGGATCGCGTCGCATTATGCGGTCGGGGTGAGCCATGCGGCTAATGTTGCGGCGGGTATGATCCCGTTGGAACGGCCGCAGGTGCGGGCTTCAGTCTGTCTTGACTGCCATTTCGGCAGTGACCGGCCCGGACAGTTCGTCACACACCGGATCATGGCGGCGGGGCATCCGCGCATTTCCTTCGAGCTGGACCTATTTTCATCGATGCAGGCCCATCATGACGAGGATGCCGATTATGCCCGGCGCAAGGGGCGGACGGACAGCATGAGATTCTGGGCCGTGGGACAGGCGATGGCGGTCGAGCGGTCGCTCAACCTGTATGCCAGCGGCAAGGGGACGGATGGTTCTTTCCCCGAATTCTATTTCTTCGACTGCCAGAGCTGCCATCGCCGCATCTACGACCAGGCGGAACGCAGCAAGACGTGGGAAGCCAATCCGGGGCGGCCGATACCGGCGGGGATGCCCCCGTTCAATGACGAGAATATGATCCTGCTTTCGGCCGCCGCGCGCGCGATTGCGCCTGGGCTGGCGGGGCGGTTCGATGCAGACAGCCGCGCCTTCCACGGGGCGATCGCGAAGGATCGGCAGGCGGCAAGTGCGGCGGCGGGCAAGCTGGCGCAGAGCGCGGGGGCGCTCGCCACCGCCTTTGCAGCTGCGCGGACCAATGGCGACATGGCTTTTGCGATCGTTGACGAGATTGCGGGCGCGGCGATCAACCCGCGCTTCACAGACTATCAGGGGTCGGCGCAGGCCGTGATGGCGATCGATACGTTGCTCAACAGCATGGTGAAGTCGGGCCGCGTGACCATTGGCGCGGCGGCAGGCATCCACGCGGACGTCAACCGCGCCTATGCGGCCGTGCGGGAACCCAACAGCTATCGCCCGGTCGAAGCCCGCGCCGCGCTGGGAAGCGCTGCGCGCAGCATTGGAGCATTGCGGTGAACAGCGCGCG
>JAECRT010000016.1:28966-30495 GCA_016000085.1 Sphingomonadaceae bacterium
GTTACCGATCGTGTGGGCAATGTGCTCGCGATATTCCGCATGAATGGCGCGCTGGCAAATGCGACCACCAGCGCCGCGCCCAATGGCGACAATATCGACGCGCAGAACCTGACTGTTCCCGCCGAGGCGGGGGCAATCGCCAAGGCCATTACGGGCGCCTATCTGTCGAGCGGCGGCAATGCGTTTTCAACGCGCACGGCGAGCATGATCGTCCAGCAGCATTTCCCGCCCGCGCCGACCACGGCCGGATTGGAAAGCGGGCCGCTGTTTGGTGTGCAGTTCAGCCAGCTTCCCTGTTCTGACCTGTCGGCCCGCTATATGTCGTCGGGCAGCGCTGCATTGATCGGACCAAAGCGGTCGCCGCTGGGTTTGGCGGCCGATCCGGGAGGCTTTCCACTCTACAAAAATGGTGTGGTGGTTGGCGGCATCGGCGTAATGGCGGACGGCGTCTATGGGTCCGATCCCGACATTCTCGACACCGACAATGATCCCGAGGAATATATCGCCCTTGCCGCGACGCAGGGGTTTGAAGCGCCGGAAACCATTCGCGCCAGTCGCATCACGGTCGATGGCACATCGCTGCGCTATTCTGACGCGACCTATGCCGGATTGCGCGCGAGCGGCGGGGTGAGTTTTGCCGCGATTAACGGCAGCGCGGGCAAGCTGGTGGCGGTGCGCGGCTATTATGGCGATCCGGCGCCGATGATCCTGGCCGGGGCCGCCTATGGCAGCGAGGCGTCGGGCATTCGTCCTGCCCGAAGCAGCGAGTTTTCCAAGCCCGATGCCTTCGTCCTGACCGATGGGTCGGGCGCCAACCGCTTCCCCATCCGCGCAGCGACCGATGCGGGCGATGTGGCGCAGCCGCTCACCGCAGCGGAAGTGACCGCGATGCTGGAGGAAGCCTTTGCAACGATGAGCCGCGCGCGAGCGCAGATCCGCCAGCCGCTCGACAGCCGGGCGCAGGTGACGATCAGTGTGGTCGATACACGCGGGCAGGCGTTGGGCATCGTGCGTTCGCCCGACGCGCCGATCTTTGGCACGGACGTCAGTTTGCAAAAAGCGCGCACGGCGGCTTTCCTTTCAGGTAGCCATGCCGCGCCGGACCTGTTGGGCAGTGCGAGCGCGGATGTAGTGGGGTTCGTGGCCAAGGCACGGCTCTTTCTCAACGATCCGATCTCGCTGACAGGCCAATATGCCTTTGCCGATAGGGCGATCGGCAATCTGTCGCGGCCTTATTTTCCCGATGGCGAAGTGGGACGGCCCAGCGGACCTTTTTCGCGCCCGATCGCACAGTTCAATCCTTTTTCGACCGGACTGCAAACCGCGTTGGTGGTGGGTGATCTTGGCGCGCATCTGGCTTTTGTGACCGGAGCGAGCGCCAGCGATACGCCGCAACGTTGCTCTGCGGTGCCGACCGTTTCCGGGCGCAACCGGGTACAGAACGGCATTCAGATCTTTCCCGGATCGGTTCCCATCTATCGCGGCAATGTGCTGGTCGGCGCAATCGGTGTGTCGGGCGACGGCATCGA
>JAECRT010000016.1:30595-49000 GCA_016000085.1 Sphingomonadaceae bacterium
GTGACGCAGGAGAACAGAGGCGCCGTTCGCGCGCCGCCGCCCGAGGCATTTCCCGTCGATCAGGTGCCGATCCCCGATCGTTGGAGGTTGATCGAGAGCCTTGGCGTGGTCAAGGAACGCTGGTTCGATCCCTATGGCCAGAACACGCTGAAGGGCGACCGGCCGATTGATCGCGCAAAGGCTAAATGGATGCCGATCAAAGGCGATGATTGGTTTTTTGTAGCCAATGCGGTGAGCGACACGGTGATCGAGCCGCGAACCTTCCCCATTCCCGTTGGCGTGCAGACGACCGAGCGACCCGGCAGCCTCGACGTGTTCGGTAAGGATGCCAGTTATGTGATGAGCCAGACCTTCATCGGTGGCGTGGCGCTGATCAAGGGTTCGACCGCATTCAAGCCGCCTGAAATCGAGTATCGGCTGACGCTGGCGTTCAACGTCAGCCATGTAAATGTGCCCGAGCGGCGAGTGCTGTTGGTGCAGCCGTCAAAGCCTTCGCACCGCACCGATCATTTTCTGGGAGTGCAGGAAGCTTTTGTCGATTATCACCTGGCCAACACGTCGGACCGTTATGATTTCAGGTCGATCCGCGTGGGTATCCAACCAATTCAGTCGGATTTCCGTGGTTTCCTGTTCAACGATCAGCAGCTTGGCATCCGCCTGTTCGGCAATCGCGACAATAATCGGTTTCAATTTAACCTCGCGGCCTTCTGGCGACTGGAGAAGGACACCAATTCCGGCCTGAATTCCGTGGTGCAATCGCCGCGTCGCGACTGGGTTTTTCTGGCCAATCTCTATCGGCAGGATTTCCTGATTCCCGGCCTGACCAGCCAGATTACCGTCGTTTATAACATGAACCGCGAAAAACGGGATGTGGAAATAGACGATAACGGATTTCCGGTGCGGCCGGCTTTGCTGGGTGACCTGCGTGGGCGGGAATATGATGTCGCTTATCTCGGCTATAATGCCGATGGCCGGATCGGTCGGATGAACCTGACGGCGTCGCTCTATGGCGCGTTGGGTGAAGACCGGAACAGCTTTTTCACGTCGCGCCCGGCGCAGATTCGCGCCTTTTTTGCCGCAGCGGAAGCGAGTTACGACAAGGACTGGATGCGTTTCCGCCTGTCCGGCCTTTATGCGAGCGGCGATGCCGATCCCTATGACAATCGCGAAAACGGATTTGACGCGATTTTCGAGAATCCGGTCTTCGCCGGTGCCGATACCAGCTACTGGATCAGGCAGACTATTCCCTTTGCCGGTGGTGGCCGCGTCATCGGGGCCAGCGGGCGGAACGGCATTTTGAATTCGCTACGCTCGTCGAAGGAGCAAGGGCAGTCGAATTTCAACAACCCTGGCACGATGCTGCTAGGGGCAGGGGCGGATTTCGACCTGTTGCCCGAACTGCGGCTGTCGGCCAACGCCAACCATCTCTGGTTCCAGAATACGGCGACGCTGCAAGTGCTGCGCAATGAGGGCAGCATCCCGAAAGACATAGGCTGGGACTTGTCGACCGCTGCGATCTGGCGGCCCAAGGCAACGCAGAATATCGTCCTGCGCCTGTCGGGCGCGACTTTGCTGCCGGGCGCGGGTTTCCGCGATCTCTTCACCAATAGCGGGCGCAATCGGAATTATTATTCCGTGCTCGGCAACCTGATTTTGAGTTACTGATGCGCACTCTGCTTGCTCTCCTGATAGTGATCTGCGCCGCACTGGCGTTGCCGGTTGCGATTCTTCACGCATCGGACGCGGAAAAGCCGGTGGCGCGCGTTTACGCGCCGACCCCGCCCGCGCCGATGAGCCAGACGGTGGGTCAGGTCGCGGCGAAATCGGACGGTTGCTACAGTTGCCACACAAAGACGGACGAGCCGTCGATGCACGCGACACCGACGGTGATGCTGGGTTGTACCGATTGTCATGGTGGCAACGCGGCGGTGCGCGGCGATCCGGCACTGGGCTTTGACGATCCGAGCTATGTGATGGCTCGGGAGAAGGCGCATGTGCTGCCGCGCTATCCGGAAAGCTGGCATTATCCCTCGTCGGCCAATCCCAAACGCAGTTATACATTGCTGAACCGGGAAGCACCGGAGTTCGTGCGCTTCGTTAATCCGAGCGACTATCGCGCGGCGCGTGAGGCTTGCGGGGCCTGTCATATGCAGGTGATCGAAGCGGCCGAGCGGTCGCTGATGGCGTCGGGTGCGATGCTATGGGGTGGGGCGGCCTATAATAACGGCGTGGTTCCCTATAAAAACTACATCTTCGGGGAAGCCTATACCCCTGACGGGAAGCCCGCAAAGATCGTGTCGCCCGGCGATCCGCCCGGCACGCTGACAGCCGAACAGAAGGCCCGTGGCGCGCTATCCGAGCTGTATCCGCTGCCCAACTGGCAGGTGACACCTCCGGGTGACGTCTTCCGCGTGTTCGAACGGGGCGGGCGAAATATCGCCACGCAGTTCCCGGAAATCGGCTTGCCCAATCCGACCGGCTCGATCCAGCGGCTGGAGGAGCCGGGGCGGCCCGACCTCAAGCAGTCGAGCCGGGGGCCGGGTACGGGCCTGCGCGTCGCCATCCCTGTGCTGAACCTGCACAAGACCCGTCTCAATGACCCGTATATGTGGTTCATGGGGACTAACGACCAGCCGGGCGATTACCGCCATTCGGGCTGTTCGGGCTGCCATGTCGTCTATGCCAACGACCGCGAGCCGCGGCACAGCTTGATCTACGCGCAATATGGGCGCGACGGGCAGACAGCGACGGTCGATCCGACGATCGCGGCGAAGACGCAGCGTGCTCCAGGCGGGCATGGCGCGCTGAAGGAGCCGCATGACGAGAGCGTCAAGCCCGACCATCCGGTCGCGGCGGTCAAGGAAAGCGGTCACCCGATCCGCCACGCCTTCACGCGCGCGATCCCTACGGCGCAGTGCATGAACTGTCATATGCACCAGCCCAATATCTTCCTGAACAGCTATCTCGGCTACACCATGTGGGACTATGAGTCCGACGCGGCGTTGATGTGGCCTGAAAAGCAGAAATATCCGACTGCGGCCGAAACCCATCAGACTCTGGAGCGTAATCCGGAAGGCGCTGCACCGCGCGGGAAATGGGCTGATCTAGACTTCTTGCGGAACGTCTATGACTTGAACGACAAGGCAAAGGACACGCAGTTCGCAGACTATCATGGGCATGGCTGGAACTTCCGCGGGGTGTTCAAGCGCGACCGTGAGGGAAATCTGCTGGATGCGGACGACAAGGTCGTGTCGCCAGACGATCCGGAGAAATGGCGTAAAAAGGGCGAGGGCAAGTTTGTCCAGCCCGGCACCAACCCCGGCAAGACCGTCCATATGATGGATATCCATGCCGAAAAAGGCCTGCAATGCGCCGACTGCCATTTTGCGCAGGACAGCCATGGCAATGGGTTCATCTATGGCGAAGTGGCGAATGCGATCGAAATCGGTTGTAAGGATTGTCACGGAACGGCGGATGCCTATCCGACGCTGCTGACATCCGGTCCGGCGGCGCCGCCCAAGGGCAATGATCTGGCATTGTTGCGCAATTCGGACGGCAAGCGGCGCTTCGAATGGTATTTCGACGCCAGCGGGCGGCGTAAGCTGATCCAGCGGTCGATCGTCGATCCCAAGCTCGAATGGGAAGTCAGCCTGGTGAAGGACGCGGTCGATCCGACCAGCCCGCACTTCAATGCCAAGGCGGCGCGATCTAAGCTGATGAGCAAATCAGGGGCGGAAGACGGCAGCTTCGCGTTCGGGCCAGGTGTCGCAAAGGAAGATCGCGCGCATAACGACGAGAATATGACCTGCTTCACCTGTCACCTTAGCTGGACGACCAGCTGCGGTGGTTGCCACTTGCCGATCGAGGCGAACTGGAAGACGTCGCTGCATCATTTCGATGGAGAGGAGACGCGCAACTTCGCGACCTATAATCCGCAGGTCGCGCGCGACGAGATGTTTCAGCTGGGCAAGCACATGACGACCAAGGGCAATGCGACCGCGCCCGTGCGGTCGACATCCGCGCTGGTGCTGTCGTCGACCAATATCAACCGGGAGCGCATCTATATCCAGCAGCCGCCGATTTCCGGCATTGGCTTTTCATCCCAGGCTTTTGCGCCGCATTTCCCGCATACTGTGCGCAAGACGGAAACGAAGATTTGTTCGGACTGCCATTTGTCGGTGAAGGACGACAATAACGCGATCATGTCTCAACTATTGTTGCTGGGCACCAATTTCGTGAATTTCGTGGGGCTGAATGCGTGGACCGGCCTTGAGGGCGGGTTCGAGGCGATCCGCGTCACCGAATGGGACGAGCCACAGGCGGTGATCGGCAGTTATCTTCAGAAATATGCCTATCCCGATTACTGGAAACTGCATGTCGAGCAGAACAAGCGCGAGCTCAAAAATTGGGTGCGCGGCAAATATTTCGACAAAAAGGGTTCGGGCGAGACGTGGCCTGTCGAGGAGTTCCGCAATGTCGTGAAGGGAACAAGCGGTCGCGTCAGTTGCCTGCAATTGCGCGGCGAATATATGTTCGTGGCGGAAGGGAAGGGCGGATTCCGGGCCTATGACGTGGCATCGATCGGCAATAAGGGCTTTTCCGAACCGATCGTGAGCGGGCCATTTTCAAAGCTTGGGCACAATACGGGCGTGCCGTCGAAGAACGCGACCTGCATGGCGTTGCCAACCAGTCAGCCGATCAATCCCCTTCGCAACACAGCGGAATTGCGGGAGATTAACCAGGAGCAGCCCTTCCTGCCGATATACAGTTATGCGGCGGTGACAGACAGTGTCGAGGGCCTGATCATGGTCAATATTGAGACGCTGGCCGACGGTGATTTCCGCAACAATTTCCTGAAGCGGGCGGTTACCTGGAATCCCGATGGCGTGCTGACCGGCGCGCGGCATATCCATTTGGCCGGGCAGATTGCCTATATCACGGCCGATGTCGGGCTGGTCGTTGTCGACCTCGCCGATCCGCTGCATCCGCGTCTGGCTGCGGTAAGGCCAATGAAGGACGCGCGGGCGAGCGCGATCCAGTTTCGTTATCTGTGGGTAACGGATGCAGAAGGTTTGAAGCTGTTCGATGTGACGAAGTTGACCGATCCGGTGGCTGTGCCGTCCGCGACGGTGCCACTGGCGGATGCGCGGCGGATATATCTGGCTCGCACCTATGCTTATGTCGCGGCCAAGGCGGACGGGCTGGCGATCATCAACATCACCAATCCGTTGCGGCCCAGCGTTTATGCCATAGAGACGTTCGGCGGGAAGATGAACGATGTGGAGGATGTGATCATTGGCACCACCAATGCGTCGCTGTTCGCCTATATCGCTGACGGACGGAACGGGTTGAAGGTTCTGCAACTTACCAGTCCCGCCAGTCAGCCCAATTTCTATGGCTTTTCACCAGCGCCCAAGCCCGAGTTGATCGCTTGGGCACGGACGCCCTCGCCGGCGGTGGCGCTCGCCAAGGGACTGGACCGTGACCGTGCGGTGGACGAGACGGGCGGACAGATCGCGGTGTTCGGTCGGATCGGTTCGCGGCCCTTCACCCGGCTAGAGATGGAGCGCTTGTTCCTGACGTCGAAGGGGATACCCTATAAGGTCAGCGATGATGTGGACATGAAGGGTTGGCGGCCGCCGTTACTGCGGTGATGGGATTGGGCGCGCTCTATGCGGACGGCGCACACAGGTTCATAAATGTGCGGGCGATAGCGGAGAGAAGACCGTAGGACGTCGATCGATTTAAGATCGGATTTGCGCCCAGTAATGCGGGGCGTAATGCCTTTTGCGGAAAAGCATCCCTGAACCAGGCGGTGTCGTGGCCGTGATCGCCGAGCGGCCATTGCGCCTAAAAGCGGGCAGCTCACCCAATCATGACATATGGGTTATGAGTTTGGCGCTGTTCAGAATGGGCGTTCGTCAATCAGGCAGCGCACCAGTGGCTGCATGCTCGCGTCGAACTTCGCGAGCGCGGCATGTTCGTCGGCCGTTTCAAAATGAGTTACGAGGCCATGCTCGGTCCAGCGATGGAGCGCGTAGGCAGGAGGGTCCGCCACGATCATCGGGCGATTGTCGGGTGCGTCGGGGTCCATCGGACGCAGATCAAGTGCCAGTTGCGGGGCGGATGACGAGCAGATGGCGACAGTCGTGCCGTTCCACGGCGCAGCGATCGTGCGGTGGAGGTGGCCGCATACGAGCGCCACGATATTGGTGCGACCGGCAATGGCGGCGGCGAAGCGCTGGACCCAGGGTTCCGCCGGATGGGTGTTCATCCAATCGATGCCGACTTCGATCGGGGGGTGGTGCAGGGCGATCAGCGTTGGTGTGCTTGTATCTTCGTCCAGCCGGGCAGTGAGCCAGTCGGCACGGCGTTCACAGAAGGCGCCCCCATGGCGGCCGTATTCCAGCGTATCAAGGACGATGATGCGGCGGCCTTCCAGAGGAATGACATATTGGACGAAGCCGTCCTCCTGCGGGATGTGCGGGAAGTACGCCGCGAAATTGGCGCGGTCGTCATGGTTTCCCATGCAGGGCCAGACCGGAAAGCTGCACTGTGCGAACGCATTGACGAGCCTGCGGTAGCTGTCCGGGTCACCCCGTTCGGTTAGATCTCCGGTCGCGAGCAACAGGTCGGGGCGATTGGGGCCATCATTCAGCGCGCGAAGCACCTGATCAAGCCGCTTGGCGTTCAGTTCGGCAGGATTATCCGGATCAAATCCCAGATGAATATCCGTGATCTGTGCGATTAGCATGTGCGCCGTATCCCTATGTTTCGCGATCCGCCGCGCGCGGCTTGTGCGGTTTTTCTTTTATCTTTCTCGCGGCGGGAGTCCACGGAGCGCCGTCGTCCACATGATAGCTGTGACACATCGCGCAGCCGGAGGGCACATCCGCCTTGGACTTCTCGCCACCATGGCATGTGCGGCAACTGTCGAGATTGGGCAGCAACAGCTGGCGTGCGTCGTGGGACTTGGGCGCTGCATGGCAACTTTCGCAGCTTTCGGTGCGGTGCGCCTTATGGTCGAACCAGCCGTTCATCATGTAACGCATCGGCTGATTAACTGGTGTGACCTGCCAGCTCGCGTTGCCGTTCGCCTGCGGAGGCGTGACGGTGTGGCAGTCGTAGCACGCCCCGCCCTTTGAGAAAACGGCGCGGATGGCGTCGTCCGCTCGTGAGGGACGCGCCGCCGCTGCGCCGAAATAGGCGCTGTAGATGCGACCCTGTGCATAGTCGCCGGGCCGCCGACGGGCCATGCCGCCCAAAGCGAGCGGAGTGGCGGGGGTGGTCGAGCGGAAATAGGCGCGCAGGTCCGCGATGACCTGTTCAGGCTGGCCGTGGCGCAAGGTGCGGACGGTGCCGCCAATCGTTTCGAACGCCAGACTGTGACAGGACTGGCAGTCGCGTTCCATGTTCACGGGCAGGAAGCGCACGCCGTCGGCGGTCGGCTTGTGACAATCCTTGCAGGCAAGCACGTCGCCATAGTCAGCTTGCCCCTTCATTGTGCGTGCCATGCGGGCAACGCCGCCGGTTTTAGACAGATGCACTGCGTGCGGGAATTTCAGGCCGTTATCCTCCATCGGCTTTGCATCGAGCGAAGCGCGTGAAAAACGGGGGTGTCTGCCCGCTATGGTCTGGATCAGCGGCATGAATTGCGGGTGGTCGGTTCCGAAATCGGCGGCGTTACCGAGCTTCGTGTCTTTCAGGCGATCGCGCAAGGTGCCGTGGCAGTCGGTGCAGAATGCTTGCGGTGTGGGCTGCATCGGGCCAGCGCCTTCATGTTCGCGGTGGCAGTCGACACAGGCGCCTTCGGGCGGCTTGCCAAAGGTCGCGGCGACGAGCCCCAGAAGCTTCCCGCCAAAGCCCGGCTCGGCTCGTGCCATGGCGATGCGGGTGGCGGGGGCGTGATCGTGCACATCCTTGTGGCAAGTCTGGCACGCGCTGTCGCGTACCGAGACGAACGCCTTTTGGTGGCAGGTTTCACATTTGCCTTCGAGAGCGTGGTGCGCCTGGCTCAAGGGGCCGGACGACCATGACTTGTCGCCAGCCACGGTGAAAATATTACGCGTGTCGTCGGTGGGACGGCTGGCGTAGCTCCAGATCGGGATGGCGAGGAAGCCGATCAGGATGGCGAGCGCCATGGCCCAGGCCGTGAGGCGTTTGCTAGGTAGCAGCCCGACAAGGGAAAATACCCTGGCTTCCTCCTTTTCCTCCGATGCTTCCGATACGGCATCGACGCGTCGGATGGTAAGGATGGCTGCGCCGTCATCGTCCCGACTGACGGTGATCCGGTGGCCCCCGAAGCGCAGTTCGGCGCCCTTGGTGGTGTCGATCGTCGCTGAACGGATGGTACGGCCGTCCAGTTCAAAGCCGAGCGTCCCGGTGGCGCGGACGCGGATGGTGCGATCGTCGATCTGCTCGATCCGAGCGTGATCGGGTTCCAGCGCAAGGTCAGGGAGATGGATGTCGTTTTCGGCCGCGCGACCGAGCGACAGCTGCGGTTTGGCCAGCGTGGCGGCGCGGACGATGTCGCGGCCATCGGCGGTGAGGCTGATCTGACGTAGCAGGAAACTCATGTCTGTGCTCACCAGTAGAAAAACACGCTGACGATATGCGCGGTCAGCGCGGCAAGCAGAGCAAAGGTGACGGGGACATGGACGTAGAGCCAGATTTCCAGCAGCGCTTTGAGCTTTAGATGACGGCGCAGACGGGCGAGCATGGCCAGCTTGCGTTCGAGCAGGGCGTCGATTTTCTCCAGCGGCTCCTGCCCTGTATCAGGATGATCGCCGGTCCAGTGGCGCAGCGCCGTCTGCGCGCGTGCGGTTCCGCAGCGCGGGTAGCGACCTGAGAGACGCGCAACAAGGCCACCGCCGAACGGCGCCTGATCCAGGGACTGGCGGACGAGCGCGGCCTGATCATGGGGCAGGGGTTGGGCAGCGTCGTGCAGTTGGCGGTCGATCGCCCGCAGCGCGTCGAGCATCTGCCCCTGTGTCATTTCCGCGCGGTTGTTGCTGAGCGCGCTGGGGATCGTCGCATAGACGGTAATGCCGAAGATCCCCGAAAGGATGACCAGCATCATCAGTGCGTAGGCCAGGGTGTGGACGTTCCAGCCCATCTGGAAGCCGGTGTGCAACGTGGCGATGACGATGAGGCTGAGGCCCAGATAAACATGGGCGGACGTCCACGTCTTCAGCGACCAGCGGCCCCGTGTCATCGCCCGCTTACGCAGGCCCAGCAGAGTGAGCCAGAGGATCAGAATAACGCCGATCGTGCCCATGGTGTAGCCATACCAACTGCCGCCGTTGTGACGGGGCGTGACGTCGACGAGCATATAGCTCACCATGGCGACGACGCTGAACAAGGTTGCGATTTTCAACCAGCGGAAACCGGCATAACGTAGGAAACCGTCATGCAACGCCTCGCCTTTGACGCGGCGCGCGCGAGCGGGTGCGCGGGTGGCCATCAGATGGCCTCCCGATGGAGGCGTGCGACAGTCAGGAAATCCTCTGGCGCGACGCGGATCGCTGCGCCGGTGGGGCAGGCGCGCACGCAAGCAGGGCCGCCATCAATGCCCGAGCACATGTCGCACTTTATCGCCTTTTTCGGCATCTCGACGCCAGATACGGCATTGTTGTAGCGCCATTTTTTCGAAGGCTCGCCGGGGCCGGGGCCGGCGCCAAACAACATCCAGTTCAACAGGCTGGGCTTCTTCGGCGGCACGCTGTCCATGCGGATGACGCCATAGGGACAGTTGCGTTGGCAATTGCCGCAGCCGATGCAGCTTTCGTCGATGAAGACTTCACCGTCAGGGCCGCGATGGATCGCGTTGGGCGGGCAATCGGCCATGCAGTGCGGATGCTCGCAATGGCGGCAGCTCGTCGGGACATGGAGATGGGCGTATGTGCGGCCTGCTTCGCGGTCCAGGCGGGACAGACCCTCATGGCTGTCGGCGCAGGCTTTTTCGCAATTGTCGCAGCCGACGCACAGATGTTCGTCGATCAACAGCACGTCCGTCGCTTCGCCGATGCCGTTGTCGACTAGGAACTTCGCCGTTTCCGAGTACATGTCCACGACAGTCGAAAAACTGTCCTTGCGGCTTTCGATGAAGGCGTTGACGTCCTGCCGCGCGGCCATATCGCGGCGTGCGCGCTCCAGCAATGCGGGCTTTGCGGCCAACAGCCGGGTGAAGGCTTCGCCGTTGAGCTTGATGACCTCCGACTTGACCGTCGCCTTGACCGTGGCGGTACGCGGACCGCCAGCGATCAGCGCCATTTCACCGACATAGCTGCCGGCCGGGAGATAGGAGAGGAAGACGTTCTTGCCGCCGACTTTCTTTTCCACGATCATGGAGCCAACGCGGATGACATAGATGTCGCTGCCCAGATCGCCTTCGACGATGATCGGCTGGCCTGCCTTGACGGTCTGGATCTCGGCAGTGTCGAGAACTTCGGACAGATCCTGGGGCGTCAGGCCCGCGCCGAACATCTGGAGCAGCTGGCGCTCGGTCGAAATGCGGGTGATGGCGCGCTTGGCAGGCGGGTTGGAGGACATCAGCTTGAGCGCTGCGGTGCGGGATACTTCCACCATGATCGAGTCCGCGCCAGCCCTAACCGTGGAACCGCGACGACGGCCGGAAATCAAACCAACTTCGCCGAAAATGGAGCCGTGGTTGATCTCAACTTCGGTGCCGGGCGCGACCTCTACCAATGCGTGACCGTTCGCAATGCCGAAGAGGGAGGAGCCAGGGTCGAATTTTTCGAAAATCACATCGCCAGCGCGATACGCGCGTACTGCGCTTTCGAGCATGAACTCGCGCATTTGGAGCGGGGTGAGCCCTTCCAGAATCGAGACATTGCTACGGAGAAATTCCAGCCATTCGGCGACGCTTTTTTGTTCCGGCAGGGCGGCGAATTTGGCAGCGAGGATCGGTTCGTCAGCCGGCTTTAAATCCTTGTTGCCGTTAATGAATTCAACGACGTCATACCCCTGGTTCATACAATGTTTGATGAGCGGATAGCCCGCCAGCGCGCCGATGACGAAAATGCCAAGGGCCGTGCTCTCGAACACGGGCGAAAGGCTGGGCGAGGCTAGCCGGTCGCCGCTGGTGAATTCGATGCCGCAGGATTCGATGAAGGCGCGGGGCGCTGCGGAGCCCATGCGGGCGATGATGCGATCGCATTTCAGCTTCACTTCACCATCGCGGCTGTCCAGGGTGATGAAGCCTGGCTCGATCCTGGCTGTGGTGGATTCCGACATGATCGTCAGGCGACCGGCTTCGGCAGCGGTCATCAAGGCCTTGACGTTCGCGTCCTTGGCGCTGGCGAATTCGGCGGAGCGGTTAACCACTGTGACGACATTGCCCTGCGCTTCATCGGCGGCAAGGCCGAGCGCGTTTTCCAAGCCCGCATCGCCACCGCCGATGACGAAAATATGCTCGTCATTATAGGCTGCTGGATCGTCGAGCTGATACTGGACATGCGGCAGATCCGCGCCGACGCAACGCATCAGATTGGGATTGCCTTGCGTACCGATCGCCATGATTACCGCGTCCGCGATGATCTCGCGCCCGTCTGCCAGCGTCAGGCGGTAGGGCGGAGCGAGGCGCTGAATTTCCTTGGTTTCCGTGGTTCCGTCACGCTTGCGGTTGACGATCTTCTGGATGCTGCCGGGGATGGGATCGCCGGTGCCGGTGACCCCTCTGACCTCGCTGTTGTAAGCGACTTTGATGTTTTGGGCAGCCGCCTGTTCGTTCCAGCGGCCTAGAATGGCTTCGCGTTTCCCGGCGTCGAAATCGAAATCGGACCGGAGCACGAGCTGGCTGGGCGTCGCCATCACATGCTTGCCCTTCTGATATTTGAAGATCGTATCGGACAGATGGTCCGTCTGTTCGATCAACAGATGCGACAGGCCCAGCTCCGCCGCGCGCGCGGCCGCGCTCAACCCCGCCGGCCCCGACCCGACGATCGCGATACGCACGCGGTCAGTCACTTAATTCCCCCCGTTCAGATCACATGCCGCCCCCGGCGCTATGGCCCTGCCGACATATGGCGGAAGGATCAACCCTTCGTTACCCTATCATTTTAGTTGCGTCACGCTAAACAGCCGTTGTTGATTTATAGGAGAAAAACGTGGCGGTGAAGCTGAGCACGGGACGTGTGGCTTTGATAGGGGCGGCAGCGCTGGCGGTCGTGTCGATCGGCTATAATGTCACGCGCGACTTGCTGGGCATAGCGGACGAGGCCGCTGCCGCGCCTGCCGTCGTTGCGTCCCAGGCTGCCGATCCGGAAGCAGCCATTCGTGGCTTGCAGGAGCGGGTGGGAGCCAATCCCAAGGACGCGGAAGGTTGGCAGATGCTAGGCTGGGCTTATTTCGAGGATGGCCGCCATTCCGATGCCGCGCACGCGTATCGGCGGGCGACCGAGCTCGCGCCGAGCAATGCCACCTTCTGGTCATCGCTGGGCGAGGCGGAGGTGATGGCGAGCGAGCGAGACCCGATGCCGGAGAAAGCCGCCATAGCCTTTGACAAGGCGATCGCTCTGGATCCCAAGGAACCGCGTGCGCGCTATTTTCAGGCGGTACGAAAGGATCTGCGGAAGGATCATGAGGGTGCGATCCGGGACTGGCTGGCGCTGCTGGCGGACACGCCGCCGGGCGCACCTTGGGAAGCGGACCTGCGACGGACGATCGAGCAAGTCGGGAAGATCAACGATATCGATGTGGCGCAACGTCTGGCGGCCTTGAAGCCAACCGCGCCGCATCCGTCCATGGGTGGGTCTGTGGCCACAGCGGCGATTCCGGGGCCGACGCGCGGGCAAATGCAGGCGGCTTCGGCGCTCCCGAAAGGCGAGCAGGACGCCATGATCGAAGGCATGGTGTCGGGGTTGGAGGCGAAGTTGAAGGCCAATCCGAGCAACGTGGATGGCTGGATCATGCTGATGCGCAGCCGCATGACCTTGGGTGAGGCAGCCAAAGCGCAGGCGGCCTATCAAACGGCGCGGGCCGCCAATCCGGCGCAGGCCGCGCGGCTGCGTGATGAAGCCCGGTTGCTGGCCGTGCCGGGGGTTTGAGGACGGGAGGGGGCGTTTCGGTTTTTCGCGCTGGGTTCGCCCTCTGTTTCCTTGATGCATCTCGCTGGTGCTGTCAGTCTAATGCGAACGCGTTTCCACCCGATGCAATGTGGGCTGCGAGGTGAGAACATATAATCCGCGCGCGCCCATCCGGGCGCGGTTTGAGCAAATGGCTTTCGGGATCGTCGTCAATCCTATTCGATCAGAGCCTGCTGTAATTGAGTGAGGAATGTCGCGACTTGCGGCGACTTCGGCCCACGCACGCGGGTGGCAACGATGAGCGGGCGCCGCCATGCTGACGTGTCTATATCCAGGCGCACAAGTCGCCCCGCGGCGATGTCGCGCGCGACGAGCAACTGGGGCAGGATTGCCAGATGCATGCCCCCGTCCAGCATTCCCAGGGTGAACAGCACGGACGTAGTTTCGATTTCGGGACGCAGTCTGGGCATGCCGGTGTTACGATAGCTTGCTTCGATGCTGTCTTCCACAGCACCCAAATTGGCGCCCATCAGCCAGCGACAACGCGCTGTCTGCGCGAGTGTGATGTCCTGTTGCCCTGCCAACGGATGGTTGGGGCCAGCGACGATGATATAGTCGACAGAGCCGATTTCCTCCTCGCGGATCAGGGGATCCGAACGGTCGACCTGGCGCATGGATACGAACAGGTCGAGCTTCCCTACGATCAGATCCTCGGTCATCTGTTCCTGAATGCCAGCCAGGACGCGCAGCAACAGGTTCGGAGATTTCGCGGATAACGCGATCACCGCCCGCGCGACGACATCCGCCGCCGCGCTCGGCCCCACGCCGATCCGCAATCGGCCGCTGCGGCCACCGAGCATATCGCCAAGATCAGCGCGAAATTTGTCGGTCTCCGCCGCGATCGTGCGGGCGTGTGGCAGGAATAGCTCGGCATAAGCGGTAGGGCGCACCCGGCGTCCATCCCGCTCGAACAGGCGCACGCCAAGCGATTCCTCCAGCCGAAGAATGCTCTTGCTGACCGCTTGGGCGCTGAGATGTAGCCGCTCGGCAGCCGCAGTAAACGTCCCTGCATCATAGGCGGCAAGGAAATGGCGAATAGGGCGAGAATCCATGCAAAATCTTCAATCATAGGTTGCTAATAAAGACAACAAGTTGTTGGATTGGAGCGGCTGAAATGCGCAATCTCCGGGGCAAGGAGACAGTTATGCAGATCATCGCAGAGAAACAGCCAATCGTAGCGGACCAAGCAGGCGTGTGGGAGGGCGAGTATGTCCATCTCGACGCCGATCACAATATTATCGATCGTCATGCGTCGCGTCTCGTCTGCCGGCTTGAGGATGGCCCGGACGGGGTGGCCAAGCTGAGCCAGACCAATATCTACACCTGGGCCGACGGCACGCGCGAGATCCGCTATTTCGACGGTATTTTTCAGGGTGATCGCGTGTGGATCAAGAATGATCTGATCGATGGCTGGACGGGCGCGATCGACATGGACGCGACCAACCGGACGATCATGGTGGGCTGGACCCGCGCTCATGAGCCCGATTTCCGCTATTATGAAATGATTACCGTGGCTGAGGATGGCGATGCCAAGAACCGCACTTGGCACTGGTATCGCAAGGGCCGTCTTTTCCAGCGCACCGTAATTAACGAGGCGCGCGTTTCCCGCGACTGGAAGACGCATGACGATCCAAGCTATTACAGCTTCCAGCCGCGGAGCAAAATGTGAACGGCGCGTTTTCGCGCAGAGCAATGCTGGGGGCGGCGGGGGGACTTGGTCTCACCGCCGCCGTCGGCGTTTCCGGGTCTGCTGCCGCCGCCGCCGTTGCCGGCAAACCGGGCGAGGACATTCAACTGCATCGGGATGGCAGCTATGCCGTCGTCCCGCTGGCCAAGGAAAGCTGGACGCTGGGCGTTGCGCAAGCGCGCTCCCTGCCGGTCGACCTTGCGCGGGTCGATGCCAGTCGCGCTGAAAATCTGAAGCATATGATCGGTCTGATCGATGCTGCGTTCGCTTTTGGCAGCGGGCCGGATCTTCTGATGTTCCACGAATTTCCCATCACTGGCTTTGGCGCCGGATGGACGCGCAAGGATGTGCTGAAGGTCGCGATCGAGATTCCCGGCATCGAGACGCAGGCGCTTTCGGCCAAGGCGCGGCAATATGGCGTGTATCTGGTGTTCGGCTCTTATGCCCGTGACCCGGCCTGGCCTGGCCATGCGCTGTCGATCACCACGATCATCGGTCCTGACGGGGCGATTCTGGCCCGCGACTGGAAGGCGCGCAATATCAAGGGCGCGTTTGGTGGCGAGATCGAACTGTACACGACCACCATTTATGACGTGCTCGATCGCTATGTCGAAATGTATGGCCGCGATGCGGTAGTGCCTGTTGTCCGGACGCCAATCGGCAATCTGGCGACGAGTTCGGTCCAGCGCGAACCCGAACTGTTTCGCGCCATGGCGATCAAGGGCGCCGAGGTTATCCTGCGCACCGCGACGGGCGGTTTCTCGCAGGGGGACGTGGCAATGACCTCCCTCTATAATGGCGTCTATACAGCGGTCGCAAATAACGCGATTTCGCCGGGGTCGCCCTTTTTCGAGGATACGAATGCGGGCAATTCGGCGATCTACGGGCCGGATGGCGAAGTGCTCTCTATCGCCAAGTCGCCCAATGAGACGCTGGTCCAGACGCGTATTCCGATCGGGGCGTTTCGCGCCCGGCATCGCCAGCCCACGCTCCATCCGCAACTCTATCTGGACGTGTTGAACGGCTATACGCCGCGTTACCCGCCCAATCTGTTTCAAGACTATGTGCCGACGGACATGAAGGACGCCGGCCGCTATCTGCGTGACAAAGGTGTATGGAAATGACGAGGGGCGTTAAGCGCAGCATCACCGGAACGATCCTCTACACCAGCACAAAGCCCGAGCGGCTGGGCGCTGGGCGGGGGCGTGAGCATTTCCGCATCGATGTCCATGCCGATGGCTGCCGGACGATCGCTGCCCATGGCGAGATCGATGATGCGCCATCGGTGGTGCGCGACGTGAATCTGCGCGTCGACGCGAAGCTGCTTCCGCAGGAAAGCTTTGTGCGGATCGCCGTGGGCGGCGAATTTCGCGGATCGGCCTGGTTCCGCTTTGCGGATGATCTGGCCGAATGTGAGGCGTTCACGACGGTCGGGGGCCGAGTGTCTCAGACCATGAAGCTGGATCGGCCGCTGCCTGCTTTCGGCAATCATGCTATGGTCAATGACGGGTTCCTGCTCAGCCTTTATGATCTGTCGCAGGGGCCGGGCGTACAGGTAACCAACCGCATGCTGCTCTCTTCGCCCGATCATCGCGGCGCGACCGGGCCGATGTTGTTCGCCATTGATCTGGCGATCGAATTTGTCGGCCGTGAGACGATCAAGGTGGCCGCAGGCAAGTTCGACGCGCTGCATTTCCGCCTGGTCGACATTCCTGGTTTGCCGTTGGAGCACCCGCCCTACGACCTGTGGTGCACGGATGATGGCGACTATGTGCTGCTGAAGGCGATCGTTGGCGGCTATATGCAGACCGCCTACGAACTGACGGCTTATGATCGCAGCGAGGAAGCAGCATGATCGCGCCATGGCTGCTGGCGATCCATGTGGCGGTGTTGGGCTATTGGCTCGGCTCCGAATTCGTCATCAACAGCACCTATCGCTATGTGTCCTATGGCGACAAGATGCCCTTCGACGAGCGTTCGCGATTGATGGAACATGTGATGCATGTGGACCAGCATGTGCGTTACGCGCTGGTGTTGCAGGCCAGCCTCGGCCTCGCAATCGCCGCGCTGTATGGCTACATCCCGGGCGGTGACACGCTGGCAATCGGCGCGGGCATCTTCGGTGCGATCTGGCTCGGCTTTGTCGAGGCGGTTCATCGTCTGCGCCATGGGCCGGTCGGCAAGATATTGGGCGCAATCGACAGGCAGTCGCGCTACCTGTTCATGGCGCTGCTGCTTGCGGCTGCGATCGGTCTGATCGGCGCGGAATGGCCCATGCCGACATGGTTGCGCTGGAAACTTGCGCTGTTCGCCGGGGTGATGATGTCCGGCGTGGGCATTCGGTTTGCGCTCATCGCGCATTTCCGGACCTGGGCGATCATGGGGCGTGATGGTCCCACGGACGCGACCAACGCGATCATCAAGCGGACCTATGTCCGGGCGACATCGGTGTTGGTGCTGTTGTGGGTATTCATCGCCGCGATCGCGATCCTTAGCGTCTGGAAGCCTGTGTGACCGATGCGTCGCTGCTGACGGAACTGGCGGAGATTGTCGGTGCGGATGCTGTCCGCACCGACGATGCCGCGCGCGCGCTGGCGGCGAATGACGTTCATGTTTCGGGCATTTTACCGCTGGCGGTGGTGCGCCCTGTCGATGCGCGGGCGTTGGCGGCGGCGGTGGCCGCCGCGACCGCGCGCGGCTATGCTGTGCTGCCGCGCGGCGGCGGGTTGAGCTATACGGGCGGTTATGTGCCGCCAGGGCCGAAATCGATCACGATCGATCTGGGCGCCATGAATCGCATTCTCAACATTTCCGCCGAGGATATGGTGATCACGGTGCAGGCCGGTGTGACCTGGAAACAGATACAGGCTGCGCTCAAGCCGATGGGCCTGCGTCTTCCCTTTATCGGCACTTTTTCCGGCGCGGGTGCCACGATTGGGGGCGGGCTGGGGCATGGTGCGCTTTTCTTCGGTTCAGCCCGCTATGGTTCGGCGGCCGAAATCGTGCTGGGCATGGAAGTGGCGTTGGCCGACGGCACGCTGCTGCGCACCGGGCAGGGCGGGCTTGCCGCAGACAGCAAACCCTTCCTGCGTAGCTTCGGCCCCGATCTCACCGGCCTGTTTACCCATGATGGCGGGATGTTCGGCATCAAGACGGAAGCCAGCTTCCGCCTGATCGAAGCGCCGTCCGACTATGGCTATGCAAGTTTTGCCTTTGCGGACATTGAGAGCGCGGCGGATGCGCTATCCACGATCGCGCGCGCAGATTTGGCGGAAGAAGTCTATATACTGGACCCGTCGGCGGCGGGTGGAACGCCTGTCAATCTGCGCACCAAGGTACGCACGGCGTGGTCGGTGGCGCGCGACGCCGGTGGACCGGTGCGCGCTACCAAAGCGCTGGCGGGGCTGGCGCGGGGGGGCACCCAGTTCGTGCCAGCGGGACATTTTTCGCTGCACCTGACGGCCGCCGGGCGTTGCGCGGGTGCGGTGGAGGCGGACATCGCCGCTGCGCGGATACTTGCCATGCGCGCAGGTGGAAAGCCGGTGGCGCCGACGATCCCGCGCGTGGCGCGTGCCGAACTGTTCCAGAATCTGAACGCCGTGCTTGGGCCGA
>JAECRT010000016.1:49100-72162 GCA_016000085.1 Sphingomonadaceae bacterium
TTGTCCGAACCGTCTGCTGATGCAGCTGCGCGCGCATTGGTGGACCGGCTGCGGGCCGAGACGGTTGCGCTGTTTCGGCATTATGGTGCCGCGTCCAACCAGATTGGGCGCACTTATCCGTTTCGAGAGGCGCTTTCCGAGCCGGTCGAGATGCTGCTGACGCAGATCAAGCACGCCGTTGATCCGCAGGGCTTGATGAACCCCGGCGTGCTCGGTTTCGCCCAGAACAATCAATGAAAGCCACGAAGATGAAGAGTGTTTCAACAGTTGCCGCCAGCCTTTCGATTCTCGCTCTGGCGGGATGTGGCGGCGGTGGCGGCGAAAAGCCCGCCGCGCCAAATGCTGCCCTGGCATCATGTGTGTCGTGCCATAGCCTCAAGGAAGGGGGACGGAGCAGCGGCCCTAATCTTCATGGCATCGTCGGCAAGACCGCCGGCACGCAGCAGGGCTTCGCCTATTCCCAGGGCATGAAAGAAAGCGGGCTGGTGTGGACAAAAGAAAATCTGGATGCATTTCTGGCGTCACCTCGGAAGGTCGTTCCAGGCACCAGGATGGGATATCTTGGCATGGCCGATCCCGCTGCGCGTCAGGCCGCGATTGCTGCGCTTGCAGCCAATAAGTAGGAAATAGCGCGAATAAATCATGATGGTCGGGGCTGTGTCCCGTTGCTGATCAGCGGAGATCAAGCTTCAGGTAAATATTGAGGCTGTGTCGGTGGGCGGTGGCTATTCGCCCGCCGAACGGGGCGCTCGAGCCTTCACGAAAGGCTTCAGCTGTCCATGAATGCGTATCATGCCTGTCTAATTTTAGTCGTTGTTTTTAATAAATATTCTTATTTTTATGATCGAATGTCCGGACAAATTAAATAATTTGTCTGGACAGATTTTGGCAGTGTGGCAGTGTTGAAAAACCGGGGTGTGACCGACGGTCTAGAGGGAGAAATAACGATGAAAAAAACACGAATGTCCGCGTGCAAGCGGGCCATGCTGCTTTCAGGAATGAGCCTTGCGGTGATTGCTGCTCCGGCGCTGGCGCAAGTCGCTGCTGCCGACGATGCGGCTGCGGTTGGCGCCAAAAACGATGAGTCGGGCGAGATCGTCGTGACCGCGCGCAAGCGCTCGGAAACGGTGCTTGACGTGCCTATCGCTGTGAGCGCTTTCAATTCAGATACGATCAAAGATCGCCTGGCGCAAAGCGTGACGGAGTTGGCGCAATTTACCCCCGGTTTCCAGATGCAGGAAGCTTTCGGCCGCAGCGGTGATCGCCCGGTCATGCGCGGTGCATCCAACATTCTGGTTAGCGACGGCAAGGTCGGCATCTATATTGACGGAGCGCCTTATCTTGGCGATTTTTCGTCCCTTGCGCTTGGCAATATCGAACGGGTCGAAGTCATCAAGGGGCCGCAGTCCGCCGTGTTCGGTCGTGGCTCGCTGTCGGGCGCGATCAACGTCGTGCTCAAGCGGCCCAGCGACAGGTTGGAAGGCAATTTTTCGGCTACCTACGGCAGCTATGACCGCCGCGAAGTTTCGGCATCGCTTTCTGCGCCGATCACATCCTGGTTGGGCGTGCAGGGCGGCGTAAAGCTGTTCGATATTGATGGTCAGTTCGAAAATACGGCCGTTCCGGGCGAACGGCTCGGCGATCAGAGCACGCGCCAATATACGGCGGGCCTGTTCCTCAATCCTTCGCCCGATATCAGCGCGTCGGTGCGCTGGTTCCATCAGGAAGATAATGACGGCGCTTACGCCATCGGCCTTCAGCCCTCGACGGCGAACAACTGCTATCTGAGCACGCGGCCCTATTTTTGCGGCAAGGTGCAGCCCCGCCGCAGCTATGCCGCCAACACGAACAGGCTTCAGCGTCCCGGCCTGTATCGCAATGCCGATCGTTTCATCGGTGAAGCGTCGTGGAACATCGCGGGTTCCGGTTACGAATTGTCGTTCCAGACCATGCATAGCGACCAGGTTCAGGTGTCTGGTTCGGATCAGTCCTATGATGGCCGCGAATTCTATCTGCTTGGTTCGCCCTTCGTCTGCGCTAACTTCGTGCCGATCGGCAACCAGCTTTGCACCCAGTCCGGCTTCAACGCGACCGATGGCCAGCACCGCAAGACGCATACCTATGAAGCGCGCCTCGAATCGCCATCCACCGATCGCGTCCGCTGGCGGATTGGCGCCTTTTCCAGTGTCGACCGGATCACACCGATGTCGGAATATCTGGAAGCGTCGGAACTGGGTCTCGACCTTCTGGGCGACCAGAAGCGCGTCCGCAACAAGGCGGTATTCGGTGGCGTAGACTTCGACGTCAGCGACCGCCTGACCGTTGGTGCCGAATTGCGGCATCAGATCGACAAGGTGACGAATACGACGCTCAGTTATCGCGCGGGCGACGTGTTTTCCGCAGCCTATCTGGCGGCGCTGACCCTGCCTAATCCGAACCAGATCGTCGGAAGGGCAGGCGTGCGCAACGCCACGTTCAAGGCAACCCTGCCCCGCGTCACCGCAAACTGGAAGATCGATTCCGAACTGTCGCTCTATGCGCAATATTCGCAGGGTAATTCCCCCGGCGGCTTCAATCCCGTGGGCGCGCCAAGCTCGGTTTATCAGGAAGAATCGCTGATCAACTACGAGGTTGGGTTCAAGACGCGTAAATTTGGTTTCGACTATCTCAATGTTTCGGCGTTTTGGCAGGATTATAAAGACCAGGTTCTGACGGATACCTATCAGACGTTGACCGCAATTGACTCGTACAGCGTCAATCTCGGCCGTACGCGCACGCGCGGATTGGAAATTGAAGGCGGGCTGCCACTCGTCGGGAATGTGTTGAAGCTTCAGTTCAACTATACGTTCCTCGATTCCAAAATCCGTCGCGGTTCTGACCCGGAGCAGGCCGTTCTGCTGCTGGGCAGGGCATGCAAAACCGGTAACTTAACTAATCTGGACTTGCCGGGTTGCCGGGCAGCCGCATCGGTTGTGGGCAATCGCCCGCCGCTGGTTTCCAAACACACCGGTTCAATCGGCCTGCGTTTCAATCACGAGATTTCGAATGGCTGGGATCTCTTCTCGGGCGCGGATGTGATCTACCGCAGCAGCTTCTTCGATCAGGTGACGAACCTGGCGGAAAGCGGCAATTCGACGAAGCTTAACCTCCAACTGGGTGTGCAGGATTCGAATGGTCTGCGGATCACCGTTTATGGCAAGAACATCATGAACGACGAAACGCCTGTCGGCATATTGCGCTATCTCGACCTGGGTGCAGGTGTTGCCAAATCGCCTTCCGGTGATTCTTCACGAGCCTTTGCCCTTACGCCTCCGCGTAAGCCTGAATTCGGGCTGATCGTCAGCAAGTCGTTTTGATCTAAAGGGGAGGGGTGGAGCTGCTGACGGCTCCACCCCTCCGCACTTGCAAGCTGCAATCGGAGAAGTTCATGCCAGCCTATATGATCGTCACCGCAACGATTTCTGATCGCGAGGCGTTTCTCGCCGGTTATGGAGCAAAGGCGGCGGCACTGCTGGAAAAGGCCGGCGGCACCTATCTGATGCGCGCACCCGGGGCCGTCGCTCTGGAAGGCGGCTTTGGCGATGGCGGTTCGGTGGTGATATCCCAATGGGCCAGCAAGGATGCCGCACTCGCTTTCTGGAATTCGCCCGAATATCGCGCGGTGAAAACGCTGCGCGACGGCGTCGCGGAATGTCAGGTGCTTCTCATCGAAGCTCCCGCACTCGCCTGAACAGACGTATCAATAAAGGAAATATCATGTCGAAGCTGTACGCCATCGTCACCAGGGACAAACCGGACGTCATGCCGATCCGCATGGAAAAGCTGAAAGAACATCTCGCGCATACCGAAGCGGGCATGGATCGTCTGGCTATCGCCGGTCCGCTGCGCGACGAACAGGGGCAGATTTGTGGGTCGATGCTCGTCGTGAAGGCGGAAAGCGCAGAAGATGCGCGCGCGCTGCTGGAAACAGATCCTTATTTCAAGGCGGATATCTGGGCCGATATTCAGATCAGCGCCTTTAGCGCAGCGGCGGGTGACTGGGTCGGCGGCAAGACCTGGTAAAGAGAGATATGGCACGCATCGCGCAAATCCGGGCTACTGGCGGGCCTGAACAGATCGAATGGATCGATGTCGATCTCCCGCCCCCCGGTCCGGGTGAGGTCCGCATCCGCCACACGGCGGTGGGGCTGAACTTCATCGACACCTATCATCGGCGCGGCATCTATCCGGTCGCGCTCCCAGCGCAATTGGGTGTCGAAGCGGTCGGCGTGGTCGAGGCGCTGGGCGAGGGTGTGACGGAGTTCCGCATCGGCGACCGGGTCGGCGATCTCGGCCCCGATCGCGGCGCCTATGCCACCCACCGCAATATCGCCGCATCGGCGTTGCTGTCCGTACCGGACGATATTGCGGATGAGGTGGCTGCGGCCATGCTGTTGAAGGGATGCACCGCGGAACTGCTCGTCGAGCGCTGTGCCAAGGTCGAGGCTGGTTGGCCGGTGCTGGTTCACGCTGCTGCCGGCGGGGTCGGGCTGATCCTGGTCCAGTGGCTCAAGGCGGTGGGCGCGATCGTCATCGGCACTGTGAGTACCGAGGAAAAAGCGTTGGAGGCCCGCGCCGCTGGTGCCGATCATATCGTCTTTTACCAGACCGAAGATACCGCAACCCGCGTGCGTGAACTGACCGGGGGCAAGGGTGTGCGCGTCGTTTTCGACGGCATCGGCATGTCGACATGGGACTCTTCGCTCGATAGCTGCGGTCTGCGCGGGATGGTTGTCAGCTACGGCAATGCCGATGCGCCGGTTGCGGGGATCAACCCTGGTGTGCTGGCGATGAAGGGATCGCTCTGCAATGCACGGCCGATGCTCTATCATTATTACGCCGAGCCTGCCGAGCGCGCTGCTGGCGTGGCCCGGCTGTGGGCCATGATCCGCAGTGGTAAGGTGAAAACCGTGATCGGACAGCGCTACGCGCTTGAAGACGTGGCGCAGGCTCATGCCGATCTGGAGGGGCGCAAAACCACTGGTTCTACGGTGCTGCTACCCTGAAAAAAGGCGGCTGTCGCGCTATGTAGCGGGACAGCCGTCAATCTCCAGCAGTTCGATCAACTCGCCTGCAAAGCCACGGACGGTCGCGGTGCGGCGGCCACCATAAAGCGGCCCGTCGCGTCGCACGAGTGGGGCGATAAAAGGGGCGCTGATCGCGTCGAGACTGTCGACCGCCAGCGTCACCATGGCATTGCCGGGCGGCAGCATGGCAGGATCGCCCTGACGCACTGTGGCGGTGGCGGGATAATCATCCACCTCGATGATCGGCAATCGGTCCTTCTGAACCATCGTGATCGCGGTCAGATGATCGGCGGGCAGCCCGAAGGCGGTGTTGATCATCGAATAGGGGATCGAATAGGTGCTGCTGATATCCAGCCCCAGCTTAGCCGCAAACCAATCGAGGCTCGCGGTGCGATCAGGGGTTGCCAGGATCACGATGAAGATATGGTCGACCGGCGATGCTGCCTTGGGCAGGTCGGAAGTCGGCATATTCTCCCTGACTTCGTTGAGATACAGCATCTCGCGGCCGCGGCCAGTCACTTGCATCGGCACGAAGGCTGGCATGCCGGGAAGCGCCTTGGGTGCGCCGACCAGAGTGAAGCCGCTGTCCGTTAGCCTATCCGGCCAGCCATAGACATCCTGCACGGTTAATTCATAGGCGGCCCAGCCATAGGTGCGGGTGGGCCTGAAATCGGCCGGAAGTGGGGCCTCCACCAGCCGTATGAAACAGGGGGCACCGCTCGTTGGCCGAAGCATTGCATAGCGCGCCCCTGCGCTGGCGGGCGTGCCCCAGCTTGCGGCGAGATCCGACGGGATCATGCCCTGCTCGACCAGGGTGAGGCCGAGCCGATCGCGATAATCGATCAGCGCCGCATCCAGCTCAGGCGTGCAGACCACACCACCTGCAATGCGCCCATGTGTCAGACTATCGCTCATCAAAATCGGGCTTTGCGCTTTTCGAGGAAGGCCGACACGCCTTCCTGAAAGTCCGCGCCGGTGAACGCCCCAGCGAACAGAGCCTGCGTCTCGCTGTCATCATCCGCCTGACCGTCGAGGATGCGGCGGACGATCTTCTTCGTCTCGCGCACGCTGTGGGACGATGCCTCGGCGATGGTGGTGGCGAGTGCCATTGCCTCGCCCAGCGGGTCGGCAGCGATGATTTCGACCAATCCGATGCGTGCGGCCTCGGCTGCGTCGAGCAACTGTGCGGTGAACAGGATGCGTTTGGCCTGCGCGGGGCCGACCAGATCGACGAGCAGCTTGGTGTCGTGCAGCGAATAAACCAGCCCGAGCTTTGCAGGGGTGATGCCGAAACGTGACGTTGCACTGGCAACGCGCATATCGCAGGCGATGGCGAGGCCGCAGCCACCGCCCACGCATACCCCGTCGATGGCGGCGATTACCGGCTTGGGCGCGCGCGCGAGTTCGATCTGCGCGCGCGCGATCGCCGCCTGGTTTCTGGTGCGCCAATCCGGGTCGAGCGCGCCCGCGCCAAATTCGGCGATGTCCGCGCCAGCACTGAAGATGCCGGGCGCTGCCGAATGCAGGATCAAAACCTTGATCGCATCGTCTGCCATCGCATCGCCGAGCAACACGGGAAACTGTTCCCACATCACTTGCGTAAAGGCGTTGCGCTTTTCCGCGCGGTCGATCGACAGCCGGGCGATCGCCCCGTCTTTTTCCAGCCGCAGGGTCATGCCGGGTCGACCTTGTTCAGATGCTCGGCAATCTCGCGCCGCGTCGTGATCCAGACGTCCGGCTTCGACGTTACATAGCGTAGAAATTCCTCGAAAGCCCAGATCCGGCCCGGACGGCCAATGATCCGCAGATGCAGGCCTAGCGACATCATCTTGGGGTCGCCCGCTTCACCTTCGCGATACAGTTGATCGAAGCAGTTTTTGGCATATTCCAGCCACTGCGTCGGCGTCATCGCCGGGTCGGTCCACATCTTCATGTCGTTGGTGTCGAGTTGATAAGGCACGATCGCGATGGGCTGGCCCGGCACGGTGTCGCGATCCCAGAAGGGCACGTCGCCCGAATAATTATCCATATGATAGGTGAAGCCTTCCTCGATCAGGAGGCGGCGGGTATTATCGGTATGGAAATAGCGGCTGAGCCAGCCATAGGGACGCACGCCGGTCGTCTTTTCGATCGACGCAACGGCCTTGCGGATGAAGTCGCGCTCCTGCTCCTCGGTCATCTTGAACTGGTGGACCCAGCGCCAGCCATGGCTGACCGGCTCATGGCCGAGTTCGGCGATCGCCTGCCCGATTTCGGGATGGTTTTCCAGGCTGAGCGCGGCAACGGTCCAACTCGCCTTGACCTTATAGGCACGCAGCAGATTGACGATCCGCGGCGCACCGGCCTTGATCCCGTAGAGATAGTTGGATTCGTTGCCGTAATTGCGGATCGGCGACTTGATGTGGATGCCCAGCTCATCAACCGGCTCCATGCCGCGATCGCCGCGTGCGACCGTCATTTCGGAGCCTTCTTCGACATTGACGACAATCGACAGCGCAACTTTTGCGCCGTTCGGCCAATCGATACGTTCTTCCAACATCAGTGCATTTCCTCCCCGCCGGAGACGTTGAGCGCCTCCCCGGTAATATAAGCCGCGTCGTCCGACGCCAGCCACGCGACGGCGCCAGCGGTGTCGCTGCCCAGGCCCGGACGGCCCATCGGGTTCTTGCGCTTCATATTCTCGACATAGGCTTCGACCGAATCAAAGCCGAGCAGTTCCGAGAAATAGGCGTTCTGACGCGCGCCAAGCCCGGTGGTGACGTGGTTCGGGCAGACCGCGTTGACGGTGATGCCATATTGGCCCAGTTCGATCGCGTTGGAGCGGGTGAGGCCAACCATACCGTGCTTTGAACTGGTGTAGGGTGCCATGTGCGGAAAGCCCGTTTTGGCGGCCTGGCTGGCAATGTTGATGATCCGTCCGCCCTTGCCAGCGGCGATCATCGCGACGGCTGCGGCCTTGGTGCCGTAAAAGGCGCCGGACAGGTTGACCCCGATTACCGCTTCCCATTCCGACGATGTCGTTTCGAGCAACGGCTTCATGATATAGCCGATACCGGCATTGTTCACCCAGATGTCGAGTGACCCGAAGGTTTCGACGGCTTTGGCTGCCATGGCGGTGCAGCTTTCCTCCGAGCGGACGTCGCAGGGGATAATCGCGACTTTTGCGCCGCGCGCGCGCAGTTCCTCGGCGATCCGTTCCATCTCGTCGGTGGTGCCGATATCGGCCGCGCCCATATGCTCTGTGGGCTTGCCAAGATCGGACACGACGCAATTTGCGCCCTCGTCGGCGAAGCGCTGCAAGATCGCCTGACCCAGCCCCTTGTCCCGGCCCGAGCCGGTGACGACGATCGTCTTGCCCTCAAAGCGCCGCATCACAGCGTCTCGGTCAGGATGAACTGGGGATTGTCCGCAAATTGCTGAAATTCTGCGGCGACTTTTTGCACAGCTTCGCTCGACGCATCGACGCCAAATGCCTCCATGTCGGCAATGTCGATCACTTCGAAATAGGCATAGGGCGAGGGAGCGTCGCTGCCCAGCACGCCGGTGGCGCGATGGACCTGGAAATCACTGACCGAAGGCAGGCCATTGACGCCGGGAATGTCGGTCGTGCGCGCCCAATTTTCATAGGTGGCAGGATCGACGTCGGGCTTGAGATTGAACAGGACGATGATGCGCATGGGATTCTCCTCTGCTTCAGTTCATTGCGGGGGGCGCATAGCCGCCAAGGCCAGCGTCGAGGACGCGGCCAAGCGCGATCAAAGCGCGTTCGCTGCCCGGTGCGCCCACAAGTTGGACGGCGACGGGCATGCCCTGCGTGTCGCGGCCAGCGGGAATGCTGAGCGCGGGCAGGCCGGATATGTTGGCGAAAGCGGTGAAGCCTGCCTGGGTGGCGGGTGGCCTGTCGGTATGCGCGAAGGCCGCCTGCGGGGCGGTTGGCATCAGCAGCACGCCGTCTGTGCCGATCGCATCGCGCAAGCCCGTGCGGGTGCGCTGAAGAATTGCGGCAGCGTCCGCAGCCTCGCTGTCCGATTTGGCGTCGGCATGGTCGAGAAGGAATTTCAACCCATCGGAAAGCTGTTCCGGCGCATCGCGGCGTGTATCGGCAATGTGTCCGCCCAGTTCGCGCGCTGAAACAACGAAACCGGCAAAGCGTACCGCCGCAGCATTATCCATCGGCGCAAAAATGCTGTGGGGCAGGGCGTGCAGTACTTCCAGCGCCCGCCTATAGGCAGAAAGCACGGCAGGCTCACATCGCAGATCGTCGAGCGAGTCGAGTGTAAGCAGCCGCGCAGGGGCGGGGGTGTCTTGCAGCCCGCCCGAAAGCACTGCCAGTATCGCCTCCAGATCGTCCAACGAGCGCGCGAGCGGACCGATACTGTCCAGCCATTCGCTCATCGGGACCAGCCCGTCGTCGGGGATCGACCCATTGGTCGGCTTGATCCCATAGACGCCATTATAGGCGGCCGGAATACGTACCGATCCGAGCGTGTCGGTGCCGAGCGAGGCAACGCAAAGCCCTGCGGCGACCGCCGAACCGCTGCCGCCCGACGAACCGCCCGGCGTGTAACCAGCGCGATGCGGATTGATCGCCTGGCCAAACCAGGGATTGTCGGTGGTCGCGCCCAGCGCGGCCTCATGCATGTTGAGCGTGCCCAATATGATCGCGCCCGCCGCACGCAGGCGCTTTACCGCTTCGGCATCTTCCTGCGCAATGATGGCGCGCCGCGCTTCCATGCCCGCGTTCCAGCTAAGTCCAGCGACCGCGATGTTCGCCTTGACTGCGATCGGCACGCCTTCCAGCGGCCGTACATTGCCTTCGGCAAGGCGCGCGTCGCTTGACGCCGCATCCGCCAGCGCCCGTTCGCGGTCGATCGAAATAAAGCTTTTGAGCGCCGGGTCGAACCGGTCGATCCGCGCCAGATAATGGGCGGCCACGGCGGAGGGGGTGGTTTCCCCCGCCGCATAGGCCGCGCGCAATCCAGCGATGTCTAGCTGATGGAGGGCGGGCATCGCTGCTTACACTCCCCGCTGGTCGATCAGGCGGATCGGCTTTTGCCGTACGTCGATCTGTGTTGCGGCAGCGGTGCCGCCGACTTCGACCAGGCGGATCGAGACTTCTACGCCCAGGCCCTGCCGCAACAGGCCGGCCAGTTGCGCTTCATCGGTGCCGCCACGGCTTTCGAGCGTCACGATCATGTCGTCGCGCTGGCTCGCGGGGTCGCGGCTGAGGTGGCAGACGAACTCGCCGGTCAGATCCGGGCGGTTCTCGATCAGCGCGCCGATCGCGTGCGGGAACACGTTGATGCCCCGCAGCTTGACCATATTGTCGCTGCGGCCCTTGAAACCAGCGATCCGCTTGAAGACCATGCCGGTCTGGTTGGCGCCCGACAGTTCATGTGTGATGTCGTGGGTGTTGAAGCGGATGCATGGTGCGATGTCGTCCTTGAACAGGCAAGTGACGACCATGTCGCCTGTCTCGCCCGCCGCGACGGGCGCGCCGTCATCGACACCCAGCAGTTCCAGATATTGCGCGTCTTCCCAGACATACAGGCCGTCCCGCTCCGGACCTTCGCCCGCGATCGAACCGGTATCGCCCACGCCATACCAGTCGAACGCCTTTGCGCCGCCCCAGGCCTGCTCCACGCCCGCGCGATCCTCGGTGCCAAGATGGCCGCAGATCATCTTGATGTTGATCTTCTCCAGAAGCCCCTCCGCCTTTGCGACTTCGGCGAGCTTGCGGATATAATCGATGAAGCCGGTCAGCACGGTCACGTTGAAATCGGCCATGAGGCCAACCTGGCTGATCGATCGGGTTTCGATCCCGGTTCCTGCGGACAGGAAGATCGAATTGGTGAAATGCGTAACGGCCTCACGAATATAATGACCGCCGTTGATCATGCCATGGCCATATACCGACTGGACGACATCCTGCGGGCTAAGTCCCTGCCAGCGATACATGCGACCGACGAGAAGGTTTGTGATCTCACGACCCTTCGGCCCGAACAGCAGCGCCTGTGGCCGACCGGTGGTGCCCGAGGTGGTGTGGAAAATCGTCGGCGGGCGGTCCGCACCGCCCATGCCCGCGAAATCGCCAAAGGGCGGATAGGCAGCGATCGACGCCATCAAATCGGTCTTGTCGTAAACCGGCAGCTTGGTGATGTCCTCAAGCCCGCGGATATCGCCCGCCTCAATCCCCTTCGCGCCCCAAAGCCGCTGATAGAAAGGCACCTGCCAGCCGCGCTTCATCAGCTTGATGAAACGCTCATTCTGAAGCGCGTGGAGCGCGTCGCGGCTCATGCTGGTGTAGCGCGCGGTAAACGCGTCGCCGACCGGATAATCTTCCAGCATCTGCCGGGCATCGAAGGTTTCGAAATAGGTCGGGAAGGTCATACTCACTCCGGCTGCGTGAAATAGGAAAGGGGATCGGTGAAAAGCCGTTCGTCGGGTTCGCTGGCAGCGAGTTCCCGCGCCAGCATGCGCTTGTCGGCAGTTTGTGCGGCGGACATCGCCGCATCGGGGTGGCCTAATGTGTGTGGGATGGTGCGCGTGATGACACTGCCATCGGTGCGCGTAATGACCAGCCGCTGGGGCGACAGCGCATTGGGATCGGGATTGCCGTCGAGCGTTAGCACCAGCTTTGCGGCCAACGCGCCGATGGCAGGGTCCGCGAAGGTCTGTGGCGTGAAGCGGCGCGGATCGATCCTCCGATCGGTCAGCATCAGCGCAGTCAGCAGCGGCAGGCAAAGGCGCGCATAGGCGGGCGTCATTTCGTTCTGCATGGGGCGGCCTACAAGCCGCTGGATTAGCGGCGGCACAAAGGCTTCGATACGGGCGATCGAATGGGCGTCGATCGCGCCTTCACGCAGCAGGCTGTCGAGTGCGGCAAGGACGCCGTGGCTTGCCCGGCCGGAAGGAAAGGGTTTGACGCTGACTTCGGCGATCCGCCAGACGCTGCCGATCCTGTCGGTGTAGGTGGACAGGTCGCCGTCGTCGAACAATGTGAAATAGCCGTACGGTCCCTCCAGCGCGTCGTGCGGTCCGGTCAGCCCGGCCTTCACCAGGTCTACCGCCGCAATCGCGGAGCGCGCCGCACCCGCAATCTGGAGGGGCAGGGCGATCGAACCCTCGACATGCGCCTGCATGGTACCGGCACATTGGGAATAGGCGAGGCCCAGCACGTCCGCCATCTTCTCCACCCCATCGATCCGCGCCACCGCGAGCGCTGATCCGATTGCGCCAGCCGTGGCCGGGCGGAAGAAGCGGAGCGGCGTTTCAGCCGCGAGGCCCAGACCGCTTGCGATATCGACGCCGACAGCGAGGGCGGTCAGCGCGGTATTTTCATCGCAGCCGCCGCGCCGGTCGATCGCGGCCATGACCGAGGCCGTGACGGTGGACAGCGCATGGACGACGGCGGGTTCATGCACCGCATCCCATTCGAGGCAATGGATCTGAAACGCGTTGACGAACGCCGCGCCGGCGGCGGGCAGGCGGGCCGACCGCGCGAGCAGTCGCGAATCCTGGCCTTGGCCCCAGCCGCTGGCTGCCGCGAAGACGCCATCCGCGCCGGGTGCGGTCGATCCCGCAGCGCCGGAAGCAAGGGTGTCGCCCAGCAAATGGATGGCTGCCGCGCGAACGGGATCGGGAAGCGTATGATGGGCCTGCGCGAAATCGAGCAGCCTTTGGGTTGCTTTCATAGCCATGCCTCCAGCAGGTCGGTGATGTCGGACACGTGATCGCCCTCAAGAACCGCAGTGATAGCGGCGTCGGGATCGGTGATTCCACCCCAGGCCATCAGCGCGCGCGCCTTGTCTATCACACCTTGCGTCGTGAGTGGTCGCTCCGGATCGCCCAGCGCGTCGGTCAGCGTGACGCTGCCGCCCGCACTGGTGATGCTCGCGCCGAAATGAGCAGGGTAGGCGCTGGTGAAATGCGCGCGCTCTTCCACGGTCACAAGCGCTCGCGCATAGGCGAGTGCGGCGATGGCGTCAGGTTCGAAATCGGCAAGCTGGGGAACGCCCCGCGTCATCACCACGGCAATGGCGTGTTGGATCGAGAATTTCGCGTCGATGACGCTCTGCGGATCGGGACGATCACAAAAGACGATCGCGTCACGATAGGTCCGCACCGTCACCGGGCCATCGAGGGCGCCCTGTGCCTTCAGCATCAGCGCGGCGTCGATGGCGGGATGCGCATGGCGACAGGCCCCCCAAGGCTTGAAGCTGACTTCCGCAATCCGCCATGCGTCCGAAATTTCAAGTGGCTTTGGGTCGGAGCAGGTGGCGGCATATAGCCCCTGCGGTCCTTCCAGAATGAAACGTGGCCCAGTGACGCCATGCAGGGCAAAGCGCGCAGCGGCGGCGCCGGTGCTGACCGCATGGGCCAGATGCCACTGCTTGGCCATCACCGGCTCGTGCCGCATTTGCCACAGTCCGCCTGTCACCGAACCGGCAAGGCCGAGCGCGGTGGCAGTCTGAGCGGCATCCGCGCCAAGCCTGCTGGCGGATGCGGCTGCCGCGCCGAATACGCCTGCCGTCGCTGTATTGTGCCAATAGGCGTAGTGGTGCGCGTCCAGAGTGGCGCCGATCGCAATCATCGTCTCATAACCGCGCACGGCGGAATCGAGTGCATCATCCAATATATTGGTGCCTGCACCCAGCGCCGCCGGCCATATTACTGGACCTGGGTGAAGGATCGCCGTGCGATGAACATCGTCCATTTCCAGGACATTCCCGAGCCAAGCCGCTCTTTCAACAGGCGATTGTGACGTAATTTCAGTCTGGAGCCGCGCGATTGGGGCGTTGCGCCCGCCAGCCACGCAGCCGAGCCAGTCGAGCAGATGCAATCGAGCCATCGTCCGGACAGATTTGTCGATTGGTCGCTGGATGTGCTGGGCAATCCGCTCAATCAGGCTATAATCGTTATCAATCACCGGCGATGCTCCGGGCGGAATTGAATGCATAAGGAGAGTAAATTTGTTGATGGCGGACGAAATTCCTGACGTGAAACGGATGCGGAAGCCCCGCTATCAGGAACTCGCTGAAGATTTGCGCGCCGGTATCCTGCGCGGAGACTATCCCGATCCCGCCCAGTTTCCGACGGAAAGCGTGTTGTGCGCGCGTTACGGGGTGAGCCGCTTTACGGTGCGGGAAGCGCTTCGCTCGTTGCAGACCGAGGGATTGATCCAGCGTCGCCGCGGTTCCGGCACGGTGATCCAGCCTGCGAATGCACGGGGCGGTGCGCTTCACCAGCCTTTGTCGAACGTCGGTGAAATTCTGCAATATGCGCGGGACAGCACATATTTGTTCAAGCCCTATGGCATGACGACGCTGCCCAAGCGGCTCGCGGCGCATATCAGTGCGACGCCCGGCAGTCGCTGGTTCCATTTTCGCGGTATCCGTACCCGCGAAGGCGATGCGATCGCGCTGACCGACGCCTATATCCATCAGGATTTCGAATCCGCGGCGCGTGAGATCCAACCCAATGAAGCGACGATCTTTCGCCAGCTTGAGCGGCTGTCCGGCGTAAAGATCGCTCGCGTCACGCAGGATATTCAGGCGGTGGCGATGAGCGCCCCGATTGCGGCAGAACTGGGCATCGCGCGACGCAGCCCATGCCTGCGCATTCTGCGCTGCTACCTGGATGCCAATAGCCGGATCATGGAAATTTCGGCCAGCCACCATCCGGGCGACAAATTCGCCTACACGATGGATATCGAAGCCGAAAAATAACAACTCAGCCATCGGCGCCGAGTTCCGGCGCCGGGCTGGGATGCCATGTCGGATCGCTGGCAAAGCGAATGGGCGGCGCAATATGATGCGCGCCATCTGCCACCACGAGCAGGCCGCGTTCAGCGACATGGGCTTCGGCAAACGCTTCCTGAAAGTCGAGCACGGGTGAAAAGGCGACATCCTTGTCCTTGAACCATGCGGTCCACTGCGCCCGTGTGCGGGTGCGGAAGGTTTCACGCAGGAAGGCGATAAGCGGCTCTTGTGCCTCACCCGGTGGGACGTCGCCTAGGGGAATGAGATCAGGACGGTCGAGCGCGGTAAGCAGGTTCGCGACGAACTTGAGTTCACGGCCTCCCAGCACGATATGCCGTCCGTCCGCAGTTTCATAAACATTGTAAAATGCCGCGCCGCCGAGTGACCGCTGACTCGCCGAGCGGGGGGCTTCGCCGCCATGGATCGCCGCGCCCGCAATATGAGCGCACCACGGCAGCATGGAATCGAACATGGCGACATCAACATAATCGCCGCGCCCGCTCTTTTCGCGACCGATAAGCGCCATTAGCACAGCGGCGAGGCCAGTAAGGCCCGCCGCCATGTCTGCCGACGGCGGACCGGGCACGACCGGAAGACCGTCCGGTCCGTCATTCACCGCCAGGAAGCCAGCCATCGCCTGCACGGCAAGATCGTGCGCCGGATGATGCGCAAGCTCTCCGGATTGTCCGAAGGCCGAGATCGAGCAATAGACGATGCGCGGATTACGGGCGGCGACAGCCTCATAGCCAAAACCCAGCCGGGCGGTGACGCCGGGGCGGAACCCTTCTACGAACACGTCGGCATCGTCTATCAACGCCCAGAGCGCATCGCGCCCTGCATCGCTCTTCAGATCGAGAACAACGCTTTTCTTGCCGCGGTTGAGATTGCGGAACCATATTGATTGATCCGCCTCAAAGGGCGCCTGGCCGCGCGAAGGGTCGCCGGCGACCGGCTCCACCTTCACCACCTCGGCGCCCTGATCGGCCATCATGACGGAAAGCATCGGCCCAGGAAGGAACTGAGACAGATCGACGACCTTGATACCGGAAAGCTTTCCCATCGGATTTAGATCACACCTTTCATTTTGAACGCGGCGATCGCGTCCGGTGCATAGCCAGCCTCCGCCAGTACCGCATCGGTATCGCTGCCCAGCAGCGGACCTGCACGGTTCGGCAATCGTTCGCCGTCCAGCCGGATCGGGTTGGCCAGCACGCGCAGACCCGCGCGATCGGGATGATCCACCTGGTCCACCATGCCCGTCGTAACGAGATAGGGATTGTCGAGTGCTTGATCGAGCGAGAGCACCGGCGCGACCGGCATCTTGCCGCCAAGCAGGTCCATCCAATGGCCGCTTGTCTGTGTGCTGAACACCCCGTCGAGGACATCTGTGAGCGCCTCGCGATTCCGTAGGCGGTCGGCAGGTTTGATGAACCGCGCGTCCTGCGCAAGGTCGGGACGACCGATCAGCTCGGTAAGCACGGTCCAGAATTTGGGAAGCTGGGCCATGACGAACAGCCAGCCATCCTGTGTGCGAAAGGCCTGACTGGGCGTGACGGAAGGGTGCGCCGAACGCGGCGTGCGCCCCGTTACATCCTTCTCGTTCATGTACCAAAGGGCCGGATAGCTGGTCTGATGCACGGCCGTCGAAAGCAGATCGACGTCGACGTCGCGCCCGATGCCCGACCGTTGTGCATCGACAAGCGCGGCGAGCACGCCAATGGCCATCATAGTGCCGGTCATGAAATCGACCATCGACAGGCCAAACCGCGTCGGATCGGAATCCGGATCGCCGGTCAATGCCATGAAGCCCGCCTCGGCCTGCATCAGATAGTCATAGCCCGGCCACCGTGCGCGCTCATTGTCACGGCCATAGGCTGAAAGATGCGCGCAAACGATGGCGGGATTGGCATCTTTCAGATCGTCATAGGTCAGGCCGATCCGCGCGGGCAGGTCGCCGCGCAGATTATTGACCATCGCATGGCTGGACCCCACCAGCGTGCGGAGAATTTCCTTCCCCTCCACGCTGTTGAGGTCGAGCGTCAGCGATCGCTTGTTCAGGTTGAAGCTCTGGAAATACAGGCTTTCGGCTTCGCGCAGAAAATGCGGGCCGACGGCGCGGGCGGTATCGCCCACGCCCGGCTGTTCCAGCTTGATAACATCCGCGCCCAGCTGGGCGAGGAACATCGTGCCATAGGGACCGGCGCCATATTGTTCCGCCGATAGGATGCGGAAGCCTGATAGTGGAAGAGGTGCGGTCACGCAGGGTTCCTCTTGATCCACTGTTTGGCGATGATCATGCGCTGCATCTCGTTGGTGCCTTCACCGATGCACATGAGTAGCGAGTCGCGATAATAGCGCTCGATGTCATATTCCTTCGAATAGCTGTAGCCGCCGAAGATCCGCATCGCGTCTTCCGAGTTGCGAACGGCCGCCTCGGAGGCGAAATATTTCGCCATGCCGGCTTCCATGTCGCACCGCTCGCCGCGGTCATAGGCCTGCGCCGCATTGGCCACCAGCAGTCGAGCAGCCTCCAGGCGCGTCACCATTTCGCCCAGCTTGAGCTGGATTGCCTGATGCTGCGCGATCGGCTTGCCCATGGTCTTACGGACCTGGGCATATTCGGTGGCCAGGCGAAGGGAGCCTTCTGCAAGACCGACGCCGCGCGCGGCAACGTTGATGCGGCCCAATTCCAGCCCGCCGGTGGCCTGGAAGAAGCCCTGACCTTCGACGCCGCCGATCAGGTTGGCGGCAGGGATGCGGTAATCCTCGAAGTTGAGCTCCGCCGTATCGATGCTCTTATAGCCCAGCTTGTCGAATTTCTTGCCGACGTTGAAGCCCGGCCCCTTCGGCGCAATGAAGAAGCTCATGCCCTTGTAGCGCGGCTCGGCAGCAGGATCGGTCTTGACCAGCAAGGCAACGCAGCTGCCATTGATGCTGTTGGTGATCCATGTCTTGTTGCCGTTGATGACATAATCGTCACCATCCCGAACGGCTGTCGTGCGGATCGCTTGGAGATCCGTGCCCGCGTCGGGTTCGGTCAGCGCAATGCCGCCGCGGATTTCGCCGCTGGCGAACTTGGGCAGCCATTCCTGTTTCTGCGCTTCGGTGCCGAACCGTTCGACGGCCGCCGCCATGATGAGGTGCGAGTTCAGGATGCCCGTGATCGCCATCCAATAGGAGGATATGCGCGTCACGATCTTGGAATAAGTCGTCGCGGGCAGGCCCAGACCGCCATATTCCTGACCGATAGTGGCGCCAAACAGCCCCATTTCGGTCATCTGCTTCACCAGTTCGGCGGGCCAGATGTCGTTATGGTCGTGATGCATCACCACCGGGCGCATATCGCGCTCCATCCAGCGGTCGATCGTGTCAAGGAGGGCAGCTTCGTCGGCAGGGTCGATGACCCGCTGGATGAATTCAGTCATTTCGGATTCCTCAATCGTCCACGGGGCCGCAGCCGCGCTTCCAGATCAGCATGGTACGGTTGAAGGTGCAGACCACGTCGCCGTGCTGGTTCTTCCCGGTGGTCTTCACGGTGACGATACCTTGCTCAGGACGTGAGCTGGACTCGCGCTTTTCCAGAACTTCGCTTTCCGCATAGAGCGTGTCGCCGCAAAATAGCGGCTTGGTCATGCGAATATTGTCCCAGCCCAGATTGGCGACAGCCTTCTGACTGACATCCGATACACTCATGCCGACCATCAGCGCGACCGTGAGCGGCGAGCATACGAGCGGCTTGCCGAACTCGGTCTTCTTCGCAAATTCATAGTCGAAATGCGCCGGATGCGTGTTCATGGTCAACAGCGTGAACCAGACATTGTCCGCGTCGGTAATCGTGCGACCGGGACGGTGCTCGTAAATATGCCCTTCGACAAAATCCTCGAAGCTGCGACCGAAATTTTCGCGGAACCTCCCGGGGCTTACTTCGACCACACCATCACGCATTGTTGATACTCCGCATTGCCAAAATCCTTTGATATCGCCGCACGATCGGTAGCTCGAGCATGCGGCCCTTGAATTGAACTGCGGCGCCACCGGCCGCTGAAAATGCCTGCAATGCCTCTTCGGCTTCCACGATTTCATCCGCTGTGGGCTGAAACACGGCGCGGATCGTGCTAATCTGCTCCGGATGGATCGCGGCCTTGCCGGTGAAGCCCAGCGCCTTGGCGGCGCGGGTTTCGGTGGCGAGGCCGTCCGGGTCATTGAGGGTGATGAACGGCACGTCGATCGCCGCAATCCCGGCACCCGCACACGCCATGACGAATGTTCCGCGTGCGGTACGCAATGGTTCCCAAGCCAACTCCACGCCCAGTTCGGCGGCCAAGTCTCCGCCGCCGAACATCATCGCCGCGACAGCGGGCGCCGCAGCGATGTCATGCGCCGCGCGAAGGCCCGACACCGTTTCGATCAGCGGCACCAGCGCCGGGGTTCTCGCGCCAAGGACAGACGTGATGATCGCGATTTCGGCGGCGCTCTGCACCATTGGCACCAGCAACAGATCGGGAAGTGTCGGCGCGTCGTCCAGCGCCAGCAAGTCTTCCAGGCCGGCGCGTGTCCGCACAGCGTTGATCCTGAGGATCGGGCGCTTGTCACCCTGTCCGATGGCGGCAAGTGCCGCCGCACGGGCATTGGCTTTTTCCGCTTGAGGAACAGAATCCTCAAGATCGATGCACACCCGATCAGCACCGCTGGCGAGCGCCTTTACGAAGCGATCGGGCTTGTTGCCGGGCACAAATAACATGGCGGACAGGCTGTCGGCGACGCTCAATGGATTCCCCTCCGTTGCGATTTCATTTAATTTGTCCGGACAACTTTGGAAGTCAAGCGCAAAAGGATTTTGGCGACTTAACAATCAGAACGGCTTCACCAAACCGAGATAGGATGTGAAGATCAGGAGCAGATAAACGACCCATACCCAGATGCGGGTGCGATCCATCGTCGCGCGCAGCGGCACTTCGGTTTCGTCGCTGGAGCCTTCCTTGAGCAGCTTGCCCAGCTGTGCGCCGACTGGCTTGAAAGATACGTCGATCATGATCGCTGCGGCAAAAATCAGGCCGAACAGCAGCGCTTTGGACGCCAGCCAGACCGGTGCGAGCGGCGCGCCAATCGCCAGGGATTGGATGCCCAGCCACAGGTAGAAGAGGGTGAGGCCGATCCGCAGCCAGGATTCCATTTTCCGGTTGCGGGCGGCGCGTGGAGTCATGTCGTGCTGATGTGCGTCCCAGACCAGCCAGAGCCAGAGCCCGCCCACGGCCCAGGCGCCAATCAACAATGGAATTGGCACTGCCCAATAGCCTCCAAGGGCCACGACGGACAGTGAAACCGGCACCATCAACGCCCATGCGGTGCGTGGAGTCATGTCGATAAGCACAAGCAGTTTCAGCAGCGCGATGCGTTGTTCAAGCGTGTAAATGTCGCGCTTGCGAAAGTGTTGGCCCGCCAGAAAAACGCCCACATCCGCGCCCAGCCAAAGCACGAACAGCAGCATGTGGACGTAGAGAAGGCTGGGGTAGGCCAGCTCGGCAAACGACATGTTATTCTCCTTTTTAACGGATGAGCCCGCTTGACAGTCGCCACATTACATGAAAATTTGTCCGGACAAATCATAAAATGCAGGCGGACGAACAGCCGTTCACATAATTCAGGGAGATTGTATGAAGCGCACTTTTTTGGCCACGACGACGGCGTTGGCAGCCGCCCTTTTTATCGCGCCGCTCAGCGCGCAAATCAGCGGAGTTGCTACGCCGCAGGCTGGTGATCAATCATCTGGCGGTCTTGACGAGATTGTCGTCACTGCCCAGCGTCGCGCCGAGAGCATTCAGGACGTGCCCATCGCGATTTCGGCATTTTCGGCCGACCAGCTTCGTAATCAAGGCGTTTCCAATACGCTGGAACTGGGTCGATTCGTGCCCAACCTGGTGTCGATGAACAATACCGGTGTCGGTTCGGCCAACGCTTTCTACCTGCGTGGACTGGGCAATACAGAGACGATCCCGACCTTCGATCCGCCCGTGGGCACTTATGTCGACGACATTTATTTGAGCCGTCAGAATGCCAACAATATCAACCTGTTTGACGTTGAGCGCGTCGAGGTTTTGCGCGGTCCACAGGGCACGCTATTTGGTCGCAACACCACGGGTGGCGCGGTCAACGTGATCCTGAAGGAAGCTGGCAAGGACTTCGGCGGCTTCGTTGAACTGGGGTATGGGCGCTACAACAAGCGAGTCGCTCGCGGCTCGGTCGATATTCCCCTTGCTGATACGCTGTCGGTCAAGCTGAGCGGATATTACCAGAATGATGATGGCTATGCGAAGAATGTCACCACTGGCCAGCGCGTTAACGATGACGATGGCTGGGGCGCTCGTCTGGGTATCCACGGCGACCTGAGCGATACGGTTCGTTGGAACGGTTCCTATGCGCATATCGTCGCAAATGGCGAAAACATCCTGAATTTCCAATGTAATCCTGCAAACCCCAGCGATTGCGACGGACGTTTCGTAACCACCGGACTGCGCTCGGGCAAAACCGCCGCAACATCGGTCTTCACCGCGCCTGTAACAGGTCGCAAAGCCAATTTCCTGATGGGCAATCGGACGGCAACCGACCTGGTGACGTCGAATTTCGAAATCGACTTGGCGGACAAGCTGACGCTCAACATCATTACTGGCTTCGTCAACCAGACCCAGCAATATGCGCTGGATTTCTATGATGGCCGTACCGGCCCCTCGCTTGCCAATCCTACGCCGCCAGTTCTGGGCGTGCCGTCGGGCACCTTCGTTATCACCAATGATGGCCGGCACAACCAATTCAGCCAGGAATTCAAGCTGAACGGTAGCGTCGCCGATGGGCTGGTCGATTTCGTGGCGGGCGGATTCTATCTGATCGAAGAGAATAAGACCGATTTTGCCGATCTGTTCTATTCCGCCGGTCTTGGTCGTCAGATCCTGCTGGCGGACCGGACGCTGAACAACAAGACTGAAGCCTATGCGGGCTATGTCCAGGCCGACGTCAACGTGACGGAAAAGCTGAAGCTTACCGCAGGTGTTCGTTATACCCATGAAACCAAGACATTGCAGGTTCGGGACAACCGCGCCAGTTGCAACGATGGCGTGATCGAGGCGACGTGCCTTGAGACCGGCAATCTTGTCGGGCCGTCGGGCCTGGCAATTCCAGGCAGCCAGACGGCCAAGCTGTGGACGCCGCGTGTTGCCATCAACTACAAGGTGAACAATGATATCCTGCTGTTCACCTCGGCTACGCGGGGCTTCAAATCGGGCGGCTGGAATGCCCGCGCGACCACGGTCAGCAGCTTCCTCCCCTTCGGTCCCGAAAAGGTGTGGAGCTATGAAGCGGGTTTGAAGTCGGAATGGTTCAACCGTCGTGTCCGTGCCAACATCACCTTCTTCTACACCGATGTGCAGGATCTCCAGACGCCATCAGCGCTGGTTGCGCCCAATGGCTCGGCCACGTTCATTACGCGCAACTTTGCCGATATGACGAACAAGGGGATCGAGGCGGAACTGACCTTTGCGCCTGTTGACGGTCTGAACCTCTATGTGAATGCGGGTTATCAGGACGCCAAGTTCAAGATTAATCGCGATGCGCCCGATCTTGACGAATATGGCATTCAATCCGTCAACGCACAGCAGAAGGCTTGCCTCGCCCTCATCGCAGCGGGCAATATCCCTGGCGGCACCGGCACGACCGGCGCATGCGCGGCCGGTGTAGTCCGTCCCGACGGCAGCATCGGTGATCCCAACCGCACGCCGAAGCTCACGCTGGCGTTCGGCGGCACGTACGAACAGGAACTTGGCAACAGCGGGATGACACTGGTGCCATCGATCAATGCGAGCTATCGTTCCAGCCAGGAGACCAATGCAGCAAACTTCACCATTTATTCCGGTGCCATCACGGGAACGAATGGCACTTACCCTTCCAATCCGTATGGCGGCGACGAAATTCTGAACGGTTCGTTCTCGCCATCGGCTTGGTTCGTAAATGCTGGCCTTGCATTGAACGGCGCAGACAAGAAGTGGCAGCTTTCGGTTTCATGCAGCAATTGCCTGAACGAGACTGCGGCAAATACCTCGCTCGCCAACACGCGCTATATCGACGCCCCGATGACCTGGATCGTGCGGGCCCGCTATAACTTCTAAGCTCCCGACTTCTAATCGGCCCAAAGGAATGTTGAATTTATGACGATTGTGTCGGGCTCTCGCTCGGAATTCAAATTGG
>JAECRT010000074.1:0-5191 GCA_016000085.1 Sphingomonadaceae bacterium
ACGGCGCGCAATTCGTCCGCCGCGCGATCAAACGCATCCGCCTGCCCCGCCAGTTCCAGCGGCACCGCGACATTTTCATGCGCGGTCATGGTGGGGAGCAGGTGGAAGCTTTGCAGCACGATGCCGATGCGGCCGCGCCGCGCGCGGGCCAGCGCATCTTCGTCCAGCGCGCCGAAATCGACGCCGCCCACGCTGACTTGCCCGCCGGTCGCCCGTTCCAGTCCGCACAGCACCGCCATCAGCGAGCTTTTGCCCGAACCCGATGCGCCAAGGATGGCGAGGCTTTCGCCGCGCAAGATGGTGAGGTCCAACCCCTTGAGGATCTCCACCGGCGCGTCGCGCGTTCCCAGCGAAAGGGTGACATTCTGCGCGCGGATCGCGATAGTGGCCGGATCAATGGGTCGATGCATGAAAAAGGAGCGCTCCTTGGCGGGCAAGTGGATGCAATATGGGGCGTTGACGCTGATTGTCCATCTGGCGTCAGGCTGTTCGGAACAGAAGCCTGCGCCGCCGCCGGTGACGAACAGCATGCTGGCCGCTCCTGCGACCACGCCCGTCGCCGACGGCAAGTTGGTGGTGGCGTTCGGCGACAGCCTGTATGCGGGCTATAATCTGGATCAGGGCAAGGGGCTGGCCCCGGTACTGGAGCAGGCGCTCGTCGCGCGCGGCGTGAAGGCGCAGGTCGTCAACGCCGGTGTGTCGGGCGATACGACGGCGGCAGGCCTGGCCCGGCTGGCCTTCACGCTCGACGGGCTGGCGCGCAAGCCGGATCTGATTTTGGTCGGTCTGGGCGGCAATGATATGTTGCGTGGCCTAAGCCCGGCCGAAACGCGCACCAATCTGAACGCGATACTGGCCGAATTGAAGAAGCGCGGGATTCCCATGATACTGACCGGCATGTTGGCGTCACCCAATATGGGGCCGGACTATGCCGCCGCGTTCAATCCGATCTATCCCGAACTGGCCAAGCAATATGGCGCGACGCTCTATCCCTTCATGCTGGAAGGGGTGATCGGCCAGCGCGCCTTATTGCTGCCCGATGGCATCCATCCCAACGACAAGGGCGTGCCTATTATCGTCGGTCGGCTCGCCCCGATGGTGGCGAAGCAATTGCGTGGGTGAGCCATGCCGAAAGGAGCGCGCAACCGGTAGGCTGAGCCATTGTCGGCGACGCAATATCAACGTGTTATCGAGCCGATCGCAGCGTGTTTTCAAAACGGCCGCGACGTGCTTTCAGATGCGTTTCAACGTGGGATCAGTTTAGCGCCCTCTTCTACGACTCACGAGTTCATGCGGCGAAAGGCTCGTCCGGACAGGCGGTAACATCCCTAATCTCCGAATAAATCACTAAGCGATTGAGCAGGGCTTATCTGGCCCGGTTGTCTATCGTTCCCACCTTGCGTCTCGCATTTGGCTCTCAGGGGCTATCAACCGGCCCCTTGGGCTTTCGTTATCCATCACCCCGCCAGTTACCCTTCGGGCAAGGCCTGTTCCGAAATATTGCAACCACGGGGCATCATGCGCCATGGTTTGACTTTGGGTGGCAATTGCGCGCATTAAACCCAAACCAGTTTACCGCATATGATTCGAGCATGAGGGGCGCCATGTCGTTTACCGTCAACACCCTGCGTAATGTCACAACGGCATGTCAGCAAATGCGCGATCATATCAAGACGATCGTGTTCCGGCCAGAGAGCCGCAAGACGTTGGATATCACCTTCGGCCCGACCGTCGCCGCCGAACTGATCGGCCGCACGCCCGAAGCGCTGGCCAAGGCAGAAGCCAAGGGACGCCTGCCCCAGCCAAAGCAATTGCCCAATGGCCGCCGGTTCTACACCCTCGGAGATCTGACCCATATTCGCGCAGCGCTGGGCATTCATGTCGGCAAGCAGCCCGACGAGGATGCGTGCGTATTGGCGGTGCAGAATTTCAAGGGCGGCGTCGGCAAGAGCACGATCACCAAGCATCTTGCCGATTATCTCGCGCTGCATGGCTATCGCGTGCTGGTGATCGATTGCGATCCGCAGGCGTCGACCACCACGATGTTCGATATTCAGCCTGAAACGCTGATCGATGACGAACAGACGCTGGGCGCGTTTCTGTCGCCACGCAGCACCTTTAGCGATTTTTCCCAGACAATCCGCCAGACGCCCTGGCCCACGATCGATATCGTACCGTCGAGCCTGGGCTTGCAGGACGCGGAATGGGATTTGACGTCGACCCTGCGCGAGGGCGGCCAGGCGGTGCGCGAAAGTTTGCAAGCGTTGCGCATCGGCATTGCCAGCGTGACCAAGGATTATGATGTGATCCTGCTCGATCCGCCGCCAGCGATGGGCTTTCTGGGTCTCAACGTGATGGCTTCCGCGACGGGCCTGCTGATCCCGGTGCCTGCGAGACAGCTGGATTATCTCTCCACGATCCATTTCATGGAGACGATTGCGGACAATATCGAGATACTCGAGCAGAACGGCACGCCGGTCAATTACGGCTTCATTCGCGTGGTATGCTCCACCTTCTCGCCCAGCAAGCCGGGTGAGAATGACATGTGGCGCATCATGCAGGCGACCTATGCCGGATTGCTGCTGGGCCAGCCCATTCTGGCGTCGGAAGAGATCAAAAATGCCACCCAGGCTTTCCGGTCCATCTATGAGTCCAAACCGTCCGCGTCGCACCAGACCTATATGCGTTGCCGCGACAATCTGGACGCGGTGTTTGCAGAGGTTGAACAACAGATCAGGCAGCAATGGCCCTCAACCAGTTTGACCGCTGACGCCAGCGTGAGCGCGGCGGCATGAGCCGGCGGTCCCTGATCAGCGAAGCGCTGGCCTCCGCGCCGAGTGATTCCGCCCCCTCCCCTGCCCTTGACCCGGCGACCGAGGTGAGTGCGACGCCGCGACCCAATTTTACCAACAAGCGGCTGGAAGCCTTTGGCGAGGCGGCCCGGATCGTAAAGCGGCCGACCATCAGGTTAAAGCCCGCCGAATGCTCCATCTGGTCGGGCAATGCGCGCGATTATTCGCTGCTCGACGAACATCGGTTGCGCAGTCTGATCGATTCGATCTTGGCTGAAGGCAGCAATCGCGTGCCTACCGTGGTGCGCCGCACGCCCAATGGCGAACTGCCCTATGAACTGGTGACGGGGACTCGGCGGCACTGGGCCATCGCCTGGCTCAACGCCAATCATTATCCCGACATCGATCTGATCGCGATCATCGAGGATCTGGATGATGAGGCCGCGTTTCGTTTGGCCGACATCGAAAATCGGGAGCGTGAAGATATTTCCGATCTCGAACGTGGCGCCAACTACAAGGCGGCGGTCGATCGCTTCTATGGCGGCGTGCAGCTGCGGATGGCCGAGCGGCTGAAAATCTCCAAGTCCCAGCTGTCGCGCTATATCGCCTTGACCGAAATTCCGCCTTTCCTGATCAGCGCCTTTCATTCGCCGATGGACCTTCAGGCCAAATATGCCGAGAAGCTCCTCCCTTTGCTCCGCGATCCAACGGCGCGGTCCAAGTTGGAGGCTGCGGCGGACCAGATCGCGTCCGAGCAAAGCTTTCGCCGGTCGGGCGATGAACAGCCGATCGGTGGTCCCGACGTGATGGCGCGCTTGCTCAAGGCGATTACCGCCAAGGGCCGCGTGCAACGCGCGGCGATCGCGACGGCGGAAGGGGCTGCCTTCGGTCAGGTGGAGAAGGATCAGCAGAAGATATTGACGCTGTCGCTTTCCCCGTCGGACCTGTCGACCGATGCGATATTGGAAGCGCTGCGTCCGATTATCGAGCAGGCAAAGATACGAACGGGCCGTCGGCGATAACCGAGGGACGAAAAGCTGAAAATGGATATATTATCCTTTAATTTCAGAAAGTTATTGTAAATTTCCCTCTGGAGGGAAGCGGGGCGGGATAGAGCAAGTGGAGAATGAAGGAGAACTCAAGACGGCGCTGAAAGAGCGCAAGGTCCAGTTCGAAATGTTCTTCACTCTGCCTGATTTCAGCGACATTTCGTTGCGGGATTATCAGGAGACGATGCAGCGCCCCTTCTTCAGCCTGTCCAAGCGCAAGCGGGTCAAGCCGATAGATTATACCAGTCCCGACCGATCGGTGACCGTTCATGTGTCCCCCAACGCCGCCTATGGCATGGCCACGATCTGGGACGCGGACATCATGATCTACCTGGCGTCCCACCTAAATGAATTGCGTGAGCGGGGCGTGAATGACCTGTCTCCAGTCATCCGGTTACAGCCGGGCGATTTGTTGAAGCGCATCAGTTGGGGAACGAGCGGCCGTGCCTATGAGCGGTTGGTCAATGCCCTCGATCGGCTTCAGGCCACGACGATCAAGACCAGCATTCGCGCCAGCGCCAAGAGCCGGGAAACCACCTTTTCCTGGATCGACAGCTACACCCATCTGGTCGATGAAAACACGCAACGGTCATTGGGCATGGAAATCACCCTGTCCAAATGGTTCTTTGACGGGGTGATGGACAAGCGCAGCATATTGTCGATTTCCCCGCTCTATTTCGAGATCACCAGCGGTCTAGGCAAATGGCTGTATCGGGCGTCGCGCAAGCATGCGGGCGGCAATGGCGCGGAAGGGTTCACCATCGGCTTCGACACGCTGCACCAAAAGAGCGGTAGCGAAAGCAGCTATCCGGTGTTCAAACGCAAGCTCCTCGAGCTTGCGCGGGCCAATGAACTGCCAGATATCAGCCTGGAAGTGTTGGATGGCGAGAGCGTTCGCCCGAAGATGAAGATGGTGATGCGTCGTCATCTGGATCAACAGGTGAAGCGTAAAAGGGGCGCAACGGCCCCCTCCCCAGCCCTCGCTGGCGGGGAACCGCTTGGGCACGAAGCCGATGGGCAAATGGTTCAACCTGGCCTCGCGCTTAATTTGATCTCGCAGTTCGCGCGCGGGATGCGGGTGGAAGGCGACAAGCCAGCGACCCAACGTCCGGAGGCGGTCCCCCGGCGTCCCTCCCCTGCCCTACAGGGTTCCGCGAGCAAGATCGTGGATTCTGAAATCTATGCGGCGATCCGTAGCGACTTTCCCGGCTGGGACTATGACGAACTGATGCGTCGTTTCGACGCATTTCTGGGTGCTAACCCCAAAGAATTGCCTCGCAATTATTCGAAGCGTTTTTACGGATTCGTGAAGGAGCATCACCGCCGGAACAAATATCGGCTGTGATATTG
>JAECRT010000074.1:5291-9883 GCA_016000085.1 Sphingomonadaceae bacterium
CGCGATTGGCGCTCAGCGAGGCTCTGGCGAGGTGCCATTTTTCGCGTCATCGGCCCAAAATTCTTCAAACATGCTCAGGTCGTCGCTGTTGGGCGCTGATGCAGATGGCAACGCGACGGGGATGGCGTAGCTGCGATAGCTCGCCTGGCCGGATTGTTCGATGAGCAGGCCGGCGTCGGTTGCGATCGTCAGCAGTTTAATGGCGCCAGCCGACGTCAGGCCAAGCTGACGAGCGACGAGGCTGCTGCTGATCCGGGGGCGGGCCATGGCAAGCAGCAATATGTCTTTGAGCCGTCCGGGCCGCCGACGCTGTGCGACATGCTGTGCAGCGCGGTGTGCATAGGCACGTAGGCGGATTTCCTGATCGAGATGCAGTTGCGCTCCGTTCGCGATCGCTTTCAGCCATATCAGGCCGAGATCATGGCCCTCAGCGCGCTGCCATGGTGCATGGCTGCGTTCCAGCCCCAGTGCGACAAGTCCGCCGGCAGACCCTCGCCATCGCCCCGGTCCCCAGCGATCACCGATCAGAAGGCTAACGACAAGATCACCGCGGCCCAGCGGCGCGTGGATGCGCCAGAGGCGGGCGAGTTCGGCGCCATGGAGCAGAGGAGGGGAGGGGGGCAAGGCGAGGGCATCGCGCCGCCAGACGTCGAGCGCGATCAACATGTCCGGTATGGTTCTGCGCGCCACAGCTAGCGACGTGTTATCGGATATGGGCGAATATGAAATGCCCAGCCATTCAAGCAGTGCCATGCCGTCATGGAGCAGTGCGTCGAGACTGATCGGAACGCCTATGGCTTGACGGCCATGGGTGAGATCATAGGGGGAGGGGCCGACCATGCCGCGCCCGTCTATCAGTACGTCAGTATCGTCGATCGCCAGCCCATCGATCCTCGCGAGCGCCTGACGCTCTGCAATGAGACTTCGAATTCGCCAGGGTTGGCGTACCGGGCTGAGGCGTCGGCGCTCCTCGATACGCTCGATCGCAGCCTGCGCCTGGGCGTAGGCAATTATCAGAGCGTGTTGCGGATCGGGCAACTGCGGTGAAAAGAAAGGCATGGGGAGGGCGCCATCGTTGGATTTTTGCATATCAAACAAACATACAAATTATAGTGCGTTCACGGCGATAATTAAACGATAAAGCCGATATAGAAAGTCAGCTTGTAATGTTGTGATTTGTCGCGGCTCAACAGCAGCGTTCTGCGTTGCGACTGGAACCTTATGCCCGATCCATACGCCGCCGGATAGTCTGTATCGCTCTCTTCTAGCTCTGCTTGCGAATCAGCTGCCGGGTTGTTGACGGGCTATCGCATGGTCCACCACCGAAGATGGGCGCCTTAGAATCAGGTCGGTCTGCATCCGCTGCCACAATCGCGAAGGGGTATGCTGCCCTTGGCGACGATGAGGCATCAATCGCCCGTGGATCGCGAATGGATAGCAGGACGCGCGTTGTTGGTTTTGAAGAAAGTCACGCATGCGCCCGCGCTGACCAGTGTTCGGCCATGGTCATAGAAGGGGCTTCACCGCGCAAATTATGATCGTCGCGCTGTCGCAGACTATGAGTCAGGGCGCGCAGATCCTCAGATCACGAGGGAGGGCATGGGATGCGATCGCGGACATCCATGCCAGCGCGGGCGTTCCGAGAGGGTAGGGCGATCATAACGCGCGAACAGTGACAAGGTCGGTGGCCGCGCCGATCATGGTGATAACGAAGCCAAGCGCCGCGCCGACGGCCATCGGCGAGTCGTTCGGGCACAAATATTCCTGCAAGCTCGGTCGCGCCGCGGAAGGCTTGTCGCTGATGTTCCGTCCGCGCTCCTTCAACGATATGCCTCGAACAGCGCTGAAATATCGACCCAATCTTGCAACTATTCAAGAATATAGAACAAGATGGGAGATTTTATCCGCCTATTTCATATTATCATTTCGCCCTAAATCTTCTTTCGGCCCGAACGGACCGGGCGCCGCGAGTTTAGAACAGGAGGATTTCCCATGACCATCACCGCCACCTCGACCCCCGGTAAAGCGCTACTCAGCCCCACCAACCATGCTCTCGTGCTGATCGACTTCCAGTCGCAGATGGCCTTTGCCACAAAGTCGATCTCGGCCGAATTGCTACGTAACAATGCAGCCCTTGTTTCCAACGCCGCTGCCGGTTTTCATGTGCCCACGATCCTGACCACCGTTGCGGAAAAGAGCTTTTCCGGACCGATGTTCAGTGAAATCACCGAAGCCTTCCCCGGTCAGAAGCTGCTCGACCGCACATCGATGAACACATGGGAAGACGGTGCCGTCATCGAGGAAATCAACCGCATCGGTAAGGAACGGATCGTGTTTGCCGGTTTGTGGACGAGCGTTTGCATCGTCGGCCCCGTGCTTTCCGCGATTGACCAAGGGTTTGAAGCCTATGTCATCACCGACGCCAGCGGCGATATCAGCGACGAAGCGCATGAGCGCGCCATCGAACGCATGATCGCCGCAGGCGCAAAGCCGATCACCTCGCTGCAATATCTGCTTGAACTGCAACGCGACTGGGCGCGCACCGAGACGTACGACATGACCACCGGCATCGCGCGCAAGTGGGGCGGCGCATACGGCCTGGGTATCACCTACGCCAAGACCATGTTCGGTGCGTCCGAAGGCGGCCACTGATCGTTGCGTCCATGGCCGGGTAGCGCCGTTGCACCCTGATTGCTGCCCGGCCGAATATCTTCCAGTCTTTCTCCGAAAGGATTTCCCATGAGCAATTTCGTGACCACAGCGGACGGTGTCGACATTTTCTACAAGGATTGGGGCAGCAAGGATGCGCAGCCGATCATGTTCCACCATGGCTGGCCGCTATCCTCGGACGACTGGGACGCGCAGATGCTGTTCTTTCTGTCGCAGGGCTATCGCGTCGTGGCGCACGACCGTCGCGGCCACGGCCGATCGGCACAGGTCGATTTCGGTCATGACATGGCGCATTATGCCGCGGACGCGGCTGCGGTGGTCGAACATCTGGACCTGAAAAACGCCATCCATATCGGCCATTCGACTGGCGGTGGCGAAGTGGCGGCCTATGTTGCGCGCCATGGACAGCCGCAGGGCCGCGTCGCCAAGGCTGTGTTGGTCAGCGCGGTGCCGCCGATCATGCTGAAGACCGATCGTTATCCCGATGGCCTGCCGATGGATGTGTTCGATGGCCTGCGTGCCGGCCTGGCCGCCAACCGCGCGCAGTTCTTCCATGATGTCGCCGCTGGCCCCTTCTACGGCTTCAACCGCGAAGGCGCGGACGTGAAGTCTGCCGTCGTCGACAATTGGTGGCGCCAGGGCATGATGGGCAGCGCGCTCGCCCATTATGAAGGCATCAAGGCATTCTCCGAAACCGACCAGACCGATGATCTCAAGGCGATCACCGTGCCGACGCTGGTGCTGCATGGGGATGACGATCAGGTTGTGCCCTATAAAAATGCGGGCCTGTTGCAGGCCGAACTGCTGCCCAACGCCACGCTGAAAATCTATCCGGGCTATCCGCACGGGATGCTGACCGTGAATGCCGCTGTGCTGAACGCCGACCTGCTCGCCTTCATCCGGGGCTGACCGTAACCAAAGGGAGGACGGACATCATGAAAGCCTATCTATTTTCGCTGGGCGCGGGCCTGATCGTCGGCATCGTCTACAGCCTGTTGGGTGTCCGTTCTCCCGCTCCGCCGATCATCGCCCTTGTCGGGCTGGCAGGGATATTGGTGGGCGAGCAACTCATTCCCATCGCCAAGCGCCTGTTCGATCATAAGGAACTGGCCGCCTTCATGACCCATGATTGCGCCCGGCATGTGCTGGGCAAGCTGCCGGCCCACAGGGAGCGCGACGCATGATGACCCGCCGACAGGCGCTGGGCAGCGCCGCTTGTCTTCCCCTTCTGACTGCTACGGAGAGTTTCGCCATGACCGCCAAAGACCTGATCCTGATCAACGCCAAGGTCACAACCCTAGACCGCGAAAATCCGGTGGCCGAAGCGGTCGCCATTCGGGCGGGCAAGTTCCTGGCGGTAGGGTCTGAACAGGAGGTTCGCGCCGCCGCAGCCGCTGACGCGACCGTCATCGACGCGAAGGGCCGTCGCCTGATCCCCGGCCTGATCGACAGCCACATCCATGTCATTCGCGGTGGCCTGAACTATAATATGGAATTGCGTTGGGAAGGCGTACCGTCCTTGTCCGAAGCGATGGCGATGCTGAAACGCCAAGCCGAAAATACGCCGCCGCCCCAGTGGGTGCGCGTCGTGGGGGGCTTTACCGAACATCAGTTTGCGGAAAAGCGCCTGCCCACCATCGCGGAGATCAATGCAGCCGCGCCAGACACGCCGGTCTTCATCCTGCACCTTTACGACCGCGCGTTGCTTAACGCCGCCGCGCTAAGGGCAGTGGGGTACACCAAGGGCACGCCCAACCCGCCCGGCGGCGAGATCGTCCGTGATGCGCAAGGTAATCCCACCGGCCTGCTGCTGGCGCAGCCCAATGCGACGATTCTTTATTCGACGCTCGCCAAGGGGCCGAAGTTACCGCAGGACTATCAACTTAACAGCACGAAGCATTTCATGCGGGAGCTAAATTCAC
>JAECRT010000075.1 GCA_016000085.1 Sphingomonadaceae bacterium
GCCGGGACCAAGGATGGTGACGCCGCCGTCGGTAGGAAAAGGCCGATCTTCGCCAAACAGCAGTGGCAGGTTTTCGACCGGCAGGCGCGATACCGCATGGGCGACGGCTTCGAAATCATTGACCAGCCGCACCGTGCGCACGCCCAGATCCTGCGCCAGCGTATCGGCGCGGATCACCCAGCTGCTGTTGGTCAGCTTGATGACCTCCCGCCCGATTGCCGTGGCAAAGGCAATGGAGACATTGTCGGGCAGGGCGCCGCCGGACGTTGCTTCGTCGTCCTTGAACGCCTGCCAGCACGCTTGCAGGCTGGGATAGTCGGCGACCTTATATTTGCGCACGGTGCCGAGCGTCGGCACGCCTTGGTCGTCCAGTGATGCGCGCGCGAAACGGGCATTGGTGCCACCAATGTCGGCGGCGATGATGTCGGTCATGATAGGCATCCGCTCGATTATATATGGTCCGTTCCGGGCGAACGGACGATCTACAGTTCGGTTTCCATGGCGGCCAGAATAGGCGAGGCGCCTGCTTCGGCCAGGTCGCTATGGTGGCGGAACAGCGCGAACAGTTCCCGGCCGGTGTCATAGGGCACGGGTGGGGCAGGGGGGATATCCCGCGCGTCCCATGTCGCGGCGTCGACCAGAGCATCAATGACACCGCTTGCCGCGCAAACGCGCACCATGTCCCCGTCGCGCAACTTGCCGATCGGGCCGCCGCCCAGTGCTTCGGGCGACAGATGGATCGCGGCGGGCACTTTGCCGCTGGCGCCCGACATGCGTCCGTCCGTGACCAGCGCGACGCGAAAGCCCCGGTCCTGCAAGACGCCCAGCGCCGGGGTCAGCTTGTGCAGTTCGGGCATGCCATTGGCCTTTGGTCCCTGAAAGCGGACGACGACGACCACATCGCGCTCCAGTTCACCAGCCTTGAAAGCGCGCAGCACATCGTCCTGATCGTGGAAGACGGCGGCGGGCGCCTCGATCGTCCAGCGATCGGGGTCGACGGCGCTGACCTTCATGACACAGCGGCCCAGATTGCCGATGAGCAGCTTCATGCCACCATCCGCGCTGAACGGGTTCGACACGGGGCGCAGCATATTGTCGTCGCGCGATTCCGGCACGTCGCGCCACATCAGCGCATCATTTTCCAGCACCGGTTCCTTGCCATAATCGGTCAGGTCTGCGCGCGCGACGGTCATGATGTCGCGGTGCAGCAGGCCATTGCCCAGCAATTCGCGGATGATCCACGACATGCCGCCGGCCGCATGGAAATTATTCACGTCGCCCGACCCATTGGGGTAGACCCGCGCCAGCAGCGGCACCACGTCGGAAATCTCGGCGAAATCGGTCCAGTCGATATGGATGCCCGCGGCCCGCGCGATGGCGGGCAAATGGATGGCATGGTTGGTCGATCCGCCCGTCGCCATCAGGCCGATGATCGCGTTGACGATCGCCTTTTCATCGACGCAATGGCCCAGCGGGCGATAATCATCCCCATCCCACCCGATGCTCGCAAGGCGATGCACCGCCGCGCGGGTCAGTTCGCTGCGCAGCTTCGTGCCGGGATTGACGAACGAGGCGCAGGGCATGTGCAACCCCATCACTTCCATCATCATCTGATTGCTGTTGGCCGTGCCATAGAAAGTGCAGGTGCCCGCGCCATGATAGCTGGCGCTTTCGGATTCCAGCAATTCCTCCCTGCCGACTTTGCCTTCGGCATAAAGCTGGCGGATGCGGACTTTTTCCTTGTTCGCCAGTCCCGAAGGCATTGGCCCGGCGGGGATCAGGATGGTCGGCAAATGGCCAAAACGCAGCGCGCCGATCAACAGGCCCGGCACGATCTTGTCGCAGATGCCCAGCATCGCCACGCCTTCGAACATCGCATGGCTAAGCGCCACGGCGGTCGACAGCGCAATGGTGTCCCGGCTGAACAGCGATAATTCCATGCCCGACTGGCCCTGCGTCACGCCGTCGCACATGGCCGGCACACCGCCCGCCACCTGCGCCGTCGCGCCAACCTCGCGTGCCGCGATCTTGATCTGTTCGGGGTAACGGCCATAGGGCTGATGCGCGGACAGCATGTCATTATAGGATGTGACGATGCCGATATTCATCGCGCCGCCCGTGCGGATGACCGGCTTATCCTCACCGCTCGCGGCAAAGCCATGGGCCAGATTGCCGCAGGACAATTGGTCGCGGTTCGTGCCCGCATCCCGGCCCCGTTCGATGAGGTCGAGATATTGCAGGCGCGACGCGGCGCTGCGCTGGACGATGCGGTCCGTGACCCTTGCGATCACCGGGTTCATTTCAGTCATGCCAGCTTGCTCCATCGCGTTCGATAAGGGCAATGGCCGACGACGGACCCCAGTTCCCTGAAGAATAAGCGGACGGCTTCATATTGGCCGATTTCCACCCGTCGATGATCGAATCGATCCAGGCCCATTGCGCCTCCACCTCATCGCGCCGCACGAACAGGGTCTGATCGCCCGACAGCAGATCCAGGATCAGCCGTTCATAGGCGATGCGGCGGCGCTGCCCGGCAAAAGCGGCGGTCAGCGACACGTCGAGCGTCACTTCCTCCAGATGCACCTGCCGTTCCAGCCCCGGCCTTTTGCTCATGATGAGCAGGCGGATATATTCCTCAGGCTGCAGGCGGATGATGAGCGTGTTGGGCTCCAGTCCCGAACCATGGCCGTCCCGGCCGAAGATGGAATGGCGCACCGGCTTGAACTGGATCATGATTTCCGACTGGCGCGCGGGCATCCGCTTGCCGGTGCGAAGGTAGAAGGGCACGCCCTGCCAGCGCCAATTGTCGATATGCGCCTTGAGCGCCACGAATGTCTCGGTATCGGACGGTTTGCCCAGTTCGTCGGCATAGCCGGTGACGATCTGGCCCCCCACCGCGCCGGGCGTATATTGGCCCCGCACGCTGTGGGTCTTGGCCGTTTCCGCCGTCATCGGACGTAGCGAACGCAGCGCCTTGACCTTTTCGTCGCGCACGGCGGTCGGGTCCATGCGGGCGGGCGGTTCCATCGCGATGATCGACAGGATCTGGAGGATGTGGTTCTGCACCATGTCGCGCAATGCGCCGACGCCGTCATAATAGGAAACCCGGCCTTCCAACCCGACCGTCTCACCCACGGTAATCTGGACATGGTCGATGCCCGTGGCGTTCCACAATGGCTCGAACATCAAATTGCCAAAGCGCAGCGCCAGCAGGTTCTGGACCGTTTCCTTGCCCAGATAATGATCGACGCGGAAAATCTGTTCTTCTGCAAACAGGCGACCGATGGCGTCATTCACCTCTTTGGAGGAAGCCAGATCCTTGCCGATCGGCTTTTCCATCGCGATCCGAGTCTTGGGGGTGATCAGGCCCGCTTCCGCCAGCCCTTGCGCGGTGGGTGCGAACAGCGACGGCGGGGTGGAGAGATAGACCGACATCCCCCGCTCCAGCCGTCCGTCGATCCGCTCGCTCAGGGCCGCGAACTGCTCTGGCTTGCCTGCCTCGACGGGTTGATAGGCGATCATCTGGCCAAAACGTGCGGCTGTCGCGGCGTCATAACGCTCCGCCGCCAGAAACTGGTGCAGTGCCGCGTCGACATCGGCGCGGAAGGCGTCATCGCTCATCTCCGACCGGCCAGACGCCACGATCAGGAAATCGTCCGGCAGCAACCCGTCGGACAGGAGATTGTAAAGCGAGGGGAAAATCATGCGGCGGGCAAGATCGCCGGTGGCGCCGAATAGCAAAAACGTAGCAGACGATTCGGTCAAAGGATGGTCCTTCTCCGTTGAAAAATCTATATCTGCACGATGTCGCCTTTATAGCGCGCGCGGATGATAGCGCAAGTCAGGCTATCGCGCCTGCAACGGCACCGCAACAAAATGCCGGAAAAGCTTTGCGTGTGGCCCTGTGCCGTATCAACGGACTGGTGCAAGTCCACGGCGCCAGTTGATGATATGCGCGATAGCGAGCAGGCCGCTGCCCCCAATGGTCCAGCCTGCTTCCCAGACCCAGTCTTGCGCCAGGAAGGCGCCCATACCCATCATCGCCAGTCCGCTAATGCCCAAGGCCAGCGACGCATGTCTGCCGTGCCGTCGCCATCCCTGTATCAGCGCAAACAGGCTGGTCGGCACTGCGAGCGCCAGCATCAGCACATGAAAGGATTCGCCGAGATCGATCCGGGTGGCGACTGCGGGCAACAGCGCAAACAGCAAAGGCAGGCCCAGGCAATGTACCGTGCAGAGCGACGACGCACATAAGGCGAAGGCATCGAGCATATGCCGACGGCTGTGTATGGCGCGCGTGCGGGGGGCGGAATCGGGGTTCACCATGGCTATCCATTTATAATGATATAACATATCAATAGGAGCGGCATTTGGTGCCTTGGGAGGCTCGCGTCAAGTCTGTCGCGACGGGATAATGGCGGTAGGCCGATTTTCGGCTGGACGTCTGCATCGGATTTTGTCATTTGGCGGCTCCCAGGCCGTGCGGGCGTGGTGAAACTGGTAGACGCGCCGGACTCAAAATCCGGTTCCGCAAGGAGTGTCGGTTCGATTCCGACCGCCCGCACCAAAATGGCCCCGGAGAATATGGCCCGCCATGCCGGCCGCGATTTCCAAAGATGACATATGCTGATCGAAATGAAGGTCGCCGGTCAGCCGTCGCGATCCAAGTTGCGTATGCCTGTCATATCGGGCATATATTTCCCTATTGCGTCCGCACATTTGCTTTTCATAAGCTGAAAAGTAGATGTGATGAGGGGATTTGACGCGGTATTGGGGTGCTGTGCTTTTGTTAGCGAAAAAGCGGCCTGTCACACGGTCGATCGTGCGCGCTGAACTGGGTAGGACGGCAATAGCGTTGATCGCGCTATTGTCGGCGTCGGGTGTTTCATTCGCTGCTGACGCGCAGCATAGTCTTATTCCACCTCCCAATCCTTCTCCCTTCTCTCATCCTATCGAAACCGATCCCTTGCTGGAACTGGCCAATCAGGTCGGCCCCATGGATCAGTTTCGTGCTGAAGTGGAGCTTGCCGTTCAAACCAACGCCTTGCTCGACGAAGCGCGCGCGGGTGAGCGCGAGGCGGAGGCCTCCCGCGTGCAGGCCCGGTCTGCGCTGTTTCCTACAGTCGATCTGAGCGTGGACGCCTATCGCTCGATCGGGCGTAACTTCTCCAATGACCCGGGCAACATCATCGAACGGTCGCGCCCTGAAGGCCGGACCGATGCGTCTGCCAGCATTCGGCAGCGATTGCTCGATTTCGGATCGACGTCGAGCCGCATCAACGCCGGCAATGCGCGCGTGGAAGCGGCTCGATCCGCCAAGCTGGGCTATGGATCGGACGTCGCACTCCGTATCGTGACGGCCTGGTATTCGGTATGGGCGCAGCGCCTGATGGAGCGGGCCGCGATCGAATATGCCGCTCGGCAGGCGCATTTGCACGCCGCGATCGAGCGGCGCATCGAACAGGGCTTTTCAGCGCGGGGGGATGTACCGCGCATCGATAGTTCGATTGCCAATATCCAGACGCGGCTGGCGATGATCCGGCGCGATCTGGCGAGTGCCGAAGCCCAATATCGGTCACTTGCCGGACATGAAGTGCCCGCCGACCTGATGCGAGCGCCGATGCCGCGCATGGTGGTGGACAGCCAGGAAACGCTGGAAGCGCTGATTCTGCGCGCGCCTCTGGTGCAGAAGGCGGAGGCAGAGGCGCGCGCGGCACGGCAGGATGCGCGGGCTGTGCGTTCGGATCGATTGCCCACGATTGCGGCAGGGGTCGATGCCGGGCGCTATGGCGTGTTCGAAAATCCCGGCGATTACGACATTCGCGGCCGCGTGATCGTGCGCGCGCAACTGGGTGCGGGTATCAATGCCAAGGCCGATCAGGCGACGGCCCGCGCCGACGCGGCGAGCGCCTATGCCGATCGGGTAAGGCGGGAAGCCTTGCGCGATGGAGAAATGGCTTTTGCCGATATGCGTGGCCTGGAAGCGCAGCTTTCCGCCGCGCAGGCCGCCTATGTTGCGAACCGGAACAGCCGCGATGTCTTTGCGGTGCGCTTTGAAAGTTCGGGGGGAACCTTGTTCGACCTCCTCTCCGCCGAAGACAGCTACTTCTTTTCCATTGCGACTTACGTGCAGACGCTGGCCGAACGCGATGTGTCACGCTTCATTCTGCTTTCCAAGGCGGGGCAGTTGCTGGCGGATCTCTCGATCACGGTCGATCCATCGGAGGGGACCGTCAAACCATGAATGAAGAACCCTTGATCGCGCTCGCCAGGCAACGCTTCGCCCCCTGGCTGATCGAACCCATGCTGCGGAACCGGTCCACCTATATGAAGGTGGCGGTGGCCGCGACGCTCATCAACCTGTTTGCGCTCGCGTCATCGCTGTTCACCATGACCGTCTATGACCGGATCGTTCCCAATGACGGATCGTCGTCATTGATCGGCCTGAGCATAGGCCTTGTGTTCGTCATCATCTTCGATTTCGTCTTGCGGTTGCTGCGCGTTTATTTCGTGGATGTGGCGGGCGCCAATATCGATCATGATGTCGGGGAAACGCTGTTTGCCAAATTGCTCGCGCTGCGGCTCGACAAGCGCAAGGGGTCGACCGGAACGCTCACGGGCCTGATGCGCGAACTGGAAACGCTGCGCGATTTCTTCGCGTCGGTCACGCTGACCGCGATCATCGACGTACCGTTCGTTTTCGTGACTCTGACGGTCATCGCCATGCTCGGCGGGGTTCTGGTGCTGTTGCCGCTCATCATGATTCCGGTGGTCATTCTGGTTGCGCTGTTGAGCACGCCTGCGCTGGACCGGCTTTCCGCACGCAGCCTGGGTGATGGGCTGGTCAAGCAATCGGTGCTGGTGGAAGCGGTCGGCAGCCTGGAAACGGTCAAGGCGATCGGCGCGGGACCGATGCTCAGCGGTCGTTGGCAGAAGGCGCTGGTCAGCCATTCGGAAAGCTCCCTGGGCCAGCGGCTGACCTCCTCCATCACGATGACGGTCGCCAACAGCGCATCCACCATTGCCTATTGCGGCATCATCATTGTCGGCGTTGGCCTGTTGCGCAGTCATGAAATCACGACCGGCGCGCTGCTCGCCTGTTCGATCCTGTGTGGCCGGGCGCTCGCGCCGCTGGCGCAGATCGCGACCCTGCTGTCGCGGCTGTCGGCCACCCGCGTTGCTTATCGCCAGATCAATGCGCTGATGGAAACGCCGAGTGAAGGGCCGCTGGGAGAAGGCTTGCGCCCGGCTCGGCTCGATGGGCGTATCGAACTGCGCAACGTTTCCTTTGCCTATCCCGGCGCGCCCGAAAAAGCGCTGGAAAATGTCAATCTTGCGATCGGGGCGGGGGAGCGGGTCGGCTTCCTGGGCCGGGTCGGTTCGGGCAAGTCGACGCTCGCGCGGATGATTCTGGGCCTTTACGAGCCGCAAGAGGGCGTTGTCCTGATCGATGGTATCGATGTACGGCAATATGACCCCATAGAGTTGCGCCGGCTCATCGGCGCAGGAATGCAGGATAACGTCCTGATCGCGGGAACCGTGCGGCAGAATATCTGCCTGGATCGGGACGGCGTCGACCAGGACGAAATGATCCGCGCCGCAGAAATCAGCGGCACTCATCGGTTCATGGGTCAGATTGCCAACGGCTATGATCTCAGGCTTGCCGATCGCGGTGATGGTCTGTCCGGCGGGCAGCGGCAGTCGATTTCCATTGCGCGCGCCATTGCAGGCCGTCCGCCGATTTTGATCTTTGACGAACCGAGCAGTTCGATGGATGCCCAGACCGAAGGCGACCTGATCGGCCGGATGCAGCCTGAAGTGGCCGGACGTACATTGATGCTGATTACCCACCGCACATCCCTGCTGACCATGGTCGATCGCGTTGTCTTGCTCGACAAGGGGAAGATCGTCGCCGACGGACCGCGAGACGCGATATTGCAACGTCTGACACGGGGAAAAGCCGCATGAACGGCGAAACGGAGACGGTGTCGGCGACCTACATTCAGCCCAGAGTCCCGGCCAACATCATATTGTGGGTTATCGCCGCCTTTGTCGTGATTTTCCTATTGTGGGCCTGGCTGACCGAAATCGACCGCACCGTGCGCGCGATTGGCCGGGTCATCCCCAGCTCGCAATTGCAGGTCATCTCCAATCTGGAAGGTGGCGTGATCGAATCCATCCTTGTCCGTACCGGGCAGGATGTGAAACGGGGTGCGCCACTGGTTCGCCTCAATCCAATCCAGCCGGGCGCGGAACTGGAAAGCAATCGCGCCAGCAGCGATTCATTGCAATTCAAGATCATCCGCCTTCAGGCCGAAATCACGGGACGCCCGCCGCATTTTCCCGTCGCGCGCAATGCGTTGATGGCGGATCAGATCGCGGTCGAGCGCAGCCTCTATGAATCGCGCATGGCGGAATATAGCAGTATCGCGAACGTCGCGGCCGCCCGTGTGGCGCAGGCCCGCCGCTCCATCGCGGAAGCGGATTCGGCGCAGGAGGCGCGGATCACCGCGCGGGAAACGGCGCGCGCCGATCTGAACCTGATGCGCCCGCTGGTGCAGGAAGGTATCGAGCCGCGCCGTTCGCTGCTTCAGGCGCAAAATGCCTTCAGTGTGTCCAGCAGCGAAGCGGCGGGGTCAGCGGCGGCGCTGGGACGGGCGCATTCCATCCTGGCGGAATCACAGGCGAGCGCCATGCAGCAGAAGCGCGACTGGCTGTCGCGTGCGGCCGACGAACTGACCGTGGCGCGTTCGGAAATGTCCGTGCGCGAAGCGAACATGCCTGCGTTCAAATATAAGCTTGATCGCACCATCGTCCGTGCGCCGCTCGATGGGCGGGTGAACCGGGTGTTCGCAACGACTGTCGGGGGCAGCATACGGCCCGGCGATCCCTTGCTGGAGATCGTGCCGGCGCGGGAAAATCTTCTGATTGAAACCATGGTCGACGCCAAGGATATTGCGTCGGTCAAGATGGGCCAGAAGGCCAAGGTCAATATTTCCGCCTATGACAGCGCCATTTACGGATCGATGGACGGCAAGGTCATCGCGATTTCACCCGACGCCGTCATCAACGAGCGAACGGGTGAAAGCCATTATCTCGTCCGGGTACGCACCGACGCAGATGCGATACTGGACAAGAATGGGCATCGGTTGTCGATCGGCCCCGGCATGGGCGCCGATGTCAGCCTGTTGGGCGACAAGCGTTCGATCCTCGCCTATATTCTGACGCCCTTGTCGCGGTTGAGCGAGACAGCCTTCAGGGAATGATCGCACCCCGGTTTTCGTTGACGCAGGTCGGGCCGCGTTGGGCTGACTGATCGAAAGAGCAAGGCTCCGGTCAAACACTATCAGGCTTTGGCCAAGATGCTGGGGCTGGAAAGCCGTGCCACGTTGGCACGCTTTTGACTCCACAAATTAGATTGTTACGATAAGTAAACAATATGTGCCCGGCGCAAGATTGGGACAGAACCGCGTTGGCGGGCAGTGGGGGGGAGAGCAATGTCATTTCTTGGGCTGATGACCGTGAGGCATCACGAAATTCTGCTGGCCGATGCGCAGGCCGCCTATCCGGCTTTTCAGTTCGAAGTCGAGAAGCACCACCGCATGTATCTGGACGCCAAGGCCAAGAGTGAGGCTGAGACGCTGCGCGCTGACGGCCTAGCAGACGAGATCGCCGTGTTGCGCGCCGATGCGATGGCCGCGGCGAAGGCTGTCGCTCAGTGTGAGATGGCGGATACGTGCGGGTGAGCACCACGCTACGGGCGCGGTAGGGTAGGGCGAAAGCCGGGGGTAACCAATGCGTCGAATGTAGTGTCCCCGCCAACCACCGCCTTGTCTGTCCGGAGCATGGGTGATCGTGAAGTTCCGATCGCGCTGACGGACAAAGTCATCGTCGCCGATCCCGATCATTTGGACGCCCCGGTTCGAACGATTTGGCGTGGCTC
>JAECRT010000017.1:0-11049 GCA_016000085.1 Sphingomonadaceae bacterium
GATTTCGAGCGCTTCCTCGAACGCGCCATGGTCCAGTTCCAGCACGACGTCCGAATACATCTGGATGAAGCGGCGATAGCTGTCCCAGGCGAAACGCTCGTCGCCCGACGTGGTCGCCAGGCCGATGACGGTTTCGTCGTTGAGGCCCAGGTTCAGGACCGTGTCCATCATGCCGGGCATCGACGCGCGGGCGCCCGAACGGACCGACACCAGCAGAGGATCGGCGGCGTTGCCGAACGTCTTGCCGGTGATCCCCTCGATATGGGACAGGCCAGTGGCGACTTCCGCCTTCACGCTATCGGGATAGACGCCGCCATCTTCATAATAGCGGGTGCACATGGCCGTCGTAATGGTGAAGCCGGGCGGCACGGGCAGGCCAATCGCGGCCATGCCGTCGAGGTTGGCACCCTTGCCACCGAGAAGGTTACGGTCGCCCTGCCCTCCATCATCGACGCCACCGCCGAAACGATAGACATAACGGGTTGCGATATTGGTCATGCTGGCCTCTTCCGTCGTCAACATCTTAGCGGCTCTCCCTGCAATGAATGGCCGTAATATTGTGCGCTGCAACAATCCCTAACAACAGACGCGCGACAAATGCACCTGCGTTTACGGTGTTTTTCGCTTAACTTCGCATATTTCCCGGTAAATTTGACATTTTCTTGCCTTACCCGGTAATTTTCGAAAAGTCTGCTGCCGTATGAACCGCGTCGCGGACCCGTGCGAGCAGTGCAAGGCGCGCGGCGCGCTTGTCCGCATCGCTATCATTGACCGTGACCGATTCAAAGAAGGCGTCGATCGGCGCGCGGAGTGCCGCGAGCGCTGCCATGGCGCCCTCGAAATCCTCCGCCGCGATAGCCTGTGCCGCACGGGGTTCCGCCACGTCGAGCGCGGCGATAAGGGCAGCTTCGGCGATTTCGGGCGTGTAGGACAGCGCCGTGTTTCCGGTGGGAAGGTCGCCCGCTTCCTTCTTGAGGATGTTGGCGGCGCGTTTGTAGCCCGCAAGCAGGTTCACGCCGTCATCGGTCGCGACGAAGGACTGGAGCGCGTGGACCCGCGCGAGCAGTCGGACGAGATCGTCCTCAATCTTGCCAGTTGCCTGACCGAGCGCGAACACCGCGTCGATGAGGTCATGGCGAACCCCCGCTTCCTTCTGCTGGACCTTGAGGCGGTCGGCGAAGAAGTCGAGAAACGGCAGGTCCGAGGAAGCGAAAGCGCCCACGAACGACTTGATCTCCGGGCGTCCCAGATTGGCCGCCTGCCACTCCAGTTCGGTAACCTTCGCAGGATCGAAGCCGAATTTCGCCAGGGTTTGCGCATCGACATCGGCCAGCGCCTTGGTGTTCAGGAACACATGGCGATAGACATGATCGGTGAGCGCAAAAGCGTGCGCCTTCTTCAGATTCAACCGCAGGCCATTGGTTTCCAGCAGTCGAAGGACGGACAGGGCCGCGCGACGCAAGGCGAACGGGTCTTTTGAACCGGTCGGACCCTGTTCGATGCCGAAGAAGCCGACGAGCGTATCCAGCTTATCCGCCAGACTGACCGCCACCGTGATGGGCGCGGTCGGCACATCGTCGCCCTGCCCCACCGGCTTGTAATGATCGCGGATGGCGTCGGCCACGACGTCGGGCAGGCCTTCGGCGCGGGCGTAATAGCCGCCCATGATGCCCTGTAGTTCGGGGAACTCGCCGACCATTTCGGTGACGAGATCGGCCTTGGCGAGCCGGGCCGCCTGTTCGGCGAGATCGGCGTCCGCGCCCTTGACGATATCTTCTTCGACCAGCCAGCGGGCGAGTTTCGCCACGCGCTCGACCTTGTCGGCTACGGTGCCGAGCTTTTCGTGGAAGGTGATGCGTTCCAGCTTCTTCGCATGATCCGCCAGCGCCGTCTTCTTGTCCTGCTCCCAGAAGAAGCGAGCGTCGGACAGGCGGGCGGCCAGCACCTTGCGGTTGCCCGCAACGATCGCCGCGCCGCCATCCTTCGCCTCGATATTGGCGGTGCAGATGAAGGCGGGCGCCAGTGTCCCGGCCGCGTCGCGCAACACGAAATATTTCTGGTTGATCCGCAGGGTCAGCTGAATGACTTCAGGCGGAACCTCAAGGAAAGCGGGATCGAAATCGCCCAGCAGCGGCACCGGCCATTCGGTCAGGCCCGCATTTTCCGCGACCAGTCCCTTGTCCTCGATAACGGTATAGCCGTGTGCGGCGGCGGCCTGCGCCGCCTTGTCCGCGATGATCGCCTGCCGTTCCGGGTGGCTGACAATCACATGGCAGGCGCGCAGTTTTTCCACATAGTCGTGGGCGCTTCCGATGGTGATTTCACCGGGATGGTGGAAGCGATGGCCCAGCGTTGCATAGGATGAACGCACGCCTTCGACGTCGATATCGACCAGATCTTCGCCCAGGATGGCGACGATGCCCTTGAGCGGGCGGACCCAACGAAGGCTTTCGGTGGTCTGGCTTGCGGTGCCCCAGCGCATGGATTTGGGCCAAGGAAAGGCGCGGATGACGGCGGGAACAGCCTGTGCCAGCACATCGGCAGTGGCGCGGCCGGGCTTGTTCACCACGGCGAACCAGACGCCGTCGCGATCCTCCAACTGATCCTGGGTCAGGCCGGTCTTGCGCAGGAACCCTTCGAGCGCCTGTGCGGGCGCATTGGTGCGCGGGCCTTTAAACTCTTCACTCACGGCCGCGGTTTCCAGCGGCAAATCGCGGGCGATCAGCGCGAGACGGCGGGGCGTGACGAAGCTGTCGATCGCACCGGGAGTCAGCCCTGCCCGGCCCAGTTCTTCGCCGAACAGGCGGGCGAGGTCTTCGCTCGCCTTGACCTGCATGCGCGCGGGAATTTCCTCGCAGCGGATTTCGAGGAGAAAATCGGTCATTACGCGGTCCACCCCGGAAACTTTACGCTCCATTCGTCGGCATTGCTGGCGATCCACGCCTCGCAACTGCCCTTGGCCATATCCCGCACCTGGCCCATATAGCTGGCGCGTTCCTGCACGGAGATCACGCCGCGCGCCTGAAGCAGGTTGAAGACATGGCTGGCCTTGATCGCCTGATCATAGGCGGCGAGCGGAATGTTGGCGTCGATGCACTGGCGCCATTCCGCCTGGCAATCCTTGAACCAGCGGAACAGCTTTTCGGTGTCGGCGACCTCGAAATTCCATTTCGACATCTGCTTCTCATTTTCGAGAAACACTTCGCCATAGGTGACGCCCGCATCGTTGAATTTCAGGTCATAGACGCTGTCGACGCCCTGAATATACATGGCGAGCCGTTCGAGGCCGTAGGTCAGTTCGCCCGCGACGGGCTTGCAATCGAAGCCGCCCATCTGCTGGAAATAGGTGAACTGGGTGACTTCCATGCCGTCGCACCAGACTTCCCAGCCCAAACCCCACGCGCCCAGCGTCGGGCTTTCCCAGTCATCCTCGACAAAGCGGATGTCGTGGACCAGCGGATCGATGCCGATTTCCACCAGGCTGCCCAGATACAACTCCTGCAAATTGGCAGGGCTGGGCTTCATGATGACCTGATACTGGTAATAATGCTGGAGCCGGTTGGGGTTTTCGCCATAGCGGCCGTCGGTCGGTCGGCGGCTGGGCTGCACATAGGCGGCGTTCCACGGCTGCGGCCCGAGGCTGCGCAGCGTCGTCGCCGGGTGAAATGTGCCCGCGCCCACTTCCATGTCATAGGGCTGGAGAATGACGCAGCCCTGTTTCCCCCAATAGGCATGGAGGGTCAGGATCAGGTCCTGGAAGGAAAGCATTTTGCCTTCGGCCACGAATGGTCCCTTATCGAAATAGTCGAAATAGCGGTGTTTACGTGGCCGCGCCTTGGCGCATGGGGCCCGAACGGTCAAGGGATAGCGGCGCGAAACTAAGGTTAAGCGGCTTGCCCTTGCGCCGTCCGCCCCGCATGGAAGGGGCATGACACTGACATGCTTTCGCACCGGCTGGCTGGCCGCAGCCCTGCTGATGATCGGCGGGGTGGCGCAGGCCCGCCCTGCTCCGCCGTCCGCCGCCATCGCCACCCCCGCGCTGTGGCAGGTGAAGGATGACGACACCACCATCTATCTGTTCGGCACAGTCCATGTGATGAAACCGGGCGTCAACTGGTTCGGCGGCACGGTGAAGCGCGCGTTCGACGGGTCGGACGAACTGCTGCTGGAGATTATCGCGCCGGACGATCCCAATGTCATGGGCGCGGTCATGGCGACCAAGGCAACCGCGACCGATGGCGGGACGCTGTCTGGTCGGTTGACGCCTGTGGCGCGGGAAAAATATCAGGCGGCGATGACCGCCAACGCAATGCCATGGCGGGCGTTCGAGACATTCAATCCGTGGATGGCGGGCATGGCGCTGTCGGTCGCGCCGCTCGCAAAGCTGGGCTATCAGGCCGATCTGGGCGCGGAAAAGACGTTGCGGGCCGCAGCGGTTGCGGCGGGCAAGCAGGTCGATGCACTGGAAACGGTGGAACAGCAGATCGATTTCTTTGCGACGCTGCCGATGCACCAGCAGGTACAGTTCCTCAATGCCACGGTCGATGGCCTGCCCGACATGGAAAAGGAATTCGCCGACCTGTTGCGCTACTGGGAAGCGGGCAAGCCGGACGCGCTGGCCAAGTCGATGAACGAGTCGCTGGAAGCGACGCCGGAACTGGCGCAGGTATTGCTGATCGGGCGCAATGCGCAGTGGGCCAAGTGGATCAAGGCGCGGCTGGCGCAGCCCGGCACGGTGTTCATCGCCGTGGGGGCCGGCCATCTGGCGGGCAAGGGCAGCGTGCAGGACCAGTTGAAGACGCTGGGTATCAGGTCCGCACGCGTCGGGGGTCAATAAGCGATGCGCTTGTTCACCCATTTTCTGGCGCTGTGCGCGCTGACTTTGGTCGCGGCTTGCAGCAAGGAAGCCGCGCCTCCTCCGACGCAGGGCGGCCCCGCGCTGTGGCAGGTTCAGCGCGGCGCACTGAACGGCTGGCTGTTCGGCACCATCCATGTGCTGCCCCGCAACGTAACCTGGGAGAACCAGGCAATTACCGATGCGATGGCCAAGGCCGATCGATTGGTGCTGGAAGCGGCGGACTTGCAGGACGAGCAGAAGACGCTGGCCCTGTTCGAGCAGATGGGCCGCAGCCCGGGGCTGCCCCCGCTGGAAACACGGGTGCCCAAAGGCGAGCAGGCCGCGCTGGACAAGGCGATGCGCGAGGGCGGCACCAACACGCAATTGCTGTCCGGCTATGAAAGCTGGGCGGCGGCGATGCTCTTGTCGGCCGCGACGCAACAAGGGCTGGGCGTGAGCCAGGATGATGGCGTCGAGTCGGTGCTGATCGCGGCCTTTAAGAAGGCAGGCAAGCCGATTGGCGGGCTGGAGACGGTCGAGCGGCAATTTGCGGCGTTCGACACGCTGCCCGAGGCGGCACAGTCCCGCCTGCTGGTGCAGACGGTGCATGAGTCCAAGGACATGAAGGCGCTCTACGACCGTATCCTGACCGCCTGGAGCCGTGGCGACATGGACGCCATCGCCAAGGAGGATGAGAATGGCGAGCAGCCCGACCCGATGGTCGAGGAAGCCGTGCTGGTCGCGCGCAACCGCGATTGGGTGAAGGCGATCGCGCCGATGACGGGCAGGCCGTTCATCGCGGTGGGCGCAGGACATCTGACCGGCCGTGAAAATCTGGTCGACCTGCTCAAGGCCAAAGGCTTTACGGTAACGCGTGTGCAATGACCGGCTGAACGGCAAGGAAGCGGCATCGCCCCTTGCCTTTCCACCCTTTTCTGCTAAAGGCCCGCTTCCCGTTATGGTCATCCCTGGAGGCGTGACGGGAAATGGCAGTTACGCCATTACTTTAACAGATTAGCTTTTGGAGACACGCAATGAGCGATCAGCTTACGCTGTCGGCCGAGGCACGCGATCGGGCAGGCAAGGGAGCCTCCCGCGCCCTCCGCCGTGAGGGCCGCGTACCCGCCGTCATCTATGGAATGAATGAAGAACCCCTCTCGATTCACGTCGAGGAAAAGCTGCTGAACAAGCAGCTTGGCACCGGCCATTTCTTCAATTCGGTCATCTTCGTCGAAGTGGGCGGCAAGAAAATCCGCACCCTCGCCAAGGACGTCGCGTTCCACCCGGTTTCCGATCGCCCGTTGCATGCCGACTTCCTGCGCGTTTCCGAACATGCCACCGTGCATGTCAACGTGCCGGTTCGCTTCGAAAATGAAGATGCTTCGCCCGGCCTGAAAAAGGGCGGCGTTCTGAACGTCGTGCGTCATGACGTCGAACTGATCGTCGACGCGTCGGCCATTCCCGACGATGTTCTGGTCGACCTGACCGGCTTCGACGTCGGCGATTCGATCCACATCAGCGCCGTCAAGCTGCCCAAGGGCGCGAAGACCGCGATCGACGATCGCGACTTCACCCTGGCGACCATCGTTGCTCCGTCCGCTCTGAAGAGCGCCGGCAGCGAAGCGGAAGCTGCGGAAGGCGAATAAGCCTTTCCGCCTTCGGGCTGGAAATTATAATCCCGTCCGCCTACCCGGCGGGCGGGATTTTTCGTTGGGAGCATGGGTGCAATGCAAATCTGGGTGGGGCTGGGCAATCCGGGCACGCAATATGCGATGCACCGGCACAATGTCGGCTTCATGGCCGTCGACCTGATTGCCGACATGCACCGTTTCTCCCCGCCCAAGAAGCAGTTTCAGGGCTGGGTTCAGGAAGGGCGGATCGGGACGGAGAAGATCATCCTGCTCAAACCCGCGACTTTCATGAACGAAAGCGGACGTGCGGTCGGTGACGCGATGCGCTTCTACAAGCTGACGCCGCAGGACGTGACCGTCTTTCACGATGAACTCGATCTGGTTCCCATGAAGGTCAAGGTGAAGCGCGGCGGCGGCAATGCCGGGCATAATGGCCTGCGCTCCACCGATGCCCATATCGGCAATGAGTTCCGCCGGGTGCGGATCGGCATCGGCCATCCGGGGCATAAGGACCGGGTCCATGGCTATGTGCTGGGCAATTATCACAAGAGCGAAATGGACGCGCTGTCCGACATGCTGGGCGCGATCGGCGCGGAAGCGGAATGGCTGGCGAAGGACGACGACGCTCGGTTCATGAACGAGGTAGCGCTGCGGCTGGCGGATTGACGAGGCGGCCGGGCTGAAGCGATCCGCCCGGCGGCGTCATCAGGCCCGCTGGAGTTGCGGGCTGGCCGCTGCATCGACCTGATAATAGTCGCGATACCACAGGGCAAAGCGCTCCAGCCCTTCGGCCAGCATGACCTTGGGCTTATAGCCGGTCAGCGCGTGGAGCGCCGACACATCGGCATAAGTCGCGGTCACGTCGCCGGGCTGCATCGGCTTCATGATCTTTTCAGCCTCGACCCCGATCGCGCGCTCCAGCGTCTGCACCATATCCATCAGGCCGACCGGATGATTGTCGCCGATGTTGAACACGCGGTGCGCGCCATTTTCAGGGACGTGATCGAGCGATCCGATGATCCCGTCGACGATGTCATCGATATAGGTGAAGTCGCGCGCCATTTTGCCTTCGCCATAGATTTCGATGGGTTGCCCCGCGAGAATCTTCTGCGTGAAGGAAAAATAGGCCATGTCGGGCCGACCCCACGGACCATAAACGGTGAAGAAGCGAAGCCCGGTCTGCGCAAAGCCGTAGAGATTGGCATAGGCTTGGCTCATCAATTCGCAGGCGCGCTTGGTCGCGGCATAGAGTGAGGCCGGGTTGGCCGCCGTCTCATCCTCGCGATAGCCCACGCCGCCGATCGGCCGGTCGCCATAGACGGAACTGGACGAAGCATAGACCAGATGGCGGAAATTGGGCGCATGACGGCACGCCTCGAGGATCGCCAGATGTCCCTGAAGGTTCGACTTTTCATAGGCGAAGGGATTTTGCAGGCTGTAACGCACACCCGCCTGCGCGGCGAGATGCACGACCCGTTCGATGCCATTGTCCCGCAACAGCGCCGCAACGCCTTCGGCGTCGGACACATCCATGCGGTGGAAGGAAAAGCCTTCGCGCTCCATCAATGTGGCCAGCCGCGCTTCCTTGAGTGCGGGGTCGTAATAATCGTTCACGATGTCGAAGCCGATCACCCGCTCGCCGCGATCGAGCAGGCGATGAGCGGTTGCATGGCCGATAAAGCCCGCGGCCCCCGTGACGAGAACCGGATCACCCTTGCCAGTCATATCAGCGCCCCACAGCATGATAGGCGAAACCCTCCGCCTCGATCGTGTTGCGCGGATAGATGTTGCGCAGATCGAAGAACAGGGGCGCCTTGAGAAGAGATTTCACCCGATCGAGATCGAGCGCGCGGAATGCATCCCATTCCGTCACGATGACGAGCGCGTCGGCGTTCTCCATCGTCGCATAGGCATTGTCACAATAATCCACATTGTCCAGCAAAGGCTGCGCCTGCTCCATCCCTTCGGGATCATGGGCGCGGATGATTGCGCCCGCGTCCTGGAGCGCCTGGATGATCGCAATGGCCGGACTGTCGCGCATGTCGTCGGTGTTGGGCTTGAAGGTGAGGCCCAATATGGCGACGGTCTTGCCACGCACTTCACCGCCCATGCCGCTGATGATCTTGCGGCCCATCGCGCGCTTGCGGTTGTCGTTGACCGCCACCACCGTTTCCACGATGCGCTGTGGCGCGTCATAATCGCGGCTGGTCTTGAGCAGCGCCAGCGTATCCTTGGGGAAGCAGGAGCCGCCATAACCCGGCCCGGCATGGAGGAATTTGGAACCGATCCGGTTGTCGAGGCCAATGCCCCGCGCGACATCCTGCACATCGGCGCCCACCTTTTCGCACAGGTCGGCGATCTCGTTGATAAAGGTGATCTTCGTCGCCAGAAAAGCGTTGCCGGCATATTTGGTGAGTTCCGCGCCGCGCCGGTTCATTTCGATCAGCGGCGACTTGTTGATGTAGAGCGCGCGATAGACCTGCCGCATCACCTCGATAGCGCGGGGGTTGTCGCTGCCGATGACGATGCGGTCGGGCCGCTTGAAATCGTCGATCGCCGCGCCTTCACGGAGAAATTCGGGATTGGACACGACAGCGAAGTCGGCGTCGGGATTGGCTTCACGGATGATCCGCTCCACTTCGTCCCCCGTCCCCACCGGCACGGTCGATTTGTTGACGATGACCGTGAAGCCCTTGATCGCTCCGGCGATCTCCTTTGCCGCGGCATAAACATAGCTCAGGTCCGCATGGCCATCGCCCCGTCGTGAGGGCGTGCCGACGGCGATGAACACCACATCGGCATTGGCGACACCTTCAGTCAGGTTGGTCGTAAAGCCCAGCCTGCCGGCCTTCACGTTGCTGGACACCAGATGATCCAGACCCGGCTCGAATATTGGCATCCGGCCGTCGAGCAACGAGGCGATCTTGCGCTCATCCTTGTCGACGCAGATCACGTCATGGCCAAAGTCGGCAAAACAGGCGCCCGACACCAAACCTACATAGCCGGACCCGATCATCGTGATGTTCATAAAGCGTCATCCACATATTTGAGATGGCGGCAGTATCAAATTCCGTTCCGTTTCCGGCGGCGTTCTTTGGGGCTATAACCCGGAATCTCCCCGCTGGCATTTCTGGTGAACTGGCTGTCCATTCGGGACGTGGGCTGCTGACCAATGGGTTCGGGCCAAAGGATGCGATCCGGCGCGGCGCGCTTTCTCCTCCATCCGGGGGCAAGCCGTTGCATGGACAAGACAAGCCGCAGTTGCCCACAGGAACCGGCTATTGCGACGCACAATGCGGCTGGATATTCCCGATCGCAGGGCAGTCATCGGACTCAACATCACTTGAAAGCCGCAGCGTCGGCCACTCGTAATAGTTAACGAGTAGCCAAGCGTATGACTTAGACGATTGGGAAGATGAGCGGTATAACATTACCGCACTTTACGGATCGATTCATTATCTCCGGCACGTTGCATATCGTCCGGATGAGGTAGAGGGGCACGCAGATGGTTAAACTGGTCGGGACCAGCCTGAACAACAGTCTGAAGGGCACGGCAGCCATTGACCAGATTTATGGTCTGGCGGGCAATGACCAGATTTGGGCCGGAGCGGGCGACGATTATGTCGAGGGCAATGAGGGCGACGATGTCCTCCATGGCGAGGCTGGCCTCGACTTCCTCAAAGGCGGCGCAGGCAGCGACAGGATCTGGGGCGAGGACGGCAACGACCTGATCGATGGCGGCGACGGCAACGACTTCCTCTATGGCGGGACCGGCAACAATACGGCGTCAGGCGGCGGCGGCGACGACCGGATCGAGATGGGCGATGGCCATGACCAGATATTGGGCGATTCGGGCAACGACATCATCTATGCCGGTGGTGGCCGCGATTATATCGACGGCGATGTCGGCGATGACATCATCTATGCCGGTGCGGGCGACGACGGCTTCCTGAACGAGATCAACCCGGCAACCGGCAAGCTGACCACGCAGGGCGTGGGCGGCGGCGCGGGCAATGACTGGATCTATGGCGAGGACGGCAACGACAAGCTGAAGGGTCAGTCCGGCGACGATCACCTCTATGGCGGCAACGGCAATGACCGTGTCGACGGTGGCGACGGCAATAATTATCTCAGCGGCGGCGCGGGCGACGATATCATCGTGTCGGAATGGGGGGTCGACCAGCTTTATGGCGGCGATGGCCGCGACAATATACAGGCCGGGTCGGGCAACGACTATCTCGACGGTGGCAAGGATGCCGACACGTTGGGCGGCGAAGCCGGCGACGACATCATATTCGGCGGCGATGGCGACGACATGCTGATCGGCAGCGACGGCAAGGACCAGTTGCATGGCGATGGCGGTTTCGACCGGATATTCGGCGACCTGGGCGCGGATCGCCTGTGGGGCGGCGCGGGGAATGACTGGTTCGTCTTCAAGGGCGCAGGCGCGCTGGATGGCGGCGACCGGATCGAAGATTTCCAGGACGGCGGCGATCGCATCGTGCTGGAGAAGCTGGGCGTGACCAAATTCGCGGCTGGCGGTGGATTGGGCACGGTCTTTGCCCATGATGGCGCGGCCGG